>NZ_JAYRMI010000087.1:0-15656 GCF_041904905.1 Zoogloea sp. | reverse complement strand
CGTTGTATGTCGAGGCCCGCGAGCGCCACCCTGCACGCTGGTCACGCCACACCCGCAACTGGTCTCCTGCCGGCCCGGTGACGCTCAATCCAGAGCGGGAATCCGTCGTCGCCATGGCAATGGGCAATACGAATAGACAGCCTTTGGCTGCATGACTCGGGTGGCAACTAGCTTGACGCGCTCCGTCGTCGCCATGGCAATCGGCAACACGAATAGACAGCCGTTGGCTGCATGACTCAGGTGGCAACTAGCTTGACGCGCTCCGGACCCGCCGACCGCTTCTGCTGACGCTTCTTACACCACGCACCGGGACACGATCCACCCGGAATCGGGTGAAAACCTATTCCCCAGCCCATTCTATGGGCATCAAAACGGGAATGAAGTCATGAAAAATCGGATGGCGTGAGCTACTGCTGGCGCGGTTTCTCGGGTTTTTGCATCGGCCTGCTAGAGATTGCTTGTCTCACGGAGGGGTGTGCCGAATTGCTCCTGATTGCATTGCGGCAGAAAGGCTACGATAATCAAACTGTATAGCTGACCAGCTTTTGGAGATCAAGCCGCGATGATCCGACTCACGCAAGCACTTGGTGCGACGACCACCGTAGTAGCTGCACTGGCACTGGCAGGCTGCGCCAAGCCGTTGGTCATTTTTCCGCCCAAACCGGAGCCGAGCCCTACGGTGATCCGGCTTGATATAACCGCCGATGCGGCTGTCAATGCCGACCGTCACGGTCGCGCGATGCCTATCGTCGTGCGCTTCTACCTCCTGCAAACTACAGCCGCCTTTGACAACGCCGATTTCTTCTCGCTGTTCGAACGCGACGATGCGGTGCTCGGCGCAGCAAAGGTCGTTCGCGAGGAAATCACCCTTATACCCAATCAGGCCTTCAGTACAGAACTACATCCTCAAGGCTCTAGCCGGTTTCTGGCTGTCTTCGCGGCCTACCGCGAAGTCAACACAGTGCGCTGGCGGGCTACCGCCCCCATCCCGCAGCATGCCACCACGGCCTACTCCATTCAGATTAGCCAGAGTGGAATTTCAATCGCTCCGAAGCCCCCACGACAGCGCGGCGTCGGGCAGTAAGCAACAATTCAATCTTCATTCTCGCCCCGCAAGAGGTCGTCATGTCCTGGTGCAGCAAAGTCGTGTGGTCCGAGGGCCTCTTCCTACGGCCTCAACACTTCCAACAGCAAGATCGCCACATGGAGTGGTACGTCGAAACCCGAACGCAGGCGCTGGGAGGTCTTTTCTGGGGCTTCGCCCAGCTTGAGCTCGACACCGCGGCACTCGCCACCGGAAAGATCATGCTAACAGTCGCCCGCGGAGTGCTGCCGGATGGCACGCCCTTCGATTTCCCCTCTGCTCACCCCGCACCGTTAGCGCTCGACATCCCCCCCGACGTCAAGAACGCAGTCGTCTATTTGGCACTGCCAATGCGTCGCGTCCAGAGCATAGAAGCCGCCCGCGTCAGCGATTCTTCGGGGCAGCTCGCGCGCCACCTTCCTGTGGAAGAGCAGGTGGTCGATTCAGCCTCAGGAGACGGGGCCACCGAAGTTATCGAAACCGGCCAGCCGCAATTGCGCCTCGTCCTTGCCGATCAGATTTCCGACTCATTCGTGCGCATCGGCGTGGTGCGCGTCATTGAGCGCCGTCCCGACAACAACGTGGTGATCGACAAGGGCTACATCCCACCTGTACTCGCCAGCCAGGCCTCGTCCGTGCTCACCAGCTACCTGCGCGAGATCTGCGGCCTCCTTGGTCAACGGGGCGACGCGCTGGCTGGCCGCCTCGTGCAGCCCGGAGCCGGCGGAGTAGCCGAGATCGCCGACTTCTTATTCCTGCTCACCATCAACCGGCACCAGCCGGTGTTCGAGCACTTCGCCGAACTCGGTCAGCTCCATCCTGAGCGCCTGTTCGCCCGCCTGCTCGAACTCTCTGGCGAACTCGCCACCCTCGTCAGTGCCGAACGCCGCCCCGGCGTTCGGCCTGTCTACAATCACGATGCCCTCGAAGCCAGCTTTGCCCCGCTGATCCGCGATATTCGCCGCGCGCTCGCCACGGTGCTCGAACAAAATGCGGTTCAGATCGAGCTGCAGGACCACAAACAGGGCCGCTTCGTCGGACTCCTCACCGACCGCAATCTGCTGCGTCACGCCGGTTTCGTGCTGGCAGTCAACGCGCAGGTGCCCAGCGAAACCCTGCGCGTGCGCTTCCCCACCCAGGCCAAGCTCGGCCCGGTCGAAAAGATCCGGGAATTGGTCAATCTCCAGCTTCCCGGAATCGCGCTGCGGCCGCTACCGGTCGCCCCCCGGCAGATTCCCTTTCACGCGGGCTTCAGCTATTTCGAACTCGACAATGCCGGCGAACTCTGGAAGCAGCTCGACAGTTCCGGCGGCCTCGGCATCTACGTGACCGGTGATTTCCCGGCCCTCGAACTCTCGCTGTGGGCCATCCGGGCCTGAGCGCAGACTATCGCAACGATACCGGAGATCGGAACCATGGCGCACGACGACCCCTTTGCCCAGCCCCCCTCCGACAAGACGCTGATCATTCCCTCCCCCGGCGGCCGCAGCCCGCGACCAGCTGCCGCCGCCGGGGTAGCGCCCGCCATGCGCTTCGAACGGGTCGACCTAGTCACCCTCGACTGGGACACTGGGCTCAACCCGCTGATCGCCGCCGCCAACCCACTGCTAGGTCTAGTGCCTCAGTTCCGCCAAGCTCAGCACCCTGACCCCACCGGCCTGCGCGACACCCTGGCGCGAGCCATGGGCATCTTTGAGACCAAGGCCCGCGACCACGGGGTCGCCCACGAGCACGTGATCGCCGCGCGTTACGCACTGTGCACATTCCTCGATGAAACCGCTGCCAATACGCCTTGGGGCGATAAGGTGTGGGCCCAGCGCAGCCTGTTGGTGCAGTTTCACAACGAAGCCTGGGGCGGCGAAAAATTCTTCCAGCTACTCGGCAAGCTCGCCGAGACCCCCACTCAGCACCGCGACCTCCTCGAACTCTTTTACCTGATCCTGTCTCTCGGCTTCGAGGGGCGCTTCCGTGTGCTGCAGAACGGCCGTACGCAACTCGCCTCGGTGCGCGAGAAATTGGCGCAGATGCTCTCCAATGAGCGCGGCAACGTCATCCGTGAACTCTCGCCGGCCTGGCAGACCACGGCCAGCGCGGCCCGCCCCCTGCGCGAATCCGTGCCACTGTGGGCGGTGTCAGCCCTCGCGACTCTGCTACTGGCGATCAGCTACATGCTCGCCTCCTTCGCTCTCAACCGGTACTCCGACCCCACCTTCTCGGCCATCCTTGCCCTCAAGGCCGGCACGCAGATGCCCGCCGCCGTGGTCGCGCCAGCCACCCCGCCCCCCGCCCGGCTGACCCACTTTCTGGCCGCCGAAATTCAGGCTGGCCGCGTCGTAGTGCGCGACCTAGCCGACCGCAGCATCGTCACCGCTCGCGGCGATGGCCTCTTTGAGGCCGGTAGCGCCACCCTCTCGCCGTCCTTCGCCGACCTCCTCGAACGGATCGGCGAAGCGGTGACCAAGGTCGATGGCAAAGTGCTAATCCGTGGCCATACCGACAACCGCCCGATCCGCTCGGCACGCTTCCCGTCCAACTGGCACCTGTCACAGGCCCGCGCCGACGCGGTCGCCGAAGCCCTCGCGCCGCGCCTGGGCAACCGCCCGAAGATCAAGACCGAAGGCAGCGCCGACAGCGAACCCGTCACCACCAACGAAACGCCCGAAGGACGCGCGCAGAACCGGCGCGTCGAGGTCATCGTGTTCCCGGCCGCCCGCGGCAACTGAATCAGGGTCGAATGATGAAAAAGCTTTTCGCTGCACTGCTCCATCCTGTATTGCTCGGCTTCGCCGGGCTGATCGCACTGGCGCTGGTGATCTGGTACGTCAGCCCTCTGGTAGCCATCGCCGGCTGGGTGCCCTTCGAATCCGAACGCGTGCGTTGGATCGTGATCGGCGCGCTGGTATTGGCCTTCGCCACCCACTTCGTCGTCATGCGGCTGAAGGCGCGCGCCAGTAACGCCCGGCTGCTCGACGGTCTTCTCGGCAAGGGCGCCGAGACGCCCACCGAATCCGCCGAAGTCGCCACACTGCGCAAGCGCTTCGAGGAAGCCGCCGCCATCCTTCGCCACAGCCCCTCGGCCGCCTCGGGTAGCGGGCTGGCACGCCTCGCCGCGCTGGGCTCGCCGCGCTATCTCTACCAGCTGCCGTGGTACGTCTTCATTGGCGCCCCAGGCTCGGGCAAGACTACCGCTCTGATCAACTCCGGCCTGCGCTTCCCGCTCGCCGATAAGCTTGGCACGCATCAGATCAAGGGCGTTGGCGGCACCCGTAACTGTGACTGGTGGTTCGCCGACGAGGCCGTTCTGATCGATACGGCTGGCCGCTACACGACCCAGGATTCCGACGCGGCCACCGACCGTGATGCGTGGCAGGGCTTCCTCGGGCTGCTGCGCAAGCACCGCCCACGCCAGCCGCTAAATGGCGTACTACTCACCGTCAGCCTCGGCGACCTGCTCGCCCAGAACGAAGCAGAGGGAACTCGCCACGCCGACGCCCTGCGGGCCCGCGTGCAGGAACTGTACTCCCAACTCGGCGTGCGCCTGCCGATCTACGTACTCGTCACCAAGGCCGATCTCGCAGCCGGTTTCAACGAATTCTTTGCAAATCTCGGCAAGGAAGGCCGAGATCAGGTTTGGGGCGTCACCTTCCCAACAGACGAGGCCACTGCCGCCGATCCGCTGCAAGGCCTATCAGCCCAGCTCGGCGCCCTTCACGAGCGCGTGAGCGGCCAGTTGATCGAACGACTTCAAGAAGAACCTGACCTCGGTCACCGAGCCCTGATCGCCGCCTTTGACCAGCAGTTCGCCCTCGTCAGTCGCCTCCTCGACGCCTTCCTGCACCACGTGTTCGCCAACTCCGGCTACGACCACCCGCTGATGGTTCGCGGCGTGTATTTCACAAGTGGCACCCAGGAAGGCAACCCTATTGACCGCGTGATGGCCAGCCTCGGCGGCGCCTTCGGGCTGGAGCGCCGCATGCTGCCGCCCCCCGCCGGCAGCGGCAAGAGCTTCTTCCTCACCCGTCTGCTAAAGGAGGTAGTATTCGCCGAGCAGCGTATCGGCGGCACCAACATAAAATGGGAACGCCGCCGCAGCCTTATCCACATCGGCGCACTTGCCGCAATGGGCCTGCTGGCCATCGGCCTGTCGATCAGCTGGAGCTTCAGCTACCTGCGTAACAGAAGCTACGTGGATGAAGTGGATGGCGCCGTTGCTGCAGCCAAGCCTCTGGTCACGCGTGTCGGCACCGCGCCAGACAACGACATTCCCAGTGTACTGGCGGTGCTCGACGCGGTGCACGGCGTATCCGGCACCGCGTCCCGGCCGCGCGACGAGAAGCCAGCCGGTATGGGCCTCGGCCTCTTCCAGGGCGAAAAGCTCGACGCCGCCGCCGACCAGTCGTACCGCGGCCTGCTGCGCGACGTGCTGTTCCCGCGCCTGTCGCACCGTATCGAGGCCCAGCTCCGCGGACTCGACGGCATCAATCTTGAGTTCGCCTACGAAACCCTCAAGGCCTATCTAATGCTCAACGATCCCGCCCACTTCGACGCCGAGGCGCTGAAGGCATGGATCACCATCGACTGGGACCGCAATCTGCCTCGCGACGTCACTGCCGACCAGCGCGCCGCCCTTGGCAACCATCTCAACGCGCTCTTCGCTGACGGCCCTGTAGCGTCGCCGGTGGTGCAGGATGCAGCTCTCGTCGCCCGGGCCCGTGAGATGCTGCTGCGCTACTCGCTGCCCGACCGCATCTACAGCCGGCTCAAGCGCCAGGGCGTCGGGGAGGGCATCCCGGAATTCACGATCGAACACGCCGCAGGCCCCAGCTCGACACTTGTTTTCATGCGCAAGAGCGGCACGCCACTGACCCGTGGCATCCCCGGGTTGTACACCTACGACGGCTATCACAAGGGCTTCGTCAAGGCCGTCGATGCGGTCACCGCCAAGCTTGCCGACGAAGAATCCTGGGTGCTAGGCACGCGCCGCAATCCCAGCGCCCGGCGCGATGCCGCCAATGTTGCCCGCGACGTACGCCGGCTCTATCTCGCCGACTACGCGCGCCAGTGGGAAGCACTCGTCGCCGATATCGCCATCGTCCGATCACCTGGTCTCACCCAGAGCATCCAGGTCGCGCGAGTGCTGTCGGGCGCGGACTCTCCGCTGCCCAGGCTGATGCGGGCGATCTCCCGCGAGACCACGCTGACCCCGCCGGAGGCCGAGAAGTCCACCATAGATAAAGCCAACGAAAAGCTCGCAAGCGCCAAGCAGGAGCTTGGCAAGGTGCTTGGAATGAGTGCCAGCGGCGGTGGCGCCGACGCCCCGGCAGCCCCATCGGAACGCCTCGAAAGCCTGGTGGACGACCGCTTCGTACAAATCCGCCAGCTCGTCACCGGCGACGGCAAGAGCGCCCCGATTGATGGCGTCACGCAGTTGCTCAACGAGGTCTACGTGCAGCTTTCCGCCACCGAGACGGCGATCAAGGACAAGGTCGCCCCGCCACCGGGCGATTCGACTGCCAAGGTGAAGGCCGAGAGCGCGCGCATGCCCGAGCCGATCCGCGGCATGTTGCAGCAACTCTCCAGCGCTGGCACCAGCCAATCGCTCGCCGCCACCCGTGAGAACCTCTCGTCGGCAGTCGAGGCGCAGGTAGGCCAGTTCTGCCGCATCGCGACCGAAGGGCGCTACCCCTTTGCTCGCGGTAGCGCCCGGGACGTGACCCGAGAGGACTTCGCCCGCCTGTTCGGCCCCGGCGGGCTCATGGACGACTTCTTCCAGAAGAACCTCGCGCCCTTCGTCGATATCTCCACGCGTCCGTGGAGCTTCAAGCGGGTGCAGGAGCACTCCCTTGGAGGGCCGGGCAACCTCGCTCAATTTCAGCGCGCCGCCACCATCCGCGACGTGTTCTTCCGCAGCGGCGGCTCGGTGCGGCTAGACTTCAAGCCCATCGACATGGACCCGACGATCACCCAGCTCACCCTCGACGTGGACGGCCAGCTCGTCAAATACGCCCACGGGCCACAGGTGCCCCAGTCGATCCAATGGCCGGGCAGCAAGGGCGGCATCTCGGCGCGCCTCCAGATCACCCCGCCGGCCCCGAGCGGCGCCTCCGGCCTCACGGCCGAAGGTGCCTGGGCGCTGTTCCGGCTTTTCGACAAGGCGCGGATCGAGGGCACGGGAGCCCCAGAGAAATTCAAGGTGACCTTCGACGTAGAGGGCCGTCAGGCCTCCTTCGAAGTCACCGCCAGCAGCGTCCAGAACCCCTTCCGGCTGCGCGAACTCTCTGAGTTCCGCTGTCCGAGTGGACTGTAACCATGAGCGCCGCCGGCTGGTACGGCAAGCTCCCGGTGCTCGGCGATTTCGCCCAGCGGCGCCTCCCGCACGACTTCGTCGCCCCGTGGGATGCCTGGCTGCAGCGCGGCGTCGCCGGCAGCCAGGCCGCTTTGGGCAATGACTGGCTCGACACTTACCTCACCGCCCACGTCTGGCACTTCGTACTGATGCCCGGTGTGCTCGGCAACCAAGGCTGGGCCGGCGTATGGACTCCGTCGGTTGATCGTGTAGGACGTTACTTCCCCTTTACGCTGGCCGCACCGCTTCCCGCCGATCAGGCTCTCGGCGACTCGGCGCCGGCCCTCGGCGCGTGGCTCAAGCAGCTCGAAGAGACTGCCCGCCTCGCCCTCCAGCTTGAGCACGACATCGAGCAACTGGAAGTCGCGCTGGTCAGCCTAGGCCCGCCTCCGGCCAGTCGTCTGTTCACCGACATCCTCGAAGGGGTCGGCGCGCGTTTTGCCCGGCGTGAGGAGTTGATCGACCTAATCAGCCTGCCAAGCGACTGCCTCGACGCGCTGGCCACAGGCAGCCTGCTGCACGCCCTCAACGGATATTCCACCTGGTGGTGCTACAACAACGACAGCAGCTGCGGTGGCTTCGCGCACCGAGGCTTGCCCGATGCTGCGTTTCTGTTAAAGATGTTAGCCTACTCACCGGGCGACTGATACTGCCCCACACATCTAGGGTTTCCACCGTGTCCAATCCTGATGATGACAAGACGATTGTGCTTGGGAATCGCGCCGCTGCGCCGTCGCGCCCGGCCCGAGGCGGCTCTGTCAACGCCCTGCCGATAGGTACGCACCTCTTCGAGTTCGAGATCGTCGGACTCGTGGGTGAGGGCGGCTTCGGCATCGTTTACCTCGCCGACGACCACTCGCTGCAACGTCGGGTGGCGATCAAGGAATACATGCCTTCGTCTCTCGCCATGCGCGGCGAAGATGCGTCGGTGATCGTCCGCTCCGATCGCCATGCCGACACCTTCGAGATCGGCCGGCGCAGCTTCGTCAATGAAGCCCGCTTACTCGCCCAGTTCGACCACCCCGCGCTGCTCAAGGTCTATCGTTTCTGGGAAGCAAACGGCACCGCGTACATGGCGATGCCGTACTACGCGGGCAAGACCCTACGCGACGTGCTGCGCGAACGCCAGGGCCCGCCTCCCGACGAAGCCTGGCTGAAGAAGATCCTCGGGCCGGTGATGGATGCCCTTGAGTTGATGCATGCCGAGAACTGCTATCACCGCGACGTGGCGCCTGACAACATCATGCTGCTGCGCGACGAGCGACCCGTACTGCTTGATTTCGGCGCTGCACGCAGGGTCATTAGCGACATGACCCAGGCGCTCACTGTCATCCTCAAGCCCGGCTACGCGCCGATCGAGCAATACGCTGAAATGCCTGGCGTGAAGCAGGGGCCGTGGACCGACATCTATGCGCTAGCCGCCGTCGTCTATTTCACTATCACCGGTCGCACCCCGCCACCAGCCGTCGGACGCATGTTGCAGGACGGCTATGAGCCCGTCGCCACCCTCGCCGCCGGCCGCTATTCCGAACAGTTCCTCACCGGCATCGATCATTGTATGCAGGTCAAGGGCGAGGAGCGTCCCCAGTCCATCGTCGAAATGCGCGAACTGCTCGGCATGACCGCTTACGTTAGCATCCCGTCCCCAGCATCCAGCCGTGAGACCGCGTCGGGCGCAAACAAGGATCCGGGGGTGCTCGAAACCCTGACGCCGTCATCGACGCCAGTCTCAACTACTCATGTGTCGCAGATCGACACGCCGCCGAGGACCGAGCCCACGCCGATAACTCGTAAGAGGCGGGGTGTCACTACTTATGCGGCTGGAGCGACAATGGCAGGCGCGGTCGCCCTCGTCGGGGCTTTCATATTTGCCCGCAAAGCCCCACCGCAGCCAGAACAACCCGCCACGGCACCGGCCCCAGCCACCGTATCCGCACCACCGGCGGTGGTACCCAGCCTGGCGCCCCCAACACCGCTGCCAGTCGCACCAACCACCCGGCAGGTGACGCTCGAAGAGGCCTTCGTTGCCACCGTGGCCGCCTCCGACACCCGTTTCGGGCTGAAGATCGACAAGATCCGTTCGCCGCTCGCTATCGGCAAGGAAGCGCTCAGTTTCGTGCTCCACACCGAACGCAGCGGCCTTCTCTATGTGCTGCTGTGGGACAAGGCGGCCTCGCGGCTCAGCCAGATATTCCCCAACGAACTTGATCGAAGCAACCGTATTGCCGCAGGCAAACCGCTGGCCTTCCCCCGACCGGACTGGGCCTACGAGGCCGACCAGCCGAAGGGCAGTTGGGAGGTGATCACCATCGTCGCCGATTCGCCGCGAGACTTCTCGGTGCTGCGCTTCGACCCCGCCAGCAGTGGGGCCCCGCAGAAAATCGTCGAAGCGGCACTCACCGACTCCGGTAAGGGGCCACTCGGATTGGGCGGAGAGGCGCGCTGTGCCGATGGTCAGCCTTGCTCCCCCGCCTTCGCAGCGCTGCGCTTTTCGGTCGAGGAAATACTAGCGGCAGAGCGGAAGGACAAGGAAGTCGCCAAGCTACCGGGTCTTGCGCCAACTCCGCGGGACAAGCCCGCCGCCAAGGGCGCGGCCAGCAACGAGCAGGCCGAAAAACATTATGTGAAGGAACTGAACAAGTCTCTCGACAAGCTGCTCGACGAAAAATGAGACGAATCCGCCGTCGGCAGAACACAGTTTGATATCAGGATCAGACTGATACCCGCGTCGGATTGCTTGCTTCGATGCTGACCCGCTGCACATTAACGGGAATCCGGCTGTCGGTGACGATGAGGCGATTTACCACCCCGTCACCCACCTTCTCGCTCACCTGCATGTTGCCGACCGGAGTCGCTTTGGTGCCCGTGCTTGGCGCCGTGGCGATAGTCATCTGCACCGCCTCGCCACGCTCGCGAGCCACCTTGCGGGCGTAGGCGTTGAGCTTGCGCATCGCTTCCTTGCCGTCATTCGTGTCGAGCTGGCTGAGCGGGATATCAACCGACACCGACTTGAACGCACGCACTGCTTCAGTCTTGCCAGTCTGCTTGTCGGTCACCGTCACCGTGTCGGTCCGAACCGGCGCCGCCTTGGCACCGCTCACCTTCACCACGTCGTCGACAGCAGCCTTGGCATCGTCAATTTCAGAACTGCGCGCCCGCTGGTAGCCGATCAGGCCGCCCACCACTGCACCGGCCAAGCAGGCGGTCTTGGCGTCATTCTTAGTGAGCTTCGCCAGCACCGCGCCCGTCGCGCACCCCACCGCCGCGCCGACGCCGGCACTCTGGGTTTTCTGATCCACGCTGGCGCAGCCGCCCACCGCCACACTCAACGCCACCACGCAGCTCGGCAGACGAAACATCACTCGATCTTTCATGATGCAACCTCTCCTTCAGTGTGCCCCGGAGTCGTCACGGGGCTTGGATGGAATGATCACTGTCGTTTCGTCAGCGTCCGGATCTTCGATCATGCTGACGCACACCGCAGTGTAGTTATCATTGAACTCCGGCGCCCGGCTGAGGATCAACTCGCCCATGCTCTCGAGCCAAGCCTGGGGCGTTGGCGTGGCGTTGAGCAGGCGCTCCATGTCGGCTTCCTCGACGTACTCCCACCAGCCGTCGGTGCACATCAGAAATACGTCGCCCGGATGCAGCGCCAGCGGCTCGGCCGACACCGACAGGGCAATGGATTCCGCCGAACCGATCGCCGACGTGAGCAGGCTGCGCTGAGGATGGGAGCGGATCATATCGACGTTGCCGTAGCCTGCGTCGATCATGTTCTGGACGAGGCTGTGGTCGCGCGTCTGGTAGGCCACTCGGCCGCGTCGGAATAGGTAGATGCGGGTGTCGCCCACATGACCCCAAACCGCCACGCGGTCATGGGGTTCAATCAGCAGCAGCACTGCGGTGGCGTGCATGTCGTCGGCGGTGCTGCCGGTGGTCTTTTCTTCCACCACCGCGTCGTTGGCCTGCTGCAGCAGGTTTGAGGCGGTGTCTGGGTCGACCTGCGGTTGGGCCGAGAAGCTACGCAATATGCTGCTGACCACCAGCCGTGAGGCCACGTCGCCGCTGCCGTGTCCCCCGGCGCCATCGGACACAACCCAACAGCAGCCGGCCTCCGACATCCAGTAACCGCAAGCATCCTCATTGCGGTTACGGCCGCCAACCTCGGACAGGAAACACGTGTGCATCTCCAGCATGAGAACCTCGCGCTACAAATTTGGACTGCATCAATGGCCTAACGGCTTGGCCCGCGCTCCGCTTGAAGCAGCTCCACCTGCTCTTCATAGGCGCGCAGGAACTCGCGGCCGAAGAGGGCATGGAAATCGTCCTCGGCCTCCCGCGAGATCTCGCCGTACATCTGCTCGAACAGATCCCACAACCGGGCCTTGCGGCTGCCTGGCAGGATGTTGTCGAGCACACCGCGTGACATCACGCGCTCTTCAAGGGCTCCCGGCTCGAAGCGCTTCAGCACACCGGTCAGCGCCGCCCGCATCCCAGCCATGAAGCCGAACTGGTGCGCCCGCAGGTCGTCGTAGGCGTCGCGAATTGCCTCGGCAGGCCGCATGAAACCGTGGCTCTGGGGCGTGAGCAACTGCGACAGCGCAAAGCCCACGTCAGGCGCGAACTTGAGCGGATTGTTGTCCTTGCTGACGATCATCGTCACCTCAGCGCGCACCTCGCGCTTGGTCAACGCACGGGCGGTGAGAAGATCGAGCGTGCCCCGGGTCGACTCGTGCAGCACCAAGCCAATCTGCTCCATCAGCTCGGGAGTGAGCCCGGCAGGCAAACGCAGCGGCACGCTAAGGCCGCGCAGGAAGGCGTCGAGTAAGGCGTCGGCAGAGGCAGGAGCCGCAGCGGGCGGTTCAGCGGAGGTTGGTCGGGTCGGTGCTGGGGCCCGGATTGGCGCGGGCGCGATGACGGTCGGGGGATGATCCGACGCAACTCTGTCGACGCTGATCTCGACCTTGGCTGGCGACGGGGCAGCATCTAGTGGCGTACTGCGCGGTACCGGTGTAGGTGTTGCTGGCGTGTCATCCCACGAAAAAACCATACCCACCACCGGAGACCGCGGCGCGGCTGAGGGCGGCGAAATCACCTGGGCCACTTCCGGCGCGGTCGCCTCAGGGCGCGGTGGCGCGAAAGCGTGGTTGAGTAGCGGTGCATCATCGCGCTGGGGGTCTGGGATCACTGGTGCGGGGGCCGCGCCACCAAGCAGCGCCAGCGGATCGACCTCCCCAGACACCACACCAGAAGGCGCCACCGGCGCATCACCGAGTGGCGTGCCAGCAAACGGATCATGCGACGCATTGCCCAGGCTGAACAGTGCATCCACCGACTGCTCGCCGCGCACTCCGCTCAGTCCTAGTAGATCGGCTCGCGGCGCGGCTGGTGGCGGAGGCGGTGTAGCGAACGGATCATGCAAAGGCGCAGATGCCGCGGGACGGCTAACAGGCGAAACTGGCGCCCCGAAAACGGCAAACGGATCGTCGCTTGCCGGCATCGACGCAGGTGACGGCGCCGCAGCCGGACTCGCCGCTGGCGTGCCCAGCAAGCCAGCGAAAGGATCGGAGAAATCCAGCGTGGCTGCCGGTGCACCGCCGAACAAACCCAGCGGATCGGAAGATGACGCGGCCAGATCGGGCGTCGAAAACACCGGTGCCACGTGGGCAAACTCGACCTCCAGCAAATAGCCGCCGATGGCGATCCGGTCGCCCCCGGTGAGCGCCACACGGTTGCCCTTGCCCACCGGCCGGTCATTGACCGACGACGGGTTGCCGCCCATGTCCACCAGCACGAACTGCGTGCCATCGAATTCGACCCGCGCCTGCACGCGGGAAATGTGCCGCTCGGGATCGGGCAGAACCAACTCGTTGCCATTCTCCCGGCCAATCGCCCCGCCGCGGCTGTCGAAATCAAAGACCGCCGGGCACGCAGGCGGGGCGCCATTGACGCTGATGACGGAGATGCGCATGGTCGTGAGCCCACAGGTGAAGAGAATATAATGAGTTTGATTCTGGCACAGCAGATATCAAGCTACGCGGCGTATCTCCATGGGTCAGTTAATTCATTTCCCATTTTCTGTAGAATACCAGACTGGTTGATTTTCTGCAGCCCTGGCACAGGCGGATCGATTTCAACCCGTTGATTTTCTTTGAAATGAGGCCTCATTCTGGGAGTGCCAGTAGTTTTGTGTTCGAGGCGAGTTTTGAGTGATCCTGGGTTGCCGAAGCAGGGCCATCGCACCTATCCAGCATACCCCTTCCAGAACCGCGTTCTTGGTCACTTGCTTACGCCCCCCTGTTCACAGCCCCTGATTTTGTGTAGTTTTCTCGTCTTTTGGCGTTCCCATGCAGACGAGGAAAGTGATGCCGCTCACGCAGGTGTTCGTTTCGATCTCCGACCCGCGCAGTGCCCTGCAGGTCAGGCACGATCTGTCCGAACTGCTCACGGTGGCGGTGTGCGCAGTGCTGTGCTGCGCTGACGAGTTCTCCGAGATCGAAGCGTGGGCCAAGGAGCGTATCGACTGGCTGCGCGGTTTTCTGGTGCTTGAGCACGGGATTCCCTCGCACGACACGTTTGGGCGTGTCTTTGCTGCGCTCAATCCACGGGAGTTTGAAGCCGCCTTTCGACGCTGGGTCGGGCAGTTGATCCCCGCCTTGGGCGAGGATACGGTCGTCGCCATTGACGGGAAGACCAGCCGGCGCAGCACGACCAAGGCGGCAGCGAGCCCCCTGCACCTGGTCAGTGCCTTCGCCGCCGACGTTGGCCTCGTGCTCGGTCAGGTCGCGACAGCGGAGAAGTCCAACGAGATCACGGCGATTCCCGAACTGCTGGCGATGCTGGCGCTCGAAGGCTGTGTCGTTACCATCGACGCGATGGGCACCCAGACCGGCATTGCGAAGGCGATTCGTGAAGGCGGCGCCGACTACGTGCTGTGCGTGAAGGACAACCATCCCAAGCTCCTCGAATCCTTCCTGCTCGCCCAGGCAGGCGTGGGCGGCGCCCTGACCCCCAACGCCACCACGGAGAGCCGCGAGGAGGGGCACGGTCGAACGGAAGTGCGACGTTGCTGGGCGTTCGACGCCGTCGATCGCCTCTACAAGGCCGACCAGTGGGCAGATCTGAAGTGCTTCGCGATCGTCGAGCGCGAGCGGACCGTGGGCACAAGAACGAGCTGTGAGCGGCGCTACTACATCAGTTCCTTGCCTGCGGACGCCGTGCGGATTGCGCACGCGGTGCGCAGCCACTGGGAGATCGAAAACCGCCTTCATTGGTGCCTCGACGTCCAGTTCGGCGAGGACCAGTCCACCGTGCGCACGGGATACGCCGCCAACAACCTCGCCATCGTTCGGCACATCGTGATGAACCTGCTTCGCCTCAACACGTCGCGCAAGGGCAGCATCAAGACCAAACGGATGCTGGCCGCCACTTCCGATACGTTCCGGGCTGAGCTGCTTGGGTTCATGACGTGAAGGTGCGATTGCCCTGATCGGCAGACGCGGGCGACCTGCCGGGCTCGCACCCGTGCCCGCTACCTGTAAGGTCGGGCCAAACAGATCCAGGCCTTCGAGCACACGCCCTTGGCGGTCCTTGCGGACAAAGCACGGCGCCAGCGCCGATTCGATCTCGGCCCACGGCATGCGGGTTGCCAATACCGCGAGCGGGCCCCCCGCGTCAGAATAGTTGCCACCTCGATAGAATCCTGAATTCGGGGGCGATGATGAGAGAACGAGTTGGCGCGATACGGACAAGAATTCAAAGACAGAGCGGTGGCGCGGTTGCTGCCGCCGGAGAGCGCAACGGTGGAGTCTGTTGCGCGTGAAATCGGTGTAGGGGTTTCGACCCTGGAGCGCTGGAGGAGTGATGCGCTGTCCAGGCCCGCTCGCGAGCGGGCCTGGACAGCGGCGGCCCGGTTTGAGGCGGTCCTCACGACAGCCGCACTGGATGAAGCGGGCAAGAGCGCCTGGTGCCGGGAGCACGGCGTTTATCCGCAAGCGTTGGCCCAATGGCGCCAGGCCGCTACGCAGGCCCTGGCGGAACCGGAAGAGCGTGGCGCCAGTCCTCAGCAGACCAAGCAGGACAGACGCCGCATCAAGGCGCTCGAACGGGAACTGCGGCGCAAGGACAAGGCGCTGGCCGAAACCGCCGCGCTGCTTGTACTTTCAAAAAAAGTGGCGGCGATCTTCAACAGGGACGAGGACGAATGATCGGCCTCGAAGATCGCCA
>NZ_JAYRMI010000127.1:0-2782 GCF_041904905.1 Zoogloea sp. | reverse complement strand
CTCGGCGATGGCCGCGCCGGCGCCGCCGGTGGCCTGACGCACGGCGCCTCCCCCGGCCAGGCGGGCCGCCTCGCCCGCCGCGTGGCCGGCGGTGGCGCCGTGCACGGCCCGCGCGGCGAGGGCGGAGCCGACCACCGAGACGGCGCCCTCCACCGCGCCGGTGGAGACGTCGGTGAGGATTTCGGCGTCGGTGGAGCGGCCGCGGATCACCGCGCCGGTGAGGCCCGCGGTGGCGCCGCCGGCAAAGGCGGCCAGGGCGGCGATGGCTGCCGGCCCCAGGCTGCCGCCGCTGGCCGCCGACACCACCACCGTGGCGGCGACGGCGGCCACCAGCTGTGCGGCGGTGGAGGCGAAGGCCCGGTTGGCTGGCGCGAAGGTGTCGAGCGCGGCCATGGTGCGGTAGTACAGGTCGGCCAGCTGGGCCAGCTCGGCCCGGCCGATGCCGCGCAGGCGCACCCGGTCGTAGTACACCCGGAAGCGGGTGGCGTTCTCATCGACGTTCGGGCCCGCCCAGCTCAGGGTGTCGGTGCTTGCCCGGGAGCCGGCGGTGCGCACCGCGGCCAGCCGCTCCTCGAGGCGGTAGTGCATGAAGTCGGCCTCGACAGCGGGGTCTTGCCCGGTGCCGCCGCTGAGGTCGGGCTCGCCGAAGGCCACGGTCTCGAAGGCGAGGCGCAGGTCGTGGTCGCGTTCGCCGATCTGCTCGGCGGCGAGCACGGCTGCGTCGAAGCGCTCGGCCAGGGCGCGTTCGGCGTCGCTTACCGGCTGGGCAGGGTTGGCCTGCAGCTGGCGGCGGATCACCATGCCCCGGCGCAGTTCGGCCTGGGCGGCCGGGGTGCGCACCACCAGCTCGATGAAGGCGCGGGGGTCTTCGATGCGCTCGACGATCTGCCCGCCGCGAACGGCGAGGCGGACCGCGTCGCCGCGCATCAGGGCTTCGGCGTCGCCGGCCAGCCCGCGGCGCAGGCGCGAGGCGTCCAGCCGCTCGCGCATGGTGCCGTGTTCGAGGCTGCGCAGCAGCTCGACCAGCGGTGGGCGCGGGCGGGCGTCGGCGGGAGGGGCCGGCGGCTGGGTGACGAGTTCGGCCAGGGCTGCGCGGCGGGGCGCGGGCATCCGCGCGAGGGCCATCCAGACCCGGCTCTGGTCGCCGCCGCGCCACGCGTTTTCGATGTCGTTGGCGTCGAGGAGGGCTTGCTGGCCGATCAGGAATTCGCTGCCGGCAAGATCCGGGTGGCCCTCGTAGAGCGCCGCCAGCAGCAGCGCCTCGTGCGCGGGGCTGGGGTCGATGCCGAGGATCTGGGTGCGCTTGGCCTGATACCAGGGCGAGTGGGTGAGGCCGAGGCGGGCCCGCACCGGCACGCGGCGGATGAAGGTGAGCAGCTCGCTGAAGGTGCTCACCTGGTTGATGAGGAACTCGGCCCGTTGCTCGTGCGGCACGCCCAGGGCTTCGAGGGTGGCGGCGCCGGTTTCGTGGGACGCGAAGTACATCGCCTGCACCAGCGTGCGCTCGTGGAAGCGGGCCTGCAGGGCGGCCAGTTCGGCTTCGCGCCGGCTGCGTGCCTCGCTGGAGGCCGGCGGCAGGGCGGCGAGGCGTTCGCGGGCGCGGTTGATGAGTTCGCCGGCGCGGGTGGCGGCGTTCTCGAGCATGGCCGGCGAGACGTTGCCCGTGAGGTTGCCGGCCGCGCGCATGGCGCGCTCCAGGGCGCTGGCGTCGTTGCCGTCGGCGGCGATGGCGCGCAGTTGCTGGATGTCGGCGCCCAGGTTGGGCCAGCTGCCGCCGGCCAGTCGGGGGGCGAGGGCGGCGCGCTGGGGGGCGTTGAGGTCGGCGATGGCGAGGAAGGCGTCGCCGGGGCGGCGGGCCGATTCGGCGGCGGCAATGCGCGAGTAGGCCAGCGCCACCCGCTGCCGGGAGACGGCGTCGGCGCCGGGGGCGGCGGGGCTGAGGGTGTCGCTGGGGCGGCTGGCGCGGGCCCGCTCGGCTTTGTCGAGCAGCAGCTGGGTGGCCCGGTAGGCGTCTTCCGCGGCCAGGGCGTCGGTGAGGGCGCGCTGCACGTCGGCCCAGCCGGCGGCGACCGGGCGCGGCGCGGCGGGGGTGTCCGCGGTGGCGGGGCTGGCCAGGGGCGGGGCGGCCGGCGGCGTGCCTTCGGCCGACTCGATCATGCGCAGCACGTCGTCGTCGGGCCAGCGCCGGAGGGTGTCGAGGATGCCGGCCTGGTCGCGCACGAAGATGCCGGTGCGGGTCTGGATGTTTTCGGCCAGGGAGAGCTGGGCGCCCAGGTAGCCGCGGGCTTCGCCCCAGCTGGAGTCGCCGAAGCAGCGGTCGAGGTCGCGGAAGAAGCCGGGGCCGTAGCTGGCGCGCAGGCGGGCCATGTCGGCGGGGGCGGCGTTGGCCCGCAGGATGGCCATCACCCGCCGGGTGGAGATGCCTTCGTCGCCGGTGGGGTGGAGGGCTGCCTGCAGGGCGGTGGCGTCGCGTGGTGGGGCGTCGTAGAGCCAGGCCTGGGGGGCGCGGCCGCGGGGCCGGAGCGCCTGCCCGGATCGGGCACCGTCGGCGAGGTGCCGGGCTTCGGTTTCCAGGTGGGCGCGGGGGTCGGTGCCGCCGTCGGTACCGCGCCGGGCCTGCAGGGCGTGGGCGGTTTCGTGGGCGAGGAGGTGGCGGGAGGGCCGGGTTTCGGCGAACTCCAGGCGGGTGCCGCGGGTGGCGGCCAGCGCGTCCGGCCGTCCGCCCGGGGCGGGCACGCCCAGCGCCACGTCGAGATCACCGAGGGTCTCGCCGAACAGGCGT
>NZ_JAYRMI010000086.1:0-15858 GCF_041904905.1 Zoogloea sp. | reverse complement strand
GGCAACGCCGCCCGGCAACCGCTCCAGGAGGCCGGCATCCTGGTCGGCGTCACCGGCGCCGAACCCGTGCTCTACAACCGCGTCACCTTCCCGGTGGTCAACCGCGCCGGCAACCTGGAGATGACGCTCAGCTGGGAGGTGATCTTCTGATGGCCGACACCCCGACCCCCTACATCCGCAAGGAGCCCGGCGACATCATGCTCGCCGCCGACTGGAACGCGATCCAGGTGCGCGCGCGAACCGAGCTGCGCGCCCACGACCACACCGGCGACGGCACCCGCATCCCCCGCGACGGCATCGCCGACAAGGCCATCGACGGCAGCAAGGTGGACCCGGAAAGCCGGCTCACCCTCAAGGGCCTCGCGGTGGGCGGCCCCCTCAAGGTCAGCGGCACCGCCCAGCTCGCCGACATCCAGGCCACCCTCGCCAGCCTCAGCGGCGATCTGGCGGTAGGCACCGACGCCCCCGAGAACGGCGAAGGCTGGAGCCGCGTGGTGGACATACTGGGCGGCGCCCACGCCAAGCTGTCGATCCGCGCCGGCGGCGTGGACGGCCGGGTGATGGCCCACGGCGTCGGCATCTACGGCGCCGACGCGGGCCTGATCGTCGGCACCCGCAGCGCCCACCCGCTCAGCCTGATCGTCGGCGGCGAGATGCGCCTGCGCCTGGGCATCAAGCAGGACCCGGGCCTTCCGATCCTCGACCTGTTCCCCAGCCAGAGCCTCCTGCGCATCTCCGCGTCGGGACGATCGGGCGCGACGACCGCCCCCGCCCTGGGCCCCGGCGAAGCCGAGATCCGCAACGACACCGACAAGTACCAGACCCTGATGCTCATGGGCAACCGCAGCGCCGGCCTGGGGCGGCGTGTTTCCGTCTGGGACCGCCTGGAAGTCAATGGCGCGCTCGTGCTCGACTACACCGTCGACGCCCCCCCGGCAGGCACGCCCAAGTTCGCCATCTGGAACAAGCGCGACGAACCCAGCGCCCCCGAGAAAGGCTATCTGAGCGTCACCCACAGCCTCAACATCGTCAACGCGCGCACCGGCGACACGCGCTTCCAGCTCAACGTGAACGACGGCGTGCTCCAGACCGACGTGCTGCGCCTGGGCAAGAAATGGCGCATGTCGGCCGTCGGCGACGCCCACGGCAACGACGGCTGGCTGCGCCTGTTCAACGTGGACAACACCGGCTACTACGGCGGCTTCGCGGCCGGCGAAATGTGGTGCACCAAAGGCGGCTTCACGGGCTCCGACCTGCGCCTGAAGGACAACGTCCGCGTCCTCGAAAACGCCACCGCCACCCTCTGCAAGCTGCGCGGCGTGCGCTTCGACTGGCGCAGCGGCGGCCGCTCCGTCGGGCTGATCGCCCAGGAACTCGAGGCCGTACTCCCCGACGCCGTCGCCGAAGGCCCCGACGGCTGGAAAGGCATCAACCCGGCGGCGGTCATCGGCCTGCTCGTCCAGGCCGTGAAAGAGCAGCAGGCCATGATCGACGAACTGCGCGCCGCCCTGCCGGCCCACCCCTGAGGAAGACCCACCATGGCCGACCGCCCCACCCCCTACGTCAAGCGCACTGCCGGCGACATCATCCGCGCCGACGAATGGAACGAAGTCCAGATCCGCGCCCAGGAAGACATCGCCGCCCACAACCACACCGGCGGCTTTGGCGCCCCGCTGCCCCGGGACGCCATCCAGAACAAGGCCATCGACGCCAGCAAGCTCGACCCGGACAGCAGGTACGCCATGAAGGAGCTGACCGTCGGCGGCCCCCTCAAGGTCACCGGCACCGCCCAGCTCGCCGAAATCCGCGCCGCGCTGGCCAGCTTCTCCGGCGCGAAACTCACCACCAGCGGCGACGTAGGCGTTGGCACCGCCACCCCCACCGCCCGGCTCGAGGTGAGCACCCAGAACGACCGCGGCTGGGACGGCAACAAGCCCGCCGTCCGCCTCGTCGCCCCCGACCCCCGCTACTTTCTCGACGTCAGATCCTTCGTCGTCGGCAACGGCAACGTGGGCTACCAGTTCTTCGCCACCGGCGAAGGCCGCGCCAGCGCCGGCTTCACCCTCGACACCGCCGGCAACCTGGGGCTCGGCCTCACCCGCCCGGCCGCCCGGCTCGACGTGGAAGGCGGCGCCCTGCTCGGCTACGCCAGCTCCCTCAACGCCGCCGGCCTGCCCGGCGACTTCGGCATGCCGCTCAAGTCGGGCTTCTACCAGAACGGCGGCGCGGATCTGCCCGGCGACGTGCCCGACAACGCGCACCCGTGGTCCCACCTCCTCGTGTGCCGCCACAGCAACACCGCCAACAACTACCAGCTGCAGATCGGTGCCAGCTACACCGAGAACGACCGCCTGTTCTTCCGCAAGCTGGCCTCCGGCAGCCTCACCGCGGCGCAAAACGCCGCCTGGAACGAACTCGCCACCCGCGGCCCCAACACCTTCGCGGGCAACCAGGTCATCGCCGGCGACGTGACCATCTCCGGCAACCTGGGCACCCACGGCTTCCCGCCGCAGCCCAAGACCCGCGGTTGGGGCGGCGGCATCCACACCTGGGACGTCGAAGCCGAAGGCACCGTCTGGTCGAAAGCCTCCGTTCAGACCGGCAACCGCGACCTCGCCGAAAACTTCGCCGCCCTCGAAGCCCTGGAGCCCGGCGACGTGGTCAGCCTCACCCCCGACGGCCGCGGCGTCGAACGCTGCCGCGAACCCCACGACCCGCTGGTGCTGGGCGTCGTCTCCACCCAGCCGGGCATGCTGCTGGGGGCCGACACCATTCAGCACGAGCGGATCGCCGGCGAACACCCCATCGCCCTGGCCGGCCGCGTACCCTGCAAGGTGTGCGCCGGGAACGGCCCGATCCGCAAGGGCAACCTGCTGGTGCCCGCAGCCCTGCCCGGCCACGCCATGCGCGCCGGCGACAACCCCACCGGCTGCACCATCGGCAAGGCCCTGGCCGACTTCGACGGCGACACCGGCCTCATCGACATCTTCGTCTTCCTCCGCTAGCCCAGGAACCCCCATGAAAGACCAACTCGAAGCCCGCCTCGCCGAGCTGCGCAGCGAATACGACGCCGGCCGCGGCGTGATGGCCGACCTCCAGAAGAAGCAGGACGAACTGCGCACCACCCTGATGCGCATCAGCGGCGCCATCCAGGTGCTCGAAGAGCTTCTGGCCGCCGAAGCCCCGGCCACCGCCGACGCCGCCGGCACCCAACCCGTCGCCCCCTGAGGCCGCGCCCCACCGTGGCCGACGCCGCCACCCTCCTCGCCCCGGCCCCGGACAGCCAGCCCGCTGTGGGGCGGGATTTCAACGCCGCCGCCGGGCTCGCGTTCCGCGTCGCCCTGCCCGCCGGGCGACGCCTGGCCAGCGCCCGCCTGGTGCTGGCCGCCGCCGACGCCAGCGACCGGAAGGACATCGAATACCTCACCGTCGTCGCCGACAGCGGCCCCATGGCCGGCAAGACCGACGCCCCCTGGCTGTGGGCCAGCGCCGACTGGGGCGAGACCCGCGCCCTCTGCGGCGTGCAGCTCGACGCCTCGCCCCCGGCCGCCGGCGCCCTCAACCCGCCCCGCAAGACCGGCGCCCGCCTGCGCCTGTTCAGCCGGGGCAACTGGCTGCCCCTGGCGCCGCTGGACACCCTGCCCACCGGCCTCGAGCAGCGCGTCCCCGCTCAGTGCGCGTCGCGGCTGATGGCCGAAATGCTCATCGAAGGCGACGCCGCCGACAAACGCACCGGCGTGCTCATCCCCGGCGCCCTCACCGGCCGGCGGATCGGCGTGCGCTTCACCCGCCAGCCCTGCCACGTAAGCGTGGCGGTGGGCGACGACCCGCCCTTCTTCAGCCCCGACGGCCCGCTGCCCGCCGCCGGGCTGGCGGTGGACGGGCTCGCCCGGGCCCTCAACCGCTACCTGACCGACCACCCCGAGGCCAGCGTCGTGCCCCTGCGCATCGCCAGCGCCAACGCCCAGCCCCTGCGCATCGCCGCCTTCGAGGCCCCGCTGGAGGCCCTGCCCGGCCCCGTCGCCCCCCCCCCCCCCCCCCCCCCGCCCCCCCCCCCCCCCCCCCCCCCCCCGGCCCCCCCCGAGGCCCCCCCCCCCCCGGCCCCGTCGCCCCGCCCACGCCCCAGCCCGAGCCCCCCGACCGCCCGCGCCCCCGCGAGCGCCAACTGCTGCCCACCGCCGCCGGCACCACCCGGCTGGCCCGCCTGTGCGACCCGGGCCACGCCGCCGCCCAGCGCTTCGCCCCCCTCGCCAAGGGCGTGTGCCTGTCCAGCCTCAGCCTGCACCTGCGCAACCCCGGCGGCGACGCCCAGGGCGAACTCAGCCTCCACCTGGACAAGCACGGCAGCCCGGCGGAAACCCCCATCCTGCGCTGGCCCCTCAGCCTCGCCGCCGCCGACGGCAGCGAGGCCCGCTGGGCCCTCAGCCGCCTGCCCGCCCTCCAGGCCCTGCCCGACCAGCCCTGGTGGCTGGTGTGCCGCATCGCCCAGGGCAGCCTGATGTGGTACGCCGACGGCGACCGCCCGGCCGGCGCAGACAGCGCCTGCCATTGCCGCACCGGCGGCCCCTGGCTGCCCCTCGATTCGCCCGCCCCCGGCCCCTGGCTGCAAGTGCGCGCCGGCGTGCTCGACCCGGAACCCTGACCCATGCTCGGCCCTCTCGAACAACTGCTCCGCCCGGCCCTCGCCGCCGCCCTGCCCGCCGGGCAGGATCTGCTGACCGGGCCCGCCGCCGCGCCCCGCTCCGGCACCGGCCGGGTGGCCCTGCACGCCCTGCGCCTCGAGTTCGACCCGCCGGTCGGGGCGGACGACATGCCGATCCGCGACCCGGCCTTTCTGGGCTGGCAGGGCACCCTCGCCCCCCGCCCCGGCCACCCGCTGGATTTCCCCCTGCCCGACGCGGCCCCGGGCGAGCTGGCGGAGGTGCACAGCCCGCCCGGCCGGGTGCTCGCCGCCGGCGACGCCTACCTGCTGGACGGCCGCACCCTGCGCTTCTTCCAGCCCCCCGCCGGCCCGGTGCTGGCGCGCACCCGCGGCGCCCGCTGCGCCGGCTACCGGGAGCGCCGCAGCGGCTGGATCGACCTGGAGCTGCGGGTATGGACGAAGGACATCGCCGTTGCCGACGACCTGCTCGCCCGCGGTCTGGCGGCGGTGCTGGCTGCCCTGGCGGACATCAACGCGATCGACCTGGCCGGCGCCCCGCCGCGCCTCGCCCTGCGCCTGACCAAACCGCAGGTGAGCCTGGCCGGCATCGCCCGCGGGCTCGACCCGGCCGCCCCCGCCTGGCAACTGGGCGTGGCCCGCTGCACCCTCCGCGGCGAGCTGGAGCTGGGCCTCACCCTCGGCACACCCGCCCCCGAAGGCCGCATCGGCGAGGTGGACGTGGCGCTGCACCTGCCCTCGAAGGGGGCCTGAGGCGGGGGAATTTGACGGCGCCCTGCGAGCGGAACCAGCAGGCCCGCCGGCATCGTGGCCACGGGGCCCGGCACGCAATCTCGTCGCCTCACCGGGCTTCCACGATAGCCCTGAGCCTTATCGCGGGGCCTCTGAGCATGGGTTTTAGCTATCGTGAGAAAGCAACGTCGCCCCTGAGCCTTTCAACGATAGCCCTGAGCCTTGCTCAGAGGCCCCGCGATAAGGCTCAGGGCTATCAAGGGAAAGGATCGCGGGCACACCGGAATGCCCAGTGCCCCCACCATCGAGCACAGCGCGGTCTGAAAAACAGAATGGCGGAGCTTGATCTCTCAAGCTCCGCCATTCGGACGCCAACGGGCCATGCCCGAAGCGGGCAGGACTCAGGGCAGCAGGCGATCCAGCTCGGCCACGATGCGCTCGGCGGCCTTGCCGTCCCACAGGGTCGGGCGACGGCCCTGGCGACCCTGACCGGCCAGCACTTTAGCGGCCTCGGCGAGGATGCGGGCGGGGTCGGTGCCCACCAGCACGTTGCTGCCTTCGTCGGTGGTCACCGGGCGCTCGGTGTTCTCGCGCAGGGTGAGGCAGGGAATGCCCAGGGCGGTGGTCTCTTCCTGCAGGCCGCCGCTGTCGGTGAGGATCAGCGCGGCATCCTTCCACAGGTTGAGGAACTCCATGTACGACTGGGGCTTGGTGAGCATCACGTTGGGGCCCAGGTCGAGCCCGAACTTCTCGAGGTTGCCGCGGGTGCGCGGGTGCACCGGGAAGATCAGCGGCAGGTCGGCCGCGATCTGACGCAGGGCGCCGGCGATGCCGCGCAGCGTGGCTTCGTCGTCCACGTTGGACGGGCGGTGCAGGGTGACCACGCCATACTTGGGATACCTGGCCTTGACGGCCTCGGTTTCCATGCCGGTCTTGTCGGCGGCGCCGAGCTTGTCGCGCTGGTAGAGCAGGTTATCCACCATCACGTGGCCGACCTGGAAGACCGCGCCCTGGGGCTTGCCTTCGCGCAGCAGGTTGTCGACGCCGGACGGCTCGGTGCAGAAGAACCAGTCGGAGATGCTGTCGGTGACGAGGCGGTTGATCTCTTCGGGCATGCGCATGTCGCCGCTGCGCAGCCCCGCCTCCACGTGGGCCACCGGAATGTCGAGCTTCTTGGCGTCGATGGAGCAGGCCAGGGTGGAGTTCACGTCGCCCACCACCAGCACGCAGTCGGGCCGGGCCTTCTGGCAGATGTCCTCGAAGGCCACCATGATCTTGGCGGTCTGGGTGGCGTGGCTGCCGCCGCCGGCCTCCAGGTGGTAATCGGGCTTGGGAATGCCCAGCTCGTCGAAGAAGACGTCGCTCATCTCCCGGTCGTAGTGCTGGCCGGTGTGGACGATCTTGAACTCGAAGCGGTCGGCCCGGGCCTGCAGGGCACGCACGATCGGGGCGATCTTCATGAAATTGGGGCGCGCGCCGGCAACGAGGTAGATCAGCGAACGGGACATGCGGGACTCCACGGGCAGAATGACAGGCGCGCATTATCGCGCGCCCGCCGCAGGCAATACGAAGAAATAATTGTCAGATCGTCACGCTCCGGGCCCGGAAGCCCGGAGCGGATCAGGCGAAAGTCTCGCACTCGGCCAGCGGCTTGCCGGCGACGTCCTTGGCCGACAGCAGCGGCGGGCCGTCGAGCAGGTGCAGCGGCCAGGCGACGCCCACCGTCGGGTCGTCCCAGGCCAGGCTGCGCTCGAACTGCGGGGCGTAGTAGTCGGTGGTCTTGTAGAGGAAATCCGCCGACTCGCTGGTGACCAGAAAGCCGTGGGCAAAGCCCGCCGGCACCCAGAGCTGGCGGTTGTTCTCTTCGCTGAGTTCGACGCCGACCCACTGGCCGAAGGTGGGCGAGGACTTGCGCAGGTCGACGGCCACGTCGAACACGCTGCCGCGCACCGCGCGCACGAGCTTTCCCTGGGCCTGTTCGATCTGGTAGTGCAGGCCGCGCAGCACGCCTTTGGCGGAGCGGGAGTGGTTGTCCTGCACGAAGTTCAGGTCCAGCCCGGTGGCGGCCTGGAAGGCCTTGCCGTTGTAGCTCTCCATGAAGAAGCCGCGGGCGTCGCCGAAGACCTTGGGTTCGAGGATCAGCAGATCGGGGATGGCCGTTTGGATGACGTTCATCGGAGCACCTGGGTTAAAAGACTTTTTCGTCGAGGATGCGCAGCAGGTACTGGCCGTAGCCGTTCTTGGCCAGCGGCGCGGCGAGCTGCTGGAGCTGCTCGGCGCCGATCCAGCCGGCGCGCCAGGCGATCTCTTCGGGGCAGGCGATCTTGAGGCCCTGGCGCTTCTCGATGGTCTGGATGAAGAGGCTGGCTTCGAGCAGGCTCTCGTGGGTGCCGGTGTCGAGCCAGGCGTGGCCGCGGCCCATGACCTGCACGTCGAGCGCGCCCCAGTCGAGGTACTGGCGGTTCACGTCGGTGATCTCCAGCTCGCCGCGGTGGCTGGGCTTGATGTTGCGGGCGACGTCGACGACGCGGTTGTCGTAGAAGTACAGCCCGGTGACGGCGTAGCGGCTCTTGGGCTGCTTGGGCTTCTCTTCGAGGCTGACGGCCTGGCCCTTGGCGTCGAACTCGACCACGCCGTAGCGCTCGGGGTCGTGCACCGGGTAGGCGAAGACGGTGGCACCGTCGGCCCTGCTGCTGGCGGCACGCAGGCCGGCGGCGAAGTCGTGGCCGTAGAAGAGGTTGTCGCCAAGCACCAGGGCGCTGGGGTTGTTGCCCACGAAGTCGGCACCGATGATGAAGGCCTGGGCAAGGCCGTCCGGGCTGGGCTGGACGGCGTAGCTGAGGTTGAGGCCCCACTGGCTGCCGTCGCCCAGGAGCTGCTCGAAGCGGGGCGTATCCTGCGGCGTGGAGATGATGAGGATGTCGCGGATGCCCGCCAGCATGAGGGTGCTGAGGGGGTAGTAGATCATCGGCTTGTCGTAGACCGGGATCAGCTGCTTGGAGACAGCCAGCGTGGCCGGGTGCAGCCGGGTGCCGGACCCGCCGGCGAGGATGATGCCTTTGCGTTGCATGGGGAGACTTTCTCAGTTCGGGAGGATTTCGGTGAGCATCCGCTCGACGCCGCGCTGCCACGCCGGCAGCACGAGGCGGAAGGCGTCTTGCAGCTTGCGGGTGTCGAGGCGGGAGTTGGCGGGGCGCTTCGCGGGCGTGGGGAAGGCGCCGGTGGGCACCGGGCGGATGGCGTCGGGGGCGACCTTGATCGCCACCCCGCGGGCCCGGGCGAACTCGATGACGTGGCGGGCGTAGCCGTGCCAGGTGGTCTCGCCGGCGGCGGCGAGGTGGTAGGTGCCGGCGAGATGGGGGCTCACGAGGGTCATCCGGGCGGCGTGGGCGGTGACGTCCGCCAGCAGCTCGGCCCCGGTGGGGGCGCCGTGCTGGTCGTCGATGACGGTGAGGGCGTCGCGCTCGGCGGCGAGCCTGAGCATGGTCTTGGCGAAGTTGCCGCCGCGGGCGGCGTACACCCAGCTGGTGCGGAAGATGAGGTGGCGGCAGCCGCTGGCGCGGATCGCGTCTTCGCCTTCGAGCTTGGTGGCGCCATACACCGAGAGCGGGCCGGTGGGGGCGTCCTCGACCCACGGGGCGCGGCCGCTGCCGTCGAAGACGTAGTCGGTGGAGTAATGCACCAGCAGCGCGCCCAGGGCGGCGGCTTCGCGGGCGAGCACGCCGGGGGCGAGCGCGTTGATGGCGCGGGCGAGGTCGGGTTCGCTCTCGGCCTTGTCCACCGCGGTGTGGGCGGCGGCATTGACGATGAGGTCGGGGGCCACGGCGCGCACGGTGGCGGCGAGGCTTTCGGGCTGGGCGAAGTCGCCGGAGAGGCCGGGGGCGCCGTCGTGGTCGAGGGCGACGACTTCACCGAGGGGGGCGAGGCTGCGCTGGAGTTCCCAGCCGACCTGGCCGTTCTTGCCAAGGAGGAGGATCTTCATGGGGCGTCGGGGAGTGGGCAATCGGGAGTGGGAATTGGGGCGTGGGGCGCGACGGGCCTGCCCGTCACGCGGGCGCGGTTCAGCTGCGGCTCTCGTAGTTCTTCTCGACCCACTCGCGGTAGGCGCCGCTCTGGACGTGGGCGACCCATTCCTGGTTGGCGAGGTAC
Source organism: Zoogloea sp. (assembly GCF_041904905.1). GTDB lineage: Bacteria > Pseudomonadota > Gammaproteobacteria > Burkholderiales > Rhodocyclaceae > Zoogloea. Next base: position 6,317 of record NZ_JAYRMI010000086.1, on the reverse strand, counting down.
CACTCGACGGTCTTGCGGATGCCGGTCTCGAAGGTTTCGGCGGGGCGCCAGCCCAGCTCGCGCTCGATCTTGCGGGCGTCGATGGCGTAGCGGCGGTCGTGGCCGGGGCGGTCGGTGACGTAGGCGATGAGGCGGGCGTAGCTGCCGGCGGGGTCGGGCCGGAGTTCGTCGAGGAGCGCACAGAGGGTGTGCACGATCTCGATGTTGGGCTTCTCGTTCCAGCCGCCCACGTTGTACACCTCGCCCGGCTTGCCGGTTTCGAGGATGGCGCGGATGGCGCTGCAGTGGTCGGTGACGTACAGCCAGTCGCGGATCTGCTGGCCATCGCCATACACCGGCAGGGGCTTGCCGGCCAGCGCGTTGGCGATCATCAGCGGGATGAGCTTCTCGGGGAAGTGGTAGGGGCCGTAGTTGTTGGAGCAGTTGCTGGTGGTGACGGGCAGGCCGTAGGTGTGGTGCCAGGCGCGCACGAGGTGATCCGACGCGGCCTTGCTGGCGGAGTACGGGCTGTTGGGCTCGTAGGTCTTGGTCTCGGTGAAGGCGGGGTCGCTGGGGCCCAGCGAGCCGTACACCTCGTCGGTACTCACGTGGTGGAAGCGGAAGGCGGCGCGGGCGTCGGCATCGAGGCCCATCCAGTAGCCGCGGGCGGCCTCCAGCAGGGTGAAGGTGCCATTGACGTTGGTGCGGATGAAATCGCCCGGGCCGTGAATCGAGCGATCCACGTGGCTCTCGGCGGCAAAATGGACGATGGCGCGGGGCTGGTGCTGGGCGAGCAGGCGGTCGACGAGGGCCCGGTCGCAGATGTCGCCCTGCACGAAGAGGTGCCGCACGTCGCCCTTGAGGGAGGCGAGGTTCTCGAGGTTGCCCGCGTAGGTGAGGGCGTCGAGGTTGACCACCGGCTCGTCGCTCGCGCGAAGCCAGTCCAGTACGAAGTTTGCGCCAATGAAGCCGGCGCCGCCGGTGACGAGAATCATCGAGAATCCTTGGAAGAAGCTGAATCGTGGCGCCCGCGGCAGGGCTGGATCGGCCGCCTGCCGCGTCGGGCAATCGTTAATTATGACACCACGGGCAGGCCCGGGTCAGGTCGGGATGGGCCAGCCGGGGCATCGGCAGACAGGTTTCTACCGGAAAGATCAAACTGCTGCCATCGCGTGCCGTTATACCGGGCACCGGCGATGGCTTCATCGGCCACCGCCGGTCTTTGCACGAGGGGGCGAGCAGAACATGAAGAAGTTCATCGGGGCGGATCCGCAGGGGCTGCTGCGCGCGATCCTCTTCCCGGCGGTGGCATCGGTCGTGCTGTCGATCGCGGTGGGCTGGCTGGCCATCCAGCGCATCGACGAGGCCTACCTGGCCGGTCGGGAGAACGCCTTCAACCTCGAGACCAGCGAGATCGCCCTCAAGATCGAGGAGCGCTTCAAGGCCTACCGGCAGGTGTTGCGCGGAGCGCGGGCGCTGTTCGCGGCGTCCCGCGAGGTGACCCGCGCCGAGTGGAAGGAGTACGTCTCGGGGCTGCGCCTGCAGGCCGACTTCGGGGGCATCCAGGGGGTGGGCTTCGCGGTGCCGGTGCCGGCCGCCCAGCTCGCCAGCCATGAGCAGCGCATCCGCGCCGAAGGCTTTCCGGACTACCGGGTCAGCCCGCCGGGCAAGCGGGATTTCTACACCGCCATCGTCTACCTCGAGCCCTTCGACTGGCGCAACCAGCGGGCCTTCGGCTACGACATGTATTCCGAGCCGGTGCGCCGCGAGGCCATGGAGCGCGCCCGTGCGCTGGGCGTGCCGGCGCTGTCGGGCAGGGTGCGGCTGGTGCAGGAGACCAGCTCGGACGTGCAGGCCGGGGTGCTGCTCTACCTGCCGGTGTTCCAGCGTGGCGCGCCCCTCGAGACACCCGCCCAGCGCGACCAGGCCTTCATGGGCTGGGTGTATGCCCCGTTCCGGCTGGGCGACCTGATGCTGGGCACCCTCGGCGACGCCGCCAGCCGCATCCGCATCTACGACGGCCACCGGGAAGACCCGGCCACGCTCCTGTTCGACAGCGCCCCCGGCCAGGCCCGGCGGGCCGACCTGCTCACCCGCCGCTCGGTGCTCGAACTGGACAACCAGACCTGGACGCTGATCTTCGACGAGCCCCCCGAGGCGACCCATAACCGCCGCAGCGCCGCCTTCGAGAAGGGCGCGGTGGTGCTGATCGGTGCGCTGTTCGTGCTGCTGGCGGTGTCCTTCACCGCCGCCCGCCACCGCGCCGTGGCCCTCGACCGGACCAGCGCCTCGCTGCGCGCCAGCGAGGCCCGCTACAGCAGCCTGGTCAACCTCTCCCACGACGGCATCGCCGCCCTCGACCGCGAACTGCGCTTCACCTTCGTCAACCCGCGCCTCGACGCGCTGCTGGGCTACCCGCCGGGCTACCTCGTGGGCCGGCCGGTGGACTGCCTGTGGCCGGAGCCCGACGCCCCGCGCCTGATGGCGCTCGCCACCCGCCTGCGCCAGGGCGCGGCCGCCACCTACGAGCAGGAGCTGCGCCGGGCCGATGGCGGCCTGCTCACCGCCATCGTCACCGACGCCCCGCACCTGGACGGCGCCGGCGAGCTGCAGGGCGCGATCCTCACCATCACCGACATCTCGGCGCGCAAGGCCTCCGAGCAGCGCATCCACTACCTGGCCACCCACGACACCCTGACCGGGCTGGCCAACCGGGCCCAGTTCCTCGACCAGATGAACACCAGCCTGCTGCTGGCGATGCGCAAACGCACCCAGCTGGCGCTGCTGTTCCTCGATCTGGACCGCTTCAAGGAGGTGAACGACACCCTCGGCCACGCCGCCGGCGACGCCCTGCTGATCGAAGCCGCCCGCCGCATGCAGCTCGCGCTGCGAGCCAGCGACCTGCTCGCCCGCCAGGGCGGCGACGAGTTCATGATCCTGCTCCACGACATCCACGGCACCGACGAGGCCGCCGCCGTCGCGGCGAAGATCCGCCAGGCCATCGACCGGCCGTTCCTGCTCGAAGGCACCGAGCAACACATCTCGGTGAGCATCGGCATCGCCCTCTTCCCCGACGACGGCAGCGACACCGACACCCTCACCCGCCACGCCGACGCCGCCATGTACCGGACCAAGGCGGCCCGACGCCGCGAAAGCGCCCTTCCCGCCCGCACCGCGCCCGGGAACGAATAGAATTCCGTCATCCAACACGCGTCCAGACCAAACCGGAGACCCCATGTCCCGCCACACCAAGATCGTCGCCACCCTCGGCCCCGCCTCTTCCGATCTCGCCACCCTCGAACGCCTGGTCCACTCGGGCGTGGATGTGGTGCGCCTCAACTTCTCCCACGGCACCGCCGACGACCACATCCGCCGCGCCACCCAGATCCGCGAGGCCGCGCTCCTCGCCGGCCGCCCGGTGGGCATCCTGGCCGACATGCAAGGCCCCAAGATCCGCGTCGGCAAGTTCGAGGAGGGGCGGATCACCCTCGTCAAGGACGAGCCCTTCATCCTCGACGCCGCGATGAACAGCCCCGGCAACGCCAGCCGGGTCGGCCTCGACTACAAGGATCTGCCCCGCGACGTGAAGCCCGGCGACGTGCTGCTGCTCGACGACGGCCGGCTCAAGCTGGGGGTCGAGCGGGTACTGGGCCAGGAGATCCACACCCGCGTGAAGGTGGGCGGCGAACTCTCCAACAACAAGGGCATCAACCGCCAGGGCGGCGGCCTCACCGCGCCGGCCCTCACCGCCAAGGACATGGAAGACATCAAGACCGCCGCCCAGATCGGGGTGGACTTCGTCGCCATCTCCTTCCCCAAGGGCTCGGCCGACATGTACATGGCCCGCCAGCTCCTGCGCGCCGCCGGCAGCAGCGCGGTGCTCATCGCCAAGATCGAGCGCACCGAAGCGGTGGCCAACCTCGACGAGATCCTCGACGCCTCCGACGGCATCATGGTGGCCCGGGGCGACCTGGCCGTCGAAGTGGGCGACGCCGCCGTGCCGGCCCTGCAGAAGCGCATGATCCGCGCCGCCCGGGAACGCAACAAGCTCACCATCACCGCCACCCAGATGATGGAGTCGATGATCCACAGCCCGGTGCCCACCCGCGCCGAAGTCTCCGACGTGGCCAACGCCGTGCTCGACGGCACCGACGCGGTGATGCTGTCGGCCGAGACCGCCTCCGGCAAATACCCCATCGAGGTGGTCGAATCCATGTCGCGCATCTGCCTGGAGGCCGAGAAATCCGCCGAGGTCACCATGGACCGCGACTTCCTCGACCGCATCTTCACGCGCATCGACCAGTCCATCGCCATGGCCGCCATGTGGACCGCCTACCACCTCAAGGTGAAGGCCATCGCGTCCCTCACGCAAACCGGCTCCACCGCCCTGTGGATGAGCCGCCTCAACAGCGGCGTGCCGATCTACGCCCTCACCCCCGAGACCTCCGCCCGCAACCAGATGACCCTCTACCGCGAGGTCTACCCGCTGCTCATGTCCCAGATCCACGCCGACCGGGACGTGCTGCTGTGGGAGGCCGAACAGATCCTGCTGGAGCAGGGCGTGGTCAGTTACGGCGACCTCATCGTGCTCACCATCGGCGAGCCCATCGGCGCCGCCGGCGGCACCAACACCATGAAGATCGTCCGCGTGGGCGACACGCCCAAGCCGGGCATCGTGTAACCGGTAACGCCAACAAGCAAATCTTGCTCCGGCCGGGTTCGCAGGCCCCATGCCGACACGCTAGAATTCGGTTTTTTACGCCTACACCCGGCCGGACCCACCGGCCACCGGAGAAAACACATGTCCCTCGTTTCCATGCGTCAGCTTCTCGACCACGCCGCCGAAAACGGCTACGGACTGCCCGCGTTCAACGTCAATAACCTCGAACAAGTCCAGGCCATCATGGAAGCGGCCGCGGAAACCGACAGCCCGGTCATCATGCAGGCCAGCGCCGGCGCCCGCAAATACGCCGGCGAAGCCTTCCTGCGTCACCTGATCGACGCCGCCGTCGAAGCCTACCCGCACATCCCGGTGGTGATGCACCAGGACCACGGCCAGTCCCCCGCCATCTGCATGGGCGCCATCCGCTCCGGCTTCTCGTCGGTGATGATGGACGGCTCCCTGCTCGAAGACGGCAAGACCCCCTCCTCGTACGAATACAACGTGGACGTCACCCGCCGCGTGGTCGAGATGTCCCACGCCATCGGCGTCAGCGTCGAAGGCGAGCTGGGCTGCCTGGGCTCCCTCGAAACCGGCCAGGCCGGCGAGGAAGACGGCATCGGCGCCGAAGGCACCCTCGATCACTCCCAGATGCTGACCGACCCCGACCAGGCCGCCGACTTCGTGCGCCAGACCAACGTGGACGCCCTCGCCATCGCCATCGGCACCAGCCACGGCGCCTACAAGTTCACCCGCAAGCCCACCGGCGACATCCTCGCCATCGAGCGCATCAAGGCCATCAACGCCCGCATCCCCAACACCCACCTGGTGATGCACGGCTCCTCCTCCGTCCCGCAGGAACTCCTCGCCATCATCCGCGAGTACGGCGGCGACATGAAGGAAACCTACGGCGTGCCGGTCGAGGAGATCGTCCAGGGCATCAAGTACGGCGTGCGCAAGATCAACATCGACACCGACATCCGCCTCGCCATGACCGGCGCGATCCGCAAGTTCTTCGTCGAGAACCCCTCCAAGTTCGACCCCCGCGAATACCTCAAGCCCGCCCGCGAAGCCGCCAAGCTGGTCTGCAAGGCCCGCTTCGAAGCCTTCGGCACCGCCGGCAACGCCAGCAAGATCAAGCCCATCGGCCTCGACAAGATTGCCGCGGCCTACAAGAGCGGCGCCCTGAACCAGGTCATCCGCTAAGCCCGGCGCCACCGGGCACTTCGCCCGCCGCCGCGTGTCACACCCAGGGCCGGCAGCTTCCGGCCCTGTTTCATTTCTACGGAGACGCCCCCGATGCCCGTGCCCTGGTCCGCCCTGTTCAGCGCCATCCCCTGGACCGACGTCATCGCCAAGGCCCCCGAGCTTGCCCAGGGCGCCCGCAAGCTGTGGCAGAAGGTGGGCAAGCGCGAGGCCGCGCCGCCCGCCCCGCCCGAAGCCCCGGCCAGCAGCGCCCCCGCCATCGACGCGCGTCTCGCCGCCCTCGACGCCCGCCTCGCCGACGTGGGCGCCCGCCAGCAGGAGAGCGCCGAACTCCTTGCCGCCCTCGCCACCCAGAACGCCGAACTCATCCGCGCCACCGAAGAACTCCGCAGCCGCGTGCGCCAGCTTGGCATCGGCTTCGCGGTCGTCGCCGCCGGCCTCGTCGGCGCGCTTGGGCTGATCCTCATCCGCT
>NZ_JAYRMI010000126.1:0-2820 GCF_041904905.1 Zoogloea sp. | reverse complement strand
TCTCCCGCGCCGCCTGCGCGCTGCGCTGGGCGAGGCTGCGCACTTCGCTCGCCACCACCGCGAAGCCGCGGCCCTGTTCGCCCGCTCGGGCGGCCTCGACCGCCGCGTTGAGCGCCAGAATGTTGGTCTGGAACGCGATCGAGTCGATCACCCCGATGATGTCGGCGATCTTCTTCGAGCTTTCCTGGATCGACCCCATCGTCCCCACCACCCGGTTCACCATCTCGCCGCCCTGCTCCGCCACTTCGTTGCTGGAGCTGGCCAGCTCGCGCGCCTGGCGGGCGTTGTCGGCGTTCTGCTTGACCGTGGCGTTGAGCTGCTCCATCGAGCTGGCGGTCTCTTCCAGGCTGCTGGCCTGCTCTTCGGTGCGGGCCGACAGGTCGGAGTTGCCCGCCGCGATCTCCTGGGCCGCCGTGTTGATCGACTCCGCCGCCTCCTTGATCTGCCCCACCACCTCCCGCAGCCGCTCCACCGTGGTGTTGGTGTCGTCCTTGAGCTGGCCGAAGGTGCCGTTGTAATCCGCCGTGATCTTCTCCGTCAGGTCGCCCCGGGCGATGGCGTTCATCACCCGGCCCAGGTCGCCCAGGCTGGCGGCCACGCCCTCCATCAGGCGGTTGATGCCGCTGGACAGGTCGAGGAAGAAGCCGGTCTTGCCGACCGTCTCCAGCCGGGCCGAGAAGTCGCCGTCGGCGGCCGCGGAGACGATGGACTGCACCTCCCGCTCCGCGGCAAGCTCGTCGGTGCGGTCGCGCCATTCGCCCACCGAACCCAGCCGCTCGCCGGTGGCGCTGAAGACCGGGCTGGTGACCACATCGAAGGTGCGACCGCCGATGACCATCTGGGTGCGGACGGTCTCGCTGAGGTTGGCCAGCCGGCGCAGGGCGGCGTCGGGGTCGGGATACAGCGCCCCGATGCTGCTGCCGACGAAAGTGCCGGCACTGAAGCCCGGCGCGTGTTCACGGATCCGATCCTCGATCCCCGCGATGGTCTTCAGCAGCGCCGGGTTGGCGTACAGCACCCGACCGCGGACGTCGGCGATGCGCACGTTGGTCTCGACGGTATCGAGGCCCACCTTGATCTGCGCCATCTCGTCGGACACGATCTTGGCCTCGGCCACGTCGTAGCCCAGGCGCACCTGCATGGATTCCAGGCCGTCCAGCACCTGACCGATCTCGTCGCGGCGGCCGGTTTCCACCGACGACTGGAAGTTGCCCTGGGCGATCTGCTGGAACACCCCGATGGCGCTCTGCAGCGGGCCGACGATCCGGCGCACCAGCCACCACACCAACGCCAGAGCGAACAGCACCGACAGCACCACGCCGGCGATCGTCAGGTAGAGGGTCTTCTGGTACTCGGCGATGGCCTGCCGGCGCTGCTCGTCGGCGCGGGTGAGCATGTACTCCTGCACCCCGCGGGCGGTCGCCCGGGCCGCATCGAAGCGGGTCGCCAGCTCGGTGGCGGCGATCCGGTTGGCCTCGTCGAACCGCCCCGCCGCCAGCGCCTCGCGGGCAGGCGTGAGGGCCTTGGCGATCAGGGCCTGGCGGGCCTCGCCGAACTTGGCGAGCAACCCCTTGAGTTCGGCCGTGCGGGCATAGTTCTCGTCGCCATAGACGTTCCACAGGGCCGCGGCCTCGGCCATCGACTTGTCGAGGGCGTCCAGGTGGGCGCTGAGGGCATGGTCCAGGGTCTTGCTGGCGGGGTTCTCCGGCGAATGGACCAGCCCGAGCAGGATCTGCGAGCGGGATTCGGCGACGGCGTTTTCCAGCCGGGCGAGATCGACGGCCGGCTTGAGCCGACGGTCGTAAGTCTGGTTGATCGCCTCATCGGCCTCGGCCAGCTTCGCCATCCCGATGTAGCCCTGGGCCACCACGATCACCATCATCAGCGCCATGGCCATGAGGATCGCGTTGCGCACCTTCATGCCGGAGAAGAACTGGCCGACCGCCCCCAGCGGGCCCGCCTTGACCACCCGGCCGTCGCGGATCTTCAGCCCGCCGGCCTTGCCCTGGCGGAACAGCGCGTAGGCGGCCTCCGCGGCCTGGATCTGCTCGCGGGAGGCCTTGCGCCGTACCGACATGTAGCCGACGGTCTGCCCGTTCTCGACGATGGGCGCCGCGTGAGCCTCGACCCAGTAGAAGTCGCCGTTCTTGCAGCGGTTCTTGACCAAGCCCACCCACGGGCGGTTCTCCTTGAGGGCCCTCCACAGATCCTCGAAGGCCTCCACCGGCATGTCCGGGTGACGGACGATGTTGTGCGGCCGCCCGAGCAGCTCGCTCTCGCTGAAGCCGCTGATCTCGATGAAATCCCGGTTGATGTAAGTGATCTGCCCCTTCAGATCGGTCTTCGACACGATCAGCGAGTGTTCGGACAGTTCCACCTCATGCTGGGTGACAGGCATGTTGATTTTCATTTCGTGTTCCTTCTGTACCAGAGCGACCCTGTTCGTCGGACCTCACGCGCCAATGCGCCTCAAAACTCTTCCCATTCGCTTTCCGCCAGATTGGCGGCCTGCTGGCGGACCTTAGGCAGGGGCGCCCCCACCTTCGCCCCCTTGTGGCCCCGCAAGGGCAGGGGCGCCACCCGGGCAGGGGCCCGCGGGCCACTCACCACCCGCATCGGGCGGATCTCCTCGACCACCGCATCGCCCTCAACCGGCAGACCGGCAGCCATGCCGCCCTGCAGCCGGAAGTGGGCCACCGCGCGCACCAGCGACTGGGCCTGCTCCTGCAGGCTCTCGGCGGCGGCGGCGGCCTCCTCCACCAGCGCGGCGTTCTGCTGGGTCACCTCGTCCATCTGGCCCACGGCCTGGGTCACCTGTTC
>NZ_JAYRMI010000125.1:0-2834 GCF_041904905.1 Zoogloea sp. | reverse complement strand
GGCGCGGGTCACGGAGCGCCCGGGGCCGGCGCGCTGCGGCCGGCTGCCGGGGCGGGCTCCGTGCCCGCGATCAGGGGCCGGGGGCCGGCGGCGGGTTGAGCACGGCATCCAGCGCGGCGGTGGCGGTGGCGTCCCGGGTGGCGAGCTTGGCGGTCATCTCGGCGCGTTTGCGGGCAAGGGCGAGCTGGCCCTGGATCACCGCCACCTGGGCGGCGAGGAGGTCGGCCGCGGCGGAGAGCTGGGCGTCGCGGGCGGTGTTCCAGTCGGTCTGCAGCTTGGTGGCGGCGGCGCCGGCGGCCGCGGCGGTGAGGCGGGCGCGGGCGGCCTGGTAGTCGACGTAGGCGAGCACGGCGCCGGGTTTGTTGCCGGCGGCGGCGAGCCTGGCGGCGGCTTCGCGCTGGACGAGGGCCTTGGAGAGGTCGTCGGCGACGATGGCGGAGGCGGCTTCGGCGGCGGCGAGGGCGGCTTCGGCGAGGGCTTCCTTGTCTTCGTAATCCTGGAGCTTGGCTTCGAGGGTGACGAGGGCGGCGGCCAGATCGCCGATGGCGGTGTCGTCGAGGGCGGCGATGGTGGTGTCCACGGTGCCGACGGCGGTCTTGAAGTCGGCTCCGTCGAGCTTGGTGGCGGGGGTGACGCCGGTGGCGGTGGCGACCGCGGTGCGCAGGGCGGTGGCGGTGGCGTCGGCCAGCGGTGGGGTGGGGCCGTCGCTGCGGGCCTGCTCGGCCTTGGCGAGGGCGGCGGCGCGGGCGGCGAGGGCGGCGGCGAGGGTGTCGTTGCGGGCGAGGATCTGCCCGCGCACCCCTTCGGCGTGGGCGGAGGCGGCCTCGATGGCGGCCACGGCGTCCCAGGCGGCGTCGGCGGACTGGGCCTGGGAGGCGCCGCTGGCGGCGGCGGTGGCGGCTTCGGCCTGCCAAGTGGCGAGTTTGGCCTTGGCCTGGGCAAGGGTGGTGGCGATGTCGGTCATGGAAAGGCTCCCTGCCGGCGCGGGAACGGCCGGCCCAGTTTGCTGAACTCTTCGGCCACGGCGGCATCGATCATGCCGTCCGTGACCACCGTGCCGCCGTCGGCGGCCATGAAGGCTGCCGACAGGGCAGCATTGCGGATCTCGCCGCCGGTGAGCTCGAAGCGCTCGGCCAGCTGCTCGATCGAAATCTCGGGCGCGAGGTGCGCCGTGGGGAGCTGCCCGCGCCAGATGGCCATGCGCTCGGCCACGCCGGGGCGGGGGAAGTGCACCACCTGATCGAAGCGGCGCAGGAAGGCGTCGTCCACGCCCTGCATCAGGTTGGTGGCGAGGAGCGCGCAGCCTTCGAAGGATTCGAGCCGCTGCAGGAGGTAGTTGACCTCGATGTTGGCGTAGCGGTCGTGGGCGTCCTGCACGTTGGTGCGGCGGCCGAAGAGGGCGTCGGCCTCGTCGAAGAACAGCAGCGCGGCGTAGCCCTCGGCGGCGGCGAACAGTTCGGAGAGGTTCTTCTCGGTTTCGCCGATGTACTTGGAGACGACCAGCGACAGGTCGACGGACAGCATGGGCAGGTGCAGGCGGGTGGCGATGGCTTCGGCGGCGAGGGTCTTGCCGGTGCCGGATTCGCCGTAGAGCAGCCCGATCACCGAGCGGCCGCGCGCGCCGCGGGCCATCTGCCAGCGCAGCTGCACGCCCACCCGGCGGCGCACCCGGCGGATCAGGTCTTCGAGGCGGTCGCGGGTCTGGGGCGGCAGCACGACCCGCTGCCAGGGCACGTCGGGGGTGGTGCGGGTGGCGAGGCGCAGGGCCCGGGGCGGGGTCATCCGGGCGAGTTCGGCGAGGGCGTCGGGCACGCTGGCGCCGGGCGGCAGGGCGGCGGCGACGCGGGCCGGGGCTTCGTCGTCGATCCAGTTGCGGCCGGCCAGCTCGTCGGCGTCGGCCTGGGTGCAGCCGAGGGCCCGCTGCCAGGCGTCGGCGAGTTCGAGGGGGTCGCTGCCGCCGACTTCGAGACGTCGCAGGTGGGCGCCGGGGCCGCGCAGGGAGAAGCCGGGCGGGGCGATTGCCGGCACCGGCGGCACCCCCACCGGGGCGGTGAGCTGGCCGGCGTCGGTGCGCAGGGCGACCCGGGCGCCGGTGGCGAGGCGCAGCAGGTGGGCTTCGGCCCAGGGCGGCGGGGCGCTGTCGTCGGGGGCGTCGAGCACCAGCGCCGGCAGGGGGGCGGCGGCCACCGCCAGGACTTCTTCGGCCCGCTCGGCCTGACCGCTGAGGTGCAGGCACACGCCGGGGGTGTCGGCGATCTGCCGGGCGGCGCGCTCGATGCTGGCGGCGGGCTGCGCCGGGGCGACGATCCGGCGGACCTGCCAGCCCGGGCCGGCTTCGGCCGGGGGCAGGCCGTCGAGGCCGGCGAGGAGGGTTTCGGTGGGGTCGAGGCGGCGTTCGAGGAGCGGGCGGGGCGTTTCGTCGGGGCGGATCAGCCCGGCCTGCCAGAGGGGCGATACCCGCAGGGCGTGGCGCACCGGGGCGGGCTCGGGGTGGTCGCCGAACAGTAGCTTGAGGGCGAGGCCGACGGACAGCCGGCGCGGCCCGCCGGTGAGGCTGGCGATGGTGGCGGCGGCGTCTTCGTCGAAGCAGGGGAGCACGGCGAAGGCGAGCAGGTCGAGGTCGAAGCCGGAGAGCTGGCAGCCGCTGGCGATGCGCGCAAGGGGGTTGGCGTGGGGGGCGGCGTCGAGGGTGGCGAAGAGCAGTTCGGCGCCGCTGGCGATGCCGGTGGCCAGCTGCTGGGGTGTGTCGGTGGCGAGGTGGGCCGCGGCGAGGCGGGTGAGCCCGGGGTCGCCCGGCCGGCGCAGCAGCAGGCGGCCGGCGGCCAGGGCCAGCC
>NZ_JAYRMI010000085.1:0-16039 GCF_041904905.1 Zoogloea sp. | reverse complement strand
ATGTCCTCACCCGACTGCCGACTCAGCCGCAGAGTCGGATCGGGGAGTTGCTGCCGCATCGGTGGAGGCCGGCTGGCGCGGTCACGCCTTGAGAGTCTCGGTCAAGATGGGTTGGTCGGGGGCTTACCATTGAACTGGCGACCCGCCAGCCCACGATGCGCCGGGCAAAGACGTCGATCACGAAGGCCACGTAGAGCCAGCCCTGCCAGGTCGAGACGTAGGTGAAGTCGCTGACCCACAGCTGGTTCGGGCGCTCGGCGCTGAACTGCCGATTGACCCGATCCAGCGGGCACGGGGCCTTGCGGTCACCGACTGTCGTGCGCACGACCTTGCCACGCCTCACCCCGTGCAGGCCCAGGCGGCGCATCAGCCGCTCCACCGTGCAACGCGCCACTGGCAGCCCCTCCCGGTTCATCTGTTTCCAGACCTTGTCTGCGCCATAGACTTGCAGGTTGGCGTGCCAGACCCGCTGGATATGCGGGACCAATGTCTCGTCGCGCTGGACGCGGGCGCAGCGCCTGTGGGGTTCGCGCGTGAGCGCCGCGTGGCGCCAGTAGCCCGACGGGGCAATCTGCAACACCTTGCAGATCGACTCGACCCCGTAGGCCTGTCGATGCCGGTCCACAAAATCCCTCAGGACTTCAAACGGCGGTCGAGCTCCGCCTGGGCGAAAAACGCACTGGCCAGCTTCAGGATCTCGTTGGCCTTGCGCAGTTCCTTGTTCTCGCGCTCGAGTTCCTTCAGCCGCTGCAACTCGGACGTAGTGATGCCGTCCCGCACCCTCGAATCGATCTCGTGGCGCTTGACCCATTCCAGGAGCGTCTGCGGCACGCAGCCGATCTTGGGCGCGATCGACTCGATCGCCGCCCACTGCGAGGGATACTCGCCCCGGTGCTCCTGCACCATGCGCACCGCACGTTCGCGCTCCTCGGGGGAAAACTTGTTCGATTTGGTCATGGCTCAAGCCTCTCAGAGTATTGGGCCTCCGCCAAATGCGGGGCGGTTCACTCCGCAAACCTGAATCCACCAAGGGCCAGGCCAGACGCAAGCCGCTGTAGTCCCCTCAGCGGCCAGCGAATAGATCCCGAAGCTTGCACAGGCTCGTCGTGATGTCGAAGCGCTGGTCGGGCAGGGGCTGGCCGGAGACGATGCGGGTGATGACTTCCGCGGGGTCGCTCTCGCCGGTGAGCATCACGTCGGTGCCGCGGGTGCGCATGTGGCGCACGAAGCCGTCGCCGGCGCTGGCGGCGACCACCAGAGCCACCCCGTCGAGGGGATGTGGGGCGTTGTCCTTGAACACGTGAAGCACCTGCTCCGCACCTAGTTCGATCTGCCGGGGGGCGGGCAGCAGCTGGCCGGGGGCGTAGCGGGCGAGGTCGTAGAGCAGCCAGTGGCGGGCCTGGCCGGCGTGGCCGCCGACGGTGGCGAAATCCCGGGTGGCGATGGCGATCTTCATGGTCGGGGGGCTGGGCAGTGGGTGGGTTCAGCGGGCGGGCCGCAGGGTGACGGCCACGTCCCGGGGCGGGGCGAAGTAGGGGCTGCTGGTGACGAGCACCCCGGCGCCGGCCCGGGCGAAGTCTTCGGCGTTGCTGGCATTCACCCCGCCGGCGGCGGCGATCAGCGGCGGGCGGGGCATGCGGGTTGCGATGGCGACGATGCGGGCGACGGCCTCGACGGGGAGCTTCTCGAGTTGGAGCACGTCGATGCCGGCTTCGAGCCACAGGACGGCTTCGGCTTCGTCGCTCACTTCAATCACGATGCGTCGCTCGGGCCACGACCTGCGCAGACGCGCGACGGTGGCGGCAGGCGGTTCGTCGAGAAAGGCGCGATGTTCGGCGAAGACCAGCAGGGTTTCGGAGAGGCTGAGGCGGTGGGGCGCGGCGCCGCCGCACAGGATGGCCTTGATGGCGGCGGCCTTGGTGCCGGGGAAGTTCTTGCGGGTGCAGGCCACTGCGGCGCTGGGGTTGCCTTGCCGGGTGGCGGCGACGATGGCGGCAGTGGCGCTGGCGATGCCCGAGAGGGATTCCATCAAGGTCTGGCTGGTCTTCCAAACGGCGTGGAGGTCGGCCGCCCGGCCTTCGAGGCGCAGGATGAGCTGGCCGGGTTCGAGCACGCTGCCGCTGGCGACCACCGGGCCGACCGCGGTGAGTTCGCGCAGCTGGCCCATGCGGGCGGCCTCTTCGCTGCCGCACAGGGTCATCGGGCCGCGGGCGCGGTATTCGAGCACGCCGGGCGCATCGCCGATGCCCAGGGCGAAGGTGGTGGCGTCGCCCGCGGGGGTGTCTTCGCCAAGCAGGGCTTCGAGGCTCGGGTCGGGCAGCCGGTAGGGCGAGGTGGGCAGCATGGGCGGGCGGGGCGCTACACCGGGCAGGTGGGCGAGAAGCTGTAGAAGCCGCGGCTGACGGTGCCGTCGCTGCCGCACACGGTGCGCCGCCAGGTGAGCCAGCGGTCGTCCCGCAGGCGCCATGCGCGCAGGGTCTCGCCGCGAGTAACGACGGTGTAGAAGTCCTCGTCGTTGTCGGAGCGGGTTTCGGTGAGCACGTAGCTGTGGTGATAGAAGCAGCGCAGGTCGTAGGCGTCGTAGCCGAAGGTGCGGCTGGCGGCCAGTTCGTATTCCCGGTGCACCATGAAGCTGATGGGTTCGACCACCATGTCGCGCCAGTGGGGAGGCAGATCGTCGAGCCAGCGGGCTTCCTCCCGTTTTTCGGCGCGGGCGGCGGCCAGGGGCGGGCGGGGTGGCGGGAAGAACATGGTGCGGCCTCCTCAGGCGTCGAAGTGCATCCGCAGCCCGGCCAGCACGTGGGCGAGGGGCAGGTTTTCGGCGCTGGCGGGGGTGTCGGGCAGCGGGTTGGGGTATTCGTAGTAAACGCCGTAGGTGCCGGGGCGTTGCCCGTGCAGGAAGACGTGGGCACGCAGGCTTTCGAGTTCGGCGTGGCGAAGGGTGAGGATGGCGGGGTCGGTGCCGGCATCCGGCTCGATGTCGCAGGCCTCGCCGAGGGCTTCGTTGAAGGCAACGAGCAGACGGCGCAGGGCGCGATCCTTGGGCAGCGCCCAGGCGTTGGCGTTCATGGGAGCAGCTCCGGGCGGATCTGGGCGAGCCAGGCGTCGATGCGTTGTTCGGTGAGCGCCGGTTGGTTGACCTGGTCGAGGGCGAGGCCCAGGAAGTTCTCGCCCTCCAGGGCGCGGGAGGCGTTGAAGTCGTAGCCGGCCGCCGGCCAGCGCCCGACGAGCCGGGCGCCCCGGTCGGCGAGGGCGTCGTGGAGGATGCCGATGGCGTCCACGAAGACCGCCGGGTATTTCTTCTGGTCGCCGAGCCCGAACAGGGCAATCGTCTTGCCGGAGAGGTCGACCCCTCCGAGCTGGGGCAGGAACTCTTCCCAGCTGGGTTTGAGCCCCACCGATTCGCCCGGCAGCTCGCCGTCGCCGTAGGTCGGGCAGCCGAGGATGAGGGCGTCGTGGGCAAGGAAGGCGTCGTGGGCGTTGGGGCCGTTGTTCTCGGGCGCGGCCGCCACGTCGCCGAGCTTCCTGGCGATCTGCTTGGCGATGAGGCGGGTTCGGCCGGTGTCGGTGCCGAAGAAGATGCCGATGGTGGTCATGGCGCAGGGTGTTGGCTGGCGGGCGGGTCCTGGGTGAGCTCGTCGGGCAGGCAGCCGACCGGGTTGCCGAGACTGCCGTCGGGGCCGGTCTCGAAGCGCACGAGGTAGATCTCGCGGCTCGGGTCCACCTCCGAGTGGCCGAAGTGCACCACCACGCCACGGGCGCCGGCGGGGGCGATCAGGCCTTCCTCCTCATCCACGCCGGGCATACCGCCATCGTTGAGGATGTCTTCGGCGGCGAAGACCATGTCGCCGATGTCGTACTGGATGGCACTCATTGGACGACCCTCCGGTCACTGCGTGACCACCTCCCCAGGGGAGGATGAGCGCTTCCTTCGGGCGGCCGTGCGAAATCGCTCATGGCATCAGCTCCAGATGTCGGCCGGGGCCAGCAGGCGCTCGACCGGTGCGTCGAGGAGCAGGTGTTCCTCGACGATGGCGGAGACGTCGGTGGGCTTGAGGCCGGTGTACATCACCGCTTCGGGATAGACGATCGCCGTGGGGCCGGCCTGACAGGGGCCGAGGCAGCCGGTGTTGGTGAGCTGGAAGCCGGCGGCCCACAGGTTGCGGGTGGTGAATTCGTCCGAGAAGGCTTGCCAGACCTGGCCGCAGCCTTTGTCCTGGCAGGACCCGCGCGGGTGGCCCTGGGGGCGGCCCTGGACGCAGACGAGGATGTGTTTTTTGGGTTTTGGCATTTTGGTGGTTCCTGAAGGGGCAAGTGCTGGGGGCAGAAGCCTCTCGTGCAAGTTGAGTGCCAGATTTTTTGTCTGGCGAATCAGCGGTTTGCCGGCCGTGCGCGATGTCGCAAAGCCGACAGGCGGGTCAGAATTGCTTCACTTCGATGTTGAGGGTCTGGATGCGGTAGGCGATCTGACGGGGCGTCATGCCCAGGAGGCGGGCGGCCTTGGCCTGCACCCAGCCGGCCTGCTCCAGCGCGGCGATGACCCGCTCTTTCTCGGAGATGGCCGGGTCGTTCAGATCCACCTCGACCGGCGCGCGGGCTGGCGTCGGGCTGCCCAGGCCCACGTCGCGGGGCGGGCGGGCTGGCGTTCGCGGGTGCTGGGGAAGCGGATCAGGTCCACGTCGATCATCCCGTCTTCCGACAGCACGGCAGCCCGCTCCAGGCAGTTCTCCAGTTCGCGCACGTTGCCCGGCCACTCGTGGTTGGCGAGGCGCCGCTGGGCGAGGTCGGTGAGGGTGAGCTTGCGCTTCTGCTCGCCGCCGATCTTGGTGAGCAGGTGGCGGGCGATCTCGGGGATGTCCTCGATACGCTCGCGCAGCGGCGGGAGGAACAGCGGCATCACGTTGAGGCGGTAGAACAGATCCTCGCGGAAGTCGCCGAAATCCACCGCGGCTTCCAGATCCCGGTGGGTGGCGGCGACGATGCGCACGTCCACCTTCACGGTGCGGCTGCCGCCCACGCGCTCGAACTCGCCCTCCTGCAGCACCCGCAGCAGCTTGGCCTGGAAGGAGGGCGAGATTTCGCCGATCTCGTCGAGGAACAGGGTGCCGCCGTTGGCTTGCTCGAAGCGCCCCTTGCGGGCCTCGACGGCGCCGGTGAAGGCACCCCGCTCGTGGCCGAAGAGTTCGGATTCGAGCAGGTTCTCGGGCAGCGCCGCGCAGTTGAGCTTGACCATCGCGTTGCGGGCGCGGGGCGAGTTGTAGTGGATGGCGTTGGCGATGAGTTCCTTGCCGGTGCCGGTCTCGCCGCGGATCAGCACGGTGGTGTTCCACTTGGCCACCAGCCGCGCCTGGTCGAACACCCGGCGCATCACCGCCGAGCGGCCCACCATGCTGTCGAAGCCGAACTGGTGGCGCACGGTGCGGCGCAGCAGGTCGCGCTCTTCGAGCAGGCTGGATTTCTCCTGCTCCACCTCCAGCGACAGGCGCAGGGCCTGGCCGATGAGGTTGGCCACCATCTCGACGAACTGGCCGCGCTCTTCGATGAGGCCGTCCTCCGGCGCCTCGGGCTGCACCGCCAGGATGCCCTGGAGGTTGCCGCCGACCTTGATCGGTACGGCAATGAAGGGCAGCTCCTGGCGGTAGATGCCCTGGCGGTTGAGGAAGCGCGGTTCGTCGGCCACCCGGGCCAGCATCACCGGGCGGGGCTTCTCGAGCATCAGGCCGAGGATGCCTTCGCCGGGCTGGTACTGCACGCCGGTGGGGCCGGAGGGGTGGTGGAGGGTGCGGGTGATGAGGTTGCCGCTCTGGGCGTCCACCACCCCGATCATGCCGGCGGTGAGGCCGGCTTCGTCCTGCAGCACGCGGAGCACGTCGCGCAGGGTTTCCTCGAAGACCAGCGACCGGCTGAGAACCCGGCTCACCGCGTAGAGGGCGGCGAGCAGCTGGATGTTCAGCTCGTGGGTGCGGCAGTAACCGCCGGGGGGCGGACAGTCCGCGGGATGGATCGGGTGTTCGTGCATGCTGCTCTCGTCGTTGTGTCTCAGATCGGGTCGCCATCCAGGCGGAACTCGACGACCGCGTGGCAGCCGCCGCCGGGGCTCTCCTCCAGGTCGATGATGCCGCCGTGGTCGGAGACGATCTGCTGGGCCCGCGACAGGCCGGTGCCCAGGTGGCGCCCGGCGCCGGTCTTGGCCGAAAAGAAGGGTTCGAAGGCGCGGTGGCGCAGCTCGGGCGGGATGCCGGGGCCGCTGTCGGTGACGGTGACGACCATGCAGGCCCGCTTGACCGAGGTGGCGAGGGTCAGCTCGCGGCGCTTCCAGCCCTTGGCGTCCATGGCCTCGATGGCGTTATCCACCAGCGCCTTGAAAAGCATCCGCAGCTGCAGCGGGCGGCCCAGCAAGGGGGGCAGGGTGGTGGCCGGGTGCCAGTCCACCACGATGCCGGCACGCAGCAGGCGCGGGGTGCACACCTCCAGCACGTCGCGCAGCAGCTCGTTGAGGTTGACGCTGAACACCATCTCCGGCGCGCTGGGCGGGATCACCTGACGCAGGGATTCCATGTGCTCGCGGCCGGCGGCGAGGGCGTGCTTGAGCAGGTCGGCGCTGGATGGGTCGCGCCGCTGCAGGATGGAGACCGCCGAGGCCATCACGTTCATGGGCTCTTCCAGGCGGAAGATGGCCGCCGAGAGGCCCTCGCGCAGCGCCGCGGTGCGCTCCTCCTCCGCCATGGCGGCCTGCAGGGCGGCGGTGCGGGCGCGCTCCTGTTCGGCGCGCAGGCTGGTGACGTCGGAGATCACCAGCAGCAGGCCGGGCTGGTTGGACGAGGCGAAGTAGTTGTCGGCGCTGTCGCTGTGGATCTGGATGGTCGAGGCGGTGACCGACAGCCAGCGGGGCCGGCCGTTGCGGTGGTCCACCCGGGCTTCGCGGTTGTCGAAGACGCAGCCGGCGATGTCGTCCGACAGGGCGCCGCGCCAGCCGGCGAGCACGCTGTCGAGCAGGGTGTGGGCGGGTTCGCTTACCCGCAGGTCGGTGACGAGCTTCTTGTAGGCCTGGTTGTCCAGCAGCACCCGGCCTTTCCGGTCAAGGAGCGCGATGGCGATGGGGGCGGCGTCCACCACCGATTCGATCAGCGCCTTCTGGTTGCGCACCATCTGCTCGAGGCGGTGGAACTCGGTGATGTCCCGGTGCATGCCCAGGTAGTGGGTGACCGTGCCTGCCTCGTCCATCACCGGCGAGATGGTCAGCTCGGCCAGATAGAGCTGGCCGCTCTTCTTGCGGTTGAGCAGCTTGCCCGACCACGGGCGCCGTTCCATCAGGGCCGTCCACATGGACTGGTACACCTCCCGCGGGGTGGTGCGGTTGGAGAGCATCGACTCGTTGTTGCCCACCACCTCGCCCAGCGCGTAGCCGGTGACCCGGGTGAAGGTTTCGTTGGCGAACAGGATGTTGGCGGCCGGGTCGGTGATCGAGATGGCCAGGTCGGCCTGGTCCACCGCCTGCAGATACACCTCCAGGGGGAGCGTGGGCTTGGTTGGCGCGGGGTGAGCCGTGAGGCATTTGGCTGACGGCATGGGTCTGGCTCCTCGGATGTGCGTTTCTCGGGTCGGACGCTTCTCCGCCTTGCCCGAGCATCTTCCGTGCCGTGCTGCACAAAAATGCCCGCCGGCCGCGTCTGGCGCGGCAGTCGGCGGTTTTTGGGCGTAAACGCGACATAAAAGCCTGTCGCGTTTGTGACATCCGCGGCCCGGTCTTTCGCCCTGAATTGGTGCGTGCCCGACAATTCCGCACGCCTGCGGGCATTTGTGGCACCGCAGCGAAGTTGGCACGGCTTATGCGAAGGGCTGCCTGGAACCCATGAAGAGGCATCGCCCCATGAAAGACTTCCTGCTCCTGCTGCTCTCGACCGCGTTGGTGAACAACGTGGTGCTCATCAAGTTTCTCGGCCTGTGCCCGGTGATGGGGGTGTCGAAGAGCGTGGACAGCGCCCTCGGCATGGGGCTGGCGACCACCTTCGTCATCACCCTGGCGGCCGGCGCGTCGTGGATGCTCGACAACTGGCTGCTCCAGCCCCTGGGCCTGGGCTACCTGCGCATCCTCACCTTCATCCTGGTGATCGCCGCGGTGGTGCAGTTCACCGAGATGTTCATCAAGAAATCGAGCCCCGGCCTGTACCAGTCGCTGGGCATCTACCTGCCGCTCATCACCACCAACTGCGCGGTGCTGGGGGTGGCTCTGCTCAACGTGCAGCAGGGCTTCAGCCTGTTCAAGAGCCTGGTGTATGGCTTCGGGTCGGCGCTGGGTTTCACCGTCGTGCTGTTGATCTTCGCCGGGCTGCGCGAGCGCGTGGCCCTCGCCCGGGTGCCGGCGGCCTTTGCCGGCGCGCCGATCGCCTTCGTCACCATCAGCCTCTTGGCCCTGGCCTTCATGGGCTTCTCGGGCATGAACGTGTAAGGGAGCGCCGCAAAATGTTGATCGCCATCTTCAGTCTCACCGTGCTTGGCGCCGTGCTTGGCGTCGTGCTGGGCATCGCCAACAAGGTCCTGCGGGTGGAGGGCAACCCGGTCGTCGATGAGCTCATCGCCATGATGCCGGGCTCCAACTGCGGCCAGTGCGGCTTTCCGGGCTGCTCCGGCGCCGCCGCCGCCATCGTCGACGGCACCGCGCCGCCCACCTGCTGCCCGCCCGGCGGCAAGAGCCTGGCGGCCGCCATCGCCGCCAAGCTGGGGCTCACGGTGGACCTGTCGGGCATGTCCGACGACGGGCCGAAGATCGCCACGGTGGCCGAGGAGCTGTGCATCGGCTGCTGCCGCTGCAGCAAGGTGTGCCCCACCGACGCCATCGTCGGCGCGGCCAAGCAGATCCACAACGTGCTGCGGGAGGCCTGCACCGGCTGCAGCAGTTGTGTCGAGAAGTGCCCCACCGAGGCGCTGGCGATGAAGCCGGTGCCGGTCACCGTGCAGCATTGGGTGATGCCCAAGCCGCTGGCGGCGTGAGGGGGCGATGAGCGACCGCACGACGCCGTTTTCCGCGCATCCCGGTCCGGCCCGTCGGCCGGCGGGGCTTGAGGAGTGACCATGGACTTCAGCAGTCTGTTCAAGAAACTGATGGGCAAGCACTGGGGCGTGCATCCGGCCGACCACAAGCGGCCCGCCGCCGACCAGCCGGTCCACGCGGTGCCGCTGCCGCCGCGCCTGCACCTGATGCTGTCCCAGCACGTGGGCGCCGCGGCGCGCCCGGTGGTGCTGGTGGGCCAGAAGGTGAAGAAGGGCGAGCTGATCGCGGCGGCCCAGGGCAACATCTCGGCGCCGCTGCACGCGCCCACTTCGGGCGTCATCGGCGCCATCGGCGAGATCACCGCGCCGCACACCTCCGGCCTGCCGGCCATGGCGATCACCCTCACGGTGGACGGCGAGGACCGCTGGATCGAACCCGAGAACCTGCCCGCCGACCCCTACGCCCTGGCGCCGGCCGACGTGGCGGCGCGGGTGGCCGCGGCCGGCGTGGTGGGGATGGGCGGGGCGACCTTCCCGTCGTCGGTGAAGCTCAACCTGGGGCGTCGCTCCGACATCGACACCCTCATCATCAACGGCAGCGAGTGCGAGCCCTACCTCTCGTGCGACGACCGGTTGATGCGCGACAAGGCCGCCGAGATCGTCTCGGGCATCCGCCTGATGCTGATCGCCACCGGCGCCGGCTGCGCGAAGGTGGGCATCGAGGACAACAAGCCCGAGGCCATCGCCGCCATGGGCGAGGCGGCCAGGGGCTTCGACAACATCGCCGTCGTGCCGGTGCCGGCGCGCTACCCGATGGGGTCCGACCGCCAGCTGATCGTCGAGCTGACTGGCCGCGAGGTGCCTTCGGACGCCCGCGCCGCCGACGTGGGGGTGATCGTCCATAACGTGGGCACTGCCCGGGCCGTGCATGACGCGGTGGTGCTGGGTCGGCCGCTGGTGAGTCGCCTCGTGACGGTGAACGGCGCCGCCGCGGCCATGCCCGGAAACTACGAAGTGCCGCTGGGCATGCTGGTGAGCGATCTGATCGCCTTCACCGGCGGCGCCAAAGGCGAGGTGGCCCGGCTGGTGATGGGCGGCCCGATGATGGGCACCCTGCTGCCCCACGCCCGGGTGCCGGTGGTCAAGGGCACCAGCGGAATCCTGCTGCTCGACGCGAAGGAGGCCGAGGCGCTGGAGCCGGAGGCCTGCATCCGCTGCAGCAGCTGCGTGAAGGCGTGCCCGATGGGGCTGCTGCCCCTCGAGATGAGCGCCCGCATCCGCAACGACGATCTGGACGGGGCGATGGACCTGGGCCTCGCCGACTGCATCGCCTGCGGCTGCTGCGCCTACGTGTGCCCGTCGCACATCCCGCTGGTGCAGTACTTCTACCACGCCAAGGGCGATCTTTCGGCCCGGGAGCGCGCCAAGCTGCGCACCGAGTCCACCAAGAAGCTGGGCCTCGCCCGCCAGGAGCGCCTGGAGCGCGACGCCCGCGAGAAGGCCGAAGCGGCAGCCAAACGCAAGGCCGAGCGGGCCGCCCAGCAGGCCACCGCGGCGGCGACAGGGCCGGCCGGCACCGAGCAGAAGGGAGAAATCGCATGAACATCGCCACCCTGCCCGGCGAGGCGGTCGCCTCGCCCCACGCCCACGGCGGCAACACCGTCGGGCGCACCATGGTGCGGGTCCAGCTCGCGCTGGTGCCGGCCACCCTCTACGGCTTCTGGCTGTTCGGCTGGCCGGCGTTCTTCCTGTGGCTGCTCACGGTGGTGTCGTGCCTCGTCTTCGAGGCCATGGCCCTGCGCATGACCGGCTCCACCCGCATCCGCAAGACGCTGTTCGACGGTTCGGCGCTGCTCACCGGCTGGCTGCTGGCGATGACCCTGCCGCCCTGGGCGCCCTGGTGGGTGGCGGTGGTGGGCGGCTTCATCGCCATCGTGATCGGCAAGCAGGTGTTCGGCGGAGTGGGCCAGAACGTCTTCAACCCGGCGATGGTGGCGCGGGTGGCGCTGCTGGTGTCGTTTCCGGTGCCGCTCACCCAGTGGGTGCTGCCCATGAGCCTGGCCAGCGTGCCGGCGCCGGATTTCCTGCAGGGGCTGCACCTCTTCGTGACCGGCGCGCCGCCGCTGGACGGCATCGCCAGCGCCTCGCTGCTGGGCCACACCAAGACCGAGATGTCCCGCGGCATCGACCTGCTGCAATCCCTCGCCGCCGCCAACGCGCCGGCGCTGTCGTGGTTCGGCACCCGGGCGGGCAGCCTGGGCGAATCGGCCTCGCTGTTGATCCTGGGGGGCGGGCTCTATCTGCTCGCCACCGGCGTCATCGCCTGGCACACGCCGGTGGCGGTGCTGGCGGGGCTGGCGCTGCCGGCGGCCATCGGCCATGCGGTGGACCCGGCCCATTACCTTGGCGTGGCGGAGCACCTGCTCTCCGGCGCGGCGATGCTCGGCGCCTTCTTCATTGCCACCGATTACGTGACCTCGCCCAACACCGCCCCGGGGCAGCTCGTCTTCGGGCTGTGCGTCGGCCTCATCACCTGGATCATCCGCACCTGGGGGGGCTACCCGGAGGGCATGGCCTTTGCCGTGCTGATGATGAACGCCCTCACCCCGGTCATCGACCGGCTGGTCAAGCCGCGCATCCTGGGCCGCGACCGCAAGGGCAAGCCGCTGGAAATTCCGGCCAAGTAAGGGAGCGCCCCATCCATGAAACTCGACGAAATCCGCGAGCACATCGGCTACCAGCCGGTGCTGCTCGGCATCGTGGCCCTGCTGGCAAGCGCCGCGCTGGCGATGGCGGCCAGCGCCACCGGCGAGGCCATCGCCGCCGCCGAAGCCAAGGATCTGCGGGACTCGCTCTCCGAGGTGCTGCCGGCGGGGCTGGCCGACAACGACTTCCTGAAGGACACGCTGGCCATCGACAAGGCCGGCCAGCCGGTCACCATCTACCGGGTACGCCACGCCGGGGCGGTGAAGGCGGCGGTGTTCCAGGTGGCCGTGCGGGGCTACGCCGGCGAGATCAGCATCCTGATGGCGGTGGATGCCGAAGGCCACACCCTGGGCGTGCGGGTGCTCAAGCACACCGAGACCCCGGGCCTGGGCGACAAGATCGAAGTGAAGAAAGATCCGTGGGTGAAGGGCTTCGACGGCCGCTCCCTGGACGACCCGGCCCCCGGCAAGTGGGGCGTGAAGAAGGATGGCGGGGTCTTCGACCAGTTCGCCGGCGCCACCATCACCCCCCGGGCGGTGGTCAAGGCGGTGAAGGGCGGGCTGGAGTTCTTCGCCGCGCATCGCAAGGAAATCACCGGAGCCTGACATGAGCAACGACTACCGCAGCATCGTCAAGGAAGGCCTGTGGGACCAGAACGTGGTGTTCTCCCAGCTGCTGGCCATGTGCCCGACCATGGCCGTCACCACCAGCGGCACCAACGGGCTGGGCATGGGGCTGGCGACCACCGCGGTGCTGGTGGTCTCCAACGTGCTGGTGTCGCTGATCCGCCACACGGTCAGCTCCCAGGTGCGCATTCCGGTGTTCGTGGTGCTCATCGCCACCCTGGTCACCGTGGTGGACATGGCCATGAACGCCTGGCTGCACGATCTGTACAAGGTGCTCGGGCTGTTCATCGCGCTGATCGTGGTGAACTGCGCCATCCTCGGCCGGGCCGAAGCCTTCGCGGTGAAGGCCGGCGTGGTGGCTTCGGCGGTGGATGGGCTGGCGATGGGGCTGGGCTTCACCGGTGCCCTCACGGCGATGGGCTTGCTGCGGGAGTTGCTGGGCGCCGGCACGCTGTTCGCCCAGGCCTCCAACCTGCTGGGGCCGTCCTTCGCCTTTCTTGAGATGAAACTGCCCGGCTACGGCGGCGCGCTGCTGATGATCCTGCCGCCGGGCGGCTTTGCGTTGCTGGGTTTTCTGCTCGCCGGCAAGCGGGCGATGGAGCGGCGGGCCGAAGCGCGCGCCGCGTTGCAGGCCCAGCGTCTGGCCGGCATTCCGGCGGTTTGAGGAGATACAAAATGCAGATTGGCGTTGCCTATTCCGAACCCGGAAACCAGATCTGGGTGACCATCGAAGTGCCCGACAGCGCGACCGTCACCGACGCCATCAAGCGCTCGGGCATCCTCGACCAGTTTCCCCACATCGACCTTGCCCGGCAGAAGGTGGGCGTGTTCGGGCGGCTGGTGAAGCCCGACGCCGCCCTGCGCCCCGGCGACCGGGTGGAGATCTACCGCGGCATCATCGCCGACCCCGAGACCGTGCCCCGGCGCGATCTCGCCGACGACTGACGCGCACCCGGCCGGCTCCTCCGGCCGGTTTCACGTCGGCCCCCGATTTTCCATTGCCTGCGAGAACCACCATGCCCCCACCTCTTCCGCGCCCCCCCTCGCCGGGTCGGGCCCTGCTGGCCCTTGGCCTGCTGTTGCCCGCGTCGGCCTTTGCGGCCGGCAGCCTGCCCACACTCGGCGGCATCCCGCTGGATTTCATCCTCTTCGCGCTCACCCTGCTGGGAGTGGCGCTGTTCCACAACGCCACCCTCTACGTGGCCCTCACCGGGCTCGTCGTCATCGGCACCTATAAGGTGCTGGTCACCGGCTTCAAGACCGGCGCCGGGCTGGCGGGGCTGGCCGGCCACCTGGGCCACGAGTGGGTCACCGTCGCCAACCTGTTCTGCCTGCTCACCGGCTTCGCGCTGCTCGCCCGGCACTTCGAGAAGAGCCACGTGCCGGTGATCCTGCCGCGCTTCCTGCCGGACGACTGGAAGGGCGGCTTCCTGCTGCTGGCGATGGTTTTCGTGATCTCCAGCTTCCTCGACAACATCGCCGCGGCGCTGATCGGCGGGGCCATGGCCCACCAGCTCTTCAAGGCCAAGGTGCACGTGGGCTATCTGGCGGCCATCGTGGCGGCCTCCAACGCCGGCGGGTCGGGTAGCGTGGTGGGCGACACCACCACCACCATGATGTGGATCGACGGGGTGAGCCCGGTCGTGGTGGTCGACGCCTACGTGGCGGCGGCGGTGGCGCTGGTCATCGTCGGCTACTTTGGCGCCCGCCAGCAGCACGCCTACTCGCCGATCCTGCGTCACGCCCACCAGCACACCCATGTGGACTGGGGGCGGATCTTCATCGTGCTGACGATGCTGGTGTTCGCGGTGGCCACCAACATCACCGTCAATGTGAAGTTCCCCGAGCTGGCCGACGCCTTCCCCTTCATCGGTGTGGCGGTGTGGGCGGCGATCCTGCTGACCATCCCGGTGCGGCGCCACGACTGGGAGGTGCTGCCCGACACCGTCAAGGGCTCGGTCTTCCTGCTGTCGCTGGTGCTGTGCGCCTCGATGATGCCGGTGGAGGAGCTGCCCGCCGCCTCGTGGCAGTCGGCTCTCGCCCTGGGCTTCGTGTCGGCGGTGTTCGACAACATCCCCCTCACCGCGCTGGCCCTGCGCCAGGGCGGCTACGACTGGGGCTTCCTGGCCTACGCGGTGGGCTTTGGCGGTTCGATGCTGTGGTTCGGCTCGTCGGCCGGGGTGGCCCTGTCGAGCATGTTCCCCGAGGCCCGTTCGGCGGCCCAGTGGCTGCGCCACGGCTGGCACGTGCCGGTGGCCTACGTGACGGGCTTCTTCATCATGCTCACGGTGCT
Source organism: Zoogloea sp. (assembly GCF_041904905.1). Classification (GTDB taxonomy): domain Bacteria; phylum Pseudomonadota; class Gammaproteobacteria; order Burkholderiales; family Rhodocyclaceae; genus Zoogloea. Next base: position 1,423 of record NZ_JAYRMI010000085.1, on the reverse strand, counting down.
GGGCTGGCACCCGGATCGCGACCACAACGCGCCGGCGCCGGTGGCGCTGGAGACCCCTGCCACGGCCCCCGCCGGCCACTGAGCGCGCACCTCCCCACGCCCGAAGGCCGCCGCTGCAGGCGGCCTTTTGCTTTTGGCGGGGCTGTTGGGTTTGTCGCGGGGGCGCGGCTTTGTCGGGTTTCCGACACGCCGCCGGGTGGGTGCGGCCCTTTAAAAACAGGGCTTTGGAGCTGGCACTCAAATTGCAGGTAGCTGCCTGAACCCTTGGAGAGGCCAGCATGAAAGCCAGCGAAATCCAGGCCCTGCTCGACGAGCCGGCCTGCAGCCACAACAAGAAGGAAAAATCCGGGTGCGCCAAGCCCAAGCCCGGCGCCACCGCCGGCGGGTGTTCCTTCGATGGCGCGCAGATCGCGCTCCTGCCGATTGCCGACGTGGCCCACATCGTGCACGGCCCCATCGCCTGCGCGGGCTCGTCGTGGGACAACCGGGGCACCCGCTCGTCCGGCCCCACCCTGTACCGCATCGGGATGACCACCGATCTGTCCGAGACCGACGTGGTGATGGGGCGCGGCGAGAAGCGCCTGTTCCACGCCATCAAGCAGGCCATCGACAGCTACGCGCCGGCCGCGGTGTTCATCTACAACACCTGCGTCACCGCGCTGATCGGCGACGACGTGGAGGCCGTCTGCCGCGCCGCCACCGAGCGCTGGGGCACCCCGGTGGTGCCGGTGGATGCGGCCGGCTTCTACGGCACCAAGAACCTGGGCAACCGGCTGGCGGGCGAGGCCATGTTCAAGCACGTGATCGGCACCCGCGAGCCCGAACCCGCCGCCCCCCGCGCCGACGGGCTGCCCACTTACGACGTGAACCTGATCGGCGAATACAACATCGCCGGCGAGTTCTGGCATGTGCTGCCGCTCTTCGACGAGCTGGGCCTGCGCATCCTGTGCACCCTGTCGGGCGACGCCCGCTTCCACGAGGTACAGACCATGCACCGGGCCAAGGTGAACATGGTGGTGTGCGCCAAGGCGCTGCTCAACGTGGCCCGCAAGATGGAAGACAACTTCGGCATCCCGTTCTTCGAGGGCAGCTTCTACGGCGTGCAGGACATGAACAACGCCCTGCGCGACTTCGCCCGGATCATCGGCGACGCCGACCTGATCGCCCGCACCGAGGCCGTCATCGCCCGGGAGGAGGCCAAGTCCCGCGCCGCGCTCGACCCCTGGCGCGAGCGCCTCGCCGGCAAGCGCGTGCTGCTCTACACCGGCGGCGTGAAGTCCTGGTCCATCGTCTCGGCCCTGCAGGATCTGGGCATGAAGGTGGTCGCCACCGGCACCAAGAAGTCCACCGAAGAGGACAAGGCCCGCATCCGCGAGCTGATGGGCGACGACACCAAAATGATCGACGACGGCAGCCCCAAGGC
>NZ_JAYRMI010000084.1:0-16045 GCF_041904905.1 Zoogloea sp. | reverse complement strand
GGCCCACCCCCTCCCCGCCGGATCGCCCTGCCCACGGGGCCGCGCCGCCCCGCCCGCCCCAAGGGCTCTCGGCTCCGCTGACCCCCGCGCCGGTTTGTAGTAGCCTTGGCCCCTTTTTTGCAGTTGGGCGCCGCCCGCCGGCGCGACACCAGGCTTGTCCCGTACCCACTCCCCCAGCGCCAGACTCATCCGCGTGCTGGCCGATCTGGCCGTGGCGGACGCACCCGAATCCAGGCAGACCTTCGCCGACCGGCTGGGCCTGTGGCTCGACTTCACCGACGCCATCGCCCTGTTCTCGGTGCTCCACGGCAACGCCGGCAGCGCCGCGCCGCCGCAGCCGGCCGGCGCCGGCCAGCCCGTGCACGACGACTACGCCCGGGTACGGGCCACGCTGGAGGACGCCATCGCCATCGACGGGCTGCTCACCCCGGGCAAGGCGCGGGTCAAGCTGCCCCGACCCGACTGGCACCCGTCGATCGAAGGCGCGGCCGATTTCCTGCCCTACCAGCGCTACTACCTGGCCCACCAGCGGGACATGGGCGCCGCCATCGCCCCCCTGCGCAGCGCCGCCCGGGCCGCGCTGGCGGCCCAATCCCCCGCCCACCGCCAGCTCGCCCAACTGGACGGGGTGATGGAGCAAGCCCTCGCCCCCCGCGAGCGCGCCCTGCTGGGCGGCGTGCCGGTAGCGCTGGCCAGGCATTTCGAGCGCCTGCACCAGGCCCACCGGGCCGCCCGCGCCGACACCGGCGAAACCGACAGCCCCGCAGCGTGGCTCCAGCCCGGCGGCTGGCTGACCGCCTTCTGCAAAGACATGAAAACCGTGCTGCAGGCCGAACTCGACCTGCGCCTGCAACCGGTCGCAGGGCTTCTCGAAGCCCTGGGCAACGAGGTGACAAAGCAAGCATGAACAAGAAGATCTGCTGGACGGCCTTTTTCATCGGCCTGTTTGCGGTGGGCTGGGTGGGTGTCGGCTACATCGGCGGCAGCCCGCTGGCCCTCGCCATGACGGTCATCGTCGGCCTGGTTTACCTGGCCGGCGCGCTCGAGCTGCGCCGCTTCGCCGCGGCCACCGACAGCCTCGCCAAAGCCCTCGCGGCCATCCCCGACAACCTGCCCAGCCTCGACAACTGGCTGGCCGGCGTCGATCCCTCCCTGCAGAACGCCGTGCGCCTGCGCATCGAAGGCGAACGCGTCGGCCTGCCCGGCCCGGCGATGACCCCTTATTTGGTGGGGATGCTGGTGCTGCTGGGCATGCTCGGCACCTTCCTGGGCATGGTCGTCACCCTCAACGGCGCGGTGATCGCGCTGGAGAGCACCACCGACCTGCACACCATCCGCGCGGCGCTGGCCGCCCCGGTCAAGGGCCTGGGCGTCGCCTTCGGCACCTCGGTGGCGGGGGTTGCCGCCTCCACCCTGCTGGGCCTCATCTCCGCCCTGCTGCGGCGCGACCGGCAGGCCGCCGGGCGGCTGCTGGACGCCCGCATCGCCACCGCCCTGCGCGGCTTCTCCCTCGCCCACCGCCGCGACGAAACCTACCGCGCCCTGCAGGCCCAGGCCCAGGCCCTGCCCGACATGGTAAGCACCCTGCAGGCCATGATGACCCAGCTCGAACAGCAACACCGCCAGCTGGGCGAGCAGCTCCTCGCCGGCCAGCACAACCATTACCGGGACGCCACCCGCATCTACACCGACCTGGCCGCCTCGGTGGACCGCTCCCTCAAGGACAGCCTCACCGAGAGCGCCCGGGTGGCCGGCGCCACCCTGCTCTTCAGATTCGAAGCCACCATGGGCGGCATCGCCCGCGAGACCGGCGCCCTCCACACCCGCATCGCCGACACCGTGCAGGCCCAGCTCGACGGCCTCGCCGGACGCCTCGGCCACAGCGTCGCCACCGTCACCGAAGGCTGGACCGCCGCCCTCGCCCGCCACGAAGCCGGCAGCGAACGGCTCCAGCAGCAGCTCCAGGCCGCCCTCCAGCGCTACGGCGACACCTTCGAGACCCGCTCCGCCGCGCTGCTGGCCGGCGTGCGCGACACCCACGCCGCCCTGCAAGGCGAGCTGGCCGCCGCCCTCGCCGCCACCCACAGCGACACCCGGACGCTCCACGCGCAGCTCGCCGGCAGCGTCGAAACCCAGCTCGACGGCCTCGCCGCGCGCTTCGGCGAAGCCGTCGCCAGCGTCGCCGACACCTGGGCCGCCGCCCTCGCCGCCCACACCCGCAGCACCGACACCCTCACCCACGAGACGCGGCAATCCCTGGCCGCCTTCGCCACCCGTTTCGAGCAAGGCGCCGCCGACCTCCTCGCCACCCTCCGGGCCTCCCACGCCGCCCTGCAGGGCGAGCTGGCCGCCGCCGACACCCAGCGCCTCGCCGCCATGACCGCCTCGGTCGAAGCCCTCGCCGCCACCCTCCGGGCCGAATGGCAGGCCCTGGGCCAGCGCACCCTGGCCCAGCAGGAACAGATCTGCCAGACCCTCGGCGACACCGCCCGCGCCATGAGCGCCGACGCCCGCGCCCAGGCCAGCCAGACCATCGGCGAAGTCACCCGCCTGATGGAAACCGCCGCCGAAGCCCCCCGCGCCGCCGCCGCCGTCATCCAGCAGCTGCGCCAGGAACTCACCGCCAGCATGGCCCGGGACAACACCCTGCTCGACGAGCGCAGCCGCATCATGGAAACCCTGGCCGCCCTCCTCGACGCCATCAACCACGCCTCCACCGAACAGCGCGGCGCCATCGACGCCCTGGTGGCCTCCTCCGCCAGCCTGCTGGAGCGCATCGGCAGCCGCTTCGAGGCCCAGGTGGATGGCGAATCCGCCAAGATCGCCGACGCCGCCGCCCACCTCAGCAGCGGCGCCATCGAGGTGGCCAGCCTGGGCGAAGCCTTCGGCGCCGCGGTGGCGCTGTTCGGCGAATCCAGCGACCGGCTGCTCGAAACCCTCCAGCGCCTCGAAGGCTCGCTGGAGAAATCCGTCGCCCGCAGCGACGAGCAGCTCGCCTACTACGTCGCCCAGGCGCGGGAGATCATCGACCTGTCGGCGATGTCCCAGAAACAGATCGTCGAGAACCTGCAGCAACTCTCCAGCCGCCAGGCATCCCTGGCTGCCGACAACTGACATGGAAAGCCTCGACGACAACATCGAGCACAGCACGCCGGTCTGGGCCGTCTTCGGCGACCTGATGTCCGGCCTGCTGGGCGCCTTCGTGCTGATCCTGGTGGGCGTGCTGGGGGTGCAACTGGAGCTAGCCAGCAGCCTCGAGGCCGAAGTGCAGAAACGCCAGCAGGAAGAACAGCGCCGCGTCACCCTCGAGAAAGCCCTCGCCGGCCCGCTCGCCTCCGGCCGCGTCACGCTGGATAACGGGCGCATCGGCATCAGCGGCAGCGTGCTCTTCGCCCTCAACTCCGACGAACTCCAGCCCGAAGGCCGCCAGCTCCTCAAGAGCCTCGCCGCCCCCCTCGCCGCCTACCTGGCCACCCGCGACGAGATCCTGATGGTGAGCGGCTTCACCGACGACCGCCCGGTGCGCGACAGCAACCGCAAGTTCGCCGACAACTGGGAACTCTCCGCCCAGCGCGCCCTCACCGTCACCCGCGCGATGATCGAAGAAGGCCTGCCCGCCGCCGCCATCTTCGCCGCCGCCTTCGGCCCCGAGCAGCCCGTCGCCTCCAACGCCGACGCCGAAGGCCGCGCCCGCAACCGCCGCGTCGAGATGGCCCCGGTGCCCCGCTCCGGCAAAGCCGCCGACCAGGCCCGGTGAGCACCGCCGACGCCCTCGCCGCCCTGCGCGCCCAAGGCGCCGACCCGCTGCGCCTGGCCCACCTGGAAGCCCTCGCCCGGCGCAGCGCCAACGCGCACGGCCGCGCCCGGCAAACCCTGGAGGCGCGCCTCCACGCCGCCCTGGCCGACGCCGCCGCCCACCACGCCCGCAGCCGCCACGCCGCCGACACCCTCCTCGCCCGCGCCAGCGCCCGCTTCCCCGAGCACGCCGAAGCGCTCGCCGCCCTCCACGCCGCCGGGCAGTTCCGCCAGCTCCGCCAGCACGTCGCCCGCCTCGAAGGCGCCCGCCGCCCGCCCGCCCTGGCCCAGCTCCTCGCCCACCTGGAACACCGCCGCGGCGACACGGCGAGCAGCGACACCCCGGTCGCCCCCCCCGCCCCCGGCGACCCCGCCTCCCTCGCCTACTTCGAAAACCTGTGGGCCGAGCTGAAGGTGGAGCAGCAACTCGCCGAAGCCCTCGCCCAGGCCCCCGAGAACGCCGGCCCCCTCAACTCCCACCTGCTGGCCCTGCAATCCCTCAAGCTCATGCGCGACACCTCGCCGGCCTACCTCAAACGCTTCGTCGCCTACGTGGATGCGCTGCTGTGGCTCGACCAGGCCGACACCGCCACCAAGCCCGCCCCCAAAAGCGCCGCCAAGGGCGAAAAGGACAAGAAACGCAAGGCGCCGCCGCGGGGCCGGAAAGCCTGAAACACAAAAATTCGGACAGGCTCCGGCTGGGACCTTTTTGCTCCCGGTTGGGACCTTTTTGCTCCCGACCGGGCGCTTTTTACTCCCGACCGGGCGCTTTTTCGTCCCGGTCGGGAGCATCGGGCTCCCGGGTCGGACGATTGAGTTCCCGACCGGATACTTTTTTGTCCGGGTTGGGACCTTTTTGCTCCCAACCGGAAGCTCAATCGTCCGAACCGGGAGCAAAAAGGTGTCGGTTCGGAGCAAAAAGATCCCAACTGGGACGATGGGGCTCCCAAGCCGGCGCAGCCCCTGCCCCGGGGGGATGTCGGATCACGCTGCGCTAATCCGACCTACCGGCGGCGCGACGAACAGCCCAAGCGGCGTAGTGGCGTAGGTCGGGTCAGCGCAGCGTGACCCGACGCGCCCAGGCCATCACGCCCGAGAAGCACACCCCACCCGTCTGCCCCACCCAAGGCCGCCGCCAGCCCCCCACTGCAGCCGGCGGCGCCCGCCGATCAAGGCGTCTCGATATACCCCTGGGTGCTGCGCTCCGCCGCGGCCGGCTTGGTGAGGGTGCCCTTGCTGCGCACGTAGTGCAGGAAGGAATCCGCGTAGTCGAGGAAGGTGTCTTCGCGCTGGGCGGCGGGGATGGTCTTGAAGGTGTCGTACTTGTCGCCGCCTTCGGCGGTGAAGTTGTTGGTGATGAGCGTGTAGCGGGCGGCCGGGTCGAGGGCGGCCCAGGCGCCGCTGGCGGTGCGGATTTCCAGGTTGCTCACCCGGTTGCCCTTGGTCTGGTTCATGTCCACCCGGAAGCGCAGGCCGCCGGTGTAGGGGTAGGCGCCGGTGCCGGTGCCGTTCATCACCGAATCCACGCCGTCTTCGAGCGCCGCCTTGACCTGGGCGCCGGTGAGCACCAGCCGGTAGAGGGTGTTCTTGAAGGGGAGCAGGGTGTAGATGCGGCCGACGGTGAGGTTGCCGGCGGCCAGGTCCACCCGCACGCCGCCGGCGTTCTGCAGGCTGATGTCGGCGCCGCCGAAGCGCTGGCCCTGGGCCAGGAAGGCGTCGGCGACGAGTTGCTGGATGTCGCCGCCCTGGGCGATCACGGTGGCGTCCTTGTTGCACACGTCGCCCAGGCTGGAGCGGCTGGTGTCGCGCTTGGTGCCGGGCACGCGGCGCAGGCATAGGTTGTCGGCGGCGCTGCCGGCGACCTGGGTGCCGAGGGCGTCCTTGGCGGCCTTGAAGGGGGCCAGCGCGGCGGTGGCGACGGCCGAGGGGGCGGTGGTGCGGAACACGCCGGAGACGTCGAGCTGGGCGCGGTAGGCGGCGGCGTCGGCAGTCGAGGCAGCCGCACCGCTCACCTTGTAGGTGTCGCCGACGAGCACCTGGGGCTTGCCGGTGCAGCCGGTCACCACGCCGTCGGCGTCGAAACTCACGTCGAGCGCGCCCACGGCGTAGGCGTATTGCCAGGCCTGGGCGATGCACACCGGGCGGCCGTCCTTGTCGGTGGCGGCGGTGGGGTAGGCGCCGGCGGGGGTGAGGCCGAAGCCCTTCATGCTGTCGGGGCCGAGCAGGGTGTGGGAGTCGCCGCCGACGATCACGTCCACGCCCGAGAGCTTGGGCGCGATGGCCTTGTCGGCGTCGTAGCCCAGGTGGGACAGCAGCACGATCTTGTTCACCCCGCGGGCGCGCAGGGCGTCGATGGCGGCCTGGGCGGCGGCGGTTTCGTCGAGGAAGGCGGTGGTGGCGTCGGGCCGCGAGGCGAACTGGGTCTTGTCCTTGACGGTGAGGCCGATCACGCCCACCGCCTGACCGCTGCGCACGATGATGGTGGAGTCGGCGATGCGGGCGGCGAGCGGCGTACCGGCCGCCGGGCGGACGTTGGCCGACAGCACGGGCGTCTGGCAGCTGCCGGCGTGCAGGTAATCGATGAACTTCACGAGGCCAGCGTCGGCGCTGTCGAACTCGTGGTTGCCCAGGGTGAAGGCGTCGAAGCACACGGTGTTCATCAGCGCCGCGTCGGCCTGACCTTCGCTCTGGGTGAAGTACAGGTCGCCGGTGATGGCGTCGCCGGCGTGGAGCTTGAGCACGTTGGCCTTGCCGGCGGCGAGCTGCTCGATGGCGGCGGCGACCCGCGGGAAGCCGCCCAGCTCGACGGTGACCGAGCGGCTGGCGCCGGTGGCATCCTTGAGGGTGAGGGCGGTGGTCTCGGCGTCCAGGTGCGAGTGGTGGTCGTTGATGTGCAGGATGCTCAGGTCCAGCGGCGCGCCGCGGTCGGTCGTCCCGCCGCAGGCGGCAAGGGCGAGGGCGCACAGGGGCGCCGCCAGGGTGCGCAGGGGGGTGTCGGTTCGATGGGCTGACATCGCAGTGGCCTGAAGTTGAACTGCGTGGCAGGCTAATCGCCCCAGGTTAAATCCATGTGACCCAGCCCGGCCCCCACCCGGCTACCACCCGGCCGCCACCTTTCCACGCCGCTCCACACCCCACCCTGCCATGCTCCCGATTGCCTCCTCCCAGCTGCTGCTATCCCTGTCTGCCCACTGGAACGCGGCCCACGGCCAGCTGCAGCGCTATGAGCGGGCCGCCGGGGGCGACTGGGAGCCGGTGGGGGCGCCGGTGGCGACGGCGCTGGGGCGCTGCGGGATGGCCTGGGGGCGGGGGCTGCATCCGCCGGTGGCGGGGCCGTCGAAGCGGGAGGGGGACGGGCGGGCGCCGGCCGGGGTGTTCGCCGTCACCGCCCTGTTCGGCGACGGGCCGCCCGCCGCGGCCTTCCGCCTGCCCTATCGCCCGGCCCGACCGAGCCTCAAGTGCGTTGACGACCCGGCCTCGGCCCACTACAACTGCCTGGTGGACACCGCGCACACCCGCCCGGATTGGGCAAGCTGCGAGGACATGCTGCGGCCCGACCGGCGCTACGCGCTGGGGGCGACGGTGGCCCACAACACCGACCCGCCCGCGCCGGGCGCCGGGTCGTGCATCTTCCTGCACGTGTGGGAGACGCCGGCCACGCCCACCGCCGGCTGCACCGCGATGGCCCTGGAGGACATGCGGGCGCTGGCGCTGTGGCTCGACGCGGCGCGGGCGCCGCTGCTGGTGCAGCTGCCCGCGGCGGAGTTCGCCCGCCGCCAGCGCGCCTGGGGCCTGCCGCGGCGGTGACAGCCACCGGCCGCGCCGATAGACTCCCAGCCTTTCCACCCTTGCCCGCTCCGCCCCGGAGCGCTCCTCCTCGTGCTCAACCGGATCTGGGTTGCCTTCGTGCTGGTCGGTTTTCTTGCGGCGCTGGTGCAGACCGCCCAGGGCGATCTGGAGATCTTCTCGCGGGTGCTCACCGGCCTGTTCGATTCGGCCAAGACCGGCTTCGAGGTGGCCTTCGGGCTGGTGGGGGTGATGAGCCTGTGGCTGGGGGTGATGAAGGTGGGCGAGGCGGGCGGGCTGATCGAGCGCTTCGGGCGGGCGGTGGCGCCGTTCTTCCGGCGGGTGTTTCCGGATATTCCGCCGGGCCACCCGGCCGCCGGCAGCATTGCGATGAACGCCAGCGCGAACATGCTGGGGCTGGATAACGCGGCCACGCCCCTGGGGCTCAAGGCGATGCGCGAGTTGCAGGAGATCAACCCGCAGAAAGATACCGCCAGCAACCCGATGATCATGTTCCTGGTGCTCAACACGGCGGGCATCACCCTGATCCCCACCTCGGTGATCGCGATCCGCCAGAGCATGGCGGTGCAGCAGGGGGTCGCCGGCTTCAACGCGGCGGACATCTTCCTGCCCACCCTGATCTCCACCTTCATCTCCTTCACCGCCGGGCTGCTGGCGGTGGCGGCGTGGCAGCGCATCAACCTGCTGTCGGGCCCGGTGCTGGCCTTCTTCGGCGGCTTCGCGGCGCTGATGGGCGGGCTCTACGCCTGGCTGGCGCCCCTGCCGGCGGCGCAGATGGCGCAGCTGATCGGGCTGCTGGGCAGCGGCCTCGTGGTGTCGATCGTCGTGCTCTTCGTGGGCGCGGCGGCCTGGCGCGGGGTGGACGTCTACGAGCGCTTCGTGGAAGGGGCGAAGGAAGGCTTCGGGGTGGCGGTGCAGATCGTCCCCTACCTCATCGCCATGCTTGCGGCGATCTCCATCTTCCGCACCAGCGGCTGCATGGGCTATCTGGTGGAGGCCATCCGCAGCGCGGTGCTGGCCCTGGGGCTGGACGCCGATTTCGTGCCGGCGCTGCCGGTGGGGCTGATGAAGACCCTGTCGGGCAGCGGGGCCCGCGGGCTGATGGTGGATGTGATGAGCGCCTACGGCGTGGATTCCTTCCAGGGCCGGCTGGCGGCGATCATCCAGGGCTCCACCGAGACCACCTTCTATGTGCTGGCGGTGTACTTCGGCAGCGTGAACATCACCCGCACCCGCTACGCCGTGGCCTGCGGGCTGATCGCCGATTTCGTGGGGCTGGTGGGGGCCATCGCGGTGGGCTACCTGTTCTACCACGGGGCCTGAGGGGCGCGGGCCTCGCCCGACGGGGCGTTTTCCGGGACAATCCGGCCGCCTCCAACCCGCCGCCCTCATCCATGCAGCCCCTCCTCGACGCCATCGCCCAGCTTGCCGTGCCCACCGAAGCGGGGCGCATCTTCCACGGGCGGGGCGGGCTGCACCCGGGCTGCGAGCACTGGACCCTCGACGCCTATCCGCCGGTGTTCCTGCTCACCGCCTTCGAGCCGGCCAGCGACGAGGCGCTGGCCACCATCGGCGCAGCCCTCGCGGCCCGCTGGGCCCACATCGCGCCGGGCGAGCCCCTCAACTGGGTGTACCAGTACCGCTTCGAGGCCCGGGCCGAGACACGCCCGATGGCCGGCAGCGTGCCGGAGCCCCACACGATCGTCGAGGACGGGGCGCGCTTCCGGGTGCACCTGCTGCGCGGCCTCAACCACGGCTTCTTCCTCGACATGGCCGAAGGCCGGCGCTGGGTGCGGGCGCAGATGGCGGCGCGACCGGGGCAGCGGGTGCTCAACCTGTTCGCCTACAGCTGCGCGTTCTCGGTGGCGGCGCTGCAGGCGGGCGCCGGGCAGGTGGTGAATGTGGACATGGCCGGCGGGGCGCTGGCCATCGGGCAGCACAACCACCGGCTCAACGGGCTTACCGCGGGCGCCAGCTTCTTGCCCCACGACATCTTCGCCTCGTGGGGCAAGATCAAGCGCGGCGGGCCCTACGACCTGGTGATCCTCGACCCGCCCAGCTACCAGAAGGGCAGCTTCGTGGCCGAGAAGGACTACCCCCGGCTGGTGCGCCGCCTGCCCGACCTGCTGGCGCCGGGCGGCCGGGCGCTGCTGTGCCTCAACTCGCCCAAGCTGGGGGTCGACTTCCTGCAGGCGCTGGTGGCGGCCGACGCGCCCGGGCTGAGCTTCGAGGGGCGGCTGCCCAACCCGCCGGCCTTCGCCGACATCGCCCCCGAGCGGGCGCTGAAGGTGCTGGTGTACCGCGCGCCGGGCTGAGCCGCCCGGGCAACCCGACGCGGGCAACGGTCGGGCCGCCGATCGTCTATGCCTGTTGAATCCGTCACGGTCTAAAGTTCGATTCGGTAATACCGTAACCAAGGCATGGCGTTTGCTATGTACAAGAACAGAAGATCGGACGGAGACTCCACCATGAACACCCTGCACTTCCACTTTCAACTGGGCGCCGCCCTGAAGGCGATCCTCGCCTGGCTGTCCGAGACCACGCAGGAGAGCCGTTCGGCGCGGCTTTCGTCGCTGGGCATGGCGGCCTGCCGGCGCGACAGCAACGGCTTCGAGCACCCGGGCGACGACCACCGCTACCGCTGAACGCGCACCGGCGGGGTGCCCTCCGCGGCGGGCGCGCACATCGATGAGGCGCGGCGCCGCAGCGCGCAAAGCCAGGCCGCCTGCGGGCGGTCTGGCCGTTTACGGCGGCGCTCAGGCGGCCGGCTCGTCCTCGACGGGGGCGCTGGCTTCGGCCTTCTCGACCGGCAGGGTGACGGTGAAGGTGGTGCCCTTGCCCACCGTGCTGGCCACGTCGATGCTGCCGTGGTGCTTGCCGATGATGCCGTAGGCGATGGACAGCCCCAGGCCGGTGCCCTTGCCGATGGGCTTGGTGGTGAAGAAGGGCTCGAAGAGCCGGGCGAAGTTCTCTTCGGGGATGCCCACCCCGGTGTCGCTCACCCGGATGCGCACGGTGCCGCTGGCGTCGTGCTCGGTGGCGATGACGATCTCGCCCTTCTCGGGGATGGCGTGGGCGGCATTGACCAGCAGGTTCATGAACACCTGATTGAGCTGGGACGCGATGCAGTACACCTGCGGCAGCGCCGGGTCGTAGTGCTTGACCACGGTGCACTTGTACTTGATCTCGTTCCAGATGATGTTGAGGGTCGAGTCGATGCAGGCGTGCAGGTCGGCCCAGCCCCAGCCGGCGCCGCCGACGCGGGAGAAATCCTTGAGGTTCTGGACGATGTCCTGCACCCGGGTGAGGCCGTCCTTGGATTCGGCGAGGAGCTGGAAGATGTCGTCGTGCACGAACTCGAAATCCTTCTGCCGCTTGAGCGCCGCCAGCTCGGCGGCGTCCGGTTCGGGCAGCACGCCGGCGGTCTTCTCGTCGTAGACCTTCAGGATGTCGAAGATGCCGGCCAGGTAGCCTTCGAGGGTGGTGACGTTGGAGCGCACGAAGCCGATGGGGTTGTTCAGCTCGTGGGCGACGCCGGCGGCGAGCTGGCCCAGGGAGGCCATCTTCTCGGACTGGAGGAGCTGGTTCTGGGCGTCCTCGAGCTTGCGGTTGAGTTCGCGCTGGTGGGCCAGGGACTGGGCGAGCTGCTCGCGCTCGCGGCGCAGCTCTACCTCGGCGGCCACCTTGTCGGTCACGTCGTTGGCGTACACCACCACCCGCGGCGGGTTGCCCGGCACCGGGTACACCGTGACGTGGAAGATCCGGCCCCGGTTGGCGGCGTCGATCTCGGAGCTGTGGCCGGTCTCCAGCACCTCGGCAATCTGGTCGGCCAGCCGGATGCCGAACTCCGACGGCAGCAGGTCGAACAGGTTCTGGCCCGACAGCCGGGCCGGCGTGGCCCCGAAGAACTCCGCGCCGATGCGGTTGATCGCCATCAGCGCCCCGTCGGGGGTAATCATCGCGATGAGCTGGTCGGCGCTGTCGAGGATCGCGCCCAGGGTCTCGGTGCGCTCCATCACCCGCGATTCGAGGGTCTCGTTCTGGGTGCGCAGCTCGTCCTGGGCCTGCTTGAGCTTGAGGTGGCTCTTCACCCGCGCGATCAGGATCGCCGCGCGCAGGGGCTTGGTGATGTAGTCGGCGGCGCCCAGCGACAGCCCGTGCTGCTCGTCCTCGTCGTTGACCCGGGCGGTGACGAAGATCACCGGGATGTCGCGGGTCACCGGGCTGGCGCGCAGGCGCTGGATCACCTCGTAGCCGTCCATCTCCGGCATCATCACGTCGAGCAGGATCAGGTCGGGTCGCGGCTCGGCGGCGGCGATGCCCAGCGCCAGCGGGCCGGATTCGGCGGTGAGCACGTTGAAGTGCCCCTCCAGCATCCGGCTGACGCCTTTCAGGTTGATCCGGGAATCGTCCACCACCAGGATGGTGGGAACGCCCGCCCCCGCTACGGAGGTGTGTTCGCGCTCAGGGGTGGCCAACATGGTCTTCTCTCCGAGGTCGTTCGCGCGCCGCGGCGCAGGCCGGGCACAGGCTTCGTCACAACCGGTCATTACGGAAGGCGGCCCAGGCAACTTGAGCCGGGGCGGCTAAAAAACCTGCGCCGGCGCCATCGCATTTTCAGATGACACACGGCAACTTCCATCTGTTTCAGAGATGACCGGCCGGCACGGTTTTCTGGGATCATCCGGCTCTCGCCCACCCGGAGCCCTCGCGATGTCCGACACCGCCAGCACCCTGTTCACGCCCTTCACCCTCGGCAAGCTCACCCTGCCCAACCGCATCGTCATCGCGCCCATGTGCCAGTACTCGGCCGACGGCGACGGCAACGCCTCCGACTGGCACCTGATCCACCTGGGCAGCCTGGCCCTGTCGGGCGCGGGCATGCTCATCCTCGAAGCCACCGCGGTGAGCCCCGAAGGGCGCATCACCCCGGATTGCCTGGGCCTGTGGTCCGACGCCAACGCGGCCGCGCTGGGGCGGGTGCTCGACGGGGTGCGCCGCCACTCGGCCATGCCGCTGGCGATCCAGCTCGCCCACGCCGGCCGCAAGGCGTCCAGCGCGGTGCCGTGGGCCGGCGGCCAGCTGCTGTCGGCCGACGAAGGCGGCTGGACCTGCGTGGCGCCGTCGGCGCTACCCTACTCCGCCACCGAGCCGGCCCCCACGGCCCTCGACGCCGACGGGCTGGCGCGCATCCGCGACGCCTTCGCGGCCGCCGCCCGGCGGGCCGCCCGCATCGGCCTGGACTGCATCGAGCTGCACGGCGCCCACGGCTACCTGCTCCACGAGTTCCTGTCGCCCCTCAGCAACATCCGCGACGACGCCTACGGCGGCAGCCTGGAGAACCGGATGCGCTTCCCGCTGGAGGTGTTCGACGCGGTGCGGGCCGCCTTCCCCGCCGGGCGCCCGGTGGGCATGCGCATCTCGGCCACCGACTGGGTGGACGGCGGCTGGGATCTGGCCCAGAGCGTGGCCCTCGCCCAGGCCCTCAAGGCCCGCGGCTGCGACTTCATCCACGTGTCCACCGGCGGGCTGTCGCCGCTGCAGCAGTTCGCGGTGGCGCCGGGGTTTCAGGTGCCTTTCGCCGCGCACATCCGCCGCGAGACCGGGCTGCCCACCGTCGCCGTGGGCCTGGTCACCGAAGCCGAACAGGCCGAGGAGATTGTCGCGAATGGGCAGGCCGATCTGGTCGGCGTGGCCCGGGCGATGATGTACGAGCCCCACTGGCCGTGGCACGCCGCGGCCCGGCTGGGCGCTCAGGTGAATGCGCCGCGGCAGTACTGGCGCAGCGCTCCGCGCAACGCCGGCAACCTGTTTGCCGGGGCCAGGATCGGGATGCGCTGAGGCTTCAGGCCGTCACCGCCCGGCGGCGGTGACGCAGGATCGCCCGCACCATCGCCTCCGGCTCGATGGGCTTGGCCAGGTGATCCACCATGCCGCAGGCCAGGCAGGCCGCCCGCTCCTCGTCGAGGGCGTGGGCGGTCTGGCCGATCACCGGCAGGTCGGGGGCGATCTCGCGCAGCCGGCGGGTGGCGGTGTAGCCATCCATCACCGGCATCTGCACGTCCATCAGCACCGCGTCGAAGGCCGCGGCGCCCCGCGCCTGCACGCAGTCGATGGCCTGCTGGCCGTTCTCGACCAGGGTCACCTCGGCGCCTTCGCTGCACAGGTGGTCTTCCAGCACCATCTGGTTCACCTCGTTGTCCTCGGCCACCAGCACCCGCACGCCGGCCAGCCGGGTGCCGGGCTCGCCCTCGCCCGCCACCGGCGCGTCCTCGGCCGGCAGGCTGGCCAGCGGCACGTAGGGCAGCCGCACCTCGAAGACGCTGCCCTGGCCTTCGACGCTCTCGGCGTGCAGCCGGCCGCCCATCAGCCCGACGATGCGGCGGGTGATGGTGAGCCCCAGGCCGGTGCCGCCGAAGCGGCGGGTGGTGGAGTTGTCGGCCTGCTCGAAGGGCGCGAAGACCTTGTCGATGTCCGCCTGACGCATGCCGATGCCGGTGTCGCTGACCCGCAGCACCAGCTCGTCCGCCTCGGCCCCGGCGTAGAGGGTGACGCCGCCGTGCTCGGTGAACTTGATGGCGTTGGAGAGCAGATTCACCAGGATCTGCCCGATCCGCAGCGGGTCGCTGACGCAGGCGGCCGGCAGCGACGGCGCCCGCTGCAGGCGGATCGCCAGCCCCTTGTCGCCGGCCCGCTCCTCCATCAGCGCCAGGGTGTCGCCGATCACCTTGACCAGGTTCACCTCGATGGCCTCGATGCGCAGCTTGCCGGCCTCGATCTTCGAGAAATCCAGGATGTCGTTGATGATGCCCAGCAGCAGCTGGCCCGACGACAGGATGCGCCCGAAGGTGTTCTGGGCCGCGTCGCGGCCGACGCTCTCGCGGTAACCCATCCGCGCCAGCCCCAGCACCCCGTTGAGGGGCGTGCGGATCTCGTGGCTCATGTTGGCCAGGAACTCGCTCTTCACCCGCGCCAGCCGCTCGGCCTCGGCGCGGGCGGCTTCGAGGTCGGCGGTGCGCTCGGCGACCAGCTCCTCGAGGCTGTTGCGGTAGCGGGCCAGCTCGTCGTCCTTGCGCACCCGCTCGGTGATGTCCTGGAGGATCACGATGCCGCCGAAGATGACGCCGTCGGCGTTGCGCAGCGGCGCGCAGGACACCGACACCTGCAGCTCCTTGCCGGCGTAGCTGGTGCGGTAGCCGCCCTCGTACTGGCCCAGCCCGCCCGCCAGCGAGACGCGCATCGCCGGGAGGATGCGCGGGTCCTTGAGCTGCTTGCAGTCGACCTGGAGCATGTAGTCGTGGGGCACCGCCATGATGTTGGCGAACTGCAGGTTGCAGTACATCACCTTCAGGTCGGTGTCGTAGTGGAGGATGCCCACCGGCGAATACTGGAGCAGCAGCCGGTAACGCTCCTCGCTCTCGTTGCGGGCCAGCTCGGCCAGCTTGCGGTCGGTCACGTCGGCCTGCACGCCCTCCCACAGCACCGCGCCGTCGTCGAGCCAGGTGGGGCGGGCGATCACCGCGATCCAGCGGGTCTCCCCCGCCACCCGGACGCGCCCTTCCCACGCGTAGTCCTGACCGCCATCGACGGTGGTCATGGGCACGCTGAACGGGTCGTGGCGGTCGTCCGGGTGCACCTGCGCGAACACCACCCCGGCGTCGGCCATCACCGCCTCCACGCTCAGGCCCAGCTGGCTGCAGAAGCGCGGGCTGACGTAGGTGAAGCGCGCCTTGCCGTCGGGCTGCCAGCGGAAGCCGAAGATGCCCGACGGAATCCGCTCCACCAGCTTCTCGTACTCCGCCAGGGCGCTCTGCAGCGAGCCCTCCACCTGCTTGTACTCGGTGATGTCCTGCACCGCGCCGTGGACGCTCAGGGGCCGCCCCGCCGCATCGCACTCCATCAGCCCCACCCCGTGCACCCAGCGGGTCGAGCCGTCGCGGCAGATGATCCGGTAGCTGTGGTCGAACGGCTCGCCGTTCTGCACCAGCCCCACCATGAAACGCTCGATCACCCGCTTGTCGGCCGGGTGGACCAGCTCGATCCAGTCCTCCGGCACGAACGGCCTCTCCCGCGGCACCCGGAACACGTCGCGCAGGGTGGGCGAGCTCATCGTCACGTTGTCGGTCAGGTCGATGGCGTACACGCCCAGCTTGCCGATGCGCTCCGCCGCCGCCAGGGCCCGGTCGCGCTGGCGCAGCTCGCCCAGGGTGGCGGCCAGCCGCACATTGGATTCCTTGAGCTGGCCGGCGTCCTCCTGCTGGCGCCGGTAGAACGCGCCGATCATCAGCGCCGAGCCGCCCGACACCAGCAGGAAGGCCCCCAGCAGGATGCCGGTCTGCCACGCGTCGCGACGCCACTGGGCAAGGTAGTCGTGGCTCGACAGCCCAACCCCCACCACGAAGGGCAGCCCATCGACCTGCTGCATCGCCAGGAAGCGGTCGCC
>NZ_JAYRMI010000004.1:0-103856 GCF_041904905.1 Zoogloea sp. | reverse complement strand
AGCAGCAGCACGCCGCCGGCCAGCAGGCAGGCCACGGCCAGATAGCCGCCCACGGGCAGGCCATCCAGCGGCGGAATCCGGCACGCCGCCACGCTCGCCACCAGCAGCGCGAGCCCCACCTGCGGACGCCCGCGGCCCGACAGCAGCGCCGCCTCGTCGCCGGCCTTGAGCGCCCGGGCCGGCGCCACCGTGGCCGCCTCCCGCGCCGGCAGCCAGGCCCCGGCCACGCCGGCCAGCACGCCCAGGCCCACGTAAGCCGCGGTCAGCCCCGGCTGAAAGATCAGCGCCGGCTTGAGCCCCGCGAAATAGCCCGCCCCCAGATCGCCCCCCAGCAGCGCCAGCGCACCCCAGGCCAGCCCGTAGCCCACACCCACGCCCACCACGCCGCCGGCCAGCCCCACCGCTGCCCCTTCGGCCAGCAGCCAGCCAAAGAGCGGCCGCCGGGCCAGGCCGATGGCGCGCAGAAAGGCAAACTCCGTGCGTCGCCGCACCACCGACAGGGCCTGCGCCGAAAACACCAGAAAGCCCCCCGTCACCAGCGCAATCGCCGCCAGCATGGTGAGATTCACCCGGTAGGCGCGGGAGAGCTTGGCCGCTTCGTCCTCCACCGCCTCCGGGGCCGTCGCCACCACCCCGGCCGGCAGCAGCGGTTGCAGCCGGGCGATGGCGGCGTCCGGCGTCACGCCTTCGGCCAGCTTCAGGTCGATCCGCGACAGGCGCCCGACGCGGCCAAAGCGCGCCTGCACCGCCGCGATGTCCATCACCGCCAGCCGGCGGCCCGCCTCCACGCCGGGCAGATCGCCGGCAATCTTGAGATCCACCTCCGCCGCGCCGGCCAGCACCCGCAGGCTTTTGCCGGGCGGTGCGCCCAAGGCGTCCGCCGCCGCGTGGCTGAGGAACAGCGCGTCGTCTTCCAGCACCGCAAAGCGCGCCGATTCGTCCCGCGGACGCGGCAGCAGCCGGGGGGCGACCTGGGCCAGGGCAAACACATCCACGCCCAGCAGGTGCAGGGTTTCATCGCGGCCGACCAGCTTGAGATCCAGCTCCACCAGCGGGCTCGCCTCGGCCACCTCCGGCAACGCGGCGAGGGTGGCGTAGAAGGCTTCGTCGAAGCCGCCCTTCGGCCCCGCCACCTGCAGATCGGACTGGCCCGACAGGCTGCGCATGCCGCGGCCAAACTCTGACAGCGCCGCCTCGTGCACCACCTGCACCGCCATCCCCAGCGCCACCCCCAGCACGATGGCGACGAAAGAGAACAGCGTGGCCACCCGCCGCCGCCCCAGCGAGCCAAGGAAGACCGGCGCCAGCACCCGCGCCTTCATCCGCGCAGCCCCGTGGCGTCGAGGCGCAGCACCCGGTCGGCGGTGGCGGCCGCCTCCAGCGAGTGGGTGACCAGGATGCCGATGGCCCCCGCCTCGCGGATGCGCGCGGCGAGCAGATCCAGCACCCGCGCGCCGTTGGCCGGGTCCAGGTTGCCGGTGGGCTCGTCGGCCAGCACCAGCCGCGGCCGATGCACCAGCGCCCGGGCGATGGCGACCCGCTGCATCTCGCCGCCGGAAAGCTCCCGCGGCCAGCTGCCGGCCCGCTCGCCCAGCCCCACGGCGTCGAGGAGCTGCTGCGCGGGGGCGTCGGCCGCGGCGCCATCGGCGCCCTGCAACCACAGCGGCAGCGCCACGTTCTGGCGCACGGTGAGATGGGGCAGCACGTGAAAGGCCTGGAAGACGAAGCCCAGCTTGTCCCGGCGCAGACGGGTCAGCGCGTCTTCATCGAGCCCGGCGTAGGCGCAGCCGTCGAGGGACAGCGTGCCGCCGTCGGGCCGGTCGAGGCCGGCGATGAGGTTGAGCAGCGTGGATTTGCCGACGCCGGACTCACCGACGATGGCCACGTATTCGCCGGGCGATAGGCTGAGGTCGATCCCGGCCAACACCGGGCGGCCGTTGAAGGAGCGAGACAACGAGCGGATATCGAGCATTTGAGTCGGTGAGGCGCAGAGGTCGGGAATGACGGGGCCGTGGCTGGGCCGTGGGCGGTGTTTTCGCCGGAGGCGCCGTCGCGCAAGTCGGCCAGCCGTGAAGGTTCCACAGCGTGTTCCGGGCCCCGGGGGACGATTCTGAAGAACTGGAAATCGCCAAACCCTCAGTCACCTCCAGAGCCTGCCCCGGACGAACACCCATAAGAATGCCCGATCGACCTACCTTCGTCGCCTGGAAATGGTTCGGGAGATCACCGAACGCGGCCTTTCTGCTGCGCAGGCGGGCGCCGCGCATGGCGTGAGCGCCGTGACGGCCCGCAAGTGGCTCGGGCGCTATCTGGCCGCGGGCGCTGCAGGGCTGTGCGACAAGTCCTCGCGCATCGGATCGCCGTCAAGGGCGGCCTTCCGCGCCACGCTTTCCGGACCGCCTGCGGCGCCCTGGGCATCCGACAGAAATTCACCCGCGCCTACCGAGCCCCGACCAACGGCAAGACCAAGCAATTCATCCAGTCCGCCTTGCGGGAGTGGGCCTACGGTCATGCTTACGCCAACTCAGACCAGCGCCGTGCGCGCCTTGCCGCGCTGGAATCGCTTCTACAACCGGCATCGGCCCCACCGCGGCATCGGCCGCCTGGGGACGGAAACAAGGTCTTGACGCTTCACAGCTGGCTGCCCACCATGCAGAATGAAAACGAACCGACCCGCAACAGGTATCGATCGGTTCTGGCATGACCGCGAACCATGCCTGTCCGCAAACAGCCACACCGCGCTTTTCCATCTCCCCTTTTCAGCCACCTTCATGGAAATCCGAAAACTGAACAGCCTGCGCGGCATCGCGGCGCTCATCGTCCTCGTCAGTCACTACAGCAACGAGTCCGGGCTGCTCGGCAAGGCACTCGGCAGCGGCGGAGGCCAGTTCGGCGTGATGCTGTTCTTCCTGCTCAGCGCCTTCCTGATTTCCTACCTTTACCTCCACCAGCAACCACGGAGGCCGCAGCTCACGGCCTACTTCCGCGCCCGGGCGGGCCGCGTCCTGCCGCTTTTCCTGTTCACGGTGCTCGCCTGCTGGGGCGCGCGGCAGGTGCTTCCGCCGCCCTTCCGGGACATGGCCTTCGACGTGTCGAGCGGCCCCCTGCTCGCCTCCCACCTGCTGCTGTTCTTCGGTTCGAACGTGCTCTGGACCATACCGCCGGAGATCCACTTCTACGTCTTTTTCGGCCTCATCTGGCCCGTCTGGCGCATGGCTCCCCGCGCCGTCGGCATGGCAATGCTCGCCGGCGCAGCAATGGCCCTCGCCCTTGGAAAAGGCCAGGAATTCAGCACCACCCTGTTCGGACTACCGCTCACGATCAACGACGTGAAGGCATTCCCGTATTTCGTGACCGGATTGCTGCTGGGTCAGCTCTACCGTCATTGGCGGCCACCCGCGGCCCGCCAACACGCCCTCTACGTCCTGTCGCTGGCCGTGCTGCCATTGCTCTACCCGATGATCTTCGAATCCATCACCGGCCTGAAGCACGCCATGTGGGGCGATCCGCTGATCCTGCTCGCGGTCGGCGGCGTGTTCTTCCTGACGGTTTTCATGGTCCCAGCGGGAAACTACCTGCTGGAGAACCCCATCGGGGATTTTCTGGGCAAGGTTTCGTACTCGGCCTATCTACTCCACTACCCCTTGCTACTCGTGCTGAAGGAGTTCGGACTCGCGCGCGGAATCTCGGGGTTGGCGCTCTTCCTGCTGCTGACCGCATTGCTTTCCGAAACCTCGTTCCGGCTGCTCGAAGCGCCAATGCGCCGGCTCATCCGCGGGCCCGGGCGAGCCTGAGCCCAGGCGTCACTCCGGTTGGCAGCGGGCGGAGCGGTATATACTCCGCCCGCCCATGCCCGTCGACCACTACGAGAACTTCCCGGTTGCCTCCTTCCTGCTGCCCGCGCACCTGCGCGAGCCGGTGGAGGCCATCTACGCCTTCGCGCGCTCGGCCGACGACATCGCCGACGAGGGTAACGCGCCGCCGGTAGTGCGCCTCGCCCACCTCAACGACTACCGCCGGGCGCTGTTTGCCATCGAGCAGGGCAAGCCCATCGACGATCCGAAGCTCGCGCCGATCTTCAACCGTCTGGCCGACGCCATCCACCGCTTCAAACTGCCGATCGGTCTGTTCCTCGACCTGCTCGACGCCTTCAGCCAGGACGTGGTGAAGACGCGCTACGCCAACTTCGACGAGCTGGCCGACTACTGCCGGCGCTCCGCCAACCCGGTGGGCCGGCTGCTGCTGCACCTGTACAAGGCCGCCACGCCCGACAAGCTGGCCATGTCCGACCGGATCTGCACCAGCCTGCAGCTCATCAACTTCTGGCAGGACGTGGCCATCGACTGGCAGAAGCAGCGCATCTACCTGCCCCAGGCCGACATGGAGCGCTTCGGCGTCACCGAAGCCTGCATCGCCGGGGGCGAGGTCACCCACCAGTTCTCGGCGCTGATGGATTTCGAGATCCAGCGCGCCCGCAGCATGATGCACCACGGCGCGCCCCTGGCCCGTCGCCTGCCCGGCCGCATCGGCTGGGAGCTGCGCCTCATCGTGCAGGGCGGCCTCGGCGTGCTCGACAAGATCGAGGCCAACGCCTACGACGTCTTCAACCACCGCCCGATCCTCGGCAAAGCCGACTGGCTGCGCCTCGCCTGGCGCGCACTCACCCGCTAGCCCCATGACCGACCCCCACGCCTACTGCCAGGAGAAAGCCGCCGCCAGCGGCTCCAGCTTCTACTACAGCTTCATGTTCCTGCCTCCCGAGCGGCGTCAGGCCATCGTCGCCCTGTACGCCTTCTGCCGCGAGGTGGACGACGTGGTGGACGAATGCCACGACCCGCAGATCGCCCACACCACGCTCGACTGGTGGCGCCATCAGGTGGGGCTGATCTACGAGGGCACGCCCCAGCACCCGGTGGGGCTGGCCCTGAAGGACGTGATCCGGCACTTCAACCTGCCCCGCGAGCTGCTCCTCGAGGTCATCGACGGCATGCAGATGGATCTGCAGCAGACCCGCTACCTCGACTGGAAGGCGCTCAACCTCTACTGCTACCGGGTGGCCAGCGTGGTGGGCCTGCTGTCGGCCGAGATCTTCGGCTACACCAACCGCCAGACCCTCAAGTACGCCCACGACCTGGGCCTCGCCTTCCAGCTCACCAACATCATCCGCGACGTGGGCGAGGACGCCCGCCGGGGCCGCATCTACCTGCCGGTCAACGAGCTGCAGCAGTTTGGCGTGCCGGCCAAGCAGATCCTCGAAGGCCAGTATTCCGACGGTTTCCGCGAGCTGATGGCCTTCCAGGCCGGGCGCGCCCGCCAGCTCTACGAGCAGGCCTTCGCCCAGCTCCCGGCCGAAGACCGCAAGGCCCAGCGCCCGGGCCTCATCATGGCCGCCATCTACCGCACCCTCCTCGACGAGATCGAGGCCGACGGCTTCCAGGTGCTCGACCGCCGCACCTCCCTCACCCCGCTGCGCAAGATCTGGCTCGCCGGCAAGACGTGGTTCGGCGCATGAGCGCCCCGACCCGATGAGCACCGCGCCCCAGGTCGCCGTGATCGGTGGCGGCTACGCCGGCTTTGCGGCAGCCGTCACCCTCGCCCGCGGCGGCGCCCGGGTCACCCTGTTCGAAGCCTCGCGCACCCTCGGCGGCCGCGCGCGAGTGGTCGAGAAGGACGGCTACCGGGTCGATAACGGCCAGCACATCCTCCTCGGCGCCTACGCCGAAACCCTGCGCATGCTGCGCCTGGTGGGCGTCAAACCCAGCGTGCTCGACACCCGCCGGCTGGCGCTGGTCTATCCCGGCCTGTGCGCGCTGCGCGCCGCGCCGCTGCCGGCGCCGCTCCATCTGGCCCTGGGCCTGCTCATGGCCCGTGGCCTGGAGCTGGCCGACAAGCTGGCCATGGCCCGGCTGATGCGCCAGCTCAAGGGCCGCAAGTTCGTCGTCGAGCCGGATCGCCCGGTCTCCGCGCTGCTGGCCGAAACCCGCCAGACCGACACCCTCAACCGCCTGATCTGGGAGCCCCTGTGCGTGGCGGCGCTCAACACGCCGGTCGCCCAGGCTTCGGCCCAGGTCTTCGCCAACGTGCTGCGGGACAGCCTCGCCGCCGGCGCGTCGGCCTCGGATCTGCTGTTGCCCAAGGTCGATCTGTCCGAACTCTTCCCGGTGCCCGCGTCGCGCTGGCTGGCGATGCGCGGCCACACGGTGCGCACTGCCGAGCCGATCAAGACCATCCAGCCCGAAGGCGAATATTTCCGTCTCGACGGCGACCCGTGGAGCACCCGCTTCGATCACGTCGTCGTCGCCACCGCGCCCTACCACGTGGCGGCGCTGGTCGAGCCGCTGCCGGCGCTGGCGCCGGTGGTCGCGCAGATCGACGCCCTGCGCCACGAACCCATTGTCACCGCATGGCTGGCCTTCGACGGGCCGGTGAGCTTTCCCGAGCCGATGATCGGCATGAGCGGCGGCTACGGCCAGTGGGCCTTCGACCGCGCCGCGCTGGGCGGGCCGGAGGGGCTGGTAAGCGTCGTCATCAGCGCCAGCGGCGCCCATCGGGAGATCGGCAAGGAGGCGCTGGAGATCGCCCTGCTGCAGGAGCTTCAAGGCATCCTCGGCCCGCTGCCGGCGCTCAAGTGGGCGCAGGTCATCACCGAAAAGCGCGCCACCTTCGCGTGCACGCCGGGCATCCAGCGCCCGCGCTGCGCCACCCCCCACCCCGGCCTGTGGCTGGCCGGCGACTACGTGGCGTCGGATTACCCGGCAACCATCGAAGCCGCGGTGCAGAGCGGCGCGATCGCCGGCCGCAGCATCCTCAAGCGCTGCGGGCTCAAGGAGCAGAACCTGCTGGGCCTGCCCTGACGGCGGCGGGTCTAAGCGGCGAGGTCGAGGCGCCCCGCCGCCAAGCGCAGGATGCGGCCGCAGCGGGCCGCGAGCGCGTTGTCGTGGGTCACCAGCACCAGGGTGGTGCCGGATTCGGCGTTGAGGGAGAACATCAGCTCGATGACCGCCTCGCCGGTGGCCACGTCGAGGTTGCCGGTGGGCTCGTCGGCCAGCACCAGCGCCGGCCGCGGCGCAAAGGCCCGGGCCACCGCCACCCGCTGCTGCTCGCCCCCCGAAAGCTGGCGCGGATAATGCCGGAGCCGCCCCGACAGCCCGACCCGACCGAGCCAGGCCTCGGCCTCCTGGCGCGCGTCGCGGCGGCCGGCGAGCTCCAGCGGCAGCATCACGTTTTCAAGCGCGGTGAGCGCCGGCAGAAGCTGAAAGGACTGGAACACGAAGCCCACGCAGGCCCCGCGCAAAGCCGCCCGACCGTCCTCGTCGAGGGAAAACAGATCCTGACCGCGGATGCGCACGCTGCCGCCACTGGGCGAATCCAGCCCGGCCAGCAGCCCCAGCAGCGTGGATTTGCCCGAGCCGGAGGCGCCCACGATGGCCACGGCCTCGCCGGCCGCGATGTGGAAGGAGACGTCGTCGAGAATCGTGAGCGGCGCCCCGCTCTCGGACGGGACGACGCGGGACAGGTGGCTGACCGCCACCACCGGCTCGAGCAGGCTGGCGGCAGAGGACGTTTCTGTGCGGGTTCGATTGAGCATGCTGAGATGGAGTGCGCGGGCGCCGGGAGGTTCAGCCGGAAGACGATTATCCCTCCGCCGGTGCGACGCCGTGAACGCAAGAAGGCAGCCTTCCGGCTGCCTTCGCGCTGGGCCGACCGCGGTGGCGATCAATCCACGTGGTAGTTCGGCGCTTCCTTGGTGATCTGCACGTCGTGAACGTGGGATTCGCGGATGCCGGCCGAGGTGATCTCGACGAACTCGGCGCGGGTGCGCATCTCGTCGATGGTGGCGCAGCCCACGTAGCCCATGGACGCCCGCAGGCCGCCCATCAGCTGGTGAATCACCGCGGTGACCGCGCCCTTGTAGGGCACGCGGCCTTCGATGCCTTCCGGCACCAGCTTGTCGACGTTGCCTTCGTTGTCCTGGAAGTAGCGGTCGGCGGCGCCCTGCTGCATCGCACCCAGCGAACCCATGCCCCGATAGGACTTGTAAGAGCGGCCCTGGAACAGCACGGTCTCGCCCGGCGCCTCTTCGGTGCCGGCAAACAGCCCGCCCAGCATCACCACGTTGGCACCGGCGGCGATGGCCTTGGAGATGTCGCCGGAGTAGCGGATGCCCCCGTCGGCGATCAGCGGCACGCCGGAACCCGCCAGCGCGGTGGCGACGTTATCCACCGCGGTGATCTGCGGCACGCCGACGCCGGCGACGATACGGGTGGTGCAGATGGAGCCAGGGCCGATGCCGACCTTCACGCCGTCGGCGCCGGCATCGACCAGCGCCAGCGCAGCGGCGGCGGTGGCGATGTTGCCGCCGATGACCTCGACCTGCGGGAAGTTCTTCTTGACCCAGTTGACGCGATCCAGCACACCCTGGGAGTGGCCGTGGGCGGTATCGACGACGATCACATCCACGCCTGCCTCGGCCAGCAGCGCGGCACGCTCTTCGGTGCCGGCACCGACGCCGATGGCGGCGCCCACCCGCAGGCGGCCAAGGCTGTCCTTGGCGGCAAGGGGGTGCTCGGTGGACTTCATCATGTCCTTGACGGTGATGAGACCGGCCAGCTCGCCAGCGTCATTCAGGACCAGCACGCGCTCGAGGCGGTGCTTGTGCATCAGGGCGCGGGCGTCGTCGAGGCTGGTGCCTTCCATCACGGTGACCAGGCGGGCCTGGGGCGTCATGATGGCGGACACGGGCTGGTCGAGATTGGTCTCGAAGCGGGTGTCGCGGTTGGTGACGATGCCGATGACCTTGCCGTTCTCGACCACCGGCAGGCCGGAGATCTTGTGGCTGCGGGTCAGGGTGAGCACCTCGCGGACCGTCATGGTCGGCGGAATGGTGATCGGATCCTTGAGGATGCCCGATTCGAAGCGCTTTACCTTGGCCACTTCGGCGGCCTGCTGCTGGGCGGTAAGGTTCTTGTGAACGATACCGATCCCGCCTTCCTGGGCGAGGGCAATGGCAAGACGCGCTTCGGTGACGGTGTCCATGGCAGCGGACACCAGCGGGATGTTCAGGGTAATGTTGCGCGTGAGTTTCGTCTGGAGGCTGACGTCGCGCGGGAGAACGCTGGAATGGGCCGGGATGAGAAGGACGTCATCGAACGTCAGCGCCTTCTGAATCACTCGCATGGCTTTAATCCCTTGAATCAAATCCGTATTATACGTAGCTCGCCGCTTCGCGGCAAAAGCTTTGTCTGACTGGAGTTTCCGATGTTCCGCAAATTGTTCCTTGTTCTGCTGCTGTGCGCCGGCCCGGCCGCCTTCGGACAGGATATTTACAGCTGGAAAGACGCCAGCGGGCAGGTGCACTATTCCGACATGCCGCCGCCGGATGCCAAGGTTCGGGCGGTGCGGCAGGGGCCCATCGCGCCGGCCAAACCCGCCGCCCGGCCAGCCGAGGGCGAAGGCGCCGCCGCACCGGCAGCCAGCCCGCAAACCTACGCCGAGAAGGAACTCGCCTTCCGCAAGCGCCGTGCCGAAGCGGCCGAGGCCGAGGAAAAGGCCCGCAAGACCCAGGCCAACGAGGAAGCCCGTCAGCGCGAATGCACCGAGAACCGCGCCCAGCTCACCGCGCTCGAGAACGGCCAGCGGATGCACCGCCTCAACGAGAACGGCGAGCGGGTGTTCCTCGACGACGACGAGCGCGCGGCCGCCATCGAACGCACCCGCCGCGCGGTGGAGAAGCTCTGCCGCTGAGCGGCGGGAGCCCTCAGGCGGCCTCTTCGGCGGGGCCGCCGCCCTTCTTCATGACCTTCCCCTCTTCGGCCCGCTTGCGGCGCACCTCCTTCGGGTCGGCGATGAGCGGGCGGTAGATCTCGATCCGGTCCCGGTCGCGCAGCACGGTGTCGGCCTTCACCAGCTTGGCAAAGACGCCTAGCTTGTTGGTCTTGGCGATGTCGATCTCCGGGTGCTTCTGGAGCAGCCCGGACGCGTCGATGGCCTGCTGCACCGTGGCCCCGGCCGGCAGCTTGAGCCGGACCAGCTCCTGCCGGTCGCGCAGCGCATAGCAGACGATGACGTTGATGGAATCCGGGCGGGGGTCAGCGGACATGGTCAGTTCCGTCCATAGATTTGTGCCGCACGCTTCACGAAGGAATCGACGAAGGTGTTGGCGATGTGGTTGAACACCGGCCCCACGGCCTTCTCGATGAGGCGGCTGGAGAATTCGTAGCGCAGGTTGAACTCGACCTTGCAGGCGGCGTCGCCCAGGGGGGTGAAATCCCACGAGCCGTCGAGATGGGTGAAGGGCCCGTCGGTCAGGCGGATCAGCATGTGCGAGGGGTAACGCTTCTCGTTTTCGGTGCTGAAGTGCGACTTGATGCCGTGGTAGTTGATGTGCAGGGTGGCCCGGGTGGTTTTCTCGTCCCGGCCGTGCACTTCGCTGCCGCCGCACCAGGGCAGGAACTTGGGGTAATCCTCGCAGCGGTCCACCAGATCGAACATCTGGGCCGGCGTGAACTCGATCAGGACAATTTTCTTGACGGCAGCCATCGGGGAGCGAGCGGGGATGCGACCTGTTAAAATACGCGATTTTACGCGCCCCACCCGGCCCGCGCCAAGGCGGCGCCATCCACGAGCCCATCGCCATGAGCATCATCGACAACCGCAAGGCTTTCCACGACTACTTCATCGAGGACAAATACGAAGCCGGCCTCGTGCTGGAAGGCTGGGAGGTGAAGGGCATCCGCGCCGGTCGCGCGAACATCAAGGAGAGCTACGTGGTGATCCGCGGGGCGGAGATCTTCATCGTGGGGATGCACATCACGCCGCTCGAATCGGCCTCCACCCACATCCACCCCGACCCCACCCGCACCCGCAAGCTGCTGCTGCACGCCGAAGAGATCGCCAAGCTGATCGGCAAGGTGGAGCGGGCCGGCTACGCGCTGGTGCCCCTCGACCTGCACTACAGCAAGGGCCGCGTGAAGGTGAGCGTGGGCCTCGCCAAGGGCAAGAAGCAGTTCGACAAGCGCGAATCCGAGAAGGAGCGCGACTGGGAACGGGAGAAGGCGCGGCTGATCCGCGCCAAGGCCTGAGCCGGCGCGGGCCCGCTGGCGGGGCTACCCCAGCTCCGTCCGCGCCCACTCCACATCCAGCCGGGCCTGGGCGTCGAGGGGCTGGCAGGCGACGGCCTCGGCGTACAGCGCGTGGGCCCGCCCCAGGTTGGCTGCGCCACCCGCCTGCAGCAGCGCGCGGGCGTACTCCACCAGGGTGGTGGGCGAGCGGGGATTGAGGGCCCGGGCCGCCTCGAAGTGCTCGATGGCGGTCTCCTTCTTCACGCCGTAGGTGAGCGCCGCCACCATCGCGCCCACCTTGTCGATGACTTCGGTGGCGTAGATACCCAGGCCGGCGTGGGCGTCGGCGTGACCGGGCTCAAGCTGCAGGGCCCGCTGCAGGGATTCCCGCGACTTGCCGCCCAGCCCCCGGGCGAGGCTGCGCACCAGCGGGACATGCTGGCAGTAGCGGCCGATGGCGAGGCCATTCACGAACCACGCGTTGGCCCAGCCGGGCGCCAGCTCGACCAGCGCCGAACAGGCATCGACGGTGTCCCGCAGAATGGCCGCGCGGCGCATCTCGTCTTCTTCCAGGTGGGTGGCGTAGACCACGGCAGCGCGGGCCGCAACGACGGTTCCCACCGCGCCCGCGGCCTGACCGCGATCCACCGCCTCGGCAAAATCTCCCGCGTGGTAGGCCCGCCAGGCATCGGCCACATCCCGCGCGGCGGCGGCCAGATCCGGCACCCGCGCGCCCAGCGCCGGGTTGGCATGGACCAGCCGGCCCAGGGTGGCGATGTCGGGGTAAGGCTCGGCGTCACCGGCATGCAGGCGCGCCCAGTTGCTTGCCAGCGCATCGCCGCCGTAGCGATAGACGCGGTCACCGAAGGGGAAACGCTTCCAGCCGCCACGGCTCCCCGCCGCGCCACAGCCCTCCGGCACGAAGGCGCTCCGGTCGCGTACGCGACGCAAGGTCGTACTCCAGGCAAACGTCAGGTGCATCCGCTGTCCTCTCCCGCCGGGCGCTGTCGATTTTTGCTACAGAGGGTATCACCCTCGGCGACGACAAGCATTCCGCAATGCGGCAAAACTCAGGTGCCGGCCGCCCGATCCATGAAGGCGGCGAGCTGGAAATCCAGCTCGGTGAGCCCGCCCGCGTCGTGGGTGGTGAGCACGACGTCGACCCGGTTGTACACGTTGCGCCACTCGGGGTGGTGGTCGAGTCGTTCGGCCATCAGGGCGACATGCGTCATCCAGCCAAAGGCTGCGTTGAAGTCGGCAAAACGATAGCTGCGGGCGATGGCCTCGCGGCCCGCCACACGCTGCCAGCCATCGAGGCTGGCGAGCAGTTCGGCCTGGCGGGCGGGGTCGAGCCTTGTCGGGCGCACGGGGGCGGACACCGGCCTAGCGCAGCGAGAAGTCGGCCCGGCTGACCCTGGCCTTGGGCTGCTTGCCGTCGTCGCCTTCCCGCCCGGCCAGCACGAAGACCCGCTCGGCCGGCACCTGACCCGGCCCGACCAGCCAGTTCTTGACCGCCTGGGCGCGCTGCTGGGCGAGCAGGCGCACGTCCTCGTCGGCCACGGTGGTGTTGGCGACGATCAGCTTCTCCATCTCGGCGACCGGCAGCGCCTTGGTGAGGCCCACCATGTTGCGGGGTTTGGGGAACTTCTCGTCCTTGTAAACCCGTTCCAGCAACGCCGGGTATTCGCCCGGCTCGACCCGCACGCGGCCGTCCTCGCCGGCCGACTCGCCCCGCTTCGCCATGTCCTTGACCTTCAACGCCTCCACCTTGGCCACCAACATGGCCTGACGCAGGCCGTCCCGATCGGCAACCGGGTCGACCCGGCCGGCAATGTCGAGCTTGAGGCCCGGCTTGTCCTTCATCACCTTGGCGATGGACTGCAGCTTGGCGTCGGCGCCGTCGGGCAGGCGCCCGAAGCCGGGCTCGAAATCCAGCCACGCCAGCTCTTCGGCGCTGCCACCGAACATCGACCCCAGCAGCGCGAAGGGCGAGGTGACGGCCTTGGCGATCAGGTTGACGATGACCTTGACGACGATGGCCCCGACGCTGAACTGGGGGTCGTCCAGCGAGCCGCCGATGGGCAGGTCCAGGTCGATCTCGCCGCGGCTGTTCTTGAGCAGCGACACCGCCAGCAGCACCGGCAGCTTGAGGGCGCTGGGGCTGTCCACCTTGTCGCCGAAGGTCAGCTGATCCAGGAAGACCTGATTGGTGGCGGTGAGCTTGCGGTCGACGATCTTGTAGTTGAGATTGGCCGACAGCTTGCCCTTCTCAATGCCGTAGCCCACGTACTTGCCGGCGTAGGTGGAGACGCTGGAGAGCTCGAAATCTTTCACCGAGGCCCGGATGTCCAGCGCCTTGTCCTGCCGGAAGGGGTTGAAGCGGCCGACCACCTCCACCGGCGCGGAGTCGTCCACCTTGCCGCGCAGGTCAAGCTCGGCGATGGCCTCCGGGTTGGAGGACAGATTGACCAGCTTCCCGCCCATGCCGGTGAGGTTGGCGTCGTAGTTGGGCTTGATGAAGCGGTCGCTGTAGGCGATGTTGCCGCCCTGCAGGGTGATGCGCTTGATCGTCAGCGGCACCGGCGGCTCCGGCGGCGGCGGCGCAAGCTTGGCCACCGCCACGCCGGGCGCCGGGCGGACCACCGCGGCACCGCCGGACGCCTTCCCGGCGTCGGCCGCCGCTTTCTCCTCGGCGGCCCGCTGGGCGGTAATCTCGCGGATGTTGAGCCCGCCCTGGGCGTTGAGGATCAGCCGGGTGTAGAAGTCGGTCAGGGCGATGTCGTCGATGCTCACCGCCAGCGGCGACAGGCGCACGTCCATCCCGCCAAAGTAAAGCGAGCGCCACTTGAGGAAGTCGGCGGCGTTAAGCTTGTCCACCGACGCAAAATCGCCCACCGTCAGGTTGCCCTTGAAGCCGCCCTTCACCGCGCCGCCCGGCGGCAGCTCGAAGGCAAGCTTCCCGCGGGAGGTGAGATGGCCGCGGGTGATGGCGATCTTCACCTTCTCGGTGACGTAGGGCTGGAGCATCGCCAGATCCACCGCCTTCAGATCCAGATCCAGGTTGCCCGCCAGCGGCGCGAGGCCCAGCGTGCCACCGACACCCACCTTGCCGCGCTTGTTGATGGCCGCCTGCAGGTTGAGCTTCGCCTTGCTGCCCCGCGCGGTGGAGAGCCCGTCGATCTTCAGGGACATGGGTTCGGCGTTGAGCACGACGGACGGCGCGAGGGTGCGATCCTCGACGCGCACGCCCCAGTCGTCCAGCGCCACCCGCCGCACCTCCACCTGCCAGTCGGGGCCACCCTTCGCGGCCGGAGCGGCCCTGGCGGGCTTCGACGGCGCGGCCGGGGTGCCGGCCAGCTTGGCGGCGTTGAGGTCGCCCTGCTTGTCGCGCACCAGCGCCACCCGCGCGGACTTGCTATTCAACTCGCCCACCGTCACCTTGCGGGCGGCAAGATCCACGTCGGCGTCGCGCAACTCAAGCAGGCCCAGCTTCACCAGCGGGGCCTTGTCGCCCTTCAGGCGCACACCCACGTCCTTCACGGCCAGGGTGTCGGCCTTGAGCTTCACCTTCGGGTCGCCGCCCGCCGCCTGCGCCACGTCGT
Organism: Zoogloea sp.; assembly: GCF_041904905.1. GTDB lineage: Bacteria > Pseudomonadota > Gammaproteobacteria > Burkholderiales > Rhodocyclaceae > Zoogloea. The sequence goes on along the minus strand of NZ_JAYRMI010000004.1, from coordinate 89,194 downwards.
AGGCGATCTTCCCGTCGAAACGGCCGGACACCACCTCGCCGCCCGGCAGGGCCGCCGCGAGATAGGGTTTGGGGTTGGCCAGATCGAAGCCGGCAAGCGTCAGGCTGCCCGCCGCCTTGAGGGGCGACAGGACGACGCTGCCCTGGTGCTCCAGGCTCTCGCCTGCCGGCGTCGCAAAGCCGAAATCCAGCGCCGCCGGCTCGCCGCCCGCCAGCTGGAACTTGCGCAGGGAGACGTGGATGTCCTGCAGCGTTTTGGTGAAGGTGCCGGCGGGCAGCTCGTCGGTGAAACTCAGCCGGCCGCCATCCAGCTTGAACTCGGCGAGGCTCAGGGCAAACGGCTTGGCCGGCTTGCTGTCGGCCGGCGCAGGCGCGGGCTCGGCCGGCTTGGCCCGGGCGGGCTTCGGGACGAGTGACAGCAGGCTGACCCGCCCGTCCCGGTCGCGCCCCACGACGAACTCCGGCTTGTCGATGGCCACCGTGCCCAGGGCCAGCTCGCCCGCCAGGGGCGCCAGCCTGTCGATGCCGATCTTCACCGACGGCAGCTTGATCGCCGGCCGGCCGTCGGCGTGCTGGACTTCCACCGCATCCAGCCCGACGCCGCCCTTCACCGTCACGCTCGGCGCCGCGCCGGCGGGCTGGGCGAAGGACAGCTGCAGATCGGACGACAGCCGGGCGGACGGCAACCGGAAAGGCTTGTCGATGGGCACGTAGGCCAGATAGCGGGGCAGCTCGAAGCCGTCGAACTTCAGGTCCACCACCGACTCGCGGGTGGGCGAGAACGGCCGCGCCTTGCCGCGCACGGCGAAGGGCGTGCCGTTCACCGTCATCGCCAGCAGCGGCTCGACGAAGGTTTCCACCTGGGACGGCAGGTTGGAGACGAAGGGCACGCCCAGCTCAAGATCGGCCACCGAATGCTTCTGCCCCACCGGCCGGTCGTCGATGTCGATGCGACCCTTCTCGATGCGGATGTTGTGCACCGAGAACAGGCTCTTCGAACCGTCGTCCGGCTTGTTGAGAATCTCGTCGATCACGTCGGACCAGTTGAGGCGGTTGGCGGCGTCGATCCGCACCACGCTCACCACCGGCTCGACCAGCGTCACCGCCTGCACCACGATGCCGCCACGCAGCAGCGATTCGGCCTCGACGTTGGCGTAGAGCGAGGCGAAGCTTGCCGCCGTCGCCTTGCCGTCCGGCTCCAGCATCCTGAAGCCGCGCACCTCGGCCGACAGGGCATACGGGTTGATCGAGATGCCCTCGATCGTCACCTTGCGGTGCAGCTGCTCGGAGAGCTTTTCTTCGGCAATCGACTTGACCAGCGGCGGCGCCACGAAAAAGCCGGCCACGCCGACCACCGCCATGACGCCCACGCCCCACAGCGCCCACTTCAGCGGCCGCCGCGCGGCCTTGGGTTGCTGCTCCATATCGGCTTCCTTTTTGTTCTGCTGATCGCCGCGCCCCGATCCGGTGCGCGCCTGCTTATCGCTCAAGCCTAGCAGGCCGGAGCGAGCCTGAGAATGGCATCGTGCGTCGGGTTTGCGATAAGGCAAGGGGCGGACTATCCTGCGGGCCCGTCACCGCCCCACCGCCCCGATGAACCGCCCTCACCTGCCCGCCCGTTTCGATGTCGTCGTGATCGGCGCCGGCGCCGCCGGCATGATGTGCGCCGCCGAAGCCGGCCAGCGCGGACGCCGCGTGCTCATCATCGACCACGCCACCAAGCTGGCTGAGAAGATCCGCATCTCCGGCGGCGGCCGCTGCAACTTCACCAACCTGGACGTGAGCGTCGCCAACTACCTGTCGCGCAACCCCCAGTTCTGCCGCTCGGCCCTGGCACGCTTCACCCCGGGGCATTTCCTCGAGCGCATCCAGCGCCACGGCATCGCTTGGCACGAGCGCGACCACGGCCAGCTGTTCTGCGACGACTCCGCCCAGGACATCATCGACATGCTGCGTGCCGGCTGCGACGACGGCAAGGTGGAATGGGCCATGCCCTGCACCATCCAGCACATCGCCGCCGGCACCGAGCCCGCCGGGCGTTTCGTCCTCGACACCAGCCACGGGCGCATCGCCTGCGACAGCCTGGTCATCGCCACCGGCGGGCTGTCGATCCCCAAGATCGGCGCCTCGCCCTTCGGCTACAAGATCGCCGAACAGTTCGGGCTGCCCATCGTGCCGCCCAGGCCGGCGCTGGTGCCCCTCACCCTGGGGCCGGACGAGCTGGCGATCTACAAGGAGCTGGCCGGCATGGCCTTCGACGCGGTGGCCGAATGCGGCGACGGGCGCTTCCGCGAGAACCTGCTGTTCACCCACCGCGGCCTCTCCGGCCCGGTGATCCTGCAGGTGTCGTCCTACTGGCAGAGCCGCGACTACCCCGCCGCGCCGGGCGCCACCCAGGGCGGCGGCCGCATCAGCGTCAACCTGTTCCCTGCCGAAGACGTGCGCGCCTGGCTGGCCGAGCGCGCCCGGGGCAAGACGCTGCTGGGCAACCTGCTGTCGGATCGCCTGCCCAAGCGCTTCGCCCACGCCTGGTGCGACCAGCGCGGCTGGAACAAGCCGATCAATCAGTTCAGCCCCAAGGAACTCGACGCCATCGCCGCCGCGCTCGAGGGCTGGACGATCACCCCCGGCGGCACCCTGGGCTACGCCAAGGCCGAAGTCACCGTGGGCGGCGTGGATACGCGGGCGCTGTCGTCCAAGACGATGGAGGCGCGCGACGTACCCGGGCTGTACTTCGTGGGCGAGGTGATGGACGTCACCGGCCACCTGGGCGGCTACAACTTCCAGTGGGCCTGGGCCAGCGGCTACGCGGCCGGTCAGGCGGTGTGAGGCGGGCCGGGCGCCAAGACCCACGCGCCTGTCCCCGAGCCCCACGCGAGCGTCCCGAAGCCCCAGCGCTGGCACTTCTGGAATGGACACCTCACTCTGAAAGCCCCTCGCGAGAGACTTTTCGACACCCCCCCCGTGTCGGCCAGATAGGGGCGCTCACTCAAAAAGCCCCACGCCTGGGTCTATTTTTCCGGCGCGAGAGACAAAAAGCCCAAAGCGTCGGTCCCGACGACAGGCACTGTGTGTCCAAAAGACCAATACCTGGGGCTTCCGGCTCCTCGACCGGGGCTTTCGGCATGGCGCGGCTATCCCGGAGACCCTCGCGAGTATCCCGGAGACAGGCGCGAGGGTCTTCCGGATAGGCGGGCGCCTCCCGGCGAGCCGCACTGCCGGCAAGCCGTCCGGGCCACCCAAAAACAAGGCCCGCACAGGGCGGGCCTTGTTCATCCGGCGCGGAGATCGCTTACTTGTTGGCAGCAGCGATGCCGTCGAGGATTTCCTGCTTGGCATCTTCAACGCTGCCCCAGCCGGTCACCTTGACCCACTTGCCCGGCTCGAGATCCTTGTAGTGCTCGAAGAAGTGCTGGGTCTGCTTCAGCAGCAGCTCCGGCAGGTCGTCGAGGGTCTTCACGTTGTCGTACAGCGGGGTCAGCTTGGAGACCGGCACGGCCACGACCTTGGCGTCCACGCCGCCTTCGTCTTCCATCTTCAGCACGCCCACCGGACGGGCGCGGATCACGACGCCCGGCTGCAGCGGGTAGGGCGCCACGACCAGCACGTCCACCGGGTCGCCGTCGCCGGCAACGGTGTGGGGGATGTAGCCGTAGTTGATCGGGTAACGCAGGGTGGTGCCCATGAAACGGTCGACGAAGACGGCGCCGCTGTCCTTGTCCACTTCAAACTTGATCGGATCGCCCTGAGCGGAGATCTCGATGATCACGTTGACGTCGTTCGGAACGTCCTTGCCGGACTTGACTTGATCGAAACCCATCTTTTTCAGCCTCCCTTGATATGTGAAAACAGCCCGCGATTATAAGTGACTCCGATGAAATCAGGTCGCGTCGAAACCGGCATCTTCGATGGCCGACTTGAGCGCCGCCGGCGTCACCCTGGCCGGATCGAAATCCACCTTCGCCTCGCCCGCCTCCAGCGACACCGCCACCCCGGCCACGCCCGCCAGCGCCGACAGCGCGCCGGTCACGTTCTTCACGCAGCCCTGGCAGCTCATGCCGCCCACCTTGATCGTCACGTTTTCCATCTGGTTTCCTTTCAGTTGCGCCCGGCGCGCCAGCGCCTGAGCAGAAGCGAGTTGCTGACCACCGACACCGAGCTCATCGCCATCGCCGCGCCGGCGATCACCGGGTTGAGCAGCCCCAGCGCCGCCGCCGGAATGCCCAGCACGTTGTAGACGAAGGCAAAGAACAGATTCTGGCGGATCTTGCCCAGCGTGGCGCGGGAGAGCGAGATCGCGTCGGCCACGCTGTCAAGGTCGTTGCGCACCAGCGTGAGATCCGCCGCCTCGATGGCCACGTCCGAGCCCGCGCCGATGGCGAACGACACATCCGCCGCCGCCAGCGCCGGGGCGTCGTTGATCCCGTCGCCCACCATACCCACCCGCCCGTCGCGCCGCAGCGCCTCGACGGCCGCCGCCTTGTCGCCCGGCAGCACCTGGGCGCGGAACTCCGCGATGCCGGCTTCCGCCGCGATGCGCGCCGCCGCGGCCGGATGATCGCCGGTCAGCATCACCACCCGCACGCCCATCGCCGCAAGCCGCGCCACCGCCGCCTTCGAGGTGGCCCGCAGCGGGTCGGCCACGCCCAGCGCGCCCGGGGCCACCCCATCCACCGCCACGCCTACCGGCGTGAGCGCCGCGGCCAGGAGCGGGTCGAGCACCTCGGCCGGCAGCGCCGCGCCCCGCTCGGCGAGGAAATCCGGCGAACCGACCGCCACCTCGCGGCCATCCACGCGGCCGGTGACGCCCTTGCCGCCCACCGCCTGCACGGCCCCGGCCGGCGTCCACGCCAGCCCGTCGGCCCGCGCCGCGGCCACCACCGCCTGGGCCAGCGGGTGATGGCTGGTCTCCTCCAGGCTTGCCGCCAGCGCCAGCATGTCGGCACGGCGCGCGCCCGGCGCCACCCGCACGTCCAGCACCGCCGGCCGGCCTTCGGTGAGGGTGCCGGTCTTGTCCACCACCAGCGTCTTGATTTTCTCGGCCAGTTCCAGGGCCTCAGCGTTGCGCACCAGAATGCCCGCCCGGGCGCCCTGCCCGGTGCCCACCATCACCGCCGTCGGCGTGGCGAGGCCCAGCGCGCAGGGGCAGGCGATCACCAGCACCGCCACGCCATTGACCAGCGCCGGCGCCAGCTCGCCGCCGATCCACCACCACGCAAAAAAGGTCGCGAAGGCGATCGCCACCACGGTGGGCACGAACACCGCCGCGATGCGATCGGCCAGCCGCTGCACCGCCGGCTTGCCGCCCTGGGCTTGTTCAACCAGCCGCACGATGCCGGCCAGCAGCGTCTCGGCGCCCACGCCCACCGCCCGGCAGCGCAGCACACCGGCGCCATTCACGGTGGCGGCAAACACCTTGTCGCCCGGCGCCTTGGCCACCGGCACGCTCTCGCCGGTGAGCATCGCCTCGTCGGCCGACGATTCGCCCGACAGCACCTCGCCATCCACCGGCACCGCATCCCCCGGCCGCAGCACGAAGACCATCCCGGCCACCACCTGCGCCACCGGCAGTTCGACGATCTGCCCGTCCCGCTCGATCCGCGCGGTGGGCGGCTGCAGGCGCAAGAGCGCCTCGACCGCCGCCGAGGTGCGCGCCCGGGCCCGGGCCTCCAGCAGCTTGCCCAGCAGCACCAGGGTGATGATGCTGGCCGACGCCTCGAAGTACACGTGCAGGTCGTGACGCCCGAGCAGCACCACCGCCAGGCTGAAGAAGTAGGCCACGCTGGTGCCCAGCGCCACCAGCACGTCCATGTTGGCGCCGCCGCCCAGCAGCGACGACCACGCGCCCTTGTAGAAGCGCCGCCCGATCCAGAACTGCACCGGCGTCGCCAGCAGCAGCTGCGCCCAGCGCGGCAGCCACTCGTCGTGGTGCAGGCTGCCGCTGGCCCCGGCCCCGAGCATGCCGATCATCTGCGCGAGGAAAGGCAGCGACAGCAGCGCCGAGATCCAGAACAGCCGCAGCTCGGCGCGGAACTCGGCGGCCTTGCGGGCACGCTCGGCTTCGCGGTCGCGGCCGGCGATGGGGGTGGCGGTGAAGCCGGCCCTGGCAATCGCGCCGACGATGGCGGCCGGGTCGGCCAGCCCCGGCGTGAAACGCACCCGGGCGGTCTCGGCGGCAAAGTTGACGTTGCCCTCCACGCCTGGCAATCGATTGACCACCTTTTCGATGCGCGCCGCGCAGGCCGCGCAGCTCATGCCGCCGATGCCCAGCTCGAGCACCTGCGGCGCCACGTCGAAGCCGGCCTTGCGGATGGCGCCCAGGATGTCGGCGGCGGGCGCGCCGTCGGGCGCAGCGGTGATGCGGACCTTCTCGGTGGCGAAGTTCACCTTGGCGTCGACGCCCGGCAGGCGGTTGAGCACCTTCTCGAGGCGCACCGCGCAGGCGGCGCAGCTCATGCCCGAAACGGGCAGATCGAAGCGGCCCTCAGCCGGCTCGCTCATCGCCGCCCGCAATGCGATACAAATCGATCACACCGCACCCCAAAAATGAATCAGAAGTGACACACCACGCCGTTCCACAGCTTGCTGCCCAGCGACGGCGTGGTCACCAGCCCATAGACGCCGAAGGCCAGCACCACCAGGCCAGACCCCGTGCGCACCAGTTGGTTCTTCACCACGTCGCGCAGACGCTTGAGGAGCAGCCCGGCGAGCAGCAGATTGGGCAGCGTGCCCAGGCCGAAGGCCAGCATCAGCGCCGCGCCGCGCTCCGCCGAGCCGGTGACCAGCGCCGTGGCCAGCACGCTGTACACCAGCCCGCAGGGCAGGAAGCCCCACAGCACGCCAAGGGGAAACGCCTGGGCCACCGAGCGCGCCGGCAGGAAGCGCCGGGTGAGCGGCTGGATGCGCGTCCACAGCCGCTGGCCCAGCTTCTCGACCCCAGCCAGCGCGCGGGTGAAGCCGGTGAGGTAGAGCCCCAGCGCCACCAGCATCAGGTTGGCCGCCACGTACAGGGCCAGCTGCACCGGCAGGATGTCGTTGAACAGCATGCCCACCGTGCCGATGGCGCCCATCGCCGCGCCGGCCAGGGTGTAGCTGCCGATCCGACCGAGGTTGTAGGCCAGGTGCAGCGGCCACTCGCGACGCGTCTGGCCGGGCATCTGTATGGTCTGCACGGTGAGCGCGCCGACGATCCCGCCGCACATGGCCACGCAATGGGTGCCGCCCAGGAGGCCAATCAGGAAGACTGCGAAGTAACCGGTTTCCGGCATGATTTGGAGCCTGCAAATGAAAAGCGCCCCGCGAAGTCACGGGGCGCATAGTTTAGTCCTGCCACGCCAGCCCGGCCAGACGGCGGCGGCTCAGATCACCTTGGAGTAGCGGGTCCGCTCCCGGTCGGAGCGCAGGTAACGGTCGAACACCATCGCGATGGCCCGCACCAGCATGCGCCCGGCCGGCAGCACGCTGATCCACTGGTCGTCGATCTTCAGCAGACCGCCCTTTTCCATCTCCCGCAGATCGGCCAGCTCGGCGGCGAAATACTTCTTGAAGTCGATGAGGTGGGCGATCTCGATGGACTCGATGGACAGCTCGAAGTGGCACATGAGTGCCTGGATGATCGCCCGCCGCAGCAGGTCGTCGGGGGTCAGCTCGATGCCGCGCAGCACCGGCAGGCGGCCGGTGTCGAGGATGTCGTAGTACTCGTCCAGCGTCTTGACGTTCTGGGCGTAGGTGGGGCCCACCTTGCCGATGGCGGAGACGCCGAAGGCCAGCAGGTCGCACTCGGCGTAGGTCGAGTAGCCCTGGAAGTTGCGGTGCAGGCGGCCCTGACGCTGGGCGGTGGTAAGCTCGTCGGTCGGCTTGGCGAAGTGGTCCATGCCGATGTAGACGTAGCCGGCCTCGGTGAGGCGGCGGATGGCGAGCTGGAGGATCTGCAGCTTGGTCTCGCCCGACGGCAGCTGGGCATCGACGATGCGGCGCTGGGGCTTGAACAGGCTGGGCAGGTGCGCGTAGTTGTAGATGGAGAGGCGATCCGGCGACAGGGCGAGGATCTGCTCAAGGGTGCGGTTGAAGCTGATGACGTTCTGCTTGGGCAGGCCGTAGATCAGGTCGACGCTCACCGACTTGAAGCCGTGGGCCCGGGCCGCGTCGATCACGAGCTTGGTCTCTTCCTCGCTCTGGACGCGGTTGACGGCCTTCTGCACATCCGGGTTGAAATCCTGGATGCCGACGCTCATGCGGTTGAAACCCAGCTCGGCCAGCAGCTTGACGGTGGCCTCATCGACCTTGCGCGGGTCCACCTCGATGGAGTATTCGCCGTCCGGCACCAGCGTGAAGTGCCTGGTGACCATGCCCATCAGCCGGCGCAGCTCGTCGTGGGACAGGAAGGTGGGCGTTCCGCCGCCCAGGTGCAGCTGCAACACCTCGCGCGGGCCCTGCAGGCAGGCAACCTGCAGATCGATCTCCTTCTCCAGGTAGTCCAGATACTTTGCCGAGCGCCCGTGATCCTTGGTGATGATCTTGTTGCAGGCGCAGTAGTAGCAGATCGTATTGCAGAAGGGGATGTGGAAGTATAATGAGAGCGGTTTGCCAATCCCGCCGATTGACCTCTTGCCGAGCCAGTCGCACAGCGCGTCGGAGTTGAAGGCCTCGACGAAGCGGTCTGCGGTCGGATACGAAGTGTAGCGCGGGCCATTCACATCAAACTTGCGAATGAGCTCGGGATCGAAGATGAGATCTTTGTGAATCGCGTTCATGGGTGTGGTTCTGGTAGTTCCGCGAAACAATCGCAGAATCATCCCGAAATCGTATTGATGTGGATCAAAGGGCTCCGAAGGTTGGTAAATCCTCTCCAGTTCAGGTGGTTAGCGTACAGATGAATTCTGCGATTCCAGCAACGATAATCGAGATCAAGACAGCCTGCTCCCAGTGCAACCTGCGGGAGCTGTGCCTGCCGTTCGGGCTCGACCCGCGGGAAATCAACCAGCTCGACGAGCTTGTCGGCAGCCGCCGCAAGATCAAGCGTCAGCAGCATCTTTACCGCTCCGGGGAGTCCTTCGAGGCGATCTACGCGATCCGCGCGGGGTCGTTCAAGACGGACGTGATCCTGGAGGACGGCCGCGATCAGGTCACCGGTTTCCAGATGACCGGCGAGGTGCTGGGGCTGGACGGCATCAGCACCGAACACCACTCCTGCAACGCCATCGCGCTGGAAGACAGCGAGGTGTGCGTGATCCCCTTCGGCCGCCTCGAGGAGTTGTCGCGTCAGGTGGAGAGCCTGCAGCACCAGTTCCACAAGATCATGAGCCGCGAGATCGTGCGCGACCACGGCGTGATGATGCTGCTCGGCTCGATGCGCGCAGAGGAACGCCTCGCTGCCTTCCTGCTCAACCTGTCCCAGCGCTTCACCGCGCGGGGTTTCTCGCCGTCCGAGTTCCACCTGCGCATGACCCGCGACGAGATCGGCTCCTACCTGGGCCTCAAGCTCGAGACCGTCTCCCGCGCCTTCTCCCGCTTCCAGGAAGAGGGCCTGGTGGCCGTGCAGCAGAAGCACATCCGCATCCTCGACACCCCGGGGCTCAAGCGGCTGCTGAACCATCACGCCATCTGATTCAGGCGAGCGCGAGCCAGCCCGCCGGGTTCTTGGTGAGCGCCACCGACACAATGTACGAAAACACCGCCGCCGCTGCGGCGAGCGCCGTCACGCGCACGCCAAGAGGACGCGTCGGCCGCAGGGCGAGCGCTCCGAAGCCGATGTAGGCCAGCAGCCCCAGCACCTTGGCGGTGAGCCAGCCGTGCACGAAGGGGTACTGCCCGGCCATCCAGGCCAGGGCGATGGCGCTGGCGAGCAGGCACGAGTCGATCACGTGGGGCAGGCGTTTGGTCAGCCGGGCCGCAAGCAGCGGCGAGCCGCTGACCGACCACCAGCCACGCAGGAGAAAACCCGCGCCGCTCAAGACGACGCAGGTGATGTGGAAATGCTTGATGAGCAGGTACATGTCGCCTCGGGTCGGGTTACGCCTTGACGACATTTTCGGGCATCCGCCGCGCCCCGTCCTTGCGGGGCCTCAACTTCAGCCGCGCAGCACGCCCACTTCCAGGGCCGCAAACCAGTTGATGAAGCGCTGCACGTCGGCACCCTGGTAGATCGAGCCGTGCTGGGGCACCAGCATGTCGATCTCCAGCCGCGAGACGCGCTCGCACCAGTCGCGCTTGGCCCGGTCGGAGCCCATCCAGCGCTTGTGGAAGGCTTCGGCGTGGCGGATGTGGCGGGAGAAATCCTCCACGTACAGCCCGCCCTGATCGGGCGGCAGCAGCGCCGCGCCGATGTCGCCGGAGAACAGGATCTTGGCCTTCGGGTCGTAGAGGTTGAAGTTGCCCGACGAGTGCAAATAATGGGCCGGCACGGCCTGCAGTTCGAGGCCGCCCAGCTTGATGGTCATGCCCGGATCGGGAATCGGCACGAAGGTGGTGCCCTCGCCACCGAAGTGGGGCAGGAAGGACTGCCACAGCCAGCTGGTGTAGCACTTCAGATCGGGCTTGAACTCCAGCCACAAGGCCAGCGACGAGATGATGTCCGGGTCCTGGTGGGAGGCGAACAGGCCGGCCAGCTTGGTGGGGTCGCACTCGGCCGACAGGGCCGAGAACACCGCCGGGAAGATCTCGATGCCGCCCGGGTCGCACAGCAGCGCCTCCTCGCCATCGACGATCACGTATTCGTTGGTGTCGATGATGTAGCCCGGCTTGGTGGCGTCGCGCGCGATCGCCAGCCAGCGGTGGTCGTCTTCCTGGAAGATACAGTGAGCCTGCTTCATGGGTTCCTAGTCCTTTACGAGCCGTTCCTTGCCGAGCACTTCGAGGGATCGCTTGATCTGGGCGATCACCTCCGCGAAATCCGTCGAGACCTGCATCAGCGCCGGGCTGAACCCGCCGCCGTAGGCCGCCTCGATCTTGGCCGAGCGGGCCAGCACGCCGCCCAGTTCGACCAGTTGTTGAGTCTCCTCCACCGACGCACGCAGGCGCAGGTCGAGGGCGCGCAGCTTGGCCTGCTGGATCGAGAGCCGCCCCTGGCCGCGCTTGCGGGCCTCGCGCACGCCGGGCACCTCTCCGGAGAGGCGGATCGCCTCGGCGAGGATGCGCGAGTTGCGCTGCTGCTGCACCACGCCGGTGACGCTGCCCACCGAGCCGGAGGTCATGTCGCGCAGCGAGGCCATGTGGCGGGTGAGATCCTGGGCGAAGCGGCGCAGCTCGTTGGAGAGCACGCCGAAGCCCAGCGCCGCGTTGCCGGCGCGCTTCGCCAGGAAGATGGCGTTGAGGGCCATCAGGTTGATCCGGAAGGCCGTGGCCACGATGGCCTTGATTTCTTCGTTGACCCGCACGATGCCGGCAAGCTCGCCGGCGCTGCGGGAGGTCAGATGGAGGTTTCGTTCGGGCGCATTCATTCGGGGCTCTCGGTGACGGACCGCAGGGGTGGGACGCATCGATCGGCGCGGCGGCCGCCCATCGAATCCGTCGGAGTCGCCCGGCCGGCTGCCGCGGGGAGTTTAACGGCGTGCTGCCGTCAAGCTTGAGGCCGCCCCTCAGCCGCGTCAGGAAGCGGCCGGCCGGCGCGGCGGGAGCAGGAAATCCCGCGGCCGGGTACGCAGCCGGTGCCACAGGCGGCGGCGCAGCTCGCGCAGGTCGGACTTGGGCAGGTCGTAGGCGCGCACGGCGGTCATCAGCGAGAGGGCGAAGCTCACCCCCAGGTTGAGCACGAACATCACCCCGACGCCCGCCACCGCCAGCGACAGCAGCCCGGTGCCCACCCACTGCATCTCGAGGGACGAGGTAGCGAGGCTGAGGATGCCGGAGTTGAGGGTCACGTGGCGCACGTCCAGCGGCAGGCCGAAGAACTTGCCCAGCACCGGCGTCATCCCCAGCATCAGCCCGAGGGAGATGTTGGTGGCCCAGCCGGACATGTTGCGCGACACGATGCCGGCGATCCGCATCATGCGCAGGCGCCCGAAGCGGTTGCCCAGCCGGTGCTCGGCGATGGCCTGGGGCAGCCGGTGATACACCGCCCAGTTATCCACCCAGCCGCCCACCAGCGCCGCGAGGTACAGGATTACCCCGGTGAGCGCCGCGTAGAACACGGTGCCGCTATCCACCGGGCTGAGGGAATGGAACACGTAGCGGGCCTCGGCGGTGGTCAGGAAGGCGTGGCCGGTGGCCAGCCGCCAGGTGGCGTCGAAAGCGTAGGCGCCGCAGGCCACCACCACCACGTTGGCGATGGTCGCCGCCAGCTGCGAATGGCAGATGCACGCCGCGTAGTCGACGATCACGTCGAGGCGCTCGTTGCCCTTGCGGTCGCGGATGATGGCGGCGAAGGCGGCGGCGGTCATCGCCGGCTGCTTGGTGGCGAGGATCAGCCCGAAGGCCTGCAGGATCAGGAAGCTCACCGCGTAGTTGAGGCCGGAGCCCAGCCCTTCCAGGAACAGCGCCAGCCCGGCGCCGGCGATGGTCATCTTCATCGCCGCGGTGCCCACCGTGAGCAGCCCGCCCCCGGCCGCGGCGGCCCAGATGTGGCGGTAGTCCGCGCCGGTTTCGGCGATGTAGTGCTCGCCGGTCTTGCCGGCCCGGTCGACGATGCGCCGCTGCAGGCGCTGCAGGTTGGCCCGCACCAGATGGCGCAGGCTGGTGCTCTCGTGGGCCGCGTAGGCCAGTTGCTGGAGCAGCAGCAGGACCGGCCCCGGCGAGCCGGGTTCGGCGGCCATCACCCCCACGATGCTCTCCATCCGCGTGAGGCAGCGGTCGAGCACGTCCAGCCCGTACACGATATCCACGCTGATGCCCTCGGATTCGAGGCGGGTGGAGATCAGGTGCATCTCGTCGCGGCTGGCGGCCAGATCGAGCAGCCAGGCCTCGACGAGCTGCATCGACACCCGCCCCTGCTCCCAGGCGCAGAGCAGGTTCTCGCCGCTGTCGGCGAGGCGCCGGAAGGGCGAGCGGGCCACCGGCCGCGCCTCGCCCCGGGCCCGCAGCTTGAGGGACAAGCCCTGCCCCTGCACCCGCGCCAGCAGCAGCCGGAAGCCGTCGGCCATGGCCCGCTGCAGGGCGACCCGCATCTGCGGCTCGTCGGCCGGAAACAGCAGGTCCAGCGCCCGCTGGAAGGTGGACGGCTGGAGCCCGCGGATGAGGGTCAGATCCCGGTTGCGGGGGAAGCTGCGGCTCATCAGGTGGGCCAGGTCGTGATCGTCCCGGGGCGAGGGGATGAGCTTGGCGGTGAGGCGGTCGCCGAACTCCGACAGGAAGCCCCGGTCGCCGGGAATCCCCACCTCACCGAACAGGTTGGCCCCGTCGGTCTCGTCGAGGATCGCGCGGATCGCCCGACGCATCGCCGCCGCCAGCGCCGGATGGGCGGAGAGCACGTCCATCAGCACCGCGAAACGCTGGGTGGCCGAACCGTGCACGTCGGCCGAATCGATGTAGACGTCGCTCCACAGGGCGCCGCCGGCGAGCCAGGCGTTCAGCGCCCGCCAGGCGTCGAGCCGGTCCGGCAGATCGGCCGCCGACACCAGCGCAGCCAGCCGCGCGGCCAGCCTGGGCAGGTCGCGCTGCCCCCGGCGCTGCTCGGGCAAGACGGAATGGATGGCGCCCAGGAGGGCGTCTCGGCCGAAGGCGGCAGCCTCCGGCGGGGCGGAAGTGATCGTGTTTGGCATAGGCGGAGTATGACCGGAGCGGGCGCGTTTTGGTTCGTCAGCCTGCAAGGCGCAAACCCGCGCCCAGAAACCGGCACCGCCGGTTTACCATCCCGCCCATGCTGCCCATCCTGTACCGGGACGACCATCTGGTCGCCATCCACAAACCCGCCGGGCTGCTCGTTCACCGCAGCGAGCTGGACCGCCACGAAACCCGCTTCGCCGTGCAGCTGCTGCGCGACCAGCTCGGCCGCCACGTGCACCCCGCCCACCGGCTGGACCGGGGCACCTCGGGCGTGCTGGTGTTCGCCCTCGACCGGGACACTGCCCGCCAGCTCGGCGGCCAGTTCGAGGCGCAGGCGGTGGCCAAGACCTATCTCGCGGTGGTGCGCGGCCACCCGCCGGAGGCCGGGCGCATCGACCACGCCCTCACCCGCCGCCGGGACGACGCCGAGTGGGTGGGCGACGAAACCTCCGACGCGGCCCAGCCCGCCATCACCGATTTCCGCCGCCTCGCCACCTGCGAGCTGCCCTTCGCGGTGGACCGCTACCCCACCAGCCGCTACGCCCTGGTCGAGCTTACGCCCCACACCGGCCGCAAGCACCAGCTCCGGCGCCACCTCAAGCACCTCGCCCACCCCATCGTGGGCGACGCCACCTTCGGCAAGGGCCACCACAACCGCTTCTTCCAGCAGCAGTTCGGCTGTCACCGGATGCTCCTCGCCTGCGCGCGGATGCAGCTCGTCCATCCGGTCAGCGGCGCGCCCCTCGATCTGCGCGCCCCGCCGGATGGCGAATTCGCCGCGCTGCTGGCGGCCCTGGGCTGGACATCCGCCCTACCGGCCGGGCTCCAGCCCTCCGACCCTGCCGCCGGGCAGCCTTGACGCGGATCGCCCGGCGCGCCCTTTTCAGCCGGCGAACCCTGCGAAAATCCCCGCCGTGCGCCGGCCCGCGGGGGAGAATAACCGCCCGGCCGCCCCTTCGGCCCCGGCGAACCCCTGCACCGCCCCGCCAGCCGCCCGCCACGCCAACAACTTGCGACATCGCGGCGCTTTCCCCTGTAACGGAGGCCGGCTAAGATTGACGGTCTTTTGCCCGGCCCCCCCATGAAGCTGCCCGACCGTCCCGATCTGTCCCGCCTGTCCTGGCCGCGCGCCGCGCGCCTCGGCCCCCTGCTGGCCTGGGGCGTCGCGCTGGCCATCGCGGCCTGGGTGGCGGCCGACCTGTTCTGGCGCTTCACCGCACCGCGGCCACCGGCCCTGCCGGTCGCCACCCAGGCCAACCCCCTGCAGGCCGCCCAGGCCATCGCCAGCCGGCACCTGCTCGGCCAGGGCCCAGCGGCTGCGGCCCCCGGCAACCCGCTGGCCCCGCCGGGCCGCTACAGCCTCCAGGCCGTGGTCACCGGCGCCGCGGGCCGCCCCGGCTGGGCGGTGATCGCCATCGACGGCGGCGCCCAGCAAGGCTTTGTCGAAGGCCAGGAGATCCGCCCGGGCGTCACCCTCGCCCGGGTTGCCGGCGACGGCGTGGATCTCGACCTGGGCGGCGCCCGCCAGCGGGTGCCCCTCGCCGATCGCGGCCCGGGCGGCGCCTCGGGCAACCCGGCCCCGCCCATCGCCCCGCCGGCGCCCGGCCAGCCCGCGGCCCTGCCCACCCTGCGCATGCAGGGCGAGGTCAACGCGGTCGACGCCAGCCAGCAACCGCCCCAGGCCGGCTTTCCCGCCGACTTCCAGGCCCAGCCCTTTCCGAACGCCAACAACCAATGAAACCTGCCCGCCGTCCTCTCGTCCGCCCGATCGCCTTCAGCTGCGCCCTGGCTCTTGCCGCCGGCATCGCGCTGCCGCCCCTGCCCGCGTTCGCCGCCGAGACCGAAACCCGCGGCAGCGGCGAGCCCGTCTCGCTCAATTTCGTGAACGCCGACATCGGCGCGGTGATCCAGGCCATCTCCAAGATCTCCGGGCGCAACTTCATCGTCGACCCGCGGGTCAAGGGCACCCTCAACATCGTCACCGCCCGCCCGGTGGCGCGCAACCTCACCTACTCCATCCTCCTGTCGGCGCTGCGCCTGCAGGGCTACACCGCCATCGAAGGCCAGGGCGTCACCAAGATCGTCCCCGAGGCCGACGCCAAGCTCCACGCGGTGCCGGTGGGCAAAGGCCAGGGCGCCGGCGGCGGCGACCGCCTGACCACCCAGGTCTTCAACCTCAAGCACGAATCCGCCGCCCAGCTGGTGCCCATCGTCCGGCCGCTGATCTCGCCCAACAACACCGTCACCGCCTACCCGGGCAACAACTCGCTGGTGGTCACCGACTACGCCGAGAACATCGGCCGCATCGCCCAGATCGTCGAATCCATCGACGTGCCGCAAACCGGCCTGCGGGTGATGCCGCTCCAGCACGCCTCCGCCCTCGATCTGGCCCAGACCGTCAACCGCCTGATGAACGACGCCGCCTCCGGCGCTGCCGCCACCACGCCCGGCGTCTCCGGCGACGCCAGCCAGCGCGTGTCGGTGATCGGCGACCCGCGCACCAACAGCCTGCTGGTGCGCTCCGACAACCCCTCCAAGCTCAACGCCGTGCGCCAGCTGGTGGCCAACCTCGACCAACCCGGCGCCAGCGGCAACATCCGCGTGGTCTACCTCAAGAACGCCGACGCGGTGAAGGTCGCCCAGACCCTGCGCGCGGTGGTCAGCGGCGAGGCCGGCAGCAGCACCGGCGGCGCCTCCGGCACCGGCCAGAGCAGCTTCGGCGGCACCGCCGGCACCACCGGCCTGGGCAACACCGGCACCGCCACCGGCGGCCAGAACAGCACCACCGGCTTCGGCGCCACCCCGTCGTTCAGCAACAGCAGCGCCAACACCGGCGCCACCGGCAACGGCTTCATCCAGGCCGACCCGATGAGCAACGCCCTCATCATCACCGCGCCGGACGCCATCTACAACAACCTGCGCAAGGTCATCGACCAGCTCGACCGCCGCCGCGCGCAGGTTTATGTCGAGGCGCTCATCACCGAAGTCAGCACCGAGAAAGCCGCCGAGATCGGCATCCAGTGGCAGGCCGGCAAGGTGGGCAACACCACCGCCTTCGGCGGCACCAGCTTCAACACCAGCGGCAACAACATCCTCAACCTGGCCAGCAGCCTTGCCAGCAGCAGTGCCACCACGCTGCCGGGCAACGGCCTCAACCTGCTGCTGGGGGGCGGCACGGTGAGCGTGGGCGGGCGCGAGATCGCCAACCTCAACCTGCTGGCCCGCTTCCTCGAATCCGATACCAAGGCCAACATCCTGTCCACGCCCAACCTGGTCACCCTCGACAACGAAGAGGCCAAGATCGTCGTGGGCCGCAACGTGCCCTTCGTCACCGGCACCTACACCACCACCTCCACCGGCGCCAGCAACCCCTTCACCACCGTCGAGCGCAAGGACGTCGGCCTCACCCTCAAGGTCAAGCCGCAGATCTCCGAAGGCGGCACCGTGCGCCTGCAGATCTACCAGGAAGCCTCGGCGGTCATCGAATCCACCGCCACCGCCACCACCGGCCCCTCCACCACCAAGCGCTCCATCGAATCCACCGTGCTGGTGGACGACGGCGCGGTGATCGCCCTGGGCGGCCTGGTGGAAGACGCCTACTCCGGCGGCGTCGAAAAAGTGCCCCTGCTGGGCGACATCCCCTACCTCGGCCAGTTCTTCCGCTACGACTCCCGCAAGCGCGGCAAGACCAACCTCATCGTCTTCCTGCGCCCGGTCATCCTGCGCGACGCCGCCTCCATCCAGGGCCTCTCGGCCGAACGCTACAACTACGTGATCGGCCAGCAGCGCGATCTGGACGACCCGCGCAACCTCATGCGGCGCGAGCCCAACCCGCCCCTGCTGCCCCCGCCCGGCAGCCCGCCGCCGGCCGTGCCCTACACCCTGCCGCGCATCGACCCGGCCGCCGCGCCGGCCGACGTCGCCACGCCAGCCCCGGCCAAGCCATGACCGGCCCGGCCCTGCCCTACGCCTTCGCCAAGGCCCACGGCATCCTCGTTGCCGCCCAGGGCGCCGAGCGCGCCCAGTTGGTGCTGCGCGAAGGCGCCGACCTCACCGCCCTGGCCGAAGTCCGGCGCACCCTGGGCCTGCCCCTGGTCATCGAACAGGTCACCCGCGCCGCCTTCGAGGCGCGCCTGTCCGAAGCCTATTCCGGCACCGACGGCAACGCCGCCGACGTGGTGGCCGACGTGGGCCAGGAGGTCGACCTCACCCAGCTCATGACCGAGCTGCCGGCCGTCGAAGACCTCCTCGAAACCCAGGACGACGCCCCGATCATCCGCATGATCAACGCGCTCCTCACCCAGGCCGTGCGCCAGTCCGCCAGCGACATCCACATCGAGCCCTACGAGCGCCACTCCGTCGTGCGCTTCCGCCGCGACGGCGTGCTGGTCGACGTGGCCCAGCCCCACCGCGCGCTCCACGCCGCCATGGCCTCGCGCATCAAGATCATGGCCAGCCTCGACATCGCCGAAAAGCGCCTGCCCCAGGATGGCCGCATCGCCCTGCGCCTGGCCGGCCGGCAGGTGGACGTACGCGTCTCCACCCTGCCCACCACCCACGGCGAACGCATCGTGCTGCGCCTGCTCGACAAGGGCAGCGGCCAGCGCGGCCTCGACAGCCTGGGCATGGCCGCCGACACCGTCGCACCGTTCGCCAAGCTCCTCGACCAGCCCCACGGCATCCTCCTCGTCACCGGCCCCACCGGCTCCGGCAAGAGCACCACCCTCTACGCCGCGCTGCAGGGCATGGACGCCAAGCGCCGCAACATCGTCACCGTCGAAGATCCGGTCGAATACGATCTCCCCGGCGTCGGCCAGATCCAGGTCAACAGCAAGATCGACCTCAGCTTCGCCCGGGCGCTCCGTGCCATCCTCCGGCAAGACCCCGACGTCATCATGATCGGCGAGATCCGCGACCTCGAAACCGCCCAGATCGCCGTCCAGGCCAGCCTCACCGGCCACCTCGTGCTCGCCACCCTGCACACCAACGACGCTGCCTCGGCCGTCACCCGCCTTGTGGACATGGGCGTCGAGCCCTTCCTGCTCGCCTCCACCCTGCGCGGCGTGCTGGCCCAGCGCCTGGTGCGCCGCCTGTGCCCGGCCTGCCGCAGCGCCACGCCCGCCACCGCCGCCGACCGCAGCCTCCTCGGCCCCGGCAGCCCCGCCCAGCTGTGGCACGCCCCCGGCTGCCCCGAATGCGGCCACACCGGCTACGCCGGGCGCACCGGCATCTACGAGCTGATGGTCACCGACGACGCCCTCCAGCGCCTCATCCACACCGCCGCCGACGAAGCCGACCTGCGCGCCCACGCCCGCCAGCAGGGCAGCCGCGGCCTGCGCGACGACGGCCTGCGCCTCCTGGCCGACGGCGTCACCTCGGCCGAAGAGCTCCTGCGGGTCACCCGGGATTAAGCGATGACCGCCTTCCGCTATCGCGCCGTGGACAACGCCGGCCGGGAATCCGCCGGCGTGCTCGAAGCCGACACCGGCAAGGCCGCCCGCGGCCTGCTGCGCGAGCGCGGGCTGTTCCCGCTGGAAGTCGCCTCGGTGGCCCACACCGGCGGCGACGGCAAGGCCGCCCGCCGCAAGCTGAAGGAGGCCGACCTCACCCTGCTCACCCGCCAGTGGGCCACCCTGCTCGCCTCCGGCCTCACCGTCGAGCAGGCGCTGGCGGCCCTCATCGAGCAGGCCGAAACCGAAGCCACCCGCCAGTTGCTGGCCGGCGTGCGCTCCGAAATCCTCGCCGGCTACAGCCTGCGCGCCGCCCTCGATCGCTATCCCCAGGCCTTCACCGCGCTCTACCGCGCCTCGGTGGCCGCCGGCGAGAAATCCGGCGAACTCGCCCGCGTGATGAACCAGCTCGCCGACTACCTCGACCGCAGCCACGCCCTGCGCACCAAAACCCTCCAGGCCCTGCTCTACCCGGCCATCGTCGCCAGCGTGGCGCTGCTCGTCATCGTCGGCCTGATGACCTACGTGGTGCCCCAGGTGGTCTCCGTCTTCCAGCAGAGCAAGCAGGCCCTGCCGCTGCTCACCCGCAGCCTCATCGCCCTGAGCAGCCTGCTGCGCGACTGGGGCTGGCTGATGATCCTCGCCATTGCCGGCGGGCTCTTTGCCGGCCGCGCGGCGCTGCGCGACACCGCCGTCAAGCGCCGCTGGGACGCCTGGCTGCTGGGCCTGCCCCTGCTCGGCCGCCACCTGCGCACCCTGGACGCCACCCGCTTCGCCAGCACCCTCTCCATCCTCGCCGGCAGCGGCGTGCCCCTGCTGGCCGCCCTCGACGCCGGCCGCCAGGTCATCGCCCGGCTGCCGCTCGCCGACGCCGTCGCCACCGCCGCCGAGCGCGTCCGCGAGGGCCAGCCCCTCTCCCGCGCCCTGGGCGCCAGCCGCCAGTTTCCGCCGCTGCTCATCCACATGATCGCCAACGGCGAAGCCACCGGCCGCGTCGATGAACTCCTCGACCGCGCCGCCCGGCTCCAGCAGGCCGAACTCGAAAACCGCACTGCCACCCTCACCGCCCTGCTCGAACCCATCCTGCTGCTGGCGATGGGCGGCTTCGTATTACTCATCGTGATGGCTGTGATGCAACCCATCATCGAAATCAATACCCTAATGAAATAAGGAAACGCGATGAAGCACACCCCCCGCCGCGCCCGCGGCTTCACCCTGATCGAAGTGATGGTCGTCATCGTCATCCTCGGCGTGCTCGCCGCGCTGGTGGTGCCCAAGGTCATGAGCCGCCCCGACGAAGCCCGCGTGGTCGCCGCCCGGCAGGACATCTCCGCCATCATGCAGGCCCTCAAGCTCTACAAGCTCGACAACCGCCGCTACCCCAGCGCCGAGCAAGGCCTGCAGGCCCTGGTCACCAAGCCCGCCGCCGCGCCGGTGCCCGACAACTGGAAGTCCTACCTCGACAAGCTGCCCGTCGACCCGTGGGGCAAGCCCTACCAGTACGTCGTCCCCGGCCTCAAGGGCGAGGTGGACGTGATGAGCTTCGGCGCCGACGGCCTCTCCGGTGGCCAGGGCTTCGACGCCGACATCGGCTCCTGGAACCTCTGACCCCCACCCGATGACGGCAGGTCACCGGCGCAGCCTCGCCCGCCCGACCCGCGGCTCCGCGCGCGCCGGGCGGCCCGACGCGCCCCGGCCCGGCCGCCACGCCGGCTTCACCCTCATCGAGGTGATGGTGGTGCTGGTCATCATGGGGCTCGTGGCCACCGGCGTCAGCGTCGGCCTCGACAGCCTGCGCGGGCGCGACACCGACCAGGCCCTCAAGCGCCTGCGTCTGGTGCTCGAAGCCACCGCCGACCGGGCCGCCGTGCGCGGCCGGCCCATCGCCATCGAGTTCCTCCCCGACGGCTACCGCTTCTCCGCCCTCGACCCCGACGACAACTGGCGTCCGCTGATCGACCCGCCGGTGTTCGCCGACCGCCCCCTGCCCGCCGGCGTGGCCTGGCTCGGCCTGCGCATCGACGGCCAGCCCGACGCCGCCAGCCCGCGCCTGCAGTTCGGCACCCAGGCCCCCGAATACGAGCTGCGCGTCGCCACCCCCGGCGGCGAAGCCCGCCTCACCGGCAAGGCCAACGGCAGCGTGCAGCTCGCCATGCCCGGCAGCGCCCGCTCATGACCCCGCGCCGGCCCCGCGGCTTCACGCTGCTCGAAACCCTGGTCGCGCTGGCCATCCTCGCCATCGCCCTCAGCGCCGCCTTCCGGGCAATGGGCGTCACCACCCAGTCGTCGGGCGAGCTGCGCGAGCGCCTGATCGGCGACTGGGTGGCCGAAAACCGCCTGGCCGAACTGCGCGCCACCGGCGCCTGGCCCAACCCCGGCACCAACGAAGGCACCGCCGACCAGGCCGGGCGCAGCTACCGCTGGCGCGAAGAGGTCAAGAACACCGCCAACCCCCTGTTCCGTCGGGTGGACGTGGCCGTCTTCGGCCCGGACTCCGGCGACCACGCCATCGCCCGCCTGTCCGGCTACGTGGCGAGGCCGCTCCAATGACTTGCCGGCCGGCCCAGCGCGGCCTCACCCTCATCGAGCTGATGGTCGCCCTCGCCGTGTTCGCGGTGCTGGGCGTGCTGTCCTACCGCGCCCTGTCCGAAGTCGCCAACAGCCACACCCGCCTCGAAGCCGGCTTCGAACGCTGGCGCGCCATCGGCCGCAGCCTCCAGCGCATCGACGCCGACCTCCTGCAGGTCGTCTCCACCGTCGGCCGCAACGCCGGGCAGGCCGGCAGCGACGGCATCCCCCCGGCCCCGCTCAACCGCGCCGCCAACGCCCCCATGCTGCTCACCCGGGCCGCCGACGGCGGCGGACCCGAGCTTCAGTTCCTGCGCCTCGACGACAGCCGCGGCGTGCGTCGGGTGGGCTACCGGCTCGTCGACGGCCGCCTCGAATGGCTGCGCTGGAGCGGCCGCGACGCCCTCGGCGAGCCCAGCGTCGAGCCCCTGCTCGATCGGGTGCGCGGCCTGCGCTGGCGCTTCCTGCAGCGCAACAACCGCCTCGACGCCTGGCCCCCCGGCGACACCCGCGCCCCCCTGCCAGACGCGGTGATCCTCGAACTCGACCTGGATGGCGTGGGTGTGCTCACCCGCGTCATCGCCCTGCGCTGATGCCGCCCCGCCCCCCCGTCCGCCGCCCGCCAGCCGGCCGCCAGCGCGGTGCCGCGGTCATCCTCGCCCTGCTCACGGTAGCCCTGGTCGCCGGGCTCGCCGCCGCCTCGATGGGCGATCTGGGCGTGGCGATGGATCAGGTCGCCGGCCGTCACGACCAGGCCCAGGCCCGCCAGCTCGCCCGCGGCGCGGTCGACTGGGCCCGCAACGTGCTCTCCGAAGACGCCCGCACCAGCCAGGTCGACCACCTGGGCGAAGCCTGGGCCGTCAAGGTGCCGCCCACCCCGGTCGAAGAGGGCGAGGTGGGCGGCGAACTGCAGGAACTCTCCGGCCGCCTCAACCTCAACAACCTGGCCGGCGACAGTGCCGACATCGTCGAAGTCGAGCGCTTCCAGCGCCTGCTGTCCATCTCCGGCGTCGCCGACGGCGACACCCTCAGCCTCACCGCCGCCCTCCTCGACTGGCTCGACCGGGACGACAGCCCGCGCCTGCCCGGCGGCGCCGAATCCGCCTGGTACGGCGCCCAGACCCCGCCCCGACGCGCCGCCAACGGCCCGCTGGTGGCGGTCGCCGAACTGCTCCAGGTGCGCGGCTTCAGCCCCCAGCTGGTCGCCCGCCTCACCCCCTATGTGGCCGCCCTGCCCGCCGGCACCGCCGTCAACGTCAACACCGCGCCGGCCGAAGTGCTCGCCGCGGTGGTGCCCGAACTCACCCTCGACGCCGCCCGCCTGCTGGTCGTCCAGCGCAATCGGGCGTGGTTCAAGGACGTGAACGACTTCAAGGCCCGGCTGCCCTCCCCCGACCTGCAGCCCGACCTCACCCGCCTCTCCGTCACCAGCCGGCACTTCCTCGCCACCGGCCGCGCCCGCTACGGCGTGGCCATGGTGCGCATGGAAGTGCTGCTCGAACGCAGCCAGAACTGGTCCACCATCGTCTGGCAAAAACTGCTGTGATACGCCCATGAGTACCCGCCTCCTCCTCGCCATCGACGAACACTGGCCCACCCGGCCCGACTGCCCGTGGGTGCTCCTCGGCCCCGACGGCAAGCCGCTCTCCGAAGGCCACTCCGAACCCCGCCACTGGCCCGCCGCCGCCGAGTGCGAACTCGTCCTCACCGGCCCCCAGTGCCTGTGGCTCGAAGTGCCCCTGCCCCGCGGCGCCCGGCGCGACCTGCCGCGCCTCTTGGCCTACGCCCTCGAAGACCGCCTGCTGAAAGACCCCGACACCCAGCACCTCACCCTCAGCCACCGCCGCCCCGCCGACGACGGCGAGCGCGATCTGGCCGGCGTGCTGGTGGTGGCCCGGGAGCGCCTGCGCCAGCTCACCGCCCAGCTCGCCGCCATCGGCCGGCCGGCCCGCCGGGTGTGGGCCGAAGTCCAGACCGCCCCCGGCGGCGAAGGCTGGCAGCTCAGCCTGTCCCCCGCCGGCGCCATCCTGCGCAGCGGCATCCACCAGGGCGTCGCCGTGGATGCCGACCTCCTCGCCCCGCTGCTCGCCCAGCAGGCCGCCGCCGCCCGCGCCGCCAACGCTGCGCCGGCCCAGATCCAGCTGCACCTCGCTCCGGCCACACAGGCGCCGGATCTCGCCCTGCTGCAGGCCGAGACCGGCCTCGCCGTCGCCACCGGCGCGCCCTACCGCTGGTGGCAGGGCGTCGACCGCAAGTGCGCCAACCTCCTCCACGGCGAGTTCGCCTTCCGCGAAGCCGGCGCCGGGTGGCTCGGCCGGCTGCGCCCCGCCCTCGTCGTCGGCGCCGGCGCCCTGGCCCTGTGGCTCGCCATCAACGTCGGCGAGGCCCTGTGGCTGCGTCAGCAGGTCGGTCAGGCCGGCGAACGCATCGAGCGGATCTACCGCAGCACCTTCCCCAACAGCCCGGTGGTCGCCCCGGCCGCCCAGATGCGCCAGCAGCTCAACCTCGAGCGGGCCCGCCACGGCCTGCTCCGCGACGACGACGCCCTGGCCCTGCTGGCCCTGGCCGCCGAAGCCCTCGGCACCGACGCTGCCGGCGCGGTCGCCGCGGTGCACTACGAAGACGGCCGCCTCGACCTCACCCTCACCGGCCCCGCCGCTGCCCGCGCCGACGCCATCGTCGGCCTGCTCGCCAGCCGCGGCCTCCTCGCCGACCTGCGCACCGACGGCGGCACGCCCCACCTGCTGCTGCGCCGGGAGAACCTCCAATGACCGCCCCCACGCCCCCCACCGCACCCGCCAGCGGCCCGCTCACCCGCCTCGCCAACGCCTGGCAGGCCCGCAACCCGCGGGAGCGCACCCTGCTGATCGTCGCGGCAACCGTCGTCGGCGTCGCGCTGATCGTCACCGCCCTCGACTGGAGCCGCAGCGAGCGCGCCCGCCTGGGCCGCAGCCTGCCCCGCGCCGAAGCCCAGCTCGAACAGGCCCAGGAATCCGCCACCGAGATCGCCCGCCTGCGCGCCCAGCCCGTGCCCCAGCGCCCCACCGGCCCGGCACTGCTCGAAACCGTGCAGGCCTCGGCCAAGAGCCGGGCGCTCGGGGTGATCGTCCAGTCGATGGGCGACGGGCTCCAGGTCAAGGGTCAGGCCGGCTTCGACGAGCTGGTCGCCTGGCTCGCCACGCTCCAGCAGGATCAAGGGCTGCGGGTGGCCCGCATGGAAATCCAGCAGCAAGGCCCCACCGCCAGCGTCGACCTGGTGCTGGTGGCCGGTGGCGGCTGATGCCACGCCACCCCACCGCCGGCTGACCCCATGCTCCGCAAACTGCTGATTTTCGCGCTCCTCGCCCTGGCGCTCCTCGTCGCCAAGGCGCCGGCGCGGCTAGTCGACGGCCTCGTCGCCCACGCCACCGACGGCGGGCTGCGCCTGCAGCAGGCCGAAGGCAGCCTGTGGCACGGTCGCGGCGTACTGGCCAGCCGCGACGCCGGCGGGCGCAGCCTCACCCCCTGGCTGCCCCTGGCCTGGGATCTCGACACCGCCGCCCTCGGCCGGCTCGCCCTGGGCTGGACGTTTTCCAGCAGCGGCAGCCCCCTGGGCGCGGTCGAAGCCTCCCCCGGCGGCGTAAGCGTGCGCCGGCTGGCGCTCCACGCCCCCGCCGACACCGCCCTGGCATCCATCCCCCACCCCGCCGCCCGGGCCGGCTGGCAGGGCGACCTGACCGTCGAAGCCCCCGACTGGCACTGCCCACCCGACGGCCGCTGCACCGGCAACGCCCGCCTGCTGTGGCGCGGCGCCCGCAGCGCCCTCTTCCCAGGCCGCCAGTTTGGCGACTACGAGCTGCGCGTCGTCGCCCGCGCCGGCGACCTGAACTTCCAACTCGCCACCCTCGCCGGCGCCATCCAGGCCAGCGGCCAGGGCCAAGCCCCCTACGGCAAGCCGCCGCGCTTCGACGGCCGCATCGGGGGCGACCCGGAACTCCTCTCCCGGCTGCCCGCCATCGCCGCCGGCGCGGCCCGGCCCACCGGCCAGCCCGGGCAGTTCGACCTCCACTGGCCGCCCCGGTGAAATTCGTCACAACGGGCTGTCATCCCCATCCGCCAGAATGGATAATTCATCCCGACCGATTACAACACCCATCCACACCATGAACCCGATCCAAGCCGCCCGCGCCGCCGGCCAGCAAGTCTGGCTCGACAACCTCTCCCGCTCCCTCATCCAGTCCGGCGAGCTTGCCCGCCACATCGAAGCCGGTGTGGCCGGCGTCACCACCAACCCGGCGATCTTCCACAAGGCCATCGCCGAGGGCCCGGACTACCGCCCCGCGCTCGACGCCATGAACGGCGAGACGCTCGGCGCCGAGCAGCGCTACGAGCGGCTGGTGATCGAGGACGTGCAGCGCGCCTGCGACGCGATCCGCCCTGTCTTTGACGCCAGCAAGGGCGACGCCGGCTACGTGAGCCTGGAAGTCTCCCCGGCCCTGGCCGACGACGAAGCCGGCACCGTGGCCGCCGCCCGCCGCCTGCGCGACGCCGTGGCCCGCGACAACCTGCTGGTCAAGATCCCCGCCACCGCCGCTGGCGTGCGCGCCATCGAAACCCTCACCGGCGAAGGCCTGAGCATCAACGTCACGCTGATGTTCTCCCTCAACCACGTGGACGCCGTGGCCGGCGCCTACCAGCGCGGCCTCGAACGCCTGGCCGCCAGCGGCGGCGACGTGCGCCGGGTGCGCTCGGTGGCCAGCGTGTTCCTGTCCCGCTGGGACAGCCTGATCGACAAACAGCTCGAAGCGCTCGGCACGCCCGACGCCCTCGCCCTGCGCGGCAAGGCCGGCGTGGCCCTCGCCCGCCAGGCCTACCAGCGCTACCTGGCACGCTTTCACGGCGCCGGCTTCGCGGCCCTGGCCGCCCAGGGCGCCCGGCCGCAAAGCATGCTGTGGGCCAGCACCGGCACCAAGAACCCGGCCTACTCCGACCTGATGTACGTCGAGCCGCTGATCGGCCCCGAAACGGTGAACACCCTGCCCGACGCCACCCTCGCCGCCTTCATGGATCACGGCACGGTCACCCCGGCCAGCATCGCCGCCGACGTGGACGCCTCCGCCACCCACATCGCCGCCCTGGCCGCCCTGGGGCTGGACATGAACGCCCTCGGCGAAGGCCTGCAGACCGACGGCCTTGCCCAGTTTGCGGTGGCCTTCGGCAAGCTGCTGGAGCTTACCGCCTGACATCGGCCACGCCTCGACAAGCCAAAAAAATGCCGGGCCCCAGCGCCCGGCATTTTCTTGGAGCGGCCCCGGCGATCAGGCGGCGCAGCCTGCCGGCGTCTGGGCCGCGCTACCCGCGCCATGCGCCGGCGCCCGCATCCGGTTGGCCGCGCTGACGATGGCCTGCACCGACGCCGTCACCGTGTTGCGGTGCATGCCCGCCCCGAAGCGGCTGCCGGCCACGCCCTCCATCGCCACCTCGACGATGCACATGGCCGCCGCGTCGGCGCCCTCGCCCATCGAGCGCTCCTCGAAGCTCTGCACCCGGATCGGCACGCCAAGGGCCGCCACCGCCGCCTCGACGGGCCCGTTGCCCTCGCCGACGAACGCCACCGCCCGGCCATTCACCTCGGCCTCGATGCGGATGCCCTGACGGCTGCCGGCCTCGAAGAGGTGGTGCGCCACGTAGCGGATCGGCGTGTCGGCCTCGAGGTACTCGCGCCCGAAGAGCATCCACAACTGGTGGGCATCCACCTCCTGCCCGGTCTCGTCGGTGAGGCGCTGCACCGCGGCGCTGAACTCCACCTGCATCCGCCGCGGCATCGCGAGGCCGTAGTGGGCCTGGAGCAAGTGCGCCACCCCACCCTTGCCGGACTGGCTGTTGACCCGGATCACCGAGTCGTAGGTGCGCCCCACGTCGAGCGGGTCCACCGGCATGTAGGGCACAGCCCACATCGCGTCCGGCCGCTGCACCTCGAAGCCCTTCTTGATGGCGTCCTGGTGCGAGCCCGAGAACGCCGTAAACACGAGATCGCCCACGTAGGGGTGGCGCGGATGGATCGGCAACTGGGTGCACTCCTCGGCCACCCGGGCGATGTCGTTGATGTCCGAGAAATCGAGCCCCGGGTGGATACCCTGGGTGTACATGTTGAGGGCGAGGGTCACGAGATCCACGTTGCCGGTGCGCTCGCCGTTGCCGAAGAGACAGCCCTCCACCCGGTCGGCGCCGGCAAGCTGGGCCAACTCGGCGGCCGCCACCGCGGTGCCGCGGTCGTTGTGGGGATGCACGCTGAGGACGATCCGGTCGCGGCGGGCGAGGTTGCGGTGCATCCACTCGATCTGGTCGGCGTAGACGTTGGGCATCGCCACCTCGACCGTGGACGGGAGGTTGATGATGACCTTCTCCCCTGGCTTCGGGTCCCAGGCGTCCACCACCGCATCGCACACCTCCTTCGCGAAATCGAGTTCGGTGGCGGTGAAGGTTTCGGGGCTGTACTCGAGGACGAACTCGGTCTCCGGCTGCGCTGCGGCGAGTTGCTTGACGAGGGTCACGCTCTCGACGGCAAGCGCCTTGACCTCGTCCTTGCTCATCCCGAACACCGTCTCGCGGAACACCGGCGAGGTGGCGTTGTAGATGTGCACGATGGCCCGGCGGGCGCCCTTGAGGGATTCCATGGTGCGGCGGATGAGGTGCTCGCGGGCCTGGCTCAAGACCTCGATGGTCACGTCGTCGGGGATCTCGCCCTGCTCGATGAGTTGCCGGACGAAGTCGAAATCGGTCTGGGATGCGGAGGGGAAAGCGACTTCGATTTCCTTGAAGCCGATCGCCACGAGCTTGCGATACATCTGCAACTTGCGGGCGGCGTTCATGGGCTCGAAGAGGGCCTGGTTGCCGTCACGGAGATCGGTGCTCATCCAGATCGGCGGATGGGCGAGCGTGCGGCTGGGCCACTGGCGGTCGGCGAGGGCGACCGGGGGAAAGGCGGCGTACTTGGTTTGCGGGTTCTTCAACATGATGATCTTGTCCTTTGTTTTCGTCGGATGCGGTTCGGGTGTTCGGATGCGGACGAGGGGCTGCCAGACTGCCGCGGGCTCGTGGCCTGGCAACCGGGGCGCAGTCGTAGGGACAGCAGGCAAAGGTTCAGCGTGGACATGGCAAGGCTCCGTTCAAGACGCGTGCGAAGACGCAACTCGCCTGAGGCAGGCGACGGGGTACGACAACAGGAAGGGGAAGAAAAGATGTGCCCGTTAGGGCAGCAGCAGACCCAGCCCGGAGAGGGCCAGAAGAGAGGAGAGGTTGGTCTGCTGCGAGGCGTTCATGGGCTGTAACTTAACAGCCCGGCAGCGCGGCGTCAAACGCTTTGCCGTGATCGGGCCGATAGCCCGACGCTATTCCAGTTTCAGGCAACCGTGCAGCTGACGATCTGGTAACCCGGCCCGCTGACCAGCACGGTGCCGGGCTGCAGCTTGACCGTCCGCCCCGCGAGCTTGGCAAACACCGGCCGCGGCGTGCGCATCGCACCCGGCTCGCAGACGATGCGCACGGCACGACCGCGCACCACCGGATCGCACAGGATGCCGTTCCAGCTCCGGGCCCCGTCGTCGAGCACCGCCGGATAAGGCTCGCTGGAGAGCGTCTGCATCCCCACCGCTGCGCCGCCTGCGATATCCGACCTGACGCGGCGCACCAGCGCCAGCACCCAGCGCCCGGTTTCGCCCACATGCGCGCCCACCAGCGCCCCCACCCGGCAGACCTCCGCATCGAAGGAGCAGGACACCACCCCGAAGCCGTTGCGGCTGGCGTCCCGCAGCGACCACGCCGCCGCCGGTCGCATCTGGGCCTCGCCCGAGAGCTGGGAGCGGATGAAGCCAAGGCCGGTTGCCAGGGCCAGCGACCCGCGCACGGGGTGCCGGCGGTACTGGCGCATCGGCGGCACCGGGCCCCACTGGCGGCACAGGTGACGGATCGCGCCGCTCACCGAGGGCACGCCGATGCCCGCGAACAGCGGGCCCAGGCCACCGTCGGCCACGGTCTGGCGCAGCTCCCCGAGCATCGCCACGGCGTCGGCCGGGCGGAAATAGCGGATCGTCGAGGCGGCCTCCTCCGGCACCGCCAGACAGCGCTGGGGCGCGGCGAGGCTCTCGAGATCGAGGAAGAACTGGCCGCCGCCCCGGGGCTCGGCGGTAAGCGCCAGCGAATGCTGCAGGTAGCGGACCAGCTTGTCGGTGGCCTCGATGCGGTCGGGGGAGAGCTGGTCCAGGCTGGCGCACTGCATCGCCACCAGCCGGATGAACTCGCGGCTCACCGTCGAGCGGGTCTCGCGCCCCTCGCGCACGCTGATCGGCGTGTTGAGCGCACCGTACTGGCCGGCCGAACGGTAGGCGCCGATGGCCCGCTGCCACACCTCCGGCGCGAGCGCCTGGTAATCGAAGGCGACCCACTTCATCTCGCCGGCGGCGGCCCGCACCGCCCGCAGCAGGATCTCGACTCGCAGCGGGTCGGAGGCGTCGATGCTGAAATCGGCAGCGAGCCCGTTCAGGACCAGATCGTAGGCGCGCCCCAGGCTGGCGTAGAAATCCCGCCCCAGGGCCTTGTAGCGCACGCTGCGCGCCCCAAACACGTTGGACAGGTAAAGCCCCGACGCCTGCCGCAGCTGGGGCTGGGCCGCCTCGTCGAGCACGGCCACCAGGCGGGCAAGCTGGGTGAGGGGGACTTCGCCTTCGAAGTGGAAGGAATCCAGCCAGCGGATGAGTTCGACGATGGCCGTCGGCGCGGCGCTGGTGGCGACGTCGTTCAGGATCCGGCCCAGCGTTTCCTGCTGCATGAGCGGATGGGAAGGTTGAACCACGTAGCCGGTTGTCATTTGCGTCTCTCTGATCCTCGTCGGAGCACTGATCTGAAACGATATTTCACGATCAAGCATGTTAGCACAAAGGTGTTTTTTTCAGGCCAGCCGCCGACGCCCCGCCCGACAACCGGCGATTCCGCCGCAGACCGGCAGACGGTACACTTGCGCCCTTTCGATCCAGCTCATTGCCTCCATGCGCCAGTACCTCGAACTCA
Source organism: Zoogloea sp. (assembly GCF_041904905.1). Taxonomy (GTDB): domain Bacteria; phylum Pseudomonadota; class Gammaproteobacteria; order Burkholderiales; family Rhodocyclaceae; genus Zoogloea. The sequence goes on along the minus strand of NZ_JAYRMI010000004.1, from coordinate 58,434 downwards.
TGCGCCACGTAGCGGAACTCGGCCACCGCAAGGACGACCGCACCGGCACCGGCACCCTCTCGGTCTTCGGCTGGCAGATGCGCTTCGATCTCGCCGAAGGCTTTCCGCTGCTCACCACCAAGAAGCTCCACACCCGTTCGATCATCCATGAGCTGCTGTGGTTCCTGCGCGGCGACACCAACATCAAGTACCTGAAGGACAACAAGGTCTCGATCTGGGACGAGTGGGCCGACGAGAACGGCGAGCTGGGCCCGGTGTACGGCAAGCAGTGGCGCCGCTGGGAAACCGCCGACGGCCGCAGCATCGACCAGATCGCCCAGCTCATCGAGGCGCTCAAGAAGAACCCGGACTCCCGCCGCCACATCGTGTCGGCCTGGAACCCCGGCGAGATCGAGGGCATGGCCCTGCCGCCCTGCCACGCGCTGTTCCAGTTCTACGTGGCCGACGGCAAGTTGAGCTGCCAGCTCTACCAGCGCAGCGCCGACATTTTCCTGGGTGTGCCCTTCAACATCGCCAGCTACGCGCTCCTCACGATGATGGTGGCGCAGGTGTGCGGCTACGAACTGGGCGATTTCGTGTGGACCGGCGGCGACTGTCACCTCTACGTGAATCACCTGGAGCAGACCCAGCTCCAGCTCTCCCGCGAGCCCCGTGCCCTGCCATTGATGCGCATCAACCCCGAGGTGAAGGACATCTTCGCCTTCACCATCGACGACTTCACCCTCGAAGGCTACGACCCGCACCCCCACATCTCCGCACCGGTGGCCGTATGAGCACTTCCGCCCGGCCGCCCGAAGGAAGTGCTCATTCCTCCCTTGGGGAGGATGCCGCGCAGCGGCAGGAGGGTCATATGCGCAAGCCCGTTCTCGCCCTCATCGCTGCCCACGCCCGCGGCCGCGTGATCGGCATCGACAACCGCCTGCCCTGGCACCTGCCGGAAGACATGAAGTTCTTCCGCGAGACCACCCGCGGCAAGCCGGTCATCATGGGCCGCAAGACCTGGGAATCCCTGCCCGACGCCTTCCGCCCCCTGCCCGGCCGGACCAACATCGTGGTAAGCCGTAACGCCGGCTACGACGCGCAAGGCGCCACCATGGTGGGCAGCCTGCCCGACGCGCTGATTGCCGCCGGTGACGCGGACATCGCCTTCGTGATCGGTGGCGCCGAGCTTTACTGCCAGGCCTTGCCCATCGCCGACCGGCTCTACCTCACCGAGATCGATGCGGATTTCGCTGGCGACGCGTGCTTTCCGGACTTCGCCCGGGACGACTGGCGCGAAGCCCAGCGCAGCTCGCAGGTCGCCGCGTCGGGCCTCAAGTTCGCCTGGGTGACCTACGAGCGGAACCGGTAACCGCCCCACCCGACGCCGACAGCAAAACGCCGCGGAACCCGCGGCGTTTTTGTTTTGAGGACGACGACGATCAATCCCGCACGCAATCCACGTAGTAGTGGATGCGGCCGTCCTTCACTTCCTTCACGAGGCCATGCACGTCGGTCTCGAAGCCCGGGAAGCGTTCGTTGAACTCGCGGGCGAACTGCAGGTAGCGCACCACCGTCTTGTTGAAGCGCTCGCCCGGGATGAGCAGGGGGATGCCCGGCGGGTACGGGGTGAGCAGCACGCTGGTGACGCGGCCTTCGAGTTCGTCGATGGCGACGCGCTCGATCTTGCGGTGAGCCATCTTGGCGAAGGCGTCGGCCGGTTTCATGGCCGGAATCATGTCCGAGAGGTACATCTCGGTGGTGAGGCGGGCCACGTCGTTGGCGCGGTACACCGCGTGGATGTCGCGACACAGGTCGCGCAGGCCGACGCGCTCGTAGCGCGGGTTCTTCTGGACGAACTCGGGCAGCACCTTCCAGAGGGGCTGGTTCTTGTCGTAGTCATCCTTGAACTGCTGCAGCTCGGTCACCATGCTGTTCCAGCGGCCCTTGGTGATGCCGATGGTGAACATGATGAAGAAGGAGTACAGGCCGCACTTCTCGACGATCACGCCGTGCTCGGCGAGATACTTGGTGACGATGGCCGCCGGGATGCCGCGCTCGGCGAACTCGCCGTCCACGTCCAGGCCCGGGGTGATGATCGTGGCCTTGATCGGGTCAAGCATGTTGAAGCCGTCGGCCAGCTGCCCGAAACCGTGCCAGCGCTCGCCCGGGTTGAGCATCCAGGCTTCGCGCTCTTCGATGCCTTCTTCCGAGAGGTCGTCCGGCCCCCACACCTTGAACCACCAGTCGGCGCCCCACTCTTCGTCCACCTTGCGCATGGCGCGGCGGAAGTCGAGGGCTTCGGCGATGGATTCCTCGACCAGCGCGGTGCCGCCGGGCTCTTCCATCATCGCCGCGGCCACGTCGCAGGACGCGATGATCGCGTACTGGGGGCTGGTGGAGGTGTGCATGAGGTAGGCCTCGTTGAACACGTCCCGGTCGAGGTGGCTGTTCTCGGCGTCCTGCACGAGGATCTGCGAGGCCTGCGACAGGCCCGCCAGCAGCTTGTGGGTGGATTGGGTCGAGAACACCATCGACTCCTTGCAACGCGGGCGGTCGGCGCCGATGGCGTGGTAGTCGCCGTAGAAATCGTGGAAGGCGGCGTGGGGCAGCCAGGCTTCGTCGAAGTGCAGGGTGTCGATCTTGCCGTCCAGCTCCTCCTTGATGGCCTCGACGTTGTAGAGCACGCCGTCGTAGGTGGACTGGGTGATGGTAAGCACCCGCGGCTTGGCGGTCTTGTCGGCGATGAAGGGGTTGGCGTCGATCTTCTTCTGGATACTTTCCCAGTTGAACTCGCTGCGCGGGATCGGGCCGATGATGCCGAAGTTGTTGCGGGTGGGCATCAGGAAGACCGGGATCGCGCCGGTCATCATGATGGCGTGGAGCACCGACTTGTGGCAGTTGCGGTCCACCACCACGATGTCGCCCGGCGCCACGGTGGAGTGCCAGACGATCTTGTTGGACGTGGAGGTGCCGTTGGTGACGAAGTACAGGTGGTCGCAGTTGAAGATGCGCGCGGCGTTGCGCTCGGACGCGGCCACCGGGCCGGTGTGGTCGAGCAGCTGGCCGAGTTCTTCGACCGCGTTGCACACGTCGGCGCGCAGCATGTTCTCGCCGAAGAACTGGTGGAACATCTGGCCGACCGGGCTCTTCAGGAAGGCCACGCCGCCGGAGTGACCCGGGCAGTGCCACGAGTACGAGCCATCCGACGCGTAATGCGTGAGTGCGCGGAAGAACGGCGGTGGCAGGGATTCGAGGTAGGCCTTGGCTTCGCGCACCACGTTGCGGGCGATGAACTCGGGCGTGTCCTCGTACATGTGGATGAAGCCGTGGAGTTCGCGCAGCACGTCGTTGGGGATGTGGCGCGAGGTGCGGGTCTCGCCGTGCAGGAAGATCGGGATGTCGGCGTTGCGCATCCGGATCTCGCTCACGAAGGCGCGCAGATCGGCGATGGCCTTTTCGGCGGCCTCGGGCGAGGAGAACTCTTCGTCATCGATGGACAGGATGAAGGCCGAACCGCGGCTCTGCTGCTGGGCGAAGGACGACATGTCGCCGTAGCTGGTGACGCCCAGCACCTGCAGGCCCTCGTTTTCGATGGCTTCCGCCAGGGCGCGGATGCCCAGCCCGGACGTGTTTTCCGAACGGAAGTCCTCGTCGATGACGATGACCGGAAAATTGAAGCGCATGCTCGACTCCTCGATGCCCGATTTGAGTTGGGGCGGATCAACAAAAAGCGTTGGGCGGACCCGCGTGGCTGCGCATGGTCCGCCCCTTGTTCAAGTTTAGCTGCCTAGTATTTCAGATTTTCGGCAGGGTCACGCCGGTCTGACCCAGATATTTACCGCCGCGATCCTTGTAGGAGGTGGCGCAGGTTTCATCCGACTCGAAGAAAAGCATCTGGGCCACGCCTTCGTTGGCGTAGATCTTGGCGGGCAGCGGCGTGGTGTTGGAGAACTCCAGGGTCACGTGGCCTTCCCACTCGGGCTCGAGGGGCGTCACATTGACGATGATGCCGCAGCGCGCGTAGGTGGATTTGCCCAGGCACACCGTGAGCACGCTACGCGGGATGCGGAAGTATTCAACCGTGCGGGCCAGCGCGAAGGAGTTCGGCGGGATGATGCACACGTCGCCGGTGAAGTCCACGAAGTTGCGCTCGTCGAAGTTCTTGGGATCGACGATCGTGGAGTTGATGTTGGTGAAGATCTTGAACTCGTTGGCCACGCGCACGTCGTAGCCGTAGCTCGAGGTGCCGTAGGAGACGATCTTGCCGCCTTCGTTCTGGCGCACCAGTTCGGGGGCAAAGGGTTCGATCATCTTCGCATCGCCTTCCGCCATGCGGCGAATCCACTTGTCCGACTTGATGCTCACGCTGGCTGCCCCTGCACAAAAACGCGCATTCTACATCCAGCGCGCAGGAAATTACGGCCAAATGCGTGACGGCGGCCACGCGACCGCCGTCACCGCAAAACCCTGGACGATCCGCCCGGCGGGCAGACGACTTACTTGCCGGCCGGCTCGTCGTCCTTCACCACGTCGTAGATGCCCTTGCCGACCTTGAAGGGCACTTTGACCACTTCGACGCCCACATCCACGGCGGTGCCGACCACGGTGCCCACCACGCAGCCGGACAGCCCGGCGGCAAGCGCCGCCGCCAGGGCAGCGCGCATCACGACATTGAGTTTGCTCACGTATTCTGGACCACGATGTTGGGGAACTTGTGGCTCATGTCCTTCGCCCGTTCGGCGATGGCGATGGCCACCTTGCGGGCGATCCCCTTGTAGATTTCAGCCACCCGGCCATCCGGGTCGGCCACCACGGTCGGCACGCCGCTGTCCACTTCCTGACGGATCTGGATGTCCAGCGGCAGCGCGCCCAGGAAGGGCACGCCGTAATCCGCGCACATGGTTTCGCCACCGCCGGTGCCGAAGATGTGCTCCTCGTGCCCGCACTTCGAGCAGATGTGGATGCTCATGTTTTCCACGATGCCGATGATGGGCACGCCGACCTTCTCGAACATCTTGAGGCCCTTGCGGGCGTCGAGCAAGGCGATATCCTGGGGCGTCGTGACGATTACCGCACCGGTCACCGGCACGGTCTGGGAGAGGGTGAGCTGGATGTCGCCGGTGCCCGGCGGCATGTCGATCACGAGGTAATCCAGATCGTGCCAGTTGGTTTCCTTCAGGAGCTGGTTGAGGGCCTGGGTGGCCATCGGGCCGCGCCACACCATCGGGGTCTCCACATCGACCAGGAAGCCGATGGACATCACCTGCAGGCCGTGGGCCTCGAGGGGCTCCATGGTCTTGCCGTCGTGGCTTTCGGGGCGCTCGCCGCCGATGCCCAGCATCTGGGGCTGCGACGGGCCGTAGATGTCGGCGTCGAGCATGCCGACCCTGGCACCCTCGGCCGCCAGCGCGAGGGCCAGATTGACCGCGGTGGTGCTCTTGCCCACGCCGCCCTTGCCGGACGCCACGGCCACGATGTTCTTCACCCCGGGCAGCAGCTTCACGCCCTGCTGCACCGCGTGGGCGACGATCCGGCTGAACACGTTGGCGCTCACGTTGCCCACGCCCGGCACGGCCTTCACCCGCGCAATCACCGCCTGGCGGATCGCATCGATCTGGGTCTGCGCCGGGTAGCCCAGCTCGATGTCGAAGGACACGTCGGCACCGCTGACGCGCAGGTTCTTCACGGCACGGCTCGAAACGTAATCCTTGCCGGTGTTGGGGTCGGCATATTGCCGGAGGCTGTCGAGGACGCTTTGTTCGGTGAGGCTCATGATGTGGGGGGCCGGCGTGCGGCGAAAAAGGAAGGACAAGGGGTGGCGATCCCGGCTGGACCGGCGCGCTGCGGCGCACCAAATCCGAGTAATTTAGTCCAGTTTACCCAAAAGCGCGCTGCAGGTTAAGGGCGTCGACCGGCGCGCGCCGTGCCGGACGATGCCCGTCCGGCTTTGCTAGAATGGGCAGTTTACAAATAAATCCGTCCCAGGCCCCACCCATGAGCACCCCGCGCAAGATCCTCGTCACCAACGCCCTCCCCTACGCCAACGGCGACATCCACCTTGGCCACCTGGTGGGCTACATTCAGGCCGACATCTGGGTGCGCTACCAGCGCATGCGCGGCAACACGGTGCATTACGTCTGCGCGGACGACACCCACGGCACGCCGGTCATGCTGCGCGCCGAGAAGGAAGGCCTGACGCCCGAGCAGCTCATCGACCGCGTGCACGGCGAGCACAGCCGCGATTTCCGGGATTTCGGCGTGGCCTTCGACAACTACCACTCCACCCACAGCGCCGAGAACCGCTGGTACGCGGAAGACATCTACACCCGCCTGCGCGACGGCGCGAAGCTCATCGACACCCGCGCCATCGAGCAGTTCTACGATCCGGTGAAGGAGATGTTCCTGCCGGACCGCTTCATCAAGGGCGAGTGCCCCAAGTGCGGCGCGGCCGATCAATACGGCGACAACTGCGAGGCCTGCGGCGCCGCCTACGCGCCCACCGAACTCAAGAACCCGTACTCCGCCGTCTCCGGCGCCAAGCCGGTGCTCAAGACCTCCGAGCACTACTTCTTCCGCCTCTCCGACCCCAAGGCCGTCGAGTTCCTGCGGGACTGGACCCAGGGCACCACGCCCGACGGCGCCCGCCGCCTGCAGCTTGAAGCCGCCAACAAGATGAAGGAATGGCTGGGCGAAGCCGGCGAGAACAAGCTCTCCGACTGGGACATCTCCCGCGACGCGCCCTACTTCGGCTTCGAGATCCCCGGCGCGCCGGGCAAGTACTTCTACGTGTGGCTGGACGCGCCGATCGGCTACTTCGCCAGCTTCAAGAATCTCGCCGCCCGCAACGCCGACATCGACGTGGCCGCCTTCACCGAGGCCGGCCCGGCTGCCGCCACCGGCACCGAGATGATCCACTTCATCGGCAAGGACATCCTGTACTTCCACGCCCTGTTCTGGCCGGCGATGCTGCACTTTGCCGGCTACCGCACGCCCACCCAGCTGTGCGTCAACGGCTTCCTCACCGTCGATGGCGCCAAGATGAGCAAGAGCCGCGGCACCTTCATCACCGCCCGCAGCTACACCGAACAGAAGCTCAACCCCGAGTGGCTGCGCTACTACTTCGCCGGCAAGTCCAACGGCACGATGGAAGACGTCGATCTCAACCTCGACGACATGATCGCCAAGGTCAACTCCGATCTGGTGGGCAAGTTCGTCAACATCGCCAGCCGCTGCGCGGGCTTCATCGCCAAGCGGTTTGACGGCAAGCTCGCCGCCCACGACCCGGCCTTCGGCCTCGACTGGAACATCGACGAAGTCACGGCCGCCTTCGAAACCCGCGACTACAGCCGCGCCCTGCGCAAGATCATGGAGTTCGCCGATCTGGCCAACGGCTACGTCAACGATAACAAGCCGTGGGAACTCGCCAAGCAGGAAGGCCAGGACGCCCGCCTGCACGTGGTGTGCACCACCGCCATCAACATCTTCAAGGCCCTCACCGGCCTGCTCAAACCCGTGCTGCCGACCCTCGCCAGCCAGGTCGAAGCCTTCCTCAACATCGAAGCGCTCACCTGGAGCAACCTGCTCGCCCCGCTGCCCGCCGGCCACACCATCAACGCCTACAGCCACCTCATGACCCGCATCGAGCGCAAGCAAGTGGACGCCCTGCTCGAAGCCAACCGCGAATCCCTCGCCCCCGCCGCCGACACCAAGCCGGCCAAGGACGCCAAGGCCGCCCATTCCGAGCAGCGCCACGCCCAGCACCAAGCCCACGCCGCCGCCACCGAAGCCGCCAGCGCCGACGCGTTCGAGCCCTTCATCTCCATCGACGACTTCGGCAAGGTCGACCTGCGCATCGCCAGGATCGTCTCCGCCGAGCACGTCGAGGGCGCCGCCAAGCTGCTGCGCCTGCAGCTCGACATCGGCGAGGAGAAACCCCGTCAGGTGTTTGCCGGCATCAAGAGCGCCTACGACCCGGCCACCCTGGTCGGCCGCCTCACGGTGATGGTCGCCAACCTTGCCCCGCGCAAGATGAAGTTCGGCATGTCCGAAGGCATGGTGCTGGCCGCCTCCGACACCACTGGCGAAAACCCGGGCCTGTTCATCCTGTCCCCCGACGCCGGCGCCCAGCCCGGCATGCGCGTCAAGTGACAACTTGATGTAAGCCCACTGTCAGCCAGCGCTTCTAAATTTTTGCCTTCCATGCAAGCCAACCGTTCTCCGCTCCCGCGTCTCACCCTGGCCTTCTGGGGCTGGGCGCTGCTCGACCTCGTCGGGGTGCTGATCCTCGCCATCGGCGCCGCCTGGCTGATGGAAGGGCGCGCCTCGATCCTGCCGGGCTTTCCCGCCACCGCGATGCACGCCTGGGCGTGCGTCGCGATCGGCGGCGGGCTGCTGTTCGTCGCGGCGGTCAAGATGCTGGTGGAGGTCATGCACGCGACCTCCCGCCAGAATCGGGCCGCCAACGACGCCAAGTTCTCCTGACCCGTCGCCCATGCCCACCAGGAAAACCACGGCTCCCCACCACGTTTTCCTGGCCCCTGCCGGCGGCCACCCCGCCCCCCGCCGCGACGGCAGCCTGAGCGCCCGCAAGCGCTGGATCATCCAGCACCGCACCGGGCCGGGCTCCCCCCCTCCGCAAGCCGCGTCTGCCGACGCACCCCGTCTCACCCCTCAATTGCGGAGGCCCCATGAAGTTCTCCTTCCACCCCAAGCTCCTCGACACCCTGCCGGGCTACGACAGGGCCCAGTTCGGCCGTGACCTCTCCGCCGGCCTCACCGTCGGCGTCCTCGCCCTGCCCCTGGCCATGGCCTTCGCCATCGCCTCCGGCCTCAACCCCACCGCCGGCATCTGGACGGCCATCGTCGCCGGCTTCCTGATCTCGGCCCTGGGCGGCTCCCGGGTGCAGATCGGCGGCCCCACCGGCGCCTTCATCCCCATCATCTACGGCATCGTCGTCGAGTACGGGGTGCAGAACCTGCTCGTCGCCACCATGCTGGCCGGCGCCATGCTGGTGGCGATGGGCGCCTTCCACCTGGGCAGCCTGATCCGCTTCATCCCGAAGACGGTGGTGGTCGGCTTCACCAACGGCATCGCGGTGGTGATCTTCCTCGCCCAGATCAAGGATTTCCTGGGCCTCCGGATCGACCACCTGCCCGGCGAATTCTTCGGCAAGATGAAGGCGCTGATCGGCCACCTGGACACCGTCGACATCCCCACCGTCACGCTATCGGTCGCCTCGGTGGCGGTGCTGCTGTCGTGGAACCGGCTGGCCCGGCACTTCAAGCCCCTGGCCCGGCTGCCCGGCCCGCTGGGGGTGCTGGTGGTCGCCACCGTCGCCAACGCCCTGTTCCAGTTTCCGGTCGAGACCATCGGCAGCCGCTTCAACGGAATTCCCCAGGAGCTGCCGGGCATCGCCCTGCCCGCCCTGTCCCTCGAGACCCTCGGCAAGCTCATCTCCCCCGCGCTCACCATCGCGCTCCTCGGCGCCATCGAGTCGCTGCTCTCCGCGCGGGTGGCCGACGCCACCATCGAGGACCGCCACGACCCCAACCAGGAACTCATCGCCCAGGGCATCGCCAACCTGGCCGCGCCGCTGTTCGGCGGCTTTGCCGCCACCGGCGCCATCGCCCGCACCGCCACCAACGTGCGCACCGGCGGCCGCAGCCCGGTGGCCGGCATGATCCACGCGCTGGTGCTCTTGGCGGTGGTGCTGGTGTTCGCGCCCTTCGCCACCCACATCCCGCTCGCCACCCTGTCGGCCATCGTGGTGGTGGTCGCCGTCAATATGGGCGAATGGCACGAGTTCCGCGGGCTGCGGCGCTTCTCCCTCACCTACCGCACCACCCTGCTCACCACCTTCTTCACCACGGTGCTGTTCGACCTCACCCTGGCGGTAGAGCTGGGCATGGTGCTGGCGGCCCTGTTCTTCATCTACCGGATGTCCAACCTCACCCGCATCGAGCGCCTGCCCCTCACCGAGCTGTCGATGCTGCCGAACTTCCTCTACCCCGACGGCTCCCCGCGAGTGGTGGCCTACTCCATCTACGGCACGCTGTTCTTCGGCGCCATCAACAAGCTCGAGACCCTCCTCGACCCGGCCCAGCGCCACCCCGAGGTGGTGATCCTCGAACTCAACCACCTGGTCAGCCTCGACACCACCGGCCTGGAGGGCCTCGAGAGCCTGTGCAAGAACCTCCACAAGCACGGCTGCGCCCTGCTCCTGTGCAACCTCAACCCCCAGCCCGAGTCGCTCGTCGTCCGCTCGGGCTTTGCCGACGAGATCGGCCCCAACAACATCTGCGGCGACATCTACGGCGCCCTCGCCCGCGCCCGCGACCTGCTGCCCCGTTTCATCGATGAAGACAACCTCTGAGCCCATCGCCCGCCGCCTGCGCATCCACGGCCTCGTGCAGGGCGTGGGCTACCGCAACGCCCTCCAGGCCCAGGCCGCCCGACTGGGGCTCGCCGGCTGGGTGCGCAACCGCCTCGACGGCACCGTCGAAGCCCTCGTCGCCGGCCCGCCCCAGGCGGTGGACGCCCTCGTCGCGTGGTCCCGCCGGGGCCCGTCGGCAGCCCGGGTGGAACGCGTGGCCACCGAAGCTGCCGATCCGCCGACCCACGCCACTTTCGTACGCGAAACAACGTGCTAAAGCCGGGCCGACTCGTGCCGAAATGGTCCTAGAATGCATTTGGCAACGATTCTCCTTTCGCCCGACGAACCGACCGGACCGCTGACTCACCGTGCCCACGCCCTTTGCCCCTCAACCGGCCGACAACCGGGACAGCTCCATGTCCCTGTTCGACCATCTGCCCGCGCTGATCTGGCGGTCCGGCCTGAACGCGAAGTGCAACTACTTCAACCAGACCTGGCTCGCCTTCACCGGCCGCAGCTTTGAGGAGGAGTACGGCGACGGCTGGACGACCGGCGTCCACCCCGAAGATTTCGACCGCTGCGTGCGCACCTATCTCGAGCACTTCGCGGTGCGCACCCCCTTCGAGATGGAGTACCGCCTGCGCCGGCACGACGGCGAATACCGCTGGATCATCGACACCGGCCGCCCGATCTTCGACACCGGCGGCGAGTTCGTCGGCTACATCGGCTCCTGCCTCGACATCACCGACCGGCGCAACACCGAAGCCGAACTGCGCGAGCGGGAAACCCGCCTGGGCACCCTCCTCGCGTCGATGGGCGAAGGCGTGGTGATGCGCGATGTGGACGGACGCCTGCTGGCCCACAACGTGGCCGCCTGCGAGATCCTCGGGCTCACCTCCGAGCAGTTGAGCGAGTGGCGGCGGGTGGAGGAGCGGATCACCTACCTCGACGACGACGGCAACCCCATCAGGGCCAGCGACACCCCATCGGCCCGCGCCCTTCGCGCCGGGCTGCCCCAGGCCGGCATGCTCGGCATCGACCGCGCCGACGGCAGCCGGCGCTGGCTGTGGAGCAACGCCGTGCCCCTGTTCGAGGACGACGACCCCACCGGGCGGGTACGCGGCGTGGTCACCACCGTCGCCGACATCACCATCCGCCGCGCCCACGAAGAGCAATCGCGGCTTGCCTGGACGGTGTTCCAGAACAGCGTCGAAGCCATCATCGTCACCGACGCCCAGGAGCGCATCCTGTCGGTCAACCGGGCCTTCACCGAGGTCACCGGCTACACCGCCGAAGAAGCCATCGGCCAGACCCCCCGCCTGCTGCGCTCCGGCCACCACGACAAGTCCTTCTACGAGGCCATGTGGCGGGACATCGACATCATGGGCTTCTGGCAGGGCGAGATCCACGACCGGCGCAAGAACGGCACCTTCTACCCCTCGTCCCTGTCGATCAGCGCGGTGCGCAACAAGGTCGGGCGGGTCACCCACTACGTGGCGGTGCTGTCGGACATCACCGAGCGCAAGGCCTCCGAGGCGCGCATCGCCTTCCTCGCCCAGCACGACCCCCTCACCGGCCTGCCCAACCGCACCCTGCTGCGCGACCGCCTCGACCAGGCCCTCGCCAACGCCACCCGCCACGGCACGCGCATCGCGCTGATGTTCCTCGACCTGGACCGCTTCAAGACCATCAACGACTCCCTCGGCCACATGACCGGCGACCGCCTCCTCCAGGGCGTCGCCCAGCGCCTCACCAGCTGCGTGCGCGAGACCGACACGGTGAGCCGTCAGGGGGGCGACGAGTTCCTGATCGTCCTCACCGACGTGGACGTGCCCGACGACGCGGCGCGGGTGGCAGAGAAGATCCTGGGCCTGCTGCAGGCCCCCTTCGACGTGGACGGCCAGCAGCTGGGCACCTCCTTCTCCATCGGCATCGCCCTCTACCCCGAAGACGGCGACTCGGTAGAGGTGCTGATGAAGAACGCCGACACCGCCATGTACCACGCCAAGGAGAGCGGCCGGAACACCTACCGCTTCTTCGACGAGGCGATGAACATCAACGCCCTGGAGCGCCTGCACCTGGAGAACGGCCTGCGCCACGCCCTGGCCCAGCAGGAGTTCCAGCTCTACTACCAACCCCAGGTGGACCTGGCGAGCGGGCGGATCATCGGCATGGAGGCACTGCTGCGCTGGTTCAGCGGGGTGATGGGCGGCATCCCGCCGGCACGCTTCATCCCCCTGGCCGAAGAGTGCGGGCTGATCGTCCCGATCGGCGAATGGGTGCTGCACACCGCCTGCCGGCAGGCCGCAGCGTGGCAGGACGCGGGCTATCCACCGATCCCGGTGGCGGTGAATCTGTCGGCGCTGCAGTTCCGGCGCAGCGACATCGTGGCCACCGTGGCCGCGGCGCTGACCACCGGCGGCATCGACGGGCGCTGGCTGGAGCTGGAACTCACCGAATCCCTGCTGATGCAGTCCGGCCCCGACATCCTGACCACCCTGGGGCGGCTCAAGGCCCTGGGGGTGCGCCTGTCCATCGACGACTTCGGCACCGGCTATTCGAGCCTCGCCTACCTCAAGCGCTTTCCGGTCGATCGGCTCAAGGTGGACCAAAGCTTCGTGCGCGACCTGACCGACGACCCCGACGACGCCACCATCGTCCGGGCAATCATCCAGTTGGGCCACAACCTGCACCTGGACGTGATCGCCGAGGGCACCGAGACCCCCGAGCAGATGGCCTTCCTGCTGAGGGAAGGCTGCGCGGCAGCCCAGGGCTACCTGTTCAGCCCGCCCCTGCCGGCAAAGGCCGTCACCGGGCTACTGGAAGCCGGCAGCCTGCCCGCCACCCCGATCAGGCCCCTCTGACCGCCACGACCATGCCCGCCAGGCAATCGACAACCCCCGGCTCGCCCTCCGCCGGGGCCCACTGCCCCCATTCGGCAGCCACCGGCACCGCGTAGGGGCCGGCCTTGATCTCGATGAACACCGTGCCGCTTTCAAGCGCCACGATGCTGCGGAACACCCCGGGCGGCACGTGCAGGCCGATCGACCCGGCCGCCGGCACCAGCGCGCGCACCGCCAGCACCGCACCGTCGGCGTCGAACACCAGCGCCCCCAGCCGCCCCCTCAGGGGACGATGTTCTCGGACTTGTTGGGGTCGAGGTGACAGTGGGGCCGCACGGGCAAGTGCGACGCGTCAATCCGCCGCGCAACCCATGATGTGCACGTCTGCAACGACGATGTTGCACGCCCAACATCAACAACCGGCCCGCCAAACCTTTATGTTGGGCCGCCAACATAAACAGTTCACCGCGCTAACCCTTATGTTCACGTCGCAACATAAGGGTTTCGGCCGTCAACATAAACAGTTGACGCACCAACATGAAGCATTGGGCCGTCAACATAAGGGTTAGCGTCGTGAACAGAAAGGTTACGCGACTCAACATAAGGGTTGCGCCGGTCAACATGAGGGTTGCGCAGGCCAACATGAGGGTTAGCGCCCCAAACATGAACACTGACGCATCCGGCATCAGCACGATGGCCAGCAACGACAGGATCGCCCGGGCAACATCCCCTTCACGCCCCATCAACAAGGGCGCCCGCTCCCACGACGTCACCGAGCCCACCAAGCCGGGCAGGCTTGGTTGCGCGCACGGCTTCAGGAGATCGACACCATGCTTGCGGGCTGAAGCGGCACGCAGTAGATTGACACGGCATACGACACGGGGCGCAAGACTGAACGAAGCCACCCGCTGCAGGGGCAAGGATGGGGCCTCGCTGTTACTGCAGCGAAGGGGCTAAGGGTGATAGGCGACAGGGTGACGCAATTGATTCGGCAGTACTTCATTGAAAACAGTCGGTTAGAAGAAATTCGCAGGGTAGACGACAGTCTTCTACCCTGTGGGACGCGACATTTGTCGGCCACTTCACGTTGAGGGCTTATAGAGTGAACTATCTACTCACGCCACTCGACCAGCACTTCGATCTCGGATTCGGGTCTGTCGCAAACTCTTTCAAGCACGCCGCTGACTCAGTGTTGTCGTCGCAGTCTGAATCGCCGAGCCTGAATGCGCACCTTCCTGCCAGCTTTCTCTACCGCCACTCGATCGAACTGTTTCTTAAGTCGGGCATCATCATATTTCACAGAAAGTTCCAAATACCATTTGATCAAGAGCCCTTCGACGGCGAACCCAAGGTTGTGGTCGGCACCAAATGGAAACCCATGTATTCCGTCCACGGAGTGCAAGACCTCTACACCTACTTTCGCAGCCTTCTGTCGGGCCACGCTGAGTACTTGGAAAAACACACTAGCACTAACTGGGAGTTTCCGCCCGAACTTGATGGTTGGGTTTCGGAAATCGAGGCCACCGACTCAACAAGCACATTCTTTCGCTATCCCGTAACAAAACACAAAACCCAAGACGCGAACAAATCGGTCCATCGCGAAAGCAACGTCGACAAAGTGCTTTCTCAACTTGAAAAGGGAGCCAAACCAGTGAAGGTTTTTCTAGTCGTTGGCGCCAGCGACGAAATTTTGAAGACATTCACGTTTAATGACGAACTCGCCAAGGCCATGACCAGCATATTAAGAGACACCGCCAATCTCTTCTACGGTTGCCACGCTGCGCTTCGCGGGGAACTCACCGGTGGCTGGTAACCCCGCTCCCAACCCGATCTACAACTACTTAAATACAGGAACCACATGGCCACTTGTTTCGTAATACAACCATTTGATGGAGCCAAGTTCGACAAGCGATACACCGACATATACAAACCCGCAATTGAAGCTGCGGGCCTTGAGGCATATCGAGTGGACGCGGACCCTGGCGTACAAGTCCCAATCGACGCCATCGAAAAAGGCATTAAGCAGGCCACCATTTGCCTGGCTGACATCACAACAGACAACCCAAATGTGTGGTACGAACTTGGCTTTTCCTTCGCCTCAAAACGCCCTGTTGTAATAGTTTGCTCGGAAGAGCGGCCCGGAAAAAAATACCCTTTCGACATCCAACACAGAAGCATCATTCCTTACCAAGCCGACTCACCAAGCGACTTTGAAAAGCTTAAATCTAATCTTACGGCTAAGCTAAAGGCACTGCTACAGCAAGATGCCGTGCTCAACGAAATCGCCGAAGCTGACCCCATCTCTCCAGTAAGCGGCCTATCGCAACCTGAAATTCTTGTTCTGGCAGTTATCGCCGGCGAAGCATATATGCCTTCGTATTCCGCCCAAGTCTCGACCATCAAGAGAAGTGCAGAAAGGGCAGAAATAACTGGAATGGGATTTAACGTTGCTGTACGGAGATTGCTGAACAAAAATTTCATAATGGAGGCTGAAATCTGGAACGACATCGACGGCGAGGGCTACCCTGGCTTACGAATCACTGATGAAGGCTGGGCTTGGATTGACGAAAATGAAAATCACTTTATCCTTTCCCGCACTGAGAAATCCGAGGACGACATACCGTTCTAAATTCAAGAAAACTGGCCCACAAACTAACGAACTGATCGCCATGCTCGATGAGCTCGTTTCCGTTCTCGAAGTAAATGTAGGTCGGGTTGGCGCAGCGTAACCCGACAATCCCCTAAACCCGCCGCGGGCACGGATGAAAAATTCTATACGGTTGACGACCCATGGGGCATGCCGCAAATCTGGCGGTGGGATGTCGGGTTACGCCCTGACGGGCTAACCCGACCTACAACTACTGGTCGGAGCGACGCCACCCGACAACAACGTTTACGACGCCACTAAATAGTTTTGCATCACCCAGCTAGAACACATTGAAGGGATCCGACTATGGGTCTATTTAAATCTCAGGGAACTAAAACGGCGAAAGTCTATTGGGCACGCAACTGGGACGAGCGACTGTACAAAGCCCTTTTTGCTCACACGACGGAAATGAATCTAAAGCTTGGCCACCACTTCGGCTGCCTATTAAACAAACGATCTTCAAAGATTGATTTACACGTTTCACCAGTCCCCATCCACACATACCAGGGAACATTTCGGCTTTGGCTAAACGAAACAGAACACTGCGAAATCCCGTTACAAGTCTCTTTTGAAGATAGTCACAACCACTACGACGTATTTATAAACGGTTATACCTTAGGCTGCTTTTCCTTCTATGGACAAATATTAGGAGATCGCCCCCACGCGGCCATGACCATCATTATTCGGAACGAGGCGGGGCTTTCTGATCACGTAGCAAAGCTGTTTGCTGAAATAAAAGCCGCAGGTGGAAACGGTCTAAGTATTGGGTGGTCAGCCATTCTGAAAGATATGGTTGGCTTGAGCGCCGAGCAAGTTTGGGGAAATTGGAAAGAACATATCGAATTTAATCATGACGAAAAGGGAACTACAGCATTGCCTGTTGGACGGCAGCTCTTTTCACTTGAAAGCCTTTCATTTGAGGCTGAGCTGTAAGAAGCTGGTCGAGACAGCGCTGTCGCCATTCGGGGGAGCTTGACGGGATCTACGCCAGGACAGGCCGCCCGTCGATCCCGCCAGAGCGCCTGCTCAAGGCCCAATAGCTCAGATTGAGCAACCAACTCCGGGAATGAGGTCTTGAGAAGTCAGACAGCGAGAGGTCGTGCTGGCCTGGGCTCTCGGGGTTTTGCATCGGGCTGCTAATAGTGATACCTCAACTGCGCAATCAGCAGCGCATCCCCATCCACCTTATAAACCATCCGATGCTCGTCGGTGATCCGCCGGGACCAGTAGCCGGCCAGCGCGTGTTTCAAGGGCTCCGGCTTGCCGATGCCGGAGAAGGGTTCGCGCTGGGTTTCCTTGATGAGCGTGTTGATGCGCTCCACCATCCGCTTGTCCTGCTGCTGCCAGAAGAGGTAATCCTCCCAGGCGGCGTCGGCGAAGATCAGTCTCATTCGGCCAGCTTTCGTTCGCTTCCTTGCCCGGCGTTGAGTTGCTCGGTTGCGGCCAGCAGGCGTCTGGCGTTTGCGGGGCTGCGCAGCAGGTAGGCGGTTTCTTCAAGGGCCTTGAAGTCTTCCAGCGAGAGCATCACCACCGACTGCTGGCCGCCGCGGGTGATGATGAGGGGTTCGTGGTCGTTGCACACGCGGTCCATCGTGGTGGCGAGGTTGGCGCGGGCGGCAGAGTAAGAGATGGCGTCCATGTGTTGGCTCCGGAGTTGTACGTAAAAATGTACATTCCTCACTCTCCCCTGTCCAGCGCTTGCCGGCAATTGCCCTTGACGTCTGGCCTACCCCACCTCCATCGCCCTGAACACCGCACACCTCCGAAACACCCCCTCCTCCGCCTCAACCCCCTTCTGGCTGCAGTATTTCCCCACCAGCTTCGCCAGCCCCTTGATGTCGCGGCCGGATGCCTGCGGGAAGATGTCCGGTAGCCGCTCCAGCAGTTCCGGCGCGATCTGCAGACCGAACTGTTCCGCCATCACGCCCCAGATCTTGCGGCGGTCTTCTCGGCTGGGCGGATGGAAGCGGATGAGGGCGATGCAGCGGGAGACGATGGCTTCGTCGATGTCGTCCACGCGGTTGGTGGTGAGGAAGAGCAGGCCGTTGAAGTATTCGAGCACGCGCAGGAAGACGCCGACGACGGCGTTCATGGTGATGTTGTCGTCGCGGCGCTTGATGTAGACGTCGGCTTCGTCGATGAGCATCACGGCGCCCCAGCGCTGGGCGCGGGTGAGGACGTCCTTGAGCACGGTTTCCATCGCGGCCACGTTGAGGCCCAGCTGGCCGGAGTGCACGCGGTAGAGCGGACGGCGGATGATTTCGGAGTACACCTCGGCGGTGAGCGTCTTGCCCACGCCCGGGGGGCCGGCGCACAGCACGGTGGTGCCGCCGCTCTTGCCGGCCACGATGTCGTCCATCAGCACGTCCATTTCGGCGGTGAGGATGTCGATGAGGTCGGTCTGCTCGGGGGGCAGCACCAGCTTGTCCTTCAGCTCGGGCTGGTAGGCGTAGGGCTGCATGTCTTCCACATGCACCCACACGTAGTGGTGCAGATCGAGGTGGAACATCAGGATGAAGAAATGCACCGGCAGCTCGGTGAACAGGCCCTTGCCGATGCTGGCCTGGGCGTCTTCCACCTCGGCTTCTTCCTTGCCCGACAAGCGCGCGCCGCGCATCACCCGGCGGACGAACTTGGCGAGGATGTCGCCGGTGGCGTCGAGCGCCAGCACCCGTTCGCCCAGGATGCTCTCGTCGTTCACCAGCCGCGCGGGCGATCCGGTGGATGAGAGGATGATCTGGTCCTTGCGGGAGTAGTCGGTGTCCCGGTGGGTGGCGGTGGGGTTCTCGGCAAACCAGCCCACGCCGGTGCCCGAGAACTGCGCGCCGTACTGCCCGCGCCAGTCGAAGTAGCGGGCGGCCATCTCGTCGTAGCTGGCGAGGAGCGCCGGGGTTTCCTTCACGTAGCCCTTGGCGGCGAAGACTTCGGCGATGGTGCGCCCGGCGATGTCCGGCCCGGTGATGCGCAGGGTGGTGGCCGCAAGGCGGGCGCGGGAGTTGGCTTTCAGCTCCACGAAGATCTTGCCGCTCTCTTCTTCGGAAGGCGGGGTGAAATCCAGCCGCGTGACCACGTAGGCCAGCGGCTTGCCGTTGATGCCGGCCGAAAACACCCAGCCGCGGCTGGCGTCTTCGGCCAGGTAGCGGGCGATGGCGGGCACGGCCATCTCCAGCTCTTCGGGCTCGAAGCGCCGCCCGCCGCCGGCCAGCGCGTGGCGCAGGGTGGCGATCTGCGCGGCCTTGGCGCGGTCTTCGGCGTCGCCGGCGCGGTAGCGGGTTTCGAGCAGATCCAGCTCGGGCGCTTCGAGGGTGTGGAAGGGGATCTCCACCCGATGCCCGAAGCGGAGCTGCTCGCGCACCGGGTCGAGCCGGGGGAAAGCGGCCATCATGGCTTCGATGTGGGCCTGTTCGATCTGCAGCTTCATGCGTCGGCGTCCTCTTCTTCAAGCCCGGCGAACAGGCCTTCGGCCCGGATCATGGCCTTGAAGGCCTTCATCACGGGGCGCGACAGCGTGGTTTCGGCGAGCACGCGTTTTTCGTAGATGAAATCCCGCAGCGCCTCGCCGCCGGGGGCGCGGGCCTGGGCGATGAGCGCGTGCAGGTCGTCGCCAAAGCGCTGGCCGGGGCGGTGCTTCACGGCGTCGTAGAGCACAGCCATCACCCGCTTGTCGGTCTCGCTCATCTTGCATTTGCCGTCGAGGATCTTGAGCATCACCGTGGTGGCGCAATCCACGTCGCCGGGCGTGAGGGGATGGGCGGCCACCCAGGCGGTCACGTTGTCGATGCTCATGCCTCGGTTGCGGCGAAGGCCGTCTCCAGCGCCGGGTAGCCGCCGTCGATGCTGAACACCCGGGTGAAGTGGAAGTCGGCAAACATCTGGGCGTAGGTCTTGCTGGCGTTGCCGTGGTAGCAGTAGATGAGCACCGGCGCGGCCTTATCGAGGCGGCGCGTCCAGGCAAAGAAGCGGTCTTCGGCGAGATGGGCGGCGCCGTCGATGTGGGCGCGCCGGTAGCTCGCCAGGTCGCGCACGTCGAACAGCGCCACGCCCGGCTCGACGCGGATGAGCGCGACGGCTTCGGCGGCAGGGATGCAGTGGTAGGTCATGGGGTTTCCTTCAGATCGGGCGGCGGCGCTCAGGCCGCCGCGGTGGTCTTCTCCTGCAGCAGGGGCTTGACCTGCGCCAGCCAGGTGTCGATGCGCTCGTCGGTGAACATGCCTTGGGTGCGCTGGTCGATGACGAGGCCGACGAAGCGCCCATCCACCGCCGCCGCGGAGTGGGCGAAGGTGTAGCCGTCGGTCGGCCAGTCGCCGACGATCTCGGCGCCCCAGCCCTTGAACACGGTGTAGAGCGCGAACAGCGAGCTGCAGAAACGCTCCGAGTAGCGCTCCTGGGCGCCCAGGCCGAAGAAGGCGATGCGCTTGCCGCTGAGGTCGGGCGCGGTGTCGAACTTGGCGAGGAACTCCGCCCAGTTGGGCTCGAAGCAGCCGGAGATGCCGTTGCCGGGGATCTCGCCTTCGCCGTAGCTGGGCGTTCCCAGGATCAGCGCGTCGTACTGCAGCATCTCGGCCGGGGTGATGCGGTTCACGTTGATCGGCTTGTCGCAGATGTCCTCGCCGATCTTCTTGTGCAGCTTCTTGGCCACCAGGCGGGTGGTGCCGGTTTCGGTGCCGAAGAAAAGGCCAATCTTGTTCATGTTCGCTCCTGCGCGTTTATCGGACGGGGTGGCACGCCTGTTGCACGCCACCGTTCAAGACCCCGGCGGCTGTCGCTTTGCCGACACCGCCGGGCACATTCAAGCCAAGCCCACGGAGCCCGCCATGCCAGCCACCACCATCGACCACAAGGGCAACCCCGTCGCCATCGGCGACCCGGTGCGCGTCCTCGCCATCACCCTCGACCCCGATCTGGACGAGGACGAACTCATCATGTTCGAGGACATGGTGGGCGCCGTCTGCGAGGTGGAACGCATCGACCCGGACGGCACCGCCTGGGTGGCCCTGTGGTGGAACGGCGACGAAGGCACGCTCACCACCCAGGTGGGGCTGTCGCCGGCGCAGATGGCGCGGGTCTAGCGCCTGGGCTGCGGGCCGGGCGAGCACCCGGCCGTTGCCGCGGGGCGCCGGGTGCCTCATTCCTCTTCCTGGGCGCTGTAGTTCTTCAGGCGCTTTTCCGCCGCCACGCCCAGCACCTTGAGCAGCCAGGGCGGGGGCGAATCGACCATCGCCTTCTGGAACTGAGAGACGATCTCCAGCGCCGGGCCGCCATCGGCGATCTTGATGGGGTAGATGTCGGCGCGGATCACCTTGGCCGCCGCCGGGCCGCCAATCGACACCACGTAGCACACGTGGCAGTCGCCGATGAGCTGGGCGCGCCACAGGTTCTTGTCCTCGGCGAGGTCGGCGTCCATCGTGTCGCGGATGTCCACCAGGCGGATCTCGTCGGGCGACACCTGATAGACCAGAAAGCGCAGGCACGAGCCGAAGTGGCCGGAGAGCGTGTCGCCCTTGTCCGAGGCCACCGCCACCCGCACCGAGCCGGGCATGTCGCCCTCGTCGTAGGGCTGGATCTTGGGCAGCGAGTCGTCGCCCTGGGTGTCGCCCCACAGGATGCGCACCGCCAGCTTCATGGCCTCCAGGCCGATCCCGATGTCCTCGCCGTCCTCCTCGCCATCCGCGCTGGCGAAGCCGGTCTTGAGCATCGTCACCGTCACCTGACGGAGCATCTCCTCGTCGATCTCGTCGCCCAGCCGACGCTGCAGCAGCTCGATCAGGCTCGACAAGGACGCGTTGGGCATCGCCCGGGCGGCCAGCGCGATGCGCAGGGCGGCTTCCCGGGTCACCGGCGGTTTGCTTCTGGTATCCATGGTTGGGTCTCTGTCTGGTTGGGGGTAATGTCGTATCGGAGGTCTTGTCCCCCTCCCCATGCAGAGATGGTGCCAGCCGCGCCGGATCGCCCCCGCGCCGCTAACTGCTTGATTTCTCGCAGGCATGACCTTTGCTAAAAGAAGGCCAAACCCACCGGAAGCCCCCCATCGTGTCGGAAACCCCACAAAACCCCGCCTCCCCCGACAACCCGCTCGCCGCCTACCACGCCCGCACCCGCCACCGCTTCGACGCCTTCGCCGAAGGCCCCGGCCAGCTCGACTGGGACGCCCAGCCCGCCGCCTTCCGGCACTACGCCGGTGCGCAGGTGGCGCAGCTGCCGTTGTCGGCCGACCGCTTCGAGCGGCCCTTCGGCGATCTGGACGTGCCGCCGGCGGCGCCCGTCGCGGCGGATGCAACCAGCCTTGGCGCGCTGCTGGCGCTGGCCTTCGGCCTCTCGGCCTGGAAGAGCTGGGGCCCCAACCGCTGGGCGCTGCGCTGCAATCCCTCGTCGGGCAACCTGCACCCGGTCGAAGCCTACGTGCTGGCCGCCGGCGTGCCGGGCGTGGCCGACGGGCTGCACCACTACGACCCCGAAGACCACGCCCTCGAAGGCCGCGCCCTCGTCGCCCCCGCTGGCGGCCGCTGGCTGGCCGTGGGGCTCTCCAGTGCGATGTGGCGCGAAGCCTGGAAATACGGCGAGCGGGCCTTCCGCTACTGCCAGCTCGACGTGGGCCACGCGGTGGCGGCCCTGGCCTACGCCGCGGCGCTGCTGGGGTGGGAGGTCGCGCCGATGGCGCTGCCATCCGGCACCCTGGCCCGGCTGCTGGGGCTGGACCGGGAAGAAGATTTCCCCTCCGGCCGCTTCTCCTTCACCGAAGACGAAGAGCCCGAGATCCTGCTGGCGATCCGCGCGCCCGGCGTCGACGCCCCGCCCGCCGGCCCGGCGCTGCTCGACTGGATCGCCCCCGCCAGCTGGCACGGCCGCCCCAGCGTCATCGACCCCTCGCCCGGCTACCGCTGGCCGACCGTCGACAAGGCCGCCCGCTTCAGCCGCCGCCCGGCCGATGCCCCGCCGCCCCCGCGCCCCGGCTTTCCCGGCCTGCCCGCGCTACCGCCCCACCCCACCGCCAGCGGCGCCGCGCAGCTCATCCGCCAGCGCCGCAGCGGCCAGCGCTTCGACCCCCGGCACACCCTGCCCCGGGCAGATTTCTACCGCCTGCTCGACGCGGCCATGCCCCGGCCCCGCGCGCCCTTCACGGCCCAGGAGGCCGCCCCGGCGATCCACCTGCTGCTCTTCGCGATGCGTGTGGAGGGCCTGCCGACCGGCCTCTACCTGCTGCCCCGCACACCCGGCGCCACCATCCCCACCCACCTCGGCCCGCCCCGCCCGGCGGCCGACTTCGCCCCGGACTGCCCGGCCCACCTGGGCCTCGTCCAGCTGGCCGCGCTGGGGCTGCAGGAAGTCCAGCGCCTCGCCCGATCCCTGTCGTGCCACCAGGACATCGCCGCCACCAGCGCCTTCTCGCTGGGCATGGTGGCGGATTTCGCCAGCCTGGGCGCCGACGGCCACGCCTACCGCAGCCTGCTCCGCGAGGCCGGCATCGTCGGCCAGGTGCTCTACCTGGAAGCCGAAGCCGCCGGCGTGCGCGGCACCGGCATCGGCTGCTTCTTCGACGACCCGGTGCACCAGGCCTTCGGCCTCGCCGGCCCCCGCTGGCAGAGCGTCTATCACTTCACCGTGGGCGCGCCGGTGGTCGACACACGCATCGAAACCGGCCCACCTTATCCTCAACGCCAACAGGACAACTCATGAACGCTCACACCCGGCCGCCCGAAGGGAGCGGTCATCCTTCCTCGGGGAGGGCGAAGCAGGTGTTTCGCGGTGCCCTGCACCGCGCCTGCGCAGCGGGTTGGCTGTGCAAAGCCAACCCGCTGTCACGCATTGACCGGAGGGCCGTCGTATGACCCCCGCCCTCGCCGAATTCTTCGCCACCCACGGCTTCGACCCCGCCCAGCCCTCCGCCCTGCAGCCCGACCGGCGCTTCACCCCGCTGATGCGCGCCGCCAAGGAAGGCCGGCTCGACGCGGTGGAGGAACTCCTCACCTGGGGCGTGGATGTCGCCGTCACCAACGCCGACGGCTGCAACGCCCTGTGGCTGGCCTGCTACAGCGGCAGCCACGCCATCATCGACCGGCTGCTCCAGGCCGGCATCGACATCGACCGCCAGAACGACACCGGCGCCACCTGCCTGATGTACGTGGCCTCCAACAGCAAGCCCGATCTGGTGCGCCTGCTGCTGGAGCGCGGCGCCAACCCGCGCCTCGCCAACCACGACGACTTCACCGCGCTCGATCTGGCCGCCTCGCTCGCCTGCCTCAAGCTGCTCAGGGCCGCGTGACCGGGGAAACTTGGGTCTGGCCCGGCTGTCGCTTAAACTACGCGCCTTTGCCTTCACCCCCGCCATCCCGGCCGGGCCCGAACCGCCCCATGCAAGACAGCCTCCCCACGCCCGCCGTCACCTGCTACGGCATCAAGAACTGCGACACCATGAAGAAGGCCCTCGCCTGGCTCGACGAGCACGGCGTCGCCTACCACTTCCACGACTACAAGAAATCCGGCATCGACTCCGGCCGCCTCCACGCCTGGAGCAAGGCCATCGGCTGGAAGACCCTCATCAACACCCGCGGCACCACCTGGCGCAAGCTCACCCCCGAGCAGCAGGCCATCGACACCCAGAGCGCCGCCGTGCAGCTGATGCAGGCCAACCCCAGCCTGATCCGCCGCCCGGTGCTCGAAACCGCTGGCGGCCAGCTCCTGGTCGGCTTCGACCCCGCCCTCTACGCCAGCCTCGTCCCCCCCGCCGGAGCCTCCGAATGAGCGACCCCCGCAGCTACGTGCAACGCTTCCTCCTCGACGACCTGGACATCCGCGGCGCCCTCGTCCTGCTCGACGACGTCTGGCAGGACATGCAGCTCAACCGCAACTACCCCACCGCCGTGCGCGACCTGCTCGGCCAGATGAGCGCCATCGGCTGCGTGATCGGCGGCAACCTCAAGCAACCCGGCCGCCTCACCATGCAGCTGCAGGGCCACGGGCCGGTCAACCTGCTGGTGGTGGATGTCACCGAAACCCTCAACCTGCGCGGCCACGCCAAGTCGTCCGACGAAGCCGTCGGCAAGGCCGGCGTGGGCGAGCTGATCGGCGACGGCCAGCTCCTGCTCACCCTCGACATGCCCGAGCTGCGCCACCCCTACCAGAGCTACGTGCCCATCGAAGGCGACACCATCGCCGAAATCTTCGAGCACTACCTCACCCAGTCCGAGCAGCAGCCCGCCGTGCTCCACACCGCCTGCTCCGGCAGCCGCGCCGCCTGCCTCTTCCTGCAGAAGCTGCCCGACGCCGACAAGAAGGACGCGGACGGCTGGGACCGGGTCACCCGCCTCGCCGCCACCCTGCGCCCCGACGAGCTGCTGGGCCTCGCCCCCGAGGAGATCCTCACCCGGCTCTTCCACCAGGAAACCGTGCGCCTCTTCGACGCCCGCCCGGTCACCCACCACTGGCCCCTCGACTGGGAGAAGGTGCGCTCCATGTTGCGCTCCCTGGGCCGGGCCGAACTCGACGCGGTGCTGGCCGACCACGGCGTGGTGCTGATCCACGACGACCTCTCCAACCACGAATACCGGCTCGACGCCGACGACGTGGCCGCCCTGTTCGCCGAGGAACCCGCCGAACCCCGCACCCTGCATTGATTCCCGGCGGGCAGGCCGGCGGACTTGCCCTAAATCGGTGTCAAAAGTAGACTTGGGCGGTTTTAGTCCGCGCATCCGCGCCCACCACCCATGGCCGAAGCCTCATCCCTGCAGGGCAAACTGATCGAGTTCAAGGGCGCGAGCCTCGCCGTGATGACCGCTTACGTCCGCGACACCGACCCCGTCCGTCTCGCCGACGCCCTGCACATGATGCTCGGCGGCATGCCCGACTTCTTCGCCGGCGAACCCGCCATCCTCGATCTCGGCCAGCTCGCCGCCACGCCCGACCGGGTGGACTGGACCGGCCTCCTGAGCCTGCTGCGCCGCTACCAACTCCAGCCGGTGGGCGTGCGTCACCTGCCCGAACACCTCTACGACGGCGCCCGCCGCGCCGGCCTGGCGGTGCTCGGCAACGACGGCTTCTCCGCCGAACGGCCCGTCACCCCGCCGCCCGCCCCGGCCCCCGTCGCCACGCCTGCACCGACGCCGGCAGCGCCCCCCGAGCCCGCGCCCCAGCCCGCCGCAGCCACCGCCGACGCGCCTGCCCCCGCCCCCACCCTGGTGGTGGATCGCCCGCTGCGCTCCGGCCAGCAGGTCTATGCCAAGGGTGGCGACCTGGTGCTGCTGGCCGGCATGAGCCCCGGCTCCGAGATCATCGCCGACGGCAGCATCCACTGCTACGGCCCGCTACGCGGCCGCGCCCTGGCCGGCGCCCGCGGCGACACCGCGGCACGCATCTTCAGCACCAATTTCGGCCCCGAGCTGGTCTCCATCGCCGGCGTCTATCGCACCTTCGAGCGCGGCATTCCCCAGGCCGTCGCCGGGCGCGGCGCCCAGGTCCGGCTTACCGGCTCGGACAACCTGCACACTCTCGAAATCAATTCGCTCCAGTTCGACTGAAGCGCCTCTACACCGAAGGGAAAATCGTGGCACGCGTCATCGTAGTAACGTCCGGCAAGGGCGGCGTCGGCAAGACCACCACCAGCGCGAGCATCTCCAGCGGCCTGGCCCTGCGCGGCTACAAGACCGCAGTCATCGACTTCGACGTCGGCCTGCGCAACCTCGACCTCATCATGGGCTGCGAGCGCCGCGTGGTGTACGACCTCATCAACGTCGTGAACGGCGAGGCCAACCTGCACCAGGCCCTCATCAAGGACAAGCACTGCGAGAACCTCTTCGTGCTGCCCGCCTCCCAGACCCGCGACAAGGACGCGCTGACCGAAGAAGGCGTCGAGAAGGTGCTCAAGGAACTCGAGCACATGGGTTTCGACTACGTGGTGTGCGACTCCCCCGCCGGCATCGAGCGCGGCGCGGTGATGGCCCTCACCTTCGCCGACGAAGCCATCGTCGTCACCAACCCGGAAGTCTCCTCGGTGCGCGACTCCGACCGCATCCTGGGCATCCTTCAAAGCAAGAGCCGCCGCGCCATCGAAGGCCGCGAGCCGGTGAAGGAACACCTGCTCGTCACCCGCTACTCGCCCAAGCGCGTCGAGGACGGCGAGATGCTGTCCTACAAAGACGTGCAGGAGCTGCTGCGCATCCCACTGATCGGCGCCATCCCCGAATCCGACGACGTGCTGCAGGCCTCCAACCAGGGCCTGCCCGCCATCCACCTGAAGGACAGCGACGTGGCCACCGCCTACCAGGACGTGGTGGCACGCTTCCTCGGCGAAGACCGTCCGCTGCGCTTCGTCAGCTACGAAAAACCGGGCCTGCTCAAGCGGCTGTTCGGAGGCAAGTGACATGTCGCTCCTCTCCTACTTCTTCGGCTCCAAGCCCAAGACCGCCTCGGTGGCCAAGGAGCGGCTGTCGCTGCTCATCGCCCACGAGCGCAGCGCCAACCAGCCCACGCCGGATTTCCTCCCCGCCCTGCAGCGGGAGCTGATCGAGGTCATCTCCAAGTACGTCAACGTCTCCGCCGACGACATCAAGGTCCAGCTCGGCAAGCGCGACAACTACGAGATCCTCGAAGTGGACATCACGCTGCCCGAACAGCCCAAGTGATCGGCCATCGCCCGGATGGTGAAATCGGTAACCACAGCGGACTTAAAATCCGCCGGCGCAAGCCTTGCGGGTTCAAGTCCCGCTCCGGGCACCACACACTGAGAGCCAGCTCGTGATCGTTCTCGACCTCATCTGCGACCGGGAGCACCGTTTCGAGGCCTGGTTCGCCTCGGCCGACGCGTTCGACAAGCAGCTGGCAGCGGGGCTCGTTGAATGCCCCCACTGCAACTCCCACGCAGTGCGCCGGCTGCCGTCGGCGCCCTACGTGCAAACCTCCTCCCACTCGGCGCCGGCGCTGCCCGAGCCCGATCCGGCGGCCATCGCCGCGCGGCTGGTGGAGGCCCTGCGCAGCGCCGCCAGCCAGTCGGAAGACGTGGGCGAGCGCTTCCCCGAAGAGGCCCGCCGCATCCACCGGGGCGATGCCGAAGCGCGCGCGATCCGCGGCAAGGCCAAGCACAGCGACCTGCTCGAACTCATCGACGAGGGCATCCCCGTGCTGCCGGTGCCGCCCGACAAGGACGACCTGCACTAAGCGCCCGCGCCGCCACGAACAAAGCCGCCCGGCTGGCCATGCCAGGGGCGGCTTTTTGTTTGCCCGGCCTTGGCCCGGCGAGGGAGCCGGTCAGCCCTTGAACTTCGCGGTCACCTCGGCCACCCGCTGACCGAACAGGCGGGCGGTCTCCAGATCGCCGGCGGGCATCTCGTCGGGGCTGGCGTCGGACGGGGTCTGGGCCATCGCGCCGCTGAAGGAGCCCACGTAGTTCACGTCGTCGCGCTGGGCGGCCTTGCTGTTGGACGGCATCATCCCGGTGCCCACCCAGATCCCGCTGTGCTGCATGGCCAGGGTGAACAGGTAGTGCAGGGTCGACAGCTTGTCGCCGTTCATGGTGGCGCTGTTGGTGAAGCCGGCGAAGACCTTGTCCTTCCACGCCTGGGTGAACCAGGCCTTGCTGGAGGCGTCGGCGAACTTCTTGAACTGCCAGCTCACGGTGCCCATGTAGGTGGGGCTGCCCATCACGATGGCGTCGGCGGCGTTGAGGGCGGCCCAGGCGGCCTCGGACAGGTTGCCTTCGGCGTCG
This sequence comes from Zoogloea sp., assembly GCF_041904905.1. Taxonomy (GTDB): domain Bacteria; phylum Pseudomonadota; class Gammaproteobacteria; order Burkholderiales; family Rhodocyclaceae; genus Zoogloea. The sequence goes on along the minus strand of NZ_JAYRMI010000004.1, from coordinate 29,895 downwards.
ATGGGGAGCAGCTCGGCGCCCGCGCCCTCGGCCACGGCCTGGGCCAGACGGAGGGTGTGGCCGTAGCCGGAATGGAAGACGACGACGATCTTGGACATGGCAAAGCTCCTTTACTCGGGGTTGGGTTGGGGGTGAAGCAGGGTTGTCGGGGTTCAGGGGGCGAGGTCGAAGACCAGCACCTCGGCGTCCTCGCCGCCGGTGAGGGTGAGGCCCGTCTCGCCGGACAGCAGCGCGGCATCGCCGCCGGCAAGCGGCTGGCCATTCGCCGCGAGCCGGCCGCGCACCAGATGCACATAGGCCTTGCGAGCCGGGTCGAGGGCCAGCGTGGCCACCTCGGCGCCGTCGAGCAGCCCGGCGTACAGACGGGCGTCGGCATGAATCGTCACCGAGCCCGCCGCGCCGTCGGGCGACGCCACCAGGCACAGGCGGCCGCGCTTGTCGAGGTCGGCGAAGCGCTTCTGCTCGTAGCCGGGCTCAAGGCCAGCCTGGGCGGGCTCGATCCAGATCTGCAGGAAGTGGGTGTGGCGGTCGGCGGCGTGGTTGAACTCGCTGTGCCGCACGCCCCGGCCGGCGCTCATGCGCTGCACTTCGCCCGGGGCGATGACCGCGCCGTTGCCCAGGCTGTCCCGGTGGGCCAGCTCGCCGGCCAGCACGTAGCTGACGATCTCCATGTCCCGGTGGCCGTGGGTGCCGAAGCCGGTGCCGGGGGCGATGCGGTCCTCGTTGAGCACCCGCAGCTTGCCCCAGCCCATCCAGGCCGGGTCGAAGTAGCCGGCGAAGCTGAAAGAGTGATGGCTGGTCAGCCAGCCGTGGTCGGCGTGGCCCCGGTCGTGGGCGCGGCGGATGGTCAGCATGGGCTCGTCTCCTGAAGTGAGGCCATTGTGAGCGCCGCCAACGCCTTCGCGGTGCAGGCGCTTTGATGGCATCATTCAAAAAGTTTGAACGATCAGCGCCGCCATGCCCCAGGAAAAGCCCAACCCGCGGGACGTCCTCACCCCCGACACCTTCGCCCTGCTCCGGCGCATCGCCGACACCGGCAGCTTTGCCGCCGCCGCCCGCGCGGTGGGCATGGTGCCCAGCGCCCTCACCTACCGGGTGCGCCAGATCGAGGAGGCGCTGGACGTGCTGTTGTTCGACCGCAGCGCCCGTCAGGCCCGCCTCACCGAAGCCGGTCGCGAGCTGGTCCACGAGGGCGGCCGGCTGCTGGACGAGATCGACGCGATGGCCAACCGGGTGCGCCGGGTGGCCACCGGCTGGGAACCGCACCTCACGCTGGCGCTGGACGGGGTCATCAACCGGACGACGGTGCTGGAGCTGTGCGAGCGTTTCCTGGCGATGGCGCCGCCCACCCGCCTGCGGCTGCGCGACGAGACGCTCTCGGGCACCCTGGAGGCGCTCACCTCCGGCGAGGCCGATCTGGCCCTCGGGCTGGTCGTCTCCGCCACGCCGGCGCCGGATCTGCTCACCCGCCCGCTGGGCGAGCTGCGCTTCATCTTCGCGGTGGCGCCCCACCACCCCCTGGCCCGGGCCCCGGAGCCCCTGAGCGACGCGGTGCTGCGCCAGCACCGGGCGGTGGCGGTGGCGGATTCGACCCGGCGGGGCGAAGGGGTCACCCACGGCCTGCTCGACGGTCAGGAGGTGTTTACGGTGCCCGATCTGCCCGCCAAGCTCGAAGCCCAGCTGCGCGGCCTGGGCGCCGGCTTCCTGCCCGAGTGCATGGCCCGCCCCTACATCGACAGCGGCAGGCTGGTGGAGCGCCCGGTCGAGCGCCAGACCCGCAACTTCCAGCTCAGTTACGCGTGGCGCAAATCCAAGGCACCGGGCAAGGCGATCCAGTGGTGGCTGGAGCAGCTGGACAACCCGGTCACCCGCCAGGCCCTGCTGAACCGGGGGCGCAGCGCTTGAAGCCCCTCGACGCCCTCGCCCACGGGCCGGAGGTGCCGCACAGCGTGGCCCCGCAGGCGCGGCGGCGGGTGGATCGTCCGCAGTGGCCAGCCCTGCGCTCCGCCGGCCCGACGTTCAACCCGCCGGCACCGCCGGACGGGCGCTGCGCCCCATCGTCCTACCCCGGAGACGCTCGCGAGCAGCTTTCGGACCGGCGCGACCCTCTCCGAGCCTCTCTCGAGCACAAAAAAGCAGCAACCCGACCCTCCGACCGACAGGGCTGCCCTATCCCGGAGACGCTCGCGAGAGACTTCCGGACAGGGCATGACACGCGCCGAGTCTCTCGGGAGCACAAAAAAGCAGCAATGCGACTATCCGAAGGACAGGACGCCCCTATCCCGAAGCCCCTCGCGAGCAGCTTGCGGACAGGGCACGACAGGCTCCGAGCTGCTCGCGAGGAGAGATGAGCAAGGCCGGACCATCCCGCAGACCGACGCGAGAACATGGCGGCCCGAAGGCAGCACCCGCCAGCATCGGCCGCGGGGCGCGGCGACGGGCCGGACGCCATCCCGACACCCCGGCGTGGCCGCGGGGCAGGTCGGGCCAGCGTCCGGCCTAGCCGGCGCAGCGGCGCAGCACCTCGGCGAAGCGCGCCGGGGCGTCGGGGGTGGCCCCCAGGAAGAGTTCGGGCTCGATCAGCTCCAGCTCCATCACCGCGGGGCGGCCACCCTGCAGGCGCACCATGTCCACCCGGGCGTAGGTGGTCGGGGCCGGGGTGGCGGAGAGGGCGAGGCTGGCCAGCGCCAGCTCGTCGGGCGCCGGCTGCCAGGGGTGGTTGGTGCCGCCGTACATGTCCTGCACCCGGTAGTCGCCGGCGGCCGGCTGCTTGCGGATGGCGTGGGAGAAGGCGCCGCCGAAGTAGATCAGCGACACCTCGCCCTGGGCGGCGACGCTGTCGATGAAGGGCTGGACCAGCACGTCGCCCTCGGCCAGCAGCGCGCCCAGGTGGGCGAGGCAGGCCGGGTCGGCCGCGTGGGCCTTGAGGGCGCCGATGGCACCGATGGAGACGGCCGGCTTCACCACCACCTCGCCCCAGCCGGTGGCGGCGAGCCGGGCGGCGCCGTCCGCCGCGCCACGGTCGAGCCACAGGGTGGGCACGGTGGGGATGCCCTTGGCCGCCAGTTCCCGCAGGTAGGCCTTGTGGCTGTTCCATTCGATGACCGACACGGGATTGACGAAGGCGGTGAGCTGGCTGGTGCGCCCGGCCCAGGCGAGGAACTCGGGCAGACGGCGGAAGTAATCCCACGGGGTGCGCACTACCACCAGCGGATAGGCGGCCCAGTCGAGGGCGCTGTCCCACGGGGCGACGAGGGCGTCGACGCCGATCCGGGCCAGGGCGGCGACCAGCAGGTGGGTTTCCGGGTCGGGCTTGGCCATGGCGGCGCCGGTGACGAGGACGATGCGGGTGGAGGCTTGCATGGCGGCGGGCGGAGGAAATCGGGCCGCCATTCTAGCCGGGCCGGCGCGCCGGCTGGCCTGTCAGCGCAGGCTGAACCACACCCGCTCGGCGTAGCGCCCGTCCTTGCCACGGGTGCCGGGGCCGGGCTCGCGGCGTACCGAATGCACCCACTGGGCGGCGGAGAGTTCGTCCATGAAGGCATCGACGCCGGCCTCCTCGCGGGAGCGGATGCGGGCCACAAAGCCGCCGCCCTGGGCGTCGATGCCGTCGAGCAGGGTGCCGGGCGGCAGCGCCGACGACACGCGCCGACGGAGCGCCGACGTACCGATCTCCGGGCCGGGACGATCCGACGGCAGCGCGCCCATCGCCGACAGCCGGCGCCAGCGCACCGCCTCGCTGCGGGTGAAGGGGAACCGGAGGTACTTGCAGCCATCGCCGCACCACACCGGAAACTCCAGGTAGGTGGCGGTGACCTGCCGGGCCACCAGATTGCCGGCCGAATCGCGGGCCACGTGGAGTTCCTTGTCGCCCTCGCCCGGCAGATCGCGGAAGCGGGGGTCGTTCCGCTCGATGAGCAGGTAGGGCCAGCTCAGTTGCAGCCAGCCATCGTGGCAGGCCTCGGCGGCGGGCTGCAGGCGGATGGTCTGGGCGCCGTCGCTGCCCGGCGTGCCCAGCTGGAGCAGCAGCCCGCCCGCCACCGAGCCGCCGACGGCGACCTCGGTCCAGAACTGCCCGCGCACCTCGCTGGGCAGGTGCTGGGCAACCAGCGCCAGGAAGACCAGCGGGTCGTCGTTGCGGTAGTGGCCGGTGAGATCGGGGCAGCCTTTGCCCTTGGGGATGTCGAGGGGTGGCCAGTCGGTGGGCGCGGAAGATTCGCCGCCGCAGCCGGCAAGGAGGAGCGCCACCGGCACGGCGGCCAGACGCAGGCGGAAGGCGGCGCGGGCGCCGGGGAAGATCGGCATCGGTGGACTGGACGTTTCGACGGCCGCCCATGCTTGCGGCGGCCGCCCGAAATGTCAATGCGCCCGCGTGGGCCTCAGCGCCACACCCCCGGCCGCGGGGTGAAGCTGTCGAGCACCCGGATGTAGCTCTGGCGGGCCAGGGCGCTCGCGTCGCGCAGGTTGGCCTGACACATGCTGCCCTTGAGCTGGGCCACCGATTCGTACTCCCGGTCGGCCATCCAGGTGCGCAGGTCGTGGAGGATCTCGGTGAGCCGACCGGGGCCGTGCTCCAGCAGGCAGGAGGCCAGATGCACGACGTCGGCCCCGGCGAGCAGCAGCTTGAGGGCCTCCCGGTGGCCATACACGCCGCCGGTGGCGGCGAGCGTGATGCGGGTCTGGGCGCGCAGGATGGCGATCCAGCGGATGCGCAGCAGGGCCTCGTCGGGGCTGGAGAGTTCGAGCCGGTCCACCATCTCCAGCGTGTCCAGGTCGATGTCGGGCTGGAAGAAGCGGTTGAACAGCGACACGCCGGCCGCGCCCCCGGCCTCCAGCCGGCGCACGAAGTTGGGCAGCGAGGCGAAGAAAGGCGGCAGCTTCATCGCCACCGGCACCGCCACGGCGCGCTTGAGTTCGGTGAGCAGGGCGAGGTAACGGGCTTCGACCTCGTCGCCGGTTTCGTTGGGGTCGGCGGCGATGTGGTAGACGTTAAGCTCCAGCGCGTCGGCGCCGGCGGCCTCCATCTCGCGGCCCAGATCCACCCAGCCCGACGGGGTGACGCCGTTGAGGCTGGCGATCACCGGAATGCCCACCCGCGCCTTCACCCGGCGCAGGTGCTCGAGATAGCGGTCGATGGCGCTCTCGTAGCTGCCGTGGTCGGGCAGAAAGCCGGCCGACTCGCCGTCGTGGAGGTCGGCGTGGAGCAGGAAGCGGTCGGCCATCGCGTCTTCGGCGATCAGCTCTTCCTCGTAGAAGGAGTGCAGCACGATGGCCGCGGCGCCGGCGTCCTCCAGTTGCAGCACGGTGTCGAGCTGCTTGCACAGGGGCGAGGAGGACGGCACCAGCGGGTTCTTGAGCGGCAGGCCCAGGTAGGTGGTGGACAGGTCGATCATTTCAGCTCTCCTTGGGCGCGGCGGGCGCGTGGCCGGCGGCGAGATCCTGGTAGGTCTTGAAGCGGCGGTCGGCTTCCTTCTGGGCTTCGGCGAGCAGGCGTTCGGCGGCCTCCGGGTGGCTGCGGGCGAGCATCGCGAAGCGGGTCTCGCTGTCCATGAAGGTCTTGATGGGCTGGCTGGGCGGGGCCGAATCGAGCCGGAAGGGGTTGGCCCCGGCGGCCTCCTGGCGCGGGTCGTAGCGGAACAGCGGCCAGTGGCCGGACTTGACCGCCATCTCCTGCTGGCGCTGGTTGTAGAGCATGTCCACGCCGTGGGCGATGCACGGGCTGTAGGCGACGATCAGCGAGGGGCCGTCGTGGCTCTCGGCCTCGTGGAAGACCTTGAGGGTGTGCACGTCCTTGGCGCCGTAGGCCACCGTCGCCACATACACGTGGCCGTAGTCCGAGGCGATGCGGGCCAGATCCTTCTTGGCGGTGGCCTTGCCGCCCGCCGAGAACTTGGCCACCGCGCCCACCGGCGTGGCCTTGGAGGTTTGCCCGCCGGTGTTGGAATACACCTCGGTGTCGAGCACCAGGATGTTCACGTCGTAGGACAGCGCCAGCACGTGGTCGAGCCCGCCGTAGCCGATGTCGTAGGCCCAGCCGTCGCCACCGATGATCCACACCGAGCGACGGATCAGCCATTCGGCGAGGGACGCCAGCTCCGCCGCCCGCGGGTGGCGGCTGGCGGCGAGCCGCTGCAGCAGCGCGGCGACCCGCTCGCGCTGGGCGCGGATGCCCGGCTCGGTGCGCTGGTCGGCGTTGACGATGGCGCCGGCCAGATCGCCCAGCTCGGGCTCCATCGCCTTGACGAGCTGCATCCCGTAGGCCATCAGCTGGTCGGCGGCGAGGCGCATGCCCAGGCCGAACTCGGCGTTGTCCTCGAACAGCGAGTTGGACCAGGCCGGGCCGCGGCCGGCGCCATTCACCGTCCAGGGCGTGCTGGGCAGGTTGGCGCCGTAGATCGACGAGCAGCCGGTGGCGTTGGCCACCAGCATGCGGTCGCCGAAGAGCTGGGTGGCGAGGCGGATGTAGGGCGTCTCGCCGCAGCCGGCGCAGGCGCCGGAGAACTCGAAGAGCGGGTCAAGCAGCATCGACCCGGGGATGGTGCCGTGCTTGAGCAGGCTGCGGTCGAACTCGGGGAGCTTGAGGAAGAAATCGAAGTTCTCGCGCTCCGGCTCGCGCAGGGGGCCGATGGGCGCCATGTTCACCGCCAGCCGGCTGATGTTGGACTTGTCGTGGATGGGGCAGGCTTCCACACAGTCGCCGCAGCCGGTGCAATCCTCCGGCGCCACCTGGTAGCTGATGTGGGTGCCGGCCGGGAAATCCTTGCTCTTGGCGGGCACGTGCTTGAAGGTGGGCGGCGCCCCCTCCGCCGCTTCGACCGGGAAGGCCCGGGCGCGGATCGCCGAGTGGGGGCAGACGAACACGCACTTGCCGCACTGGGTGCACAGGTCGGCCTCCCACACCGGGATCTCCAGCCCGATGTTGCGCTTCTCGAACTTGGCGGTGCCAGTGGGGAAGGTGCCGTCGATGGGCATCGCCGACACCGGCAGGCGGTTGCCCTCGCCCCGGTAGATGGGCAGGGTGAAATCCCGCACGAAGGCCAGCTGGGCGGCATCCGGCGGCAGCACGATGGGGGCGGCGCCCTCGTCCGCCTCCCCGGCCGCGCCGATGGGCACCGCGTGGAGGTTGGCGAGGGTCACGTCGATGGCGCGGTGGTTCAGATCGGCCAGGCGCTTGCTCTTCCTGCCGTAGGTCTTGTCCACTGCCTTCTTGATGGCGGCGATGGCCTCATCCCGGGGCAGGATGCCCGAGATGGCGAAGAAGCAGGTCTGCATGATGGTGTTGATGCGCCGCCCCATGCCGGCCTCCTGGGCCACCTTGTAGGCGTCGATCACCCACAGCTTCAGCCCCTTGGCGGCGATGCCGGCGCGCATGGCGGCGGGCAGGCCGGCCCACACCGCGTCGGGGGAATCGGGCGTGTTGAGCAGGAAGACCCCGCCCGGTGCCGCGTGGGCGAGCAGATCGTAGCGCTCGACGAACACCGTCTGGTGACAGGCCACGAAGCCGGCCATGCCCTCCTCCACCAGATAGCTGGAGCGGATCGGCGCGTCGCCGAAGCGCAGGTGGGACACGGTGACGGCGCCGGATTTCTTCGAGTCGTACACGAAGTAGCCCTGGGCCTGGAGTGCGGTGGATTCGCCGACGATCTTGATGGAGTTCTTGTTGGCCGACACCGTGCCGTCGGCGCCCAGGCCCCAGAACACCGCGTGCTGCAGGCGGCGCGAGGCGTCGGAGCGGAAGGCGGCATCCCAGGCCAGCGACAGGTGGGTCACGTCATCCACGATGCCCACGGTGAACTGGCGCTTCGGTCTGTCGGCGGCCAGTTCGGCGAACACCGCGGCCACCATGCCGGGGGTGAACTCCTTGCTCGCCAGCCCGTAGCGGCCGCCGATCACCCGCGGCATGCTGCGCAGGCCGTCGGCGGCGGCTTCGGCCAGGGCGGTGAGGACGTCCTTGTAGAGCGGCTCGCCGTCGGCGCCGGGCTCCTTGCAGCGGTCGAGCACGGCGATGGCACGGGCGCTCGGCGGGATCGCCGCCAGCAGCGCGCGGGTGTCCAGCGGGCGGAACAGGCGCAGCTTGACGAGGCCCACCTTCTCGCCCCGGGCCAGCAGGTGCTCGACGGTCTCCTCAACGGTCTCGGCGGCGGAGCCCATCACCACGATGACCCGCTCGGCGTCCGGCGCGCCCACGTAGTCGAACAACTTGTAGTGCCGGCCGGTGAGCTGGCCGAAGCGGTCCATGGCCGCCTGCACCAGCGCCGGGAAGGCGTCGTAGAAGGGGTTGGCGCGCTCGCGGGACTGGAAGAACACGTCGGGGTTCTGGGCGGTGCCGCGCAGCACCGGGTGCTCGGGCGACAGGGCGCGGGCCCGGTGGGCGGCCACCAGCGTGTCGTCGATCATCGCGCGCACGGTGTCGGGCTCGACGGCGACGATCTTGGCGACTTCATGGGAGGTACGGAAGCCGTCGAAGAAGTGGATCACCGGAATCCGCCCGGCCAGGGTGGCGGCCTGGGCGATCAGCGCCATGTCCTGGGCTTCCTGCACCGAGTTGCTGGCGAGCAGCGCACAGCCGGTGGCCCGGCAGGCCATCACGTCGGAGTGATCGCCGAAGATCGACAGGGCGTGGGTGGCCAGCGCCCGCGCCGCCACGTGGAGCACGAAGGGCGTCAGCTCGCCGGCCATCTTGTAAAGGTTGGGGATGAACAGCAGCAGGCCCTGGCTGGCGGTGAAGCTGGTGCCCAGCGCGCCCGAGGTGAGCGCCCCGTGCAGCGCGCCGGCGGCGCCGCCTTCGGACTGCATCTCGATGATCTTGGGGACGACGCCCCACAGGTTGGGCTTGCCCTGGGCGGCCCATTCGTCGGCCCACTCGCCCATGTTCGAGGATGGGGTGATCGGGTAGATGGCAATCACCTCGCTGCCGAGGTAGGCCATCCGTGCGGCGGCTTCGTTGCCGTCGAGATTGAGATACGTCGTCATTGCGACCCCCTGTTGGTACGACCGGCAGACGCGGGCCGCCCCCACGGAGGGGGCGCCGCGTCCATTGAAATGGGAAGAGCGTTGAGCGCGCATCCCGGGGCAGCCCCGGGACGAGGAGGCCGACGCCCGCAGCGCAGCATCGGGGCGACGTCCGGCAGCCGCAACCACACCCCTTGCGGGTGGGTTTTACTTCGGCTTTCCCGGCCGCGGCTGGGCGGGCGGGGGGGACGGCATTCGGCTTTCATGGCAGCCCGACCTGGGTTCGGGCGTGTGCGGCGCAACAATGGGGTCCATCATACGGCCCCGGCGCGCGGCCGGATTTTGATATGGCGCAAGCTTTGGCGCCGTTCCGGCGGGGATCTGCCGCGGCGCACAAACCAATTCACGCCGGGCGCAGGGGTGCGCCGGGTGGGCAGGTCAGCCCTCGCCGCCCTCGCCGCGGCCCTTGAAGCCGTGGCGCTCGAGCATCCGGTAGGCGGTGCGCTCGGAGACGCCCAGGGCCTCCGCCACCCGGCGCCGGTTACCCTGGTGACGCTCCAGCAGCTCGGCCAGGTAGTGGCGTTCGATCTCGTCGAGGGTGGGCTCGCCGTGGATCGTCACCGGCCCGGCCGCGCCCGCCGGGCCGGCCTCGAAGCCGGGGTCGCGCAGGGGCGGCAGGTGCTCGGGGCAGACCAGCCCGGTGCGGCTGGCGAGGATCAGCGCCCGCTCGACGACGTTGCGCAGCTCGCGCACGTTGCCCGGCCAGTCGTAGCTGACCAGCCGCGCCAGCGCCTCGTCGGAGAACTCCACCTGACGCCCGTTGCGGGCCCGGGCACGGGCGAAGTGGGCCACCAGCCGGGGGATGTCGTCGCGGCGCTGGCGCAGGGGCGGCACGGTGATCTCGAAGGCCGACAGGCGGTAGTACAGATCGGCCCGGAAGCGGCCTTCCCGCACCATCTGGGCGAGGTCCCGGTTGGTGGCGACGACCACCCGGGCGTTGGCCCGCAGGTCGGTGGTGGCGCCCACCCGCCGGAAGCGCCCGGTCTCGAGCACCCGCAGCAGCTTGGCCTGGATCGACGGGCCGATCTCGCCGATCTCGTCGAGGAACAGGGTGCCGCCGGTGGCGGCTTCGATGAGGCCGGGCTTGCGCCGGTCGGCCCCGGTGAAGGCGCCCCGCTCGTGGCCGAAGAGTTCGGTCTCGAAGAGGGTTTCCTGCAAGGTGCAGCAGTCCACCGCCACGAAGTGCCCGTCCCGGCGGTGCCCGGCGTCGTGCACGGCGCGGGCCACCAGCTCTTTGCCGGCGCCGCTCTCGCCGCGCACCAGCACGGTCACGTCGTCGTCGGCCACCGCCTCGATCAGGCTGCGCACCTGGCGCATGGGCTCGCTGGCGCCGACCATCGGGTCTTCCACCAGCCCCCGCATGGCGGCCTTGAGGGCGTCGCCGGCACGCAGCCGGGAACCTTCCAGCGCCCGCTGGATGACCAGCTCCAGCTCTTCGAGGTTGACCGGCTTGACGAGGTAATCCACCGCGCCCAGGCGCATCGCCTCGACCGCCTGATTGATCGAGCCGTAGGCGGTGAGCATGATGACCGGGCGGGTCTGGGCGATGTCGGTGAGGGGGCCGAAATCCCGCGCGTCGGGCAGGTTCATGTCGAGCAGCACCAGATCGGGCGCCACTTCGTCGATGCGCGCCCGGGCTTCGGCCCAGGTCTGGGCGCTGTGCATGTCGAACCCGCCGCGGGCGAGGGTCTTGATGAGCAGGCGGTTGAGGACCGCGTCGTCCTCGATCACCAGGATGGAGTTGCCGGCGGGGGCGCTCACGGGTTCTCTCCGTCGGCGCAGGCCAGGAAGACGTGGAAGGTGCTGCCCTGGCCGGGCTGGCTCTCGACGCGGATCCGCCCGCCGTGGCGTTCGACGATGGCCTTGCAGATGGCCAGACCGAGGCCGGAGCCGCGACGTCCGTCGGCCCGGCGGCTGAAGAAGGGCATGAAGATCAGGGGTTGGTCCTCGACCGGAATGCCGACACCGGTGTCGCGCATGGTCAGATGGTAATGGCCGCCTTCGCGGCGCAGGCAGACGTCGAGACGCCCCCCGTCGGGCATGGCGTGGAAGGCGTTCTGGAGCAGGTTGAGCGACACCTGGCGCATCTCGGCCTCGTCGCCCAGCACCCGGGCGTCGGCGGGCTGGAGGTCGATGTTCACGGTGACCCGGGCGTTGCGGGCTTCCTCGGCGAGCAGCGCCACCATGTCGCCGATGGCCGCCCCCAGCAGCACCGGCCGGGTGGGCCCGGGGGGGTGGCTGAGGCTCATCAGGCGCTGGGTGGTGAGCACGCAGCGGTCGATCTCGGCATCCACCAGTTCGAGGTATTCGGTGACCTCGGCGGCGTCCATCGAGCCGTTGCGCAGCCCGCGCAGGCTGGACTGGAGCGCCAGGCGGATCGACGCCAGGGGGTTGTGGATCTCGTGGGCCACGCCGTTGGCCAGCAGGCCCACCGCCGACAGCCGCTGCTCCTGGGAGAAGCGCACCTGGTCGTCGAGGGAGCGGATCGCCTCGACCACCAGCCGGCGACCGTCCGGCCCCACCAGCGGCGCGGCGTGGATCTCGACGCTCACCGGGCTGCCGTCGGGGCGTTTGAAGTTCATCAGGGTGCGCAGGGCCTCGGGGCGGGCGCGCAGCTCGGCCAGCGGGCAGGTGACCAGGGTGACCGGACAGGGTTCGTCCAGCTGACGGCCGATGCGGTGGCAGGACTGGCCGCGGATCGTCTCGAGCGGCTGGCGGACAAGCTCGGAATAAGCCCGGTTGGCGAGCACGATGCGGTAGTCGTCGTCGATCACCACCATCGGGTCGGGGGCGGCATCCACCAGCCCTTGCAGGAAAGCCCCCTGCTGGCTGGCCTGGTGGAGCATCTGGCCCAGGCGCTCGGTCATGGTGTCCACCTCGCCGCCCAGGCGGCCCAGTTCGCCGCCGCCCAGGCAGCCCACCCGCGCCGTCAGGTCGCCGTCGGCCACCCGGCCGGCAACCGCGGCGAGCCGGCCCACCGGCGCCAGCACCTCCCGCCGCACCACCCACCAGATGGCCAGCACCAGCAGCCCCAGGGCTGCCAGCCCCAGGGGCAGCAGCCGCCGCAGCTGGAGCGCGCCGCTGCCTTCGGAGGGCGGCACGAACTCGACGACCAGCACCCCATTGACCGGGTGGGCGTCGGCGGCGCCGTGGCAGCCGCTGCAGCGCGCCTGATTGCGGATGGGGTAGGCGATGCGCAGCAGGCCGGCCTTGTGCCCGTCGAGGGTGTCGAGGCGGGCCGGCGAATCCTTGCAGCCGGGGCTGAGGCACAGCTCGCGCACCCATTCCGGGTGCTGGCGCCCCTGATCGGACGGGCGGGACGCGAAGCGCACCTCTCCGGCGGGGTTGAGTAGGGCTGCGAACTGCACGCCGGGCAGCCCACCCAGCTGGACGAGGATTTCGGCCAGCCCGGGCAGGTCGCGGCGCAGCATGGCTGAGTGGAGGCTGGCCTCGAACAGCCCGGCCAGACGGCGGGCGGAGCTTTCGTGCTCGATCTGCAGGGCGCTGCCGGTGATCCACAGGGCGCCGCCCACCAGCATCCCCGAAGCGCCCAGGAGGGCCAGGATCAGCACCAGCATCAGGCGTCGCGCAAGGGGGGTGGCGAACCACAGGCGGGAGAGCAGGGACATGCGATGGTCGGGAGCGGAGATGGGTTTCAGTCTACCACCAGCCTGTCGGGCCGCCGGGCGCCGGCCCGACAGGCCGGGCACAGGCGCGGCGACAGGCTGCCGGCCGGATGGCGGAAGCGCGCTCCGCAGGCGGTGCAGCCCACCTCGCGGAAGAAGGCGGCCACCGCGCCGCCGGCGCTGCGCCCGGGCAGCAGCGCGCCCTGGTCGCAGGCATCGACGCACAGGTTGCAGCCGGTGCAGCGCGTCATGCGCAGGCGCAGGCCGGCCTCCTCGCCCGCCTCCAGCCAGTCGATGGCGCCCTCGGGGCACAGCCGGGCGCAGACGGCGCAGCCGGTGCACCGGGCGGGGTCGAGGCTGACCGCCCACAGCCCGCCGCCGCTGCCGATGTGGGCGAGGTGCTGCAGCGCGGTGCGGCGGGTGTCGGGGCCTTCGCGCGGGCCGACCGGGCGGAGCAGGCCCAGGAGCCCGCGACGCCGGGGCGGGGGCACGTCGCCGGGCGTCATCGCGGGGAGCAGCGCGATGGTCGGGGCGCCGGCGCCGGCGAGGGCCCGGTTGACGGCGTCGACGCGCGCCGCCAGCGGCTGCGCCTGCCCGCGGGGGCAGCCGGCGCAGTGGCCGCTGACGACGAACAGGCGGCGCAGCCCGGCCCGGTGCAGCGCGAGCAGGCGGGCTTCGGAGAGGGCGTGCAGGCACGCCAGGCGGATGAGCCCCTCATCCCCCGCCGGGGCGTGGGCGCAGGTGAGGCGCAGGCTGTCGCCGGCGAGCGGCAGCGCGGGTGGGTCGTCCAGGGCCAGCGCGCCGCTGGGGCAGGCCGGCACGCACAGCCCGCAGCCGTCGCAGCGCTCGGGGTCGAAGTCGAGCCCGTCCCGCTGGATCGCCCAGGCGGCGGGCGGGCAGGCGTCCACGCAGGCGCGGCAGCCCGCCACCGCGGCCAGGGCGTGCACGCAGCGGGCGTCGTCGATCTTCAGCATCGCGCGGACGGCGACGCCGGCAAGGCGGGCCGCCGCGCCTGCGGGTCAGTGGGTGGTCTTGAGCTGCAGGTGCAGGTTCTCGATGACATGCAGGGTGAGCGCGGCGAGGGCGGCGTAGAAGCGGGTGGAGGCGCGAGCGGTGACCCGCTCGGCAAAGGCGGGCAGCCACAGCAGCAGGTGCTCCTCGATGAAGCGGCAGGCTTCCTGCTCTTCTCCGCGGGACAGCAGGTAGGCCAGGAAGGCCAGCTCGTTGCTGACGTGGTCGTCGGCCATGCGCCGCCAGTTGGCCGCCATCAGGCCGTGGGCCCGGTAGCGGTCGCGCACGGCGAAGCTGGGGCCCTGCATCATCAGCTTCTCGTCGTCCAGCCACACGGATTCGCAGGGCGAGGCGCGCAGGGCGTGGGTGAGGTAGATCCCGGCGTAGTCGGCGGCGAGGTCGTCCTCCAGCGACGGGCGGTCGTGCCCGGGCACCCGGCCGATCACCTGCAGGGCTTCGCCCATCGCCACCCGGGGCGGGGCGGCCGGGTCGGCGAGGCTGAGGCCTTCGGGAAAGCCGGCGGCGTGGAGCCGGTTCAGGGTCTCCACGTCGCGCTCGGCTTCGTGGAGCCAGGCCAGCGCGGCCAGATCCTCGGCCGCCGCGTTGAGGCTGGGGGTCGCATCCATCATTCGACCCTCCCCTTGGGGTGGGCGATGAAGACGATGGAGGGGTTGGTCAGCTCGGGGCTGGCCATATGCTGGACCTGCCGCACCGGCTGCTCGCCCTTGGCCATCGCCTTGGTGGCGTAGGTGCCGGCGCGCAGCTGGTCGATGGGGCCCACGTCGAGCACGCGCATCATGCAGGCCATCACGCAGTAGGGTTTGCGACCGGCATCGATCTCGTCCACGCACAGGTTGCACTTCTTGACGAGGTTGTCCACCGGGTCGAACTGGGGGGCGCCGTAGGGGCAGGCGGCCTCGCAGCGGCGGCAGCCGATGCACAGGGTGGAGTCGATGTCGACGATGCCGTTGTCGGCGCGCTTCCAGATGGCGCCCGTGGGGCAGGTGGGCAGGCAGGCGGGTTCGGCGCAGTGGTTGCACGACATGTTCACCTTGTAGGCGAACACCTCGGGGAACTGCCCGCCCTCCACGTACATCACGCGGCGGAAGCGCGGCCCGGGGGCGAGGCCGTTCTTGTCCTTGCAGGCGATCTCGCAGGCGCGGCAGCCGATGCAGTCCATGTTGTTGTGGATGAAGCCGAGCTGCTTCGCCGGCTTGACCGGCTCGTAGGTGGCGGCGTCGCGGCGGGCCTGGGCGGCGGGCACTTCGGCGCGGGCCTCGGCGCCCAGCTTGCGGATGGTCTTCTTGTCAGCCATGGTGGTTCTCTCCTGGGCCGGGCGTCAGTAGTCGCGCCGGAACACGCTGGAGCGTGCGGTGGCGAGCTGGTCCCAGCCTGGGCGGTGGGCGAGGTCGGTCTTCTGCACGTTGACGAGGGCGGTGTTGTAGGCGAAGGCACCGGCCGGGCTGGGCTCGTCGAGGGTCAGGAAATCGGGGTTGCCGGCCCGGTCCACGCCCTGCTCGTCCAGATCCATCCACGCGCCTTCGAACAACACCACCACGCCGGGCAGGCAGCGCTCGGTGACGTAGGCCGGCACCACGCACTTGCCGCGGCCGTTCCACACCTCGACGGTGTCGCCGGTCTGGATGCCGAGGCGGCGGGCGTCGGCGGCGTTGATGGTCAGCTCCTGGTCGTAGGTCTCGCGCAGCCACGGGATGTTGTGGAAGATCGAGTGGGTCCGCCAGCGCGGGTGGGGGCTGATGAGGTGGAAGGGGTAGTCCTTGGTCTTCGGGCTGTTGAGGGATTCGAAGGGCTCGATCCACTTGGGGATGGCGGGGATCGGGTAGCCGTACTGGGTCTTGGTCCAGTCGTCGATACCGGCCAGATACGGCGAGAAGATCTCGATCTTGCCGGAGCCGGTCTCGAAGGGCACGCCCTTGACGATCTGCTCGCGGAAGGCCACCAGCGGGCGCTTGAAGGTGAACTTGTACACCCCGCGCTGCTTGAACTCCTCCCAGCTCATCGTCACGCCCTGGTGGGGGCGCACCTTGCCGTTCCACCAGGCGGCCAGGTAGGCCTCGTCCACCGGGTCGGGGTTGTGGAAGTAGTCGCGGGTGGCGCGGGGGTTGTAGCGCTTGCCGAAGTCCTTCACCGTCGGGTCGAGGGCCTCGATGCGGTAGGCCAGCTCGGTGAAGATCTGGAAGTCGGAGCGGGATTCGCCCAGGGGCTGGATCACCTTCGGGCGGTGGATGTAGTAGTGGCCCTTGTACCAGGGCAGCGCCACGTCGTGCCGCTCGAAATGGGTGGCCACCGGCAGCAGCACGTCGGCCCAGATGCCCGACGGGGTGATGGTCGAATCCAGGCACACCACCAGATCCAGCTTCTCGATGGCCTGGATCTCCTTGTTGATGTTGGTGAGCTGGTTGAACCAGTCGGAGCCCTGCCAGAAGATGCCGCGGATGTTGGGGATGAGCCCGTCGGTCTCGTCTTCCCGCGGCCACAGGCCCACTTCCTCGCGTCGCAGGTTGGGGTAGTTGAGCACGCAGTGGGCCCAGCGATCCGACTTGATGGACGCGAACCACACGTTGGCGAACTCGTCGTAGGGGTAGGCCACCGATTCGGAATGCCAGGCCTTGCCCACGCCTTCGGCACAGCCGCCAAGCTTGCCGATGTTGCCGGTCATGGCCTGCACGGCAGCGGCCATCCGGTTGTACTGCTCGCCATAGGCGGCGCGGCCCGGCGCCCAGGATGCCTTGAGCGCCGCCGGCTTGGTGGTGGCGTAGAGGCGCGCGAGCTTGCGGATGTCGTCCGCCGACACGCCGCAGATCGCCTCGGCCCACTCGGCCGTCTTGGGCGTGCCGTCGCGGGTGCCCATGATGTAATCCTTGAAGCTCTCGGCGTCCTGGTAGTCGGCAGGCATGGTGCCGGCGTCCATGCCCAGCACGAAGCGGTCGATGAACTTCTGGTCGTGCAGGTTCTCGCTGAAGATCACGTGGGCCATGCCGGCCAGCATCGCCGCGTCGGTGTTGGGGCGGATGGGAATCCACCAGGCGTCGTAGGCGGCGGCCGAATCGGTGTATTGCGGGTCCACCAGCACGAACTTGCAGCCGCGCTGCTTGGCCATCCGCATGTAGTAGAAGGTGTTGCCGCCGTGGAAGGTGTAGGCCGGGTTCCAGCCCCACATGATGATGAGCTTGCTGTGGGCGTAGGCGTCGTCCTCGTTGCCGTCCTCGATGGTGCCGAAGGTGATGCGGCTGGAGAAGGTGGTGCCCTGGTAGCTGGGCACGCTCCAGCTGTTGGTGCGGCAACCGAACATCCCCAGGAAGCGACCGAGCAGCCCTTCGATCTGATCCGACTTGTGGAGCACGCCGTAGGATGCCCCGGCGTAGCTCTGGTCGAGGAGCGCGGTGGGGCCGTAGGTCTTCTTCAGCTCCACCATCTTCTTGGCGACGAAATCCAGCGCCTCGTCCCACGACACGCGCTTGAACTTGCCCTCGCCCCGCTTGCCCACCCGCATCATCGGGTAGAGCAGGCGCTCCGGCGAGTAAAGCCGCGAGCGGTAGGAGCGGCCGCGCAGGCAGGCGCGCAGCTGGGGCTCATCCACGGTGTCCTTGCCGAAGAAGCCGCCCTTCTGATAGCGGCCATCGTCGGACGACAGGCGCACGATCACGTCGCCCTTCTTGTGGGCCACCAGCATGTGGCGCGAGCCGCAGTTGTGAGCGCAGGAGGTGACGACGGTGGTGAGCTGGTCGTCGGTGTAATACGGCTCGTAGGCGAAGGCCGAGGCCTCCTTCGGGGCCACGGTAAGCCCCCCCAGACCGGCGAGGCCGGCGCCCACGCCCATCACCTTCAGGAAATCCCGCCGGGCGGGCCGGGACGGCGACTCGGGAAGCGGGCCGTCGAGTTCGACTTTCATTTTTCTTGTCCTTTCACCGTCGTACCGATCTGGAAGCGGGCTTCGGATTGGGTCGGGCGCCCCTTGGCCCAGTCGGGCGTCTCCTCCGCCATCCCCGGCCAGGCGTGGCGGGGGTAGGGGTAGGTGATGCGATACCAGGCCCGGCCGCCGTGGCAGCCGTAGCACACCTCGCCGTTGCCCTTGCCGGCAGCCTCGATGGCCTCCGGCTTGAGGTAGTTCACCCGATGGCGGGTGGTGCGGATCGCCGCGTGGCAGGTGAGGCAGTCGTTCTGGAACATCTCGCGGGTTTCACGCCAGGGGCCGGGCAGGCCCATCGCGGCGGTGTTCATCTGGCCGTGGCACTTGAGGCAGGTGGTCTCGGGCACCACGCTCTTGCGCAGGCGGAAGCCGCCGTCGCGCTGGGACGTGACCGAACTCTGCGGGTGCTCCTCGCGGACGTCGTGGCCCTGGTGGCAGGTGGTGCACTGGAGCGCCATCACCGACTTGGCGAAATCGCTGCTCAGGTGGCGCCGGTGGAAGGTGTCCTGGGCGCCGCCGTAGGTGTTGGTGCGCTGATACCAGGCTTTCACGTCGGCCGCCCGGACGCCGGCAGGCGAGGTCTCGCGCACGGAGGGCTTGAGCACCTCGGCGTGACAGGCGAGGCAGTCGGCGTCGGTCGCCTTGTCGATCGCGGGCTTGAAGTGCAGGGCGCTGTAGCGGGCGCGCTGGTAATCGGGGGCGGGTTGGGATTTGGCGTCGGCGGCGAGGACATCGGACAACGCCGTACCGAGGACGAGGGACAACAGGAGTGCTGCGTGGGCGCGTATCTTTCTTGGAATGACCACCATGACAACCTCTCGGCTCATGCCAGACCGGCCGGACAGGCCGGTAAAAAAGCGGCCCCTTGCGGGGCCGCAAGGAAAGCCTTACTTGCCTTCCATACCCGACATCCCGGACATGCCGGACATCCCGGACATGCCGCTCATGCCTTGCTGCTTGGCCTTGTGGGCTTTCTTGGCCTTGTTGCCGGACATGCCGGACATCCCCGACATGCCGCTCATGCCCTTCTGACCCTGCATGCCGCTCATGCCGGCCATCCCTTTCTGGCCCTGCATGCCCGACATACCGGCCATGCCCTTCTGACCCTGCATCCCGGACATGCCGGCCATGCCCTTCTGGCCTTCCATGCCGGACATGCCGGCCATGCCCTTCTGACCTTCCATGCCGGACATGCCGCTCATGCCCTTCTGACCTTCCATGCCGGACATACCGCTCATGCCCTTCTGGCCTTCCATGCCGGACATACCGCTCATGCCCTTCTGGCCTTCCATGCCGGACATGCCGCTCATGCCCTTCTGACCCTGCATGCCGCTCATGCCGGACATGCCGGACATACCCTTCTGGTCGTCCTTGGCGGCTGCGGGCAGCGCCGCACAGAGAGCCAGAGCGATGGCGGAACAGCTGACGAGCTTGCCGAAAGACTTCATAGAGTTTCTCCTTGATTGACAGACTTGCTGGTTGAAACCGGACGCCCCGCCCCATGGGAGGGCCACCCGGAGATTTCGTCGCAGCCGGCACAGAGGCATCGACCGCCACGAGGATGGAAACCGGTCAGCGGGCGTGCAGACCCCTCAGGTCGTAGCGCCCCGGCATGCCGGGCCAGAACAGGGGGGAATACCAGTTGCCCTGAGCCGCGATGGTCTCGAGATTGCCCGGCCAGGGCGTCTCGACCCCCTTCAGCCGCTGCTGCTTGAGCGCCTCGTCCACCGGGCTCGCGTCGAGCTTCGGCGCCGCAACCGGGCGGCGGTCGGGCCGCAGGCCCGAGACAAAATCGTCGGCCAGGCCCTGCAAGGGCATCTGCAGCAGCACCGCCAGACCCAGCGCCTTGATCCTTGGACTCATCGGTGATTCCTCCTTGCCCTACTTTGAGCACGTTGCGTGCCTGCCGCGGAGGGGTGCCCACGCCTTTGTTTTGGTGGGGTTTTTCTGCAAGGCCGGGGCGGCACCGGGCAGCCCGCCTGCCAGAGTGACAGGGCACCCAAGTCAATCTGGCAGGTGGCGCCCGACGTGCTAGGGTGTGCACATGACCGCCAAGACCCTGCTCCTCGTGTATCACTCGACCACCGGCGCCACCGAAGGGATGATCCGCGCCGTCGCCCGGGGCGCCGCCACCGAACCGGAGCTTGCCGTGCGCCTGCTCCACGCCCGCGACGCCGGCCCGGACGATCTGCTCGCCGCCGACGGCTACGTGTTCGCCAGCCCCGAGTACCTGGCCGCCATCGCCGGCCTGATGAAGGACTTCTTCGACCGCAGCTACTACGGCGCCCTCGACCGGATCAACGGCCGCCCCTACGCCAGCGTGGTGTGCGCCGGCAGCGACGGCAGCAACGCCGTGCGCCAGATTGCCCGCATCGCCACCGGCTGGCGTCTGCGGGAGATCGCCCTGCCCCTGCTGGTGTGCACCCGGGCCCAGACGCCCGACGCCATCCTCGCCCCCAAGGCCCTGCCCGCCGACGCCCTGACCCGGGGCGAGGAGCTTGGCGCCGCCTTCGCCGCCGGGCTGGCAATGGGCGCCTTCTAGGCCCCTCCTCCGCCCGCGGCCGCCGCGAAAAACCCTGACGCCGGCGAACCGACCGGCGGGATTCGCGTCGAACAGCCTGAACCTGCCTTCAACATCCTCCTACGTCCGTCGCCGATGCCCCACAACGTCTCCCTGATCGCCCTCATCGCCGCCGGGCTTGGCCTGGCCATGTTGTTCGGCCTCCTCGCCTCGCGCCTGCGCATCCCGCCGTTGGTCGGCTACCTGCTGGCGGGCGTCACGATCGGGCCGGGCACCCCCGGCTTCGTGGCGGACGTGGCGCTGGCCGGGCAGCTGGCCGAGATCGGGGTGATGCTGCTGATGTTCGGGGTCGGCCTCCATTTCTCGCTGGACGACCTGCTGGCGGTGCGCAAGATCGCCGCCCCCGGCGCGGTGGTGCAGATCGGCGTGGCCACCCTGCTGGGCGCCGCGGCGGCCGTCGCCTGGGGCTGGCCGGTGGGCGAGGCGGTGGTGTTCGGGCTCGCCCTGTCGGTGGCGAGCACGGTGGTGCTGCTGCGGGCGCTGGAATCGAAGGGCATCCTCGACTCCACCAACGGGCGCATCGCGGTGGGCTGGCTGGTGGTGGAAGACCTGGCGATGGTGCTGGTGCTGGTGCTGCTGCCGGCCCTCGCCCCGCTGCTGGGCGGCAACGATTCCGCCCCGGCAGCCGACGCCTCCACCCTGGCCCTCACGGTGGGCATCACCTTCGCCAAGGTGGCCGCCTTCATCGCCACCATGCTGGTGGTGGGGCGCCGGGCGTTTCCGCGCCTGCTGTGGCTGGTGGCCAAGACCGGCTCGCGGGAGCTGTTCACCCTCTGCGTGGTGGCCGCCGCGGTGGGCGTGGCCTACGCGTCGGCGCTGCTCTTCGACGTGTCCTTCGCCCTGGGCGCCTTCTTTGCCGGGATGATGATGCGCGAGTCGGAGTTCAGCCACCGGGCGGCAGAGGATTCCCTGCCGCTGCGCGACGCCTTCTCGGTGCTGTTCTTCGTGTCGGTGGGGATGCTGTTCGACCCCGCCGTGCTGGTGGAGTCGCCGCTGCGGGTGCTGGTGGTGGTGGCGATCATCCTGGTCGGCAAGACGCTGGCGGCGGTGGCGCTGGTGCTGGCCTTCCGCTACCCCCTCAACACCGCGCTGACGGTGGGCGCCAGCCTCGCCCAGATCGGCGAGTTCTCGTTCATCCTGGCCGGGCTGGGGCAGGCCCTGGGGCTGATGAGCGTGGAGGGGCAGAACCTGATCCTCGCCGGGGCGATCGTCACCATCGCCCTCAACGCGCTGCTGTTTGCCGCCATCGAACCCGCCCAGGTGTGGGCCCGGGCCCATTCGGCATGGGCGCGCCGGCTCGACCTGCGGGACGACCCCCTGGCCGCCCTGCCCATGACCACCGACCGCAAGCTGCTGTCGGGGCAGGTGGTGGTGGTGGGCTTCGGGCGCATCGGCCGGCACATCGCGTCGGTGCTGGACGAGCGCCACATCCACTACATCGTGGCCGACAGCAACCGGGAGGTGGTCGAGGCGGTGCGCCGCGCCGGCAAGCCGGCGGTGAGCGGCGACGCCTCCGACCCCATCGTGCTGGTGCAGGCCCACATCACCAAGGCGGCGATGCTGGTGGTCACCGTCCCCGACACCATCGCCAGCCGGCAGATGGTGGATATCGCCCGCAAGCTCAACCCGCACATCGAGACGGTGCTGCGGGCCGACACCGAAGACGCCGCCGAGCTGCTGCGGCGGGACAAGCTGGGCGAGATCTTCGTGGGCGAGCAGGAGCTGGCCCGCGGCATGGCCCGCCACGTCTCCGGCCGGATGGCCGCCCAGCCGGGCTGAACACCGCCGAACGCCTCCCGAGCAGTGCCGGGCTCCTCCCGAGCAGCTCTGAACTCCTCCCGAGCAACGCTGCGCTCGTCCCGAGCAGCGCCAAGCTCCTCCCGAGCAGCGCTACGCTCGTCCCGAGCAGCGCCAAGCTCGTCCCGAGCAGCGCCAAGCTCCTCCCGAGCAGCACCAAGCTCCTCCCGAGCAGCACCGGGCTCCTCCCGAGCAGCACCGGGCTCCTCCCGAGCAGCACCGGGCTCCTCCCGAGCAGCACCAAGCTCCTCCCGAGCAGCACCAAGCTCCTCCCGAGCAGCACCGGGCTCCTCCCGAGCAGCGCTACGCTCCTCCCGAGCAGCACCAAGCACCTCCCGAGCAGCCCGCCGGTGGGCGCGCGGGGCCTGCTGTGGAAAGGGCCTTGCGGCGTGGCTCAGGCGCGGGCCCGTCGCCACTCCAGCCACCCGAAGGCGGCCATGCCCATCACCGTGGCGAGCCACAGGGTGGCCAGGCGGATGCCCACGGCGGCCAGGCTGGCGGGGGCCGGCGCGGCGCCGCTGAAGGTGAGGAGCGCGATCAGGATGGCCTCGGTGGAGCCGAGCCCGCCGGGCAGCATCGACGCCGCGCCGGCGAGCATGGCCACCGGAAAGAGGGCCAGCAGGGCAAGGGGCGAGAGCGCGGTGTCGATGTGGAGGGCCCCCACCAGATAGGCGAAGGACCAGGCGGTGACGAGCCACGCGGCGACCCCGACGCCCAGCGAGAGGGCCGTGTCCGGCAGGGTGGCCCACAGGCGGATGTCGTGCAGGCCGGCCATCGCCGCACGCACGATACGGGCAAGGCGCATCAGGCCCAGGCGGCGCAGCGCGACCACCGCGCGCAGGCCCAGGCGCCGGCTCACGGCCAGCCCGCCGACGAGGCCGAAGACGATGGCGACGAAGCTGGCGGCCACGCCGAACACCTGAAACTCCGCCGCCACCGGCAGGGCGACCAGGAGCACCGCGGTCAGGTCGAACAGGCGCTCATAGACGAAGGCGCTCACCACCCGCGAGGCCGGCACGCCGGCGGTGACGAGGTAACGCACCCGCAGCAGCTCGCCCACCTTGCCGGGCGTGGCGGTGAAGGCGAAGCCGGCCACGTAGGCCAGCAGGCTATGCCCCACCGGCACGCGGTGGCCGGCCCGGCGCAGCAGCCACTGCCAGCGGGCAAAGCGCAGGGCAATGGAGGTGAGCGTGGCCGCCACCAGCACCGGCAGCATGGGCGCCAGCTCGGGCAGGCGGCGGAGTACGCCGGTTTTGGAGTCGGCCCACAGCAGCGCCACGAAATACAGCCCGGCGACGATGCTCCAGCCACCGATGGCGCGCCTGATCTTCATGCGGGCCTAGCGGAAGGAGAAGCGCTTGTGGCCGATGTAGCTGGTGAACACCGGAAAGATTACCCCGGCGGCGTGGGCGATCTCGGGCACGAAGCGGGTCACCCCCAGCCAGGGCAGCAGGTAGTAAGCGAGGCCCATGCTGATGAGCCAGGTCTGCACCACCGCCACCCCATTGACCAGGCAGAACCACAGGGCCGAGCGATGGACGGACTGGGTGCTCTCCTTGAACACGAAGAGCTTGGCCAGCACGAAGGCGGTGACCATGCCCGTGAGGTAGGCCAGCACCACCGCCACGGAGAAATCCGTCCACCGGTTGTAGACGATGCGGCTGCCGAAGTTGACCGCAGCGGCAAAGCCGCCGGTGAGCAGGAAGACCAGAAACTGGCGCGACGCGAAGTGACGGATCACGCCGCCGCCTGCTTGGCCAGCGTGCGGCCGAAGCCGATGCTCTCGGAGATGCCTCGGTCTTCGGGGTAGTAGTAGGACGTATCGGCCACCCACAGGCCCTTCACCGGCAGCGCCACCGGCGGCAGGCCGTCGAGGAAACCGGGCTGGCAGATGGGCTGGGCGTAGCGGTAGCGGCTGGCGCGGATGTCGATGAAGTCGTCGTCGGCCAGGGCCGGATTGATTTCCTGCAGGTAGCGCTTCACCTTGGCGAGGAAAGCCGCGTCGGGCTCCTGGAACTTGGGATGCTCGCCCGGCACGTAGTAGGGCACGTACACGATGTGCCGATCCAGCGGGCGCAGGTTGGTGTATTCCACCAGCCCGGGGATGTCCATCGCCGGGTCATTCACGTTGAGCCAGAAGTTGTCGGTGAGCGGCTTCTTGAGCTTGCAGATCACGCACACCACGGCGATGTTCTTCTGGGCCTTGAACTTGGCGAGCACGTCGGCCGGCAGATCGGGCATCACGGCGGGCACGTAGGGCAGCGGGATGGTGCTCACCACCCGGTCGAAGGCCTCGAAGCCCTGGGCCGTCTCGACGCCCCGCACCGCACCGCCTTCCATGCGCACGCGGGTGACGGCCTGCCGGAAGCGGAACTCGCCGCCGCGGGCCTCGATGTCGGCCTTCATGGCCGACAGGAAGGTGTTGGAGCCGCCCTCCAGGTAGCCCAGCTTTTCCTTGAAGAGGTTGTAGCGGGAGCGGCCGATGCGGCGGATGCGGCTCCAGATCCACGCGGCAGACAGATTGCCCACGTGGTCGTAGAACTTGTAGTCGAACAGCCGGCGCCACAGCACCTCGTAGGCTTCGGCGCCCACCCAGCGGCGGATCCACGCGGAGGCTTCCAGGTTGTCGAGCGGCTTCCAGTCGTCGCGCTTGACCGACAGGAAGGCGTGCAGCGCGTAGCGGAACTTGGCCACAAGGCTGAGGCCCGGGAACTTGAGCAGCGCCACCGGGTTGCCCCAGGGCACCACCTTGTCCTGGTAGTAATAGCCCATCTTGGTGGACACCCAGCGCATCTTGTCGGCGAGCTTCAGCTCGTCGAGCACCTGGAAGAAGGCGGTGTCGGAAATGCAGTGGAAGTGGTAGTAGCGCTCGATGTCGAGGCCGCCGAAGTCGAAGGTGGCGGTCATGCCGCCCACCCGGTCGTCGGCTTCAAAGACGATCGGCCGGTGGCCGTCGCGGGCCAGCTGGTAGGCCACCGCCAGCCCCATCGGGCCGGCGCCGAGCACGGCGATGCGTTGTCTGGCCATGGCTCAGAACTCCAGCACGACCGAGCCGTACTCGGGGTCGTTGTAGGTTTCGTCGATGGCCTTGGCAAACGGCGTGGCCTTGACCTGGAAGATGCCCGGCCAGTCGATCACTTCGAACACGTCCCGGGCCACCAGGGCGGCGAGTTGCTGGGTGGTGAAGGGCGGCTTCTTGTCGAACAGCGCCCAGGTGGCGAGCAGCGCGTGGAACAGGCCGTAGGGGATCTTGACGATCCAGCAGCCGGCCCGGGTGGCCTTCTTGATCTCGCGGATGATGTCGATGTAGTCCACCTCCTCCAGCCCGGAGATGTTGTACACGCCCTGGGTGCGGTGCTCGATGCTGCTGATGATGACGCGGCAGAAATCGCCCACGTAGAGCGGCTGGCGCAGGTAGCGGCCGTGGCCGGGGATGGGGAACACCGGCACCTTCTGCATGAAGCGCGACAGCCAGCCCAGATGCTTGCGGTCGAACCAGCCGAACATCAGCGTGGGGCGCAGCACCACCAGCGGGAAGCCGCTCTCGAGGGCGATCTGCTCCTGGGCCTTCTTGGTGTTGGTGTACCAGTCGTCGGCCACCGATTCGACCACCGACGAGCTGATCTGCACGTAGTACGGCACGTTATGGGTGCGCATGGCCTCGATGACGTTCCTGGTCGAGGTGATGTTGTTGCGCTCGAACTCGGTGTAGTCGGTGCCGCCGATCTGGGCCTGGAGCATCACCACCACCTCGGCGCCGACGAGGTGCTTCTCCCAGTCGCCGCGGTCGGCCAGATCGACCAGCTCGGCCACGATGTCCGGGTGCATCTTGCGCAGGATGCCCAGGTTGGTGACGTGCTTGTCGAGCACCACCAGGTTGGTATAGCCTTGGCGCTTGAGCTGCGCGACGAGGTTCTGGCCTACCAGGCCAGCGCCGCCGGGCAGGACGATCTTCATGTTCTTGTTCATGGTGTCGGCTTGGATGTCTGCAATTCGGAATTCGGGGTGACGGGCCGGCGCGCGTCACAGGCTCATCTTGCGGAAGATGCGATCCGGGATGTGGATGATGATGAGCATGATGTAGCGCCAGAACCAGCGGGTGTAGAGCACGCCCTTGCCGGCATCCATGGCCTTGGCGATGTCGGCGGCCACCTGCTCGGGCGTCGCCACCAGCGGCGCCGGGAGCGGCAGGCCACGGGTCATCGGGGTATCCACAAAGCCCGGCTTGATGGTGGTGAGATTGACGCCGGCCTTGAACAGCCGCGCCCGCAGGCCGCCGCAGAAGGCGGTGACGGCGCTCTTGGCGGAGCCGTACAGGTAGTTGGACGGCCGGCCGCGGTCGCCCGCCACCGACGAGATCACGCCGATGCTGCCGGAGCCCTGGGCTTCCATCGGGTTGGCCAGATGCGTAAGCAGGCTGATGACCGACAGGCCGTTGCTGGAGAATTCGCGGATCGCCAGTTCGGCGTCCTGCTCGCAGGCTTTCTGGTCCGGCAGGGTGCCGTGGGCGATGAGCACCGCGTCGACCCGGCCCAGCCAGGCGAAGGCTTCGCGAACCAGGCCGGCGTGGCTTTCGAGGATGTTCAGATCCAGCTCGCAGGTGTGCACCTCGGCGCCGCGGGCGGAGAGATCGTCCGCCACCTGGCGGAGCTTGTCGGGGCTGCGGCCGACGAGGTAGAAGCGCGCCCCGCCCTCGCACCAGCGCCGGGCGCAGGCAGCGGCAATGGCGGACGTGGCGCCGACGATCAGGATGTTTTTCATGCTTGGGTGACTCGTTTCCAGAAACGGGAGCACAGGGCCGGATCGCGCAGGGCTTCGAGCTGTGTCCATTGGGGGTAGCAGGCGCGGAAGAACTCGCCGCCCATGTGGGCGTCCTTGGCCGGGTAGATGCGTCCGCCGGCGGCGCGCACGATGGCATCGAGCCGGGCGAAGAGCCGCGCGGTGGTCTCGCCCTGCTCGGGGAAATCCAGGGCCAGCGTGGCGCCAGCCACGGGGAAGGACAGCAGCCCCGGCGAGGCCACGTCGCCGAAGCGCTTGAGCACCGCGAGGAAGGAGCCGCTGTGGGCCGCGGCGATGGCGTCGAGCATGTCGCCGATGGCCGCCCCGCCGGCGGATTCCGGGATCGCGCACTGGTACTGCTGGAAGCCCTTGGGGCCGTAGATGCGGTTCCAGTGGAGGATGCGGTCGAGGGGGTAGAAGTAGGGCTCGTAGCCCACCCGGCCCGGGTGCCGGCCAGGCTTGGCGGCGTTGTAGTAGAAGTGGTTGAAGACCCGCAGCGACACCGGGTTGATCGCCGAGATGGGGGGCACCAGCGGCACGCTCAATCTGGGCTTGTCGTCGTAGGCAAGCCCGCCTTCCGGCGCGTGGTCGCCCACCATGTAGATGCCCCGCCCCGCCGACGCGCCACGGGCGGCGCAGTCGATCCAGGCGACGGCGTATTCGTGCTGGCCGTCAAGCTCCCGCGAGAGGGCGAAGAACTCGTCCAGCGAATCGAAGCGGATGTTCACCACATCGACGAGGCTGCTCTCGATGGGCATGAGCTGCAGCTCGACCCAGTCGATGATGCCGGTGAGCCCGAGCCCGCCGACGGTGGCGGCGAAGAGGCCGTCGGCGTCGCCGGGGGCGACTTCCAGCCGGCCGCGATCCGAGCGCACCAGCCCGAAGCGCCGCACGTGGCAGCCGAAGCTGCCGCGCACGTGGTGGTTCTTGCCGTGCACGTCGTTGGCGACGGCGCCGCCGAGGGTGGCGAACTTGGTGCCGGGCGTGACCGACAGGAACCAGCCGTGGGGAATCGCGATCCGCAGCACTTCGTCCAGCGTCACGCCGGCTTCGGCGCGGATCACGCCGGTCTGCCAGTCGACGCGGATGAAACGGTCGAGGGGGCGCAGGTGTAGCACCCGATCGCTGGCGGCAAGGCAGCTGTCGCCGTAGCTGCGGCCGTTGCCGAAGGGCAGCAGCGTGCCGTGATCCAACGCGAGGCGGGCCAGCTCGCCCGGCAGCTCGGGCCGCCAGCCGATGCCGTGGCCGGTTTGCGGGAAGCGCGGGTAGCGGCCCCAGGAACTCAGCTTGCCGATGCTCATCGGGCCATCCAGAAGATCACGCCGAACAGTACGCCGACCACCAGGCTCACCTTGTCCTTGATCGCGAAGACCACCGGGTCGTCGTGCATCTCGCCCCGATGGGTGAGCATCCAGGTGCGCGACACCCAGAACAGCAGCAGCGGGCAACTCAGCCAGATGAATTCCGGGTGACGGTAGAGCGCGATCGTGTGCCCGTCCTGGATGTAGAGCGCCAGCACCATCACCGCCAGATAGCCGGAGGCGGCGCCCAGGGACGACAGCATCTCCAGATCGGACGGGTAGTAGCCACGCCCGCGGGCCTTGGCGTCCTTGCCCTTCCTGCGGGCGTCGATGAGTTCGGCGTAGCGCTTGACCAGGGCCAGGCTCAGGAAGATGAACATCGAGAAGGCCAGAATCCAGAAGGTGAGATCGAGCCCGAAGGCAAAGGCGCCGCCCACGATGCGGATGGTGTAGAGCATGCCCAGGGCGATCACATCCACCATCATCACCCGTTTGAGCACCAGCGAGTACGCCACGGTGAGCAGGTAGTAACAGCCCAGGGTGGCGGTGAACTTCCAGGGCAGCAGCCACGCCGCCCCCCCGAAGGCGGCGATCAGCAGCAGCGGCGCCGCCGCCAGCCCGGCAAACACCGACAGCCGCCCGGCGGCGAAGGGCCGGTGGCGCTTGGTGGGGTGATGGCGGTCGTCGGGCAGGTCGAGCAGATCGTTGAGCACATACACGCTGGACGCGCACAAACCGAAGACGAAGAAGGTGACGATGCCCCGGAGCAATAGGTCAATATTATTGACCTGATGTGCGGCAAGCAGCGGCGCGAACACCAGCAGGTTCTTCATCCACTGGTGAAAACGCAGGGCCTTGGCCCAGATGAGGAGCCGGTTGCCGCGGGTCTCGATCACCCGCTCGACGTTGCCCTGCCCTTCGGCCAGCCGCACCACGCCCTTCGAGGCATTGACCACCCAGGCCCGGCGGGCATGCTTCCAGACCGGTAGATCGACGGACGCGTTGCCCATGTAATCGAAGCCCTTGTCGCCGTAATCGGCGATCAGACGCTCGGCCTTGCGGCGGGACGAGAGGTTCACATCTTCGGTGCCCAGCACCCGGTCGAAGACCTGCAGATGCTCGGCGATGCGCCGGGCGTAGCTCACGTGGCTGGCGGTGGCCAGCACGATCTGCCGCCCCTTGGCCTTCTCCGCCTCGATCACCGCCAGCACCGCCTGGTTGTACGGCAGGCAGCTGACGTCAAGGTCCACCTCGCTGGCAATGCGCGCCTTCAGCCCGACCTTGCCGCCGGACGCCAGCCAGCCCACCGGCGCCAGCGCCCGCAGCGGATTGGCCCGCACAAACGCCAGCCCGGCCTCGACCAGCAGGTCGGAATCCAGCAGCGTGCCATCGAGGTCGACGCACAGGGGGATGGAGCGATCACACGCCGGTGCGCCGTCCGCCCTTTCGCCGTGGCGCAAGGCGTCCATCACAACGCCGCCACGAGCTCATCCTGAGTGACGACCGCCGTCCCGAGCTTGCCCACCACGATCCCGGCGGCAAGGTTGGCGATCCGGCTGGCCTCGACCCAGTCCAGGCCCTTGGCGAGCATCACGGCGAGGGTGGCGATCACCGTGTCGCCGGCACCGGAGACGTCGAACACCTCCCGCACCTGCGCCTTGTGGGTCACGATGCGGTCGGCGGTGAACAAGGTCATGCCGTCTTCGCTGCGGGTGACCAGCAGCGCCTCGATGCCCAGATCCTCGCGCAGCTTCTGGGACTTGGCGACCAGCGCCTCTTCGGACGCCCACCCGCCCCCCACCAGCCGCCGCGCGGCCCGGTTCGGGGTGATGTCCCTAGCCCCCGCGGACTTGCTGA
>NZ_JAYRMI010000083.1:0-16154 GCF_041904905.1 Zoogloea sp. | reverse complement strand
GCCCCCCTCCACCCCCCCGCACCCGCCTCGCCCCACACCCTGCCCCCCACAGCCGACGGCGCGCCCCACGTCTGCGACACCCCGCAGCCCATGCCCGAAGGCCTTCGCCACCTCTGCGACCTCCTCCAGCCCGTGCGAGAACGCCTTCGCCGCGCCCGCGACACCCCGCAGCCCTTGCACGACGGCGTTCCCCGCATCTGCGACATCCGGCCCTCCTTGCACGAAGGCGTTCTCCGCGCCCACGACACCCGGCCCCCCTTGCACGAACCTCTACCGATCCCCCACGTCACCCATCCATGTCAGAACGGCACCGCTGCAGCATCAATGGTCAGGCGTGCAATCTGGATGGATAAATTTCTGTAC
Organism: Zoogloea sp.; assembly: GCF_041904905.1. Classification (GTDB taxonomy): domain Bacteria; phylum Pseudomonadota; class Gammaproteobacteria; order Burkholderiales; family Rhodocyclaceae; genus Zoogloea. The sequence goes on along the minus strand of NZ_JAYRMI010000083.1, from coordinate 15,791 downwards.
CAGAATTTTGCCGTTCCAATCTAAAGCGGCATCGTTTTAGCACTCCACGGCATCCAGATACGTTCACATCGCAACACTCCAACTAGAAACGGCAATATTTCAACCTGTCATAGCGACACCACAAATAAAAATGGCGCCCATTCAACCCGAATGGGCGCCACCACAACTTGAAATCACACCACTACAATCCCACAAGGCGCCACCCCAGCCGGGCACGACGCCCGGCCATCCTGGCCCGACACACCCCAAAACCTAAACCGCCCCCAAAACACCCGGCGCACCCACCCGCACACCGCGCCGCCCCCCCTGCACCCCGCACACGCCACCGCGCCAGCACCGCCCCACGCCAAGCCCCCCTGGCCCGGCATCGCGCACGACACGCCCTCAGCCCCGCAAGCCCCCGCCGGCGTCACCGCCCGCAGCCTGGCCGGCGCGCTCCGCTTGCGCCTGCCCATCTGCGCGCCGCGCCGCCTCCTGCCCTGCCGGTCTGCTACCGACTCAAGCGCCCAGCAGGCGGCGGGTCAGTAGCGATTGCATGTCGCGGCGCCCGTCGACGATCAGGTGGATGATGACCTGGCGGCCCATGACGCGGTAGATCACGCGGTAGGGCTTGAAGAAGGTCTGGCGGAATTCCTTGATGCCGAGGCCAAGCAATTCCTTCGGGTAACTGCCGCGCTCGGGGGAGGTCGACAAGCACGCCACCACGTCCATCAGCGCATCCAGCACGTAGTTGGCGTTGGCCACGCAGTCAAACTCGGCGATGTAGTCGTGGATGGACTCCAGGTCGCGCTCTGCGCCTTCCGTGAGCAGAACCTCGAATCGGTCAGGTGTGCCAGCCATCAGGTCGGGGCCCGCTTCGCGCGCAGGCGGGCGACGACATCGGCTACCGGCTTGACCTTGCCAGCCGCCACCTCCTGGGTGCCCAGGGCCAGTATCTTAAGCAGGGCCAGCGTCTCCTGCGTCTCTTCAAACGAGGCGACGTCCTGCAGAACCGCCTTGGCTTCACCGTTCTGGGTGATGACGAGGGGTTCCCGCTGTTCGGCGAGCTGTGTCAAGACCTCGGCGGCGTTGGCCTTGAGGTAGCTGATTGGCTTGACTTGAGATGAATAGCGCATGGCCGTGCCCCGAAAACAAATGGACCTAATGTAGTCTTTTTATAGTCCTTCAACAAGGTCGTCGAACTGGCCTGCAGCTCTCGTCGGGCCGCGGTTCGATCGTGCCCCGCCTACCCCTCGCCCCCCATCCTGATCCGCGCCATCGCCACCGATGCGGCGGCGGTGCGGTTTTCGACGCCGAGCTTGGCGAAGACGTGTTCCAGGTGCTTGTTCACCGTGCGGGGGCTGGAGCCCAGGATCTCGCCGATGTCGGGACTGGTCTTGCCCTTGATGACCCAGTAGAGCACTTCGGCCTCGCGGGTGGTGAGGCGGAAGGCCGTCTGCAGGGCTTCGATGGTCGCGGTGTCGGATTCCTCGCGCAGGGCCAGCAGCCATTCGTCTTCGCCGGCGCGCTCGTGGAGGGTGAACAGCAGGCGCTTGGCGCCGCGGCCGATGGTGAGGGGCGGAAACGCGAGGCCGTCGCGGCGGGCCTTGGCGGATTCGGCGATCCAGGCGCGCACGGCCTGGGGGGCGACGTCGTCGTCGCTGCCGAAGTAGTCGCCCAGCAGCTTGCGGGCCAGCGGCGTCTGCCACACCAGCCGGCCGCTCTCGGGCTGCACCGCAAGGGTGGCCTGGCCGAAGGCATCGAGTGCGCTGCGGGCCTGGCGCATCAGGCGGGCGCTCTGCATGTGGGCGGCGATGCGGGCCAGCACTTCCTGGGGGCGGATGGGCTTGGTGACATAGTCGGCGCCGCCGGCGTCGAAGGCCGCCACCACATGCTCGGTTTCGGTGAGGCCGGTCATGAACACGATGGGGATGTGCTGGGTGGTGAAATCGGCCTTCAGCCGGCGGGCCACCTCGAAACCGTCCATGCCGGGCATCACCGCGTCGAGGAGGATCACGTCGGGCACGCTGTGGCGGGCGCGCTGCAGGGCCGATTCGCCGTTGGTGGCGACGAGCACGGTGTAGCCGGCCTCGTCGAGGGCGTCGTGTAGGAGCGAGAGGTTCTCGGGGATGTCGTCCACGATCAGCACGAGATCGGAACTGAGCCGGTCGAAATCAGGCATGGCGGGCTTTATCCAGCAGGGGCGGAATGGCGTCGAGGCGGAAGTTGCGGGTAAGCTCGCGCAGCTCGGCCACAAAGGGCGCGTAGGCGGCGTCGAGGGCTTCGATTTCGTCGAGCCGGCGCAGGATGCCCTTCACGTAGCCCAGCTCCACCTGTTCGGCCAGCGCGGCGATCAGCTCGGGCGGCGGATAGACGGTGTTGGAGGGCAGCGGCGGCGGGGCGTCGGGCTGCTGGGTTTCGAGCCATTCGAGGCCCAGCCGGCGGCCGATCCAGTCGAGCAGCTCGGCCACCTGCACGGGCTTGAGGAAGAAGTCGTTGCGGCCGATGGCGAGGTCGTTGTCGTCGGCATGCAGGCCGCGCTCGTAGGCGTTGGCGGAGATGATGGCCACCGGCGCCGCGGCCATGTCGGCGCCGCCCTCGCCCGCGCGGATGCGCCGCACCACCTCCCAGCCGTCCATGCCGGGCATCGCCAGATCCATGAACACCAGATCGGGCTTGAAGCGCGGCAGCACGCGCAGGCACTCCTGCCCGTTGGCGGCCTGGGCCAGCGAAAAACCCAGGGGCTCCAGCAGGGTGATGAGGAACTCCCGGTCCACCCGTTCGTTATCCACCACCAGGATGCGCCGCCGCTCGCCCCGGTAGCCTACCCGGTTGCGGGGCAGCTCGCGGGCGGCCAGCTCGCCGCGCACCTGGGGCAGGAAGAGGCGCACCCGGAAGGTGCTGCCCACGCCGGGCGTACTCTTCACGGTGAGTTCGCCGCCCATCACGTCGGCGAACATCCGGCTGATGGTGAGGCCCAGCCCGGCGCCGCCCGCGCCCTGGGCCGCGGCGCCGCGGGAGAAGGGGTCGAAGATGCGCTCGATCTCGGCCTGGGAGATGCCGGGGCCGGTGTCTTCCACCTCGAAGGTGGCCATCTCCATGCGGTAGGCGAGGCGCAGGCAGATCGCACCCTTGGCGGTGAACTTCACCGCGTTGCCCAGCAGGTTGATGAGGATCTGGCGCACCCGCTTGCCGTCGGCGCGCACCACCGGCGGGATCTCGCCGATGGGCTCGAAGCGGAAGGCGAGGCCCTTGTTGCGGGCCTGCACCTCGAACATCCCGACGATCTGCTGGAGGAAATCCTTGAAGTCCAGCGGCTTCACATCCAGCGCCAGCTTGCCGCCCTCGATGCGGGCGATGTCCAGGGTGCCCTCGATCACCGACAGCAGGTGGTCGCCGCTGCGCCGGATGACGTTGATGGCCTGGCGCCGGTGGGGCGGGATGGCGTCGTCCCCGTCGAGGATCTGGGCGTAGCCCAGGATGCTGTTGAGGGGCGTGCGCAGCTCGTGGCTGATGGCGGTGATGTAGCGGCTCTTGGCCTGGTTGGCCAGCTCCGCCGCCTGCTTGGCCCGCTGGAGCTGCTCGTCGGTGCGGCGGTGGGATTCGATCTCGCGCATCAACAGGCTGGTCTGGCGGTTGGATTCCTCCTGCGCCACCTGCCGGCTCTTGTGGGTGAGCACCAGCCACCACACCACCAGCCCGCTCACCAGCAGCAGGCTCATGTAGGCCTTGATGAAGGCCAGACGCAGCGCCTCGACGGCCTCCGCCCCATTGGTGCCGAGCAGCTGGATGCCCTGCTGGTAGAGCAGCCACACCAGCACCGCCAGGGCCGGCGCCAGCACGCCCATCAGCAGCAGGTAGTGGCCCAGGCCGCTCTCCACGTAAGGCCACGCCGCTTCGGGCAGCACCCGGCGCATCGCCCCGGCCCACTGGGCGGAGAGCCGCGCGTCGGGCTTGCACAGGTCGTTGCAGCGGGCGTCCAGCGAGCAGCACAGGGAGCAGATAGAGCCCTGGTAGGCCGGGCAGTGGGCCAGGTCGTCGGCTTCGTATTCGCGCTCGCAGATCGCGCAGCGCCCGTTGCCGGTGGCCGCGTGGGGCTGGCGGGCCAGGTAGTAGCGCCCGCCGGTGGCCCAGGCGATGAGCGGCGAGGCCACGAAGGCGGTGACCAGCGCAATGAGCGCCGAGAAGGCCTGGGGCCCCGGCCCGAAGGCCCCCGCCCAGGCCGCCACCGACAGCAGCGAGGCGATGCCCATCGCCCCCACGCCCACCGGATTCACGTCGTAGAGGTGCGCCCGCTTGAACTCGATGCCCGGCGGCGACAGGCCCAGCGGCTTGTTGATGACCAGATCGGCCACCACCGCCATCATCCAGGCGATGGCCACGTTGGCGTAGAGGCCCAGCACCCGGCCCAGGGCCTGGAAGACGTCCAGCTCCATCAGCATCAGCGCGATGGCGGTGTTGAACACCACCCACACCACCCGCCCCGGGTGGCTGTGGGTGAGCCGCGCGAAGAAGTTCGACCACGCCAGCGAGCCGGCGTAGGCGTTGGTCACGTTGATCTTGAGCTGGGAGATCACCACGAACAGCGCCGTGGCCGCCACCGCCCAGCGCAGATCGGGGAAGACGTATTCGTAGGCGGCGAGGTACATCTGGTTCGGGTCCACCGCCCGCAGCACCGGCACCGCGTTGCTGATCGCCAGATAGGCCAGCAGCGCCCCGCCGAGCATCTTGACCACCCCCAGCAGCACCCAGCCGGGGCCGCCCACCAGCACCGCGGCCCACCAGCGGCGGGTGTTGGCCGCGGTCTTCTCGGGCATGAAGCGCAGGTAGTCGGCCTGCTCGCCCATCTGGGTGATGAGGGCAATGCCCACCGTGAGGGCGGCGCCAAAGGCCTGCAGGTTGAAGCCCGCCCCCACGCCGCGCTCGCCGCCGTAGCCGGCCAGCTCCGGGAGGATGCCCGGCCGGGCGGCGAACACGAACACGTAGGGCACCACCAGCATCAGCACCCACAGCGGCAAGGTGATGGACTGGAGCCGGCTGATGGCCGTGACCCCGTGGGTGACCAGCGGGATCACCACCACCGCGCACAGCAGGTAGCCCCAGGCCGGCGGAATGTCGAAGGCCAGCTCCAGCGCGTAGGCCATGATCGCCGCCTCGAGGGCGAAGAAGATGAAGGTGAAGGAGGCGTAGATCAGCGAGGTGAGCGTGGAGCCGATGTAGCCGAAGCCCGCGCCGCGGGTGAGCAGATCCATGTCCACCCCGTAGCGGGCGGCGTAGATGCTGATGGGCAGGCCCGCCAGGAAGATGATGAGCCCGGTGGCGAGGATCGCCCACAGGGCGTTGAGGAAGCCGTAATCCACCAGCAGGGTGGCGCCCACGGCCTCCAGGACCAGAAAGGACGCCACGCCAAACGCCGTGTTGGCCACCCGCAGCTCGGACCAGCGCCGGAAGCTGCGCGGGGTGAAGCGCAGGGCGTAGTCCTCGATGGTTTCGCGGGCGACCCAGGTGTTGTAGTCGCGGCGGATCTTGACGACCCGCTGGACGGCATCCGGCTCGCTGTCCATCACTCCTTGATGCCCAGCCGTTCGAGCCGGTAGCGCAGCGAGCGGAAGGTGACCCCCAGCGCCCGGGCCGCGGCGGTGCGGTTGCCGCCGGATTTCTCGAGGGCCTCCGCGATGGCGTGGCGCTCTACCTGATCGAGGTAGTCCTGCAGGTCGGCGCCGCCCGGGGCGGCTGGCGTCGCGGGGCTGGCGTCGCCCATGTCGGAGGGGTCGAGGAGCAGGTCGTCGGCCTCGATGAACTCGCCGGACGACAGGGCCATCGCCCGCTCCAGGACGTTCTCCAGCTCGCGCACGTTGCCCGGGAAGGCGTAGCCCTTGAGCGCCCGCAGCGCCCCTTCGCTAAGGCGCACCGGCGGCAGGCCGGAGGATTCGGAGAGCCGGGCGAGGAGGATCTCGGCGAGCTGGGGGATGTCCTCGGCGCGCTCCCTGAGCGGCGGCATGCGCAGCTCGATGACGTTGAGGCGATAGAACAGATCCTGGCGGAAGCGGGTGGCCTCCACCATGGCCTTGAGGTTCTGGTGGGTGGCGCTGAGGATGCGCACGTCCACCGCGGTCTCGGCGGTGTCGCCCAGGCGGCGGAACTTCTTCTCCTGGATCGCCCGCAGCAGCTTGACCTGCATGGGCAGCGGCAGGTCGCCCACCTCGTCGAGGAACAGGGTGCCGCCGTGGGCGGCCTGGAAGAAGCCTTCCCGGTCGGCGTCGGCGCCGGTGAAGGCGCCCTTCCGGGCCCCGAAGAACTCGCTCTCCATCAGGTTCTCGGGGATCGCCCCGCAGTTGACGGCCACGAAGGGGGCGGCGGCGCGGGGGCCGAGATCGTGGATCATGCGGGCGGCGCGCTCCTTGCCGCTGCCGGATTCGCCCGAGATGAACACCGGCGCCTGGCTGCGGGCGAGCTTTTCGATCAGGGCGCGCACCTGCACCATCGCCGGGGACGAGCCGGTGAGGCTGGAGGTGTCCTTCTTGCCGCCCTCGCCCTCCTTGCCCGACACCGAGAACACCGACTTGACCAGCGCCCGCAGCTGATCGATGGAGACCGGCTTGGAGAGGTAGTCGAAGGCCCCGGCCTTCAGCGCCGTGACGGCGTTGTCCATGCTGCCGAAGGCGGTGATGACCGCCACCGGCAGGTCGCGCACGGTTTCGGAGATGTGGCGCACCAGCTCCAGGCCGTCGCCGTCGGGCAGGCGCATGTCGGTCAGGCACAGGCGGTAGCGCTTCTGGGCCAGCAACGCCCGGGCCTCGGCCAGGTTGGCCGCGCCGTCGCTGGCGAGCCCCAGGCGCAGCAGGCTCAGTTCGAGCAGTTCGCGGATGTCGTCCTCGTCGTCGACGATGAGCACGTCCGGGCCGCTGGAGCGGGCCCGTCTTTCGGTCTGGGTCATGGTTTAACGCGTCCGATGATCCGGAAATGGGCACCCGGCAGGGCGGCAGGGGGTTGGGCATCGGCCGGCGCGATGGCGCACAGTTCGAGCACCGCGCCGTTGGCTTCGGCAAGTTCCCGCGAGATGTAGAGCCCCAGGCCGGTGCCTTTCGAGTGGGTGGTGAAGAAGGGTTCGAATACCTGCGCCCGCAGCTCCTCGGGGATCCCCGGGCCGTCGTCGGACACATCCAGCGCTACCCGGCCATCATCGCGCAGCGCGGCCTCGATTTTTACCGAAGCCGGCCCCCCGCTGCAATGGCGGCGGGCGTTGCCGACGAGATTCCACAGAATCTGCCGCAGGTGGGCGCGGTCCATCGCCATCTCCAGGCCGGTGGGCACGCGGTTGTCCACCACGTCCCGCCCGCCGTTCTCGGCCACCGCGAACTCCTCGATGAACTCATCCACGAACTCGGCCAGGGGCAGCGCCTCGGGCAGGGCCTCGTCGCGCCGGCCCAGGGCCAGCACGTCGGCCACCAGGCGGTCGATGCGCTGGGCGTTGTTGCCGATGATGCGGATCAGGCGGGCCTGCATCTCGCCGCGCTTCTCCTCGCGCAGCAGCTCGGCGGCCTGATAGACGGAGGCCAGCGGGTTGCGGATCTCGTGGGCGATGCTGGCGGTGAGCCGGCCCAGCGCAGCCAGCTTGGCCTGCTGGATCTGGCGGTGGATGCGGTCGAAGTCTTCGAGGTAGATCAGCGTCTCGTTGGCCTCGCCGGCCGGCAGGAAGCGGGCCAGCAGCACCTTGCCGCTGCCGTCGGCGCGCAGGCTGTGGGCCGAATCGCCCTGCTCGGCGCGGCGGCGCAGCTCGCGCTCCAGCGCCGGGGCGTGCTCGCCCAGGCTGGCCCCTTCGCGCAGGTCGGCCCCCAGCAGCGCCACGGCCTGGGGGTTGAACTGGCGCACCACGCCCCCCTCGCCCACCACCAGCACGCCGTCCTGCATGTCCTGGATGATCTGGCGGTTCAGGCGCAGCTGGCTGGCCAGATCCACCCCCCGCTGGCGGGCCAGGTTCTCGTTGGCGATGGCCCGCAGGGCCAGCAGGCGCGCCACCTGGGCGATGGCGAAGAAGCCGATGCAGGTGATGCCCACGGTGAAGAAGTCCACCGTCTCGCGCCCGGAGAGCAGCCGGAACATGTTCTCCAGCAACACCGCCACGGTGGCGTAGGCGGCGTAGAACAGCACCATCCGCCCCTGCCCCACCAGCCCGGCCCCGGCCAGGGCGATCAGGATCAGGATCGGGATGCCGCTGCGGTAGCCCCCGCTCGCCCACATGATGAGGGTGAGCGAGGTGACATCCACCAGCACCTGCACGGTGACCAGCCGGTTGTGCCCGAGCAGCCGGGCAGCGTCGGGAAAGCCCAGGCTGAGCACCGCCGCCACGTAGGCGAAGGACACCCCGAAGAAGATGGTGGGCGAATCGCTGCCCAGGTTGAGGGATGGCCCCGCCACCAGGAACAGCCCGGCGAGGGTGAGGCGGAACAGGTTGAGGTAGCGCAGCGGCTCGGAGCGGCTGAAGTCGTCGGCCAGATCCGCGTCCCGCGGGGGCTGCTCGGGCTTCACCGGGCGGGGTCAGCCGCGGGGGCCGAGACGACGGTGCTCCTCGGAGCAGTAGAAACCGCCGGCCCCGCGCACGCCTTCGCTCTCGGGCACGTGCAGGCCGCAGCGCAGGCAGGCCACCATCTGCTCGATCTCGGCCGGCGGGGCGCCGCGCTGCTGGGGCCCGCCGTCGTCGTCCTGTCGGCCCGCCTGCGGCCCGGGGGCGCCCGGCCGGCGCAGGGCGCGCCGCACGTAGTAAAGGCCGATCAGGAACAGGATGAACAGAAGAAGGTTGCGCACGGTGGAGGCTCCAGCGGTAAGCGCCCGAGTTTAGCAGAAGCGCCGGAGCCGCTCGAAAGCCGCCTCCAGCGTCTCGTCGCGCTTGGCAAAGCAGAAGCGGATCACCCGCTCGTCGCGCCCGTCGCCGAAGAAGGCCGACAGGGGGATGGCCGCCACGCCCACCTCGCGGGTGAGCCACTGCACGAAATCGGTGTCGGGCAGATCGGCGATCGCCCCGTAGCGGACGGTCTGGAAGTAGGTGCCGGTGCACGGCAGCAGCTCGAAGCGCGTCCCGGCCAGCCCGGCCCGGAAGACATCCCGCTTGGCCTGATAGAAGGCCGCCAACCCCAGGTGACGCGAGGCATCCATCATGTAGTCGGCCAGCGCCAGCTGCACCGGGGTGTTCACGGTGAACACGTTGAATTGGTGCACCTTGCGGAACTCGGCCATTAGCTCGCGGGGCGCCAGCACGTAGCCCACCTTCCAGCCGGTCACGTGGTAGGTCTTGCCGAAGCTCGACACGATCACGCTGCGCTCGGCCAGCTCCGGGTAAAGGGCCGCGCTCTCGTGGCGCCGGCCGTCGAAGACGATGTGCTCATACACCTCGTCGGCCACCACCACGATGCCGGTGCCGCGCACCAGATCGCACAGCGCCCGCATGTCGTCGGCGCTCCACACCGTGCCGCTGGGGTTGTGGGGGGTGTTGATCATCACCATCCGCGTGCGGGGCGACACCAGCGCCCGCACCGCGGCCCAGTCCGGCCGGTAGTCGGGGGCCGACAGCCGGGCCCGCTTCACCACGCCGCCCGCCAGCTCGATGGCGGGCACGTAGGAGTCGTACACCGGCTCGAAGACGATCGCCTCGTCGCCCGGATGCACCAGCGCCGCCACCGCGGTGAACAGCGCCTGGGTGGCCCCGGCGGTCACGGTGATCTCGGCCTCCGGGTCGTAGGCGGTGCCGTACAGCGCCGCCACCTTGGCCGCGATGGCCTCGCGCAGCGCCGGCACCCCGGCCATCGGCGCGTACTGGTTGTGACCGGCGCGCATCCAGTGGGCGACCCGCTCGAAGAGCACGTCCTCGGCGCTGAAATCCGGGAAACCCTGGGACAGGTTGATCGCCCCGCACGCCTGGGCCAGACGCGACATCACGGTGAAGATCGTCGTGCCCACATTGGGCAGACGGGACGGGACAGGCGCGGGAAAACGGGGCATACACTCACTCCGGGCAGGGCCGACACGACAAAGCCGGGCGATTCTGGCAGATGGCGCCCCCGCCGGCCAGCCGCGCCCCGATACAATCCGCCCTTCACCCACCCTCGACATCGCCCCATCGTGTCCGATCACTGCCCCACCCTCGCCCGGGACGGCGAGCAGGTCGTCATCCTCGACCAGACCCGCCTGCCCTGGACCGAACGCTTCGTCCGCCTCGACACCCTCGCCGACGCCGCCGTCGCCATCCGCGACATGCAGGTGCGCGGCGCGCCGCTGATCGGCGCCACCGCCGCCTTCGGCATGGCCCTGGCGCTGAAGGCCGACGCCTCCGACGCCGCCCTCGCCCAGGCCGACGCCGTGCTGCGCGCCACCCGCCCCACCGCGGTCAACCTCCACTGGGCCCTCGACCGCATGCAGCAGGCCCTCGCGCCCCTGCCCCCCAGCGCGCGCGCCGCCGCCGCCTGGGCCGCCGCCGACGCCATCCGCGCCGGCGACGCCGCCGCCAACGCCGCCATTGGCCAGCACGGCAAGGCCATCCTCGACGCCCTGGCCCGCACCAAAGGCCGCCCGCTCCAGCTGATGACCCACTGCAACGCCGGCTGGCTCGCCACCTGCGGCCACGGCACCGCGCTGGCGCCCATCTACGCCGCCCACGCCGCGGGCATCCCGGTACACGTCTTCGTCAGCGAGACCCGCCCGCGCAACCAGGGGCTCCTCACCGCCTGGGAACTGGCCCGGGCCGGCGTGCCCCACACCCTTGTCGCCGACAACGCCGCCGGCTGGCTGCTGGCCGAGGGGCGAGTCGATCTGGTCATCACCGGCGCCGACCGCATCGCCGCCAACGGCGACAGCGCCAACAAGGTGGGCACCTACCTCAAGGCCCTCGCCGCCGGCGCCCACGGCGTACCCTTCTACATCGCCGCGCCCCGCTCCACCGTCGATTTCGCCTGCCCGGACGGCCGGTCGATCCCCATCGAAGCGCGCAGCGCCGACGAGGTGCGCCTGATCCACGGCCTCAACGACGACGGCGCCCCCAGCCACATCCGCATCGCCGCCGACACCACCCCGGCCTGCAATCCGGCCTTCGATGTCACGCCCGCCGGGCTTCTGGCTGGCATAATCTGCGAGTTCGGCGTGTTCGCCGCCGACCGCCTCGCCACCATCGAACATCGCTGATCCAGATCGGAGCTAGTGGTCATGAACGAGAACGTCCTGCGCGCCGGCCTCCTGGAAACCGCCCGGGAGATGGCCCGGTGCGGGCTCAACGCCGGCACCGCCGGCAACGCCAGCGTGCGCTGCAGCCGCGGTTTCCTGATTACCCCCACCGGCCGCGCCTACGACGAACTCGGCCCCGACGACATGGCCCTGATGGCCATGGACGGCAGCTGGCACGGCCCCTTTGCCCCCTCGTCCGAGTGGCGCATCCACCGGGACATCCTCGCCGCCCGGCCGGACGTGGGCGCCGTGCTCCACGCCCACTCGCCCTTCGCCACCGCGCTGGCCTGTCACCGCCGCCCCATTCCGGCCTTCCACTACATGATCGCCCGCTTCGGCGGCGCCAACGTGCGCTGCGCGCCCTACGCCACCTTCGGCACCCAGGCCCTCTCCGACGGCGCCATCGCCGCCCTCGACGGCCGCCGCGCCTGCCTGCTCGCCAACCACGGCATGCTGACGCTGGGCGGCGACCTGCGCGGCACCCTGGCCCTGGCGGTCGAGTTCGAGACCCTCTGCGAGCAATACTGGCGGGCCTGCCAGCTGGGCGAGCCGCACATCCTGTCCGGCCCCGAGATGGAAGAAGTCATCGCCCTGTTCAAGACCTACGGCCAGCCGCGCCCGGCCGCCGCCGTGCCGCCCGCCGAATCCGGCCCGGCCTGAGCCCCCATGTCCGGCACCGCCCCCGACGACGCCATCGCCCCCCGCCGCCCCCCGGCGCGGCTGGTGCGCAGCCTGCTGTGGCGGATGCTGCTGATCTTCTGCGCCAGCATCGTCGTGTTCGGCGCGGCCATCCAGTTCCTGATCGTCGTCCCGGCCACCCAGTCCCTCGCCCGCACCCGGCTCGATCTGGCGGTCACCCAGGTCCAGTCCGAGGCCGAGCGCAACTTCCGCCGTATCGAAACCCAGCTCCGCACCGTGCGCAGCTGGGGCCTCAACGGCAGCCTGCGCCTCGACGACATCCCGGGCTTCAACGCAATGCTGACCCCGCTGCTCACCGGCGACAGCCAGATCTCGTCGATCCACCTGGCCACCGCCGAGGGCCGCGAACTGCTGGTGCTGCGCGACCCCAACGGCTGGTACAACCGCATCACCGAGCCCGGCGCGGCCGACCGCGGCAGCCGCTGGCAATACTGGTCAAAGGGCGGCGCGCTGCTCTCCGACACCTGGAAGCTGCCCCGCTACGACCCCCGCTCCCGCCCCTGGTTCGAGGCCGCCCTGGCCCTGCCGGCCGACGACGGCACAGTGGGCTGGACGGCCCCCTACCGCTTCTTCACCACCGGCGACGCCGGCATCACCGCCTTCATCCGCTGGACCGCCGCCGACGGCAAGCGCTACATCGTCGCCTTCGATCTTCAGCTGGCCGAGTTGTCCCGGCTCACCGTCGATTCCCCGGTGGGCGAGCGGGGCGGCAGCGCGGTCCTGTCCGACAAGGGCGAGGTCATCGGCCTGCCGCGCTTCCCCCGCTTCGCCAACCTCGCCGACCGGCGCGAGGCCGCCCTCCGCCCGGCCGCCGAACTCGACGTGAACTTCCTCACCCGGGGCTACGCCCAGTGGCTGGTGGCCGGCCGCCCCAGCGCCGAAGTGCTCCGCTTCGAGAACGAGGACGAGACCTGGCTGGCCCAGTTCGTGCCCCTCAACCTGGGCCAGCAGCACTGGTGGATCGGCGGCTTCGCCCGGGAGAACGACTTCATCCCCACCCGCCTGCAGGACGTGGCGCCGGTGCTGATCGGGCTCGTCCTGCTCAGCATCGCCATCACCGCCGGCATCGCCCGCCAGCTCGGGCGGCGCATCGAAACCAGCCTGACCACCCTCATCGGCCAGAGCGAGCGCATCGGCCGCCTCGACCTCACCCCGCCCTCCGAACCCCTCGTCACCCCCTGGCGCGAGATCGCCGAACTGGCCGACTCCCACGAGCGGATGCGCCAGCACCTGAGCCGCGCCGCCAGCGCCCTCGACCGCAGCCGCGCCGAGCTTGAAGAGAAGGTCACCGAGCGCACCAGCCAGCTCGCCGAAAAGAGCACCGCCCTGGCCGACCAGCTGCTGTTCGTCCAGGTGCTGCTCGACTCCCTGCCCAACCCGGTGTTCTACAAGGGCCCCGACGCCCGCTACCTGGGCTGCAACCAGGCCTACGAGAAAGCCTTCGGCACCACCCGCGCCTTCCTGCTCGGCAAGACCGTCCGGGATCTACCCTTCCTGCCCCCCGAGCTGCGCGCCGTCCACTACCAGGCCGACCTCAACACCATCGCCAGCGACGGCACCCTCCACAAAGAGATGCGCCTGCCCTTCGCCGACGGCACCGAGCACGACACCCTCTACTGGGTCAGCAGCTTCCGCCTCGCCAGCGGCGAACCCGGCGGGCTGGTCGGGGTGCTGGTAGACATCACCGCCCAGAAGGAGGCGGAGCGCGAAGCCCGCGCCGCCGACGAGTGGAGCCGCCGCATCCTCGAATCGAGCCCCATCGCGGTCATCATCACCCGCCCCGGCGGCAACCCGGTGTTCGCCAACAGCCGCGCCGCCGAAGTCGCCCGCACCACCCTGGACGACTTCATGAAACGCCCGGTGGTGAGCTGGTTCCGCAGCCCCGCGGCGGCCGACGCGGTGCTCGTGCAACTGCGCGACGGCCACCCCGTGCGCGACCAGGAACTCGAATTCCGCGCCGCCGACGGCACCCCGCTGTGGGTGCTCGTCACCATCGAGATGATCGAGTTCCGCGGCAGCCCGGCCCTCATCAGCTGGTGCTACGACATCACCCGCCGCAAGGCCGCGGAGCGCGACCTGCGCACCCTCTCCCTGGCCATCGAACAAAGCCCCACCATGCTGGCCATCACCGGGCCCGGCGGCACCATCCAGTACGCCAACCCGCGCCTGTGCCGCGAGACCGGCTACACCGCCCCCGAGCTGGCCGGCACCCTGCCCGATCTGGTGGACGCCGGCGGCCAGCGCTTCGACTTCCACACCGAGCAATGGCACGCCCTCAAGGCCGCATCGGTGTGGGGGCGGGAATGCCAGCTGCGACGCAAGAACGGCGACACCATGTGGGTCGGCATCTCGGTGAGCGGCCTCACCGAAACCGGCGACAGCCCGGGCGGCGAGATCACCCACTGCGTGTGGGTGCTCGAAGACCTCGCGGTGCATCGCCAGACCCTCGCCACCCTGCGCGAGGCCAAACGCCTCGCCGAGGAGGCCGCCGAATCCAAGGCCCGCTTCCTGGCCAACATGAGCCACGAGATCCGCACCCCGCTCAACGCCATCATCGGCCTCACCGACCTGTGCCAGGGCACCGGGCTCAACCCCCGCCAGCAAGACTACCTCGACAAGATCCAGGCCTCCGGCACCACCCTGCTGGGGGTGGTGAACGACATCCTCGACTTCTCCAAGATCGAAGCCGGCAAGCTCAACCTCGAGCACACCCCCTTCACCCTCGATCAGGTGCTCGACCACGTCATCACCTTCATCGCCCAGCGGGCCCAGGAGAAAGGCCTCGAGCTGATCCTCGAAGTCGCCCCCGACGTGCCCCAGCAGCTGGTCGGCGACCCCCTGCGGCTCGGGCAGGTGCTCACCAACCTGCTGGGCAACGCCGCCAAGTTCACCGACGCCGGCGACATCCGCCTGGGGGTCGGCGTGGTCGAACGCAACAGCCACCGGGCCACCCTCCGCTTCGAGGTGCGCGACACCGGCATCGGCATGACCGCCCCCCAGCTCGACCGGCTGTTCGAAGCCTTCTCCCAGGCCGACACCTCCATGTCGCGGCGCTTCGGCGGCACCGGCCTGGGCCTGTCCATCGCCCGCCACCTGGTCGAGTTGATGGGCGGCGACACCATCCAGGTGGACAGCACCCCCGGCAAGGGCAGCGCCTTCCGCTTCAGCGCCCGTTTCGACCTCGCCGGCGAGCAGGCCCCCAAGGTGCTGCCCGGCCTGCTGGACGGCCTGCGGGTGCTGGTGGTGGACGACCACCCGGTGGCCCGCACCGTGCTGCTGCACCTGCTGGGCAACTTCCCCTTCCGCACCGAAGCCGTCGGCTCTGCCGCCGAAGCCATCGCCGCCGTGCGCCGGGCCGACGGTGGCGACCGCTACGGGCTGGTCCTGATGGATCTGCGCATGCCCCAGGTGGACGGCATCGAAGCCACCCGGCGCATCAAACAGGACCGCAACCTCGCCGCCCCGCCCAGCGTCATCCTGCTCACCGCCTACGGCGAGGACCACATCGCCAGCCAGGCCGCCGAGGCTGGCGTCGACGGCTACCTCCACAAGCCCGCCACCGCCTCCACCCTCCTCGACGCCATCGTCGGCGCCTTCGGGATGCGCGCCGCCCAGAGCGTGGCCGCCCTCCAGGTGGCCGACCCCGCACGCCAGCTCGCCGGCCTCAGCGTGCTGGTGGTCGAGGATAACGACATCAACCAGCACATCGCCCAGGTGCTCCTCGAGAAGCACGGCGCCCGCGTCCAGCTTGCCGACAACGGCCGCATCGCCGTCGACACCCTCCAGGCCGCCGGCCCCGGCGCCTTCGACGCCGTGCTGATGGATCTCCAGATGCCCGAGATGTACGGCCTCGAAGCCACCCGCCTGATCCGCCAGGACACCCGCCTCGCCGCCCTGCCCAT
>NZ_JAYRMI010000124.1:0-2861 GCF_041904905.1 Zoogloea sp. | reverse complement strand
GCCCGGCACGGCACTCGATGCACTCGGCGTATTCACCGTCCCCCGGATGACGGGATTGGCCGCCTGCCCGGCGGCGGTGCCTTCCTCGAACGGACCGGCCACGGCGGCGGTCTGCGTCGTGATGAAGCAGACGAGCGTGATCGAGGTGACCCAGTGGCGCATCCAGCCTCTGCCGAGCCGCCTCAAGGAGGCTGGAGCCCCCGCGGGGGGCAGCGAACGAACGTGAGCGTGGGGGCCGTTCATCACTCCCTCCTATCCCTTAATCCGTTTCAGGAAGGTGTCGGCGGGCGGGCCGAACGCGGGTGCCGAGCGCCGCATGTGTTCCAGCGCGTAGTCCAGGCTCACGTCGCCGGAGGTCCGCAGGAAGCTGTCAGCCGGCGCGCAACTGCCGCTGGCGCAGGCAACCGGGCGGGCGCCTTCTCGCATCAGCACGAAGGTCGGTACCCGGGTGACGGCGTAGCGGTCGAAGGCCTGTGGATCGATCTGCACGGCCACCTGGCGGGTGCCAATCAGGCCCTGCACCTGGACGACGGTGTCGCGCAGCGAGCCGTTGGCGAAGCCCCGGAGGACGATCGAGGCCTTCACCCGCGCGGCCTGGTCGACCAGGCGTTGCAGCGTGGGCCGGGGCATGGACAGGCTGACGAACACCAACAGCCCTGGTCCGGTCGCCAGCCCCTGCGCCTGAGTCATCGCCTCCGCTTGCGATGCATAGCCCCGCGCCAGCGCTTCGAGGTCGACCGGGGTGCGGCTGAGGGGCTGTGGCAGCGCCTCGACGTTCGGGCGCGTCGGCACCGGCGCGGATCGCAGTTCGGCATCGCTGGGCATGCCGTACTTCCGCCGCGCCACATCGAGGTCCTGGTCCGTGACGGTCGGCATTTCTCGGCGGACGCGTTCGATGTCCGCGTCGGTCACGACCGGCGGGTTCTGCGCCAGGGCCTGCGCGCTTGCCGCGAGCGCGGCGGCGAGGCCGAGGGCCCGGGTAGAAGGACGGAGATCAGAAGCCCACACAGCAGTTCCTCTTGCGAAATAACATGAAGGCGAAGTCCTCGCCGCGCACCGGGTATTCCTTGCCGGCGCCCCAGAGCACCGTGGTGCGGCCGAATGGCTGGCAGCAGCGCCCGGCCTCCTTGTCGGTGTTGGGAATCGGATAGGTGAGTTGAGTCTTGTAGGCGGTCTTGTCCATGACCGGCTCGAAGTACGGCCCGCACAGGCCGGGCGTGCCGTGCCAGCCCCAGGCGATCAGTTCGCGGTGCATTTTGGCGGTCAGGCGCTGGGCCATCAGAGCGGCCGTGCGCACGCCGCCCAGGTGGTAGGGCACATGGCCGTCGAGAGGGTAAATCCCGCCCTGGCAGCCGGCGCACCAGAAGAGCTCCTTGAGGCCGAAGCCCACCGAGGCGGCGACGCAGTCGGCGGCACAGGCGGCGATGGCGACCGGATTGGCGAAGAGCACGGCGTCCGGATTGAGGATCAGGGTGAGTTCGTCGTCGGCCCACAGGGGATCGACCTCGGTGAGGTAGGCGAGATCGAAGGAGCCCTTTTCCAGGCAGGGGAAGTCGGTCACCACGTCCAGCCAATACATCACCGGGTTCACGTAGAAGTGCGCCTGGTAGAAGCTGCCGCCGTCGCCATCGCCTTCCGGGCGGGTGAAGCGCGCCGCTTCCGGCGCCGGAATGCCCGGGTCGAGATCGATGCCGCCGAGCGATACCAGGCAGAAGGGTTTGCGCACCACTTCGACATGCCGTGCGGGCTCCCAGAAGCCGATGGAGAGTCCGATGACCGGATTGACGCCACAGCTGCAGACGGGGTTCGAGGGGTTGTCGGTGTCCTCCTGGTCGCCGAAGTTGGCGATTCGCGCGGCGCCGATGCTGATCGGCAGGATGCAGGACCAGCAGATATCGGTGATCGGATTGGGAAACTTGCCAGTGCAGGTGGCCGCACCGGCGGCGAGGCTGGGGCCGGCGGCGCAGGCGAGGACGGCGGCGAACAGGAAAGGAACGAGGCCGCGATGGGCATTCATGGGGACACCGCCAGTTCGTCGATACGCAACCGCAGCCCGTCCTGCGACACCAGGGCCGGCACTTGGGTGATGCCCAGGCGGCGGGTGAGCAGTCCCTGCTGGTCGTAGTAGACCGGGACGTGCCAGGACTGCATGAGGTCCAGGTAGGAGCCGCCGACCAGGATCGGCTTCACTCGGCCCTGGTAGAGGGCGATCAACTGCCGGGCGCGGCCGACCTGACGCGGGTCGCGGGCATCGAAGAACAGCAGGTGCCGGGACAGCGACACCACCTCCAGCGGGTTCTTGCGCGTCCCGGCGGCAAACAGCAATTCGCCCTGGGGGCCGAAGATGTTGCGATCCAGGGTGAAGCTCGGGTCGAAGTAGAAGGTCCGCATCGTATCGGTCGGCCGCAGGCCGGTGACCGGCGGCGGATTCTTCACGGTCGCGATGCCCCGTTTCCGGGCTTCTGCTTCCAGGCGCCCGAGTTCGCCGCTGCGTTCCTTCTCGCGCAGGCGCTGCTCGATCATCTGGAGCAGATGGGGTTCGCTGATCTCGTAGGTCGGCCCGATGGCGCCCAGATCCATGGCCCGTGCGTCAGCCGCGCCCAGCATCAGACCGAGCACCAGGGGAGCGGACACGATGCAGCGTTTCATCGCGCCACCCTGGCCGGGCAACGGATCTGTCCGGCGAGTCGTTCGCGGGCGGCGGTATCGTGCAGGTGGCTGGCACGGATCAGTCCCATCAGCATCGGATCGCCGTCACCGTCCGACATCGCTTGGCGCAACTCGGTCGCGGTGAGTGCCCGGCCGCAACGCCGCTCGAAAGCGGCGAGATAGTCCTTGGCGCCGGCTTCAGCGGCGGGGGC
>NZ_JAYRMI010000082.1:0-16298 GCF_041904905.1 Zoogloea sp. | reverse complement strand
GGGCCTGTCCGGGCACGCCCCGCGGGGCCCGGCTGGCGATGGCCGACGCCCGGCCGGTGTTCCACTTCACCGGCGGCGAGCGCGCCTGCAGCGTGTGGGCCGACACCGGCACCCCGCGGGCAGTGACACCGGCCGACGCCATCGCCGCCGCCCGTGCCTTTGCCCCCGGCCGCCCGGTGGCCGACGTCGCCCGC
The DNA here is from genome assembly GCF_041904905.1 of Zoogloea sp. GTDB lineage: Bacteria > Pseudomonadota > Gammaproteobacteria > Burkholderiales > Rhodocyclaceae > Zoogloea. The sequence goes on along the minus strand of NZ_JAYRMI010000082.1, from coordinate 16,104 downwards.
GTCGAGCGCGACCAGTGGACCGTCTACACCAGCTACAACGCCCACCGCCCGCTGCTGCGCGTCGCGCTGGACGACGGGGACGGCACCGCGCTGTACGTGTCCTCCCGCAGCGGCGAGGTGGTGGTCGACACCACCCGCGCCGAACGCCTCTGGAACTGGATCGGCACCGTGCCCCACTGGCTCTACTTCACCCCGCTGCGGGGCGACGACACCGGCCTCTGGCGCCAGCTGGTGCTGTGGCTGCCGGTGCCGGCCATGCTCGCCGTGCTGGCCGGGCTGGCGCTGGGCCTGCAACGCCTGCGCCTGCGGCGACGCTACCCGCAGGGCCGGCTCACCCCCTACCGGGGCTGGAAGCGCTGGCATCACCTGCTGGGCCTTGGGGTGGGCGGGCTCGCGCTGAGCTGGCTGGTGTCGGGCTGGCTGTCGAACCACCCCTTCGGCCTGCTCCCCTTCAGCGGCCTGCCGGCCGGCGCCGCCCAGAAGCTGGCCGGCGCGCCCTTCGCCCCATCCCCTGACCTGGACCTCCTCCACCGCCAGCTCGCCCGGCTGCCCGACGCCCGCGAGGCGGAGTGGTATCGCTTCGGCGGGCGCAGCTATCTGGAAGTGCGCACCCCCCAGGGCCTCCACCGCCTCGACGAGCAGGCCGCCCCCGCCGAGCCCTTTACGCTGGAAACCCTCGCCGCGGCCATCGCCGCCATCGAAGGCCAGCCGGTGGCCAGCGCCGAACTGATCCACGACGCCGACACCTACCACTACGACCGGCGCAATCGAGCGGTCTTCCCCGCAGCCCGCATCCGCCTGGCGGACGCCGACGAGACCGCGTGGTATCTCGACCCGGCCACCGGCCGCGTGCTGGCCCGGGTGGATCGCGCCAACCGCCTGCACCGCTGGGTGTTCAACGCCCTCCACCGGCTCGACTTTCCCCCGCTCCACACCCTGCCGTCCCTGCGCGAGGGCCTCGTCACCGGCCTGGGCCTGCTGGGCACCCTGCTCGCCGGCACCGGCTGCGCGCTCGGCTGGCGCCGGCTGACCGCCCGCCGCCCCGCACCGGCCAGCCGCCCGTCTGGACGATCCTGAGGGATGCCAGCCCCCTCCCACGGCACCAGCCGGCAGGCCCGGACACCGCCGCAACTGCGCCCGCCCTCGCAGGATTTCGGCGACCGGGCCGCCCATTTCCCCGACAAATCAAAGGCCTGAGCGGCCTTCGTGAAGATTTTTCCTTGATTTTTTACCGTTTCAACACTACTAAATGTAGTAGAAAAAAAACTTTCGGAACACTATTGATTTTTTTAAGTATTTGTTTTTAAACATCAAAAATTTTTGCCGAATTCAATCTTCAGGGGTAAGCTATGCGCCGAATCACATCCTTACCGATCAGCCATCCAAGAGCCATGACCGTCACGACCAAAGCCGCCAAAGTCCAGCCCGCCACCGTCGCCAACCTCGAACCGCAGGAGATCTCCGGCGAGGTCCTGCTCGAGAAATACGCCAAGGGCAACGAGCAGACCATCTCCGAGGTGCGCCTGCGCGTCGCCCGCGCCCTGGCGGCCATGGAATCCGAGGAAAAGCGCCTGTTCTGGGAGACCAAGTTCCTCGAAGCCCAGGAGCGCGGCTTCGTGCCCGCCGGCCGCATCAACTCCGCCGCCGGCACCAACCTGGCCGCCACCCTCATCAACTGCTTCGTGCAGCCGGTGGGCGACTCGATCACCGAATCCGTCGACGGCCGCTGCGGTATCTACACCGCGCTGGCCCAGTCCGCCGAGACCATGCGTCGCGGCGGCGGCGTCGGCTACGACTTCTCCTCCATCCGCCCCAAGGGCGCGATGGTGCGCGGCACCCAGTCCAACGCCTCCGGCCCGGTCTCCTACATGCGCGTCTTCGACCGCTCCTGCGAGACCGTCGAATCCGCCGGCTCCCGCCGCGGCGCCCAGATGGGCGTGCTGCGCTGCGATCACCCGGACATCGAGGAATTCATCCACGCCAAGGATCACGGCGACCTCACCAACTTCAACGTCTCCATCGCCGTGACCGACCTGTTCATGCAGGCCGTCGAAGCCGATGGCGACGTCGAGCTTGCCCACAAGGCCGAGCCCTCCAACGACATCAAGGCCGCCGGTGGCTACCAGCGCGACGACGGGCTGTGGGTGTACCGCAAGGTGCGCGCCCGCGACCTGTGGGATCAGGTCATGCGCTCCACCTACGACCACGCAGAGCCCGGCATCCTGTTCCTCGATCGCATGAACAAGGACAACAACCTCTACTACTGCGAGACCATCGAGGCCACCAACCCCTGCGCCGAGCAGCCCCTGCCGTCCTACGGCTGCTGCTGCCTGGGCTCGATCAACCTCACGCTGTACGTGAAGGACCCGTTCTCCGAGAAGGCCAGCTTCGACTTCACCGGCTTCGGCAAGACCATCGAGACCTCCATCCGGATGCTCGACAACGTGCTCGAAGCCACCCACTGGCCGCTCGAACAGCAACACGCCGAAGCCCAGTCCAAGCGCCGCGTCGGCCTTGGCTTCACCGGCCTTGGCAACGCCCTGGCCATGCTGCGCCTGCGCTACGACACCGACGAAGCCCGCGCGATGGCCACCCAGATCTCCGAGTACATGCGCGACCAGGCCTACCTGGCCTCCGTCGAGCTGGCCAAGGAGCGCGGCGCCTTCCCGCTGTTCAACGCCGACATGTACCTCTCCGGCGGCAACTTCGCCTCGCGCCTGCCCACCGAGGTGAAGGACAAGATCCGCAAGCACGGCCTGCGCAACTCCCACCTGCTGTCCATCGCTCCCACCGGCACCATCAGCCTGGCCTTCGCCGACAACGCCTCCAACGGCATCGAGCCGCCGTTCTCCTACACCTACACCCGCAAGAAGCGGATGGCCGACGGCACCTTCAAGGAGCACGCCGTCGAGGACTACGCCTGGCGCCTCTACCGCCACCTGGGCGGCGACGTGAACAAGCTGCCCCCCTACTTCGTCACCGCCCTCGAGATCTCCGCCAAGGCCCACAAGGACATGGTCGCGGCCGTCGCCCCGTGCATCGACACCTCCATCTCCAAGACGGTGAACGTGCCCGAAGACTACCCCTACGCCGAGTTCGAGAACCTCTACCTCGACGCCTGGAAATCCGGCCTCAAGGGCCTCGCCACCTACCGGCCCAACAGCGTGCTGGGCTCCGTGCTGTCGGTCGCCCCGAGCACCGAGCAGAAGCAGCCGCAGGATGTCGAGATGTCCGACGACACCAACCGTCGTCTGTCCATCAAGAACCTGCCCGCCCCGGTGCTCTCGTCCCTGCGCTGGCCCGGCCGCCCGGATCTGCCGGACGGCAACGCTGCCTGGACCTACATGCTCAACACCCCGCAGGGCAACTTCGCCCTCTTCGTGGGCCACATGGACCCGGTCGAGGACAGCCCCGCCAAGGGCGCCTTCCCGTTCGAAGTGTGGGTCAATGGCGCCGACCAGCCCCGCGGCCTGGGCGCCGTCGCCAAAACCCTGTCGATGGACATGCGCGCCAACGACCGCGGCTGGCTCAAGCTCAAGCTCGAGGCGCTGGCCAAGACCGTCGGCGAGAAGCCCTTCGAGCTGCGCTTCCCGCCCCACGGCGAGCAGAAGCTGATGCCGGGCGTCGTGTCCGCCTTCGCCCAGGTGGTGCGCTACCGCTGCGAGAAGCTCAACGCGCTGGATGGCGACCTGCCGACCCCGGTGCTCGACAGCGTGTTCAGCCTGCAGGAACCCAAAACAGGCACCGACGGCACCCTGTCCTGGACGGTCGACATCCAGAACCCGGCCACCGGCGAAGACTTCGTGCTCGGCCTGAAGGAAATCACCCTGCCGGACGGCGTCACCCGCCCCTACTCCATGTGGCTGTCGGGCAACTACCCGCGCGCCCTGGACGGCCTGTCCCGCATCCTGTCCCTCGACATGCGCGTGATGGACCCGGCCTGGATCGGCATGAAGCTGCGCAAGCTCATCGACTACCCCGAGCCCCTGGGCGACTTCATGGCCTTCGTGCCCGGCACCCGCCGTCAGCAGAACTGGCCCTCCACCGTTGCCTACATGGCCGCCCTCATCATCCACCGCTACGCCATGCTCGGCGTGCTCGACGAAGCCGGCTACCCCACCCGCGAGATGGGCATCCTCGAAGCCCCCCGCGACGACAACGAGCCCAAGCTGATGCAAGGCGCCCTGTGCGGCGAGTGCGGTAACTACTCGGTGATCCGCAAGGACGGCTGCGACTTCTGCACCGCCTGCGGCGCAGTGGGCACCTGCGGCTGACCCCCGCGGCCCGCAGGGCCGCTGAAACCGGCGCCGGCCTCAAGGCCCATCTCCTTCGGGAGGTGGGCCTTTTTCTTGGGCCGGGGCGATGGCGGATGAGCCGGCACGCTGCGCCGTGCAAAACGATACAACACCAACAACAATCCGCCAGAATCCGTATCGAATCACCCCCCCGGCCGGGAGCCGCCCCCCACGCCCCCGCCCGGCGGCGCCTCAGCTGCGGCGGCCGATCTTGCCCAGGATCGCCGCCGGGATGTCGGTGAGGGGCAGCACCCGGTCCACCCCGCCCAGCTTCACCGCCTCCTTGGGCATGCCGTACACCACGCAGCTGGCCTCGTCCTGGGCCACCGTCCACGCACCGGCGTCGTGCATCTCCTTCAGGCCGCGGGCGCCGTCGTCGCCCATGCCGGTCATGATGACGCCCACCGCGTTGCGGCCGGCAAAACGGGCGGTGGAGCGGAACAGCACATCCACCGACGGCCGGTGCCGGCTCACCGGCGGGCCGTCGATCACGTCCACCACGTACTGCGCGCCGCTGCGCTTGAGCAGCATGTGGCGCCCGCCCGGCGCGATGAGCACCCGGCCCGGCATCACCCGGTCGCCGTGGCGGGCCTCGCGCACCTCCACCTCGCACAGGCTGTCGAGGCGCTGGGCGAAGGCGCCGGTGAACTTCTCCGGCATGTGCTGCACCACCACGATCCCCGGCGACACCCGGGGCAGCGCCCGCAGCACGGCCTCCAGGGCCTGGGTGCCGCCGGTGGAGGTGCCGATGGCCACCACCGTCTCGGTGGTCTGCACCATCGCCGAACCGGCCGGCAGGATCGCGTCGGCCGACAGCTTGGGCCGCACCGGCGCCGCCGCCGGCGCGCTGGGCACCAGTCGCCGCACGTTGGCCCGGGCCGCGGCCTTCACTGCGCTGATGAGGTCGTCCGAACAATCCTGGAGGAACTGCTTGAGCCCCATCTTGGGTTTGGTCACCACGCACACCGCCCCGGCCGACAGGGCCTGGAGCGCCGTCTCGGAGCCCGCCTCGGTGAGGGTCGAGCAGATCACCACCGGGGTGGGCCGCTCCGCCATGATTCGGCGCAGGAAGGTGATGCCGTCCATCCGCGGCATCTCCACGTCGAGCACGATCACGTCCGGCCACTGGGCCTTCATCTTCTCCAGGGCGAACACCGGGTCGACCGCGGCGCCGATCACCTCGATACCGACGTCTTCGGCCAGGGTTGCCGACAGCACCTGACGGACCACCGCCGAATCGTCGACGATCATTACCTTGATGGCGGGCATGGGGAGATTCCTCTTCTGGTTGTTCCGGATGGCGCCGGCAGCGCGCCGTGCCTCATGGTTACGCGGCCGCTCCACACGTCGAAGACGAGGTGGCGGTGGCCGTAGCCCTCCAGGTGGGCGGCGTTGCACTGCAGGCGGTGCCGCTCCACCAGCCGCAGGGCGGCCTCCACGTTCTGGCGGCCCACCGAGCGGCTCGCGCCGCCGGTCAGCCCGGGGAACATGTCGCCGCCGCCGAACAGGCGCACCCGGAAGTCGCCCACGTCCAGGCGGGCGCGGCGGATCTCGGCGAGCAGCAGCCCGAAGGCTTCGTCGCCGTAGCGCCCGTCCGGCGCCTGTCCGCCCGGCGCCCCGCGGGTGGGCAGCATGAAGTGGCACATCCCCCCGCGCTGCGCGCCGGCGTGCCAGAACACCGCCGACACGCAGGAGCCCAGCACGGTGCGGATGCGCGTGTGGCGGTCGCCGAAAAACCACTCGCCCGGCTGGAGGAAGATCTCGACCACCCCGTCCGGCTTGCGCATGGGCTCAGGCCGCCGGCTTGCGGTAGATCGACGGACGGACGGTCTTCAGCGCGTCGGAGACCCCGTTGAGGTTCTCGGAGTGGCTGAGCATGAAATAGCCGCCGGGCCGCAGCAGCGGCAGGATGCGCCGGATCACCTGACGCTTGGTGTCCAGGTCGAAATAGATCATCACGTTGCGCAGGAAGATCACGTCGAACTGGCCGATGTCCGGCAAGGCGGCGTTCAGGTTGATCTGGCGGAAGGCGATCCGCCCGCGCAGTTCGGGCTTCATCATGAAGGTGCCGTCCTGGCTGCCGATGCCCTTCAGGCAGTACCTGGCCAGCAGCGGGCGGGGGATGCCCGCCGCGTCGTCCAGCGGGTAGCGGCCCTCCCGCGCGTGGGCCAGCACGCGGGTGGACAGATCCGAGGCGACGATCTCCCACGGGCGGCCGCCCAGGGCCTCGGCCATCACCATGGCGATGGTGTAGGGCTCCTCGCCGCTGGAGCAGGCGCCGCTCCACACCCGCACCGGGCCCTGGCCCTTCAGCTCGGGCAGGGCCTGGCTGCGCAGGAAGTCGAAGTGCTTGGGCTCGCGGAAGAAGTAGGTCTCGTTGGTGGTGAGCAGGTCCACGGCGATCTGGCGTTCGGCGGCGTCGGCCTGCACCCGTTTCAGGTAGCTGCCGTAGCCGTCCAGATCGAGCTGGCGCAGCCGGCGGGCCAGCCGACCGGCCACCAGCTGCTTCTTGGCGTCGGAGAGGCTGATCCCGGCCAGCGAGTACATCAGCGCGCGGAACTGGCCGAACTCCCGATCCGTGAGCTGGCCCTGCAGCCCGGTGACGCGCGATCCGGCGGTGGCGGCAAGCATCGCCTCAACCCGCCACGCCGCTGCCCAGGCGCGGCGGCCCGCCGGCATCCGCCGGCTGCCCCGTCCGGGCAAGCTCGTCGAGCACCGACAGCTCGTCGGTGGAGAGCACCGCCTCCACGTTGAGCAGGATCACGAAGCCGCCCCCCACCTTGCCCATGCCGCGGATGAAATCCGCCCGGATGCGCGCGCCGAAGGCCGGCGCCGCCTCGATCTCGCCGGGCGGAATCTCCAGCACCTCGCTCACCGTATCCACCACGATGCCCAGCACCTGGCACTCGTCGCCGCAGCCCATCTCGACGATCACGATGCAGGTGCGCCGGGTGACCTCGGTGGGCTGACCGCCGAAGCGCGCCTTCAGGTCGATCACCGGCACCACCGCGCCGCGCAGGTTGATGACCCCGCGGATGCTCGGCGGCATCATCGGCACGCTGGTCACCTGGCCGTACTCGATGATCTCCTTCACGCTGAGGGTTTCGACCGCGTACATCTCGCCGCCCAGGGTGAAGGTGAGGTACTGGCGGGGCTCGGCGGCGCCGGCGGGCGCGTCGTTCCTGACAGAGGTGGCCATCGCTCAACCCTCGAACTGGACGTACTCGGTTTCAAAGATCGGCGCGCGGCCGGACTGGCGGCGGCTCTCGGCGCGGGCGCCCGCCTCGGCCCGGGCAGCGCGGGCCCGATGGCCGCTGGCAAGCTTGAAGTAGGCCATCGCCTTGCTCAGCTGCTCGGCCTGGGCGCTCATCTCCTCGGCGGTGGCCGCCAGCTCCTCGGAGGCCGACGCGTTCTGCTGGGTGGTCTGGGAGAGCTGGGCCATCGCGGCGTTGATCTGGCCCACGCCGGAACTCTGCTCGTCCGACGCGGAGGCGATCTCCTGCACCAGATCGGAAGTCTTGGTGATGCTCGGGATGATCCCCTCGAACAGGTTGCCCGCCCGCTCCGCCAGCGCCACGCTGCTGCGGGCGGTCTCGGAGATTTCCTGGGCCGCCACCTGGCTGCGCTCGGCCAGCTTGCGCACCTCGGCCGCCACCACCGCGAAGCCCTTGCCGTGCTCGCCGGCGCGGGCCGCCTCGATGGCCGCGTTGAGGGCCAGCAGGTTGGTCTGGTAGGCGATGTCGTCGACGATGCCGATCTTGTCGGCGATGCTCTTCATCGCCTCCACGGTGGAGCGCACCGCCTCGCCGCCTTCGATGGCCTCCTTGGCCGCCTTGGCCGCCATGCTGTCGGTGAGGGTGGCGTTCTCGCTGTTCTGGGTGACGGAGGCCGACATCTGCTCCATCGACGCGGAGGTCTCCTCGACGCTGGCGGCCTGCTCGCTGGACGACTGGGACAGGCTCTGGGCGGTGGCGCTCACCTCTTCCGACGCGCTGGAGAGCGAATCGGCCGAACTGCGCACCTCGGTGATGATCCCCGCCAGGCGCTCGTTCATGGTCTTCAGGTTGTAGAGCAGGCTGGCGGTGTCGCCGGCCTTGGTCTCCACGCTGAGGGTCATGTCGCCCTCGGCGATCTTGGACACCACCTGCGCTGCGTAGGCCGGCTCGCCGCCCAGCTGGCGCATCAGGCTGCGGGTGATGAAGACGCCGATCAGCGACACCGCGATCAGGGTGGCGATGCCGATCCCGATCAACACCCAGCGGGCGCTCTCCACGCTGTGGGCGGCGTCGTCGGACGACTTGCGGCCAAGCTCGGCGTTGTACTGGCGGTGATCCTCGAAGGCATCCCACAGGCGCGCCATGATGGCCTGGTTGGCCATCAGCAAGTCCCGCGCCTCCTCCATCTTGTTGGCGCGGGAGAGCACGTACACCCGGTCGCGGAGCTGGTCGAACTCGGCCAGCGCGGCCCGGTCGGCGGCCAGCAGGCTCCTGTCCTTCTCGTCGCTCGTCAGGCTCTCGTACTTCTTCAGGGCGTCGTCGATCTTGCGGTGGTTGGCGGCGATCTTCTCTTCAAGCCCGGCCATCACGGCCGCGTCGGAGGCGGCGATGTGCTGCCACAGCTGGGTGCGGGCGGCCGCCATCGGCGAGAACGCCGAATCCAGGGTGAGGATGCTGGGCACCACGTTCTCGTTGGCGTAGTTGGTGGTCTGATAGACCCGGCTCATCTGGGTGAGGCCCACGATGGCCAGAAGGACGATCCCGAACGCGGCGGACAGGATCAGGGACAGCATTTTCTTGCTGACGGTCATGACGATTCTCCAAGTGGTGGCCGGCGCTTCAGACCGGCGACAGGGCGGAAGACGGGTGACGGGCGGCTGACTGGCGTTCGGTCACCTGCCGGACCAGCCCGGGAACATCGAGGATCAGGGCAACCTCGCCGCTGCCCAGAATGGTGGAGCCGCCGATGCAGCGGATGTGACTGAACACCTTGCCCAGGGGCTTGATGACGGTCTGGAACTCGCCGAAGAGCTGGTCCACCACCAGCCCGGCGCGCTCCCCGGCGTACTGCACCACCACCACGTTCTCGCGGCGGGGCGCCTCGCCCGGAATGTCGAAGAGGTCGCGCAGGCGCACGAAGGGCAGCACCTCGCCGCGCAGGTTGAGGTAGCTGGCGCCGTGCTCGGGCTTGTCCCGGTCGGGCAGCTCGATGCACTCCAGCACCTGCTCCAGGGGCACCACGTAGGACGCGCTGCCGGCGCCGATGAGAAAGCCGTCGATGATCGCCAGCGTCAGCGGCAGGCGCAGGCGCACGGTGGTGCCCTGCCCCTCCACGCTGTCCAGGTCCACCGTGCCGCGCAGCGCCAGGATGTTGCGCTTGACCACGTCCATCCCCACCCCGCGCCCCGACAGGTTGCTCACCTTCTCGGCGGTGGAGAAGCCGGGCTCGAAGATCAGGTTGAAAAGCTCCTTGCCCGACAGGGCCTGCCCCTCGCTCACCAGCCCGCGCTCGATGGCCTTCTCGAGGATGCGCGCCTTGCTCAACCCGCCGCCGTCGTCGCTCACCTCGATCACGATGCTGCCCGACTCGTGGTAGGCGTTCAGGCTCAGGCGCCCCTGACGCGGCTTGCCGCGGGCGGCGCGCACCTCGGCGGGCTCGATGCCGTGGTCCAGGGCGTTGCGCACGATGTGGGTGAGCGGATCGCCGATCTTCTCCACCACGGTCTTGTCCAGCTCGGTGTCGCCCCCGTGGATGTCGAGCTGGATGTCCTTGCCCAGCTCGGCGGCCACGTCGCGTACAACCCGGCGGAAGCGGTTGAAGGTGGCGCCGATCTGCACCATCCGCAGGTTGAGGGCGGAATCGCGCACGTCCTCCACCAGCCGCGACAGCACACCGGTGGCCTCCACCAGCTCCGGCACCTTGGTGCGCCGGGCAGCCAGCTGGGCGCCGGCGCCGGCGATGATGAGCTCGCCCACCAGGTTGATGAGCTGGTCGAGCTTGGCGGCGTCCACCCGGATCAGGGCGGCCTCGCCGCTGCGGGCTTTCCTGGCCTGCTGGTGATCCACCGCCGCGTCGACCAGCGGCGCATCCACCAGCTGCTGCGCCACCAGCACCTCGCCGATCAGCGGCGCCACCTCGCCGCTCGCCTCGCAGGCTGCGCTGCGCGCCTCCTGGGTAAGCAGCGCCTGGGCCAGCTCCTCGGGCGTCAGCGAGCCGCAGCGGACCAGCATTTCGCCCAAGGGCAGCCGCTCGTCGGGCAGCGCCGCCAGCAGCGCCCGGTAGTCTTCCACCGGGCCGTGGGGCGGAATGATCCGGATCAGGCTGTCCTCCCGCACGAAGTCGAAGGCGCCATTCACCGTGTCGGCATCGGCCGCGCTGGCGAAACTCAGCTCGAAGCCCAGGTAGCAGGTCTCCGGGTCGAGGCGCGACAGGGGCGGCACCGCATCCACCACCGTCTCCAGGCTGACGATCTCGCCGAAGGTGCTCAGGTAGTGCAGGATCGACAGGGGGTCCATCCCGTTGCGCAGCAGGTCCGGCCCCGGCCGCATCGAGATGTGCCACAGGCCGCTGGCCACGCCCTCGCCCCCCTCGGGCAGCGCCGGCAGGCCGGCCAGATGCCCGGCGATGACCTCGTCGGTGGCCACCGCCCGCCGCGCCGGCACCCCGTCCGCCCCGTCGCTGCGGGCCAGCACGGCCTTCAGCCGGTCGGCCAGCGCGTCGCTGCGGGCCGCCGTGGCGGCGTCCGGCGCCTGACCGGCGGCCACGCAGTCGATCAACGCCCCGAGCTGGTCGCAGACCTCCAGGAACAGCGCCCCGAAGGCCGGCTCGAACCCGATACGGTGGGCGCGGATCCGATCCAGCACGCTCTCCGCCACGTGGGTGAAGCCGACGATGAAGTCCAGCGAGAACAGCCCCGCCGACCCCTTGATGGTGTGCGCCGCCCGGAAGATGGCGTTGAGGGTCTCGGGATCGTCGGCGGTGCGCTCGATCTCCAGCAGCGCCTCCTCCATCTGCTGGAGCAGCTCGCGGCTCTCGACGATGAAAGTCTGGAGCGGATCTTCGAAGTGCTCGCTCATGACCGCGCATCCCTCGCGCCGGCCTCGGCCGACGGCTCAAGCTCGAAAAAGCGCAGCAGGCGGCAGAAGGCGAACGCCTCCATCACCCGCTTGCTGGCCGCGCTCACGGCGAAGCTCCGGTCGCCCTCCGCGGCCTCCAGGCGCAGGGACACCAGCAGCTGGATGCCGGCAGCGTCGATGTCGGTGACGCCGGAGAGGTCCAGCGCCACGTCGCCCGGCGCAGCCGTGGCGGCCAGCAGCTCGTCGCGCCACTCGCGGGCGGTGTAGATGGTCATCTCACCCTTGATCGCCAGGTGGCTGCTGCCCAGCTGGGTGTGTTCGGATGCATTCATGGCGTCGTCTCCTCCAGAGGGGCGGATTCAGGGCAGCACCAGCTTGGCCACGGCGCCGAGCATCTGCTGGGGCTGGAAGGGCTTCACCACCCAGGCCTTGGCACCGGCCGCCTGCCCTTCGCGTTTCTTGTCCTCGCCAGCCTCGGTGGTGAGCATGATGACCGGGGTGAAGCGATAGGCCGGGAGCTGCTTGAGGGCCTTCACGAAGCTGATGCCGTCCATGTTCGGCATGTTCACGTCGCTGATGATGAGATGCACCTTGCGGCCGTCCAGCTTGGCCAGGGCGTCCCGCCCGTCGCTGCCCTCCAGTACGTCGTAGCCGGCCCCGCGCAGGGCGATGGCGACAACCTGACGCAGGGACGCCGAGTCATCCACGATGAGGATGGTCTTTGCCATGAGTGTTTCCTTAGAAGAAGGTGATGCCTGCCGGGTCCGGGGCGCGCTCCGCCGCCTCGCCCCGGTGCAGGGAATGTTGTTCGGGGGTGGTGTAGGCCCGGCGCATCTCCGCCAGCCACGCCTCCACGTCGATGGCTTGCGGGTGGCCGCCGGTCGACCGCTCGATCCGGGCCCGGACCAGGTGGGACTGCAGGCGGCTCATGTCCGACTCCACGTGGCCGAGCACCTGGCTGACCCGATCCTGGAACTGCAGCGCCACCAGCACCTCGCCGATCTCGCCAGCCACCTGCTGCCCTTCGGTCGTCAGCGACTGGGACGCATCCACCAGATTCCCCGCCGCCGTGCGCAGCCGATGCACGACCTCGCCGATCTGCTGGCCGGACTGGCTCACCAGCACCTGATCGTCCCGCGCGTTACGCTCGGAAACCGCCAGCACCTCGTTGATCGCCCGCGTCACCGAGCCCACCGTCTCGCCGATCTTCTTTCCCGTGTCGCCCGACGACGACGACAGCTTGCGCACCTCGTCGGCCACCACGGCGAACCCCCGCCCGGCCTCCCCGGCCCGCGCCGCCTCGATGGCCGCGTTGAGCGCCAGCAGGTTGGTCTGCTTGGCCACCTCGCCCACCTCGCCCGCCATCTGCTGCAGCGACTCGGTGATGCCGGCCAGCCGCGCCACCTGCTCCAGCAGCACCTCCTTGTGGGACAGCGCATCCCGCAGGGCCGCCACGATCTGCTCCAGCTCCCCCTCGCTGGCGTTGAGGAGCGACACCAGCTCGTCGCCCCCCGCGCCGCGGGAGGTGGCCACCGCCGCCTCCACCCGGCTGGAGATGTCGGCAAAGCGCAGGGACAAGGCGGTGATGGCCTCCTCCGTCTGCTGGCGGGCCATCGTCACCTGCCCACCCCACATCGGCAGCACCCCCTCGCACAGCGCGTCCAGGCCGGCGCCCTGCGCCGGAGCCGGGCGCGCCGAACGCAGCGCATCGGCAAGCTCACGCTCCGCCGCCGCCCGCGCCTGCCGGTGCCGATGCGCTCCCTGCCAGCCCAAGGCCACCACGGCCAGCGCTTGCAGCACCGCAGCCCCCACCGCCGTCGGCGTCAGCCCACCCACGCCCACCGTCAGCGTCGCGCTCGCCGCCCCCAGCCCGATCCAGGCCCAGAGGGGCGTTGGCTTCGGGGCCACCCCCGCCGTCCCGCCGGTTTCCTCATTCGATCCCATCACCGCCCCTCCTCCGGGCCATGGCCACTTCGTTCGTTCTCCCTGCGCCAGTTGCGCAGAAAGGCCCGCACCATCACCGTCAGCTCCCCGCTGTCGAGCGCCGCCTCGACGATCACCACCTCATCCGGCAGCCGCGCCCGCACCCCCAGCCGGTCCGCCTCCGACGCCACCAGCACCACCACCAGCATCGCCCGGTCCCTGGCGTGGGCGACCAGCGCCTCGATCATCCGGAAGAAGTCCAACCCGGTAACCCCCAGATCCGTGATGACCACCGTGGGCGCCATCTCGCCCATGCGGATCAGGCCCTCGAAGCCATCGCCCGCCCCCACCACCGCGCAATCCGGCAGCAGCGCCGCGAGCCGGCGCTGCAGGGCGCTGCGCGCCTCGGGGTTCTCCCGCAGCACCAGCACCCCCAGTGGCGCCTGACCGCCCAGGCCGGCCCGCTGCCGCTCCTCGAGCAGCCGCCCGACCGAACCCATCAGAATCCGGCGATGCCCGCCCGGCGTCTTCCAGGCCTGAAGCCGCCCGTCCTCCACCCACAGCTGGGCCGTCCTCACACTGACCCCCAGCAGGCGGGCAGCTTCGCGGGTAGAACACGTCCGGGCGGATTGAGCGTCTGTCGTCATGATTTGCACCTTTTTGGCGATATTATCATTTTTATCGTTTAAGTAAATATTTTGGCGCCTTTATTGTTTTTATCGTCCTTCAGCGCCACCCCGGGTTCATCCAGAAACGTCGGGGAGCGAAAAGAAGGCCCTCGAGAACTTGATACATTTTTTGTTTACTAAGCACTTTTTTTGAACCACAAGACACACCCGCCCGGCCCCGCAGCCTCTGGACACGCAAACCTCACCCGCCCACCAGGGCAAAACGATTTCGTTTTTGTTGTTTTTGATATTAATAATTTTTCTTTTTGACGTTTATCAGACCCACCTTGCCTCAGCCGATCGCCGTCCAGACGCCACCACGCCCCTCGCCGCCCAAAATGAAAAAACCCCTGCCCGGTTACCCGGACAGGGGTTTGGTAATTCTCTCTGCCGCAAACAGCCGGCACCGGCGCCGCGCAGATCGCGGCAAGAGGCTGCGTCTTCAGCCGGACGCGGGCGCGCCCTCCGTCACCGGCGTGGCCTGACGCCGGTCGCTCAACAAGCTCCACACCAGGGCCGCCAGCTCGTTGCCATCGACAGGCGGATCGACCAGCACCACATCCTCAGGCAGCCTCGCCCGCACAGCCGGGCGGTCAACCCCCGAGGCCAGCAGCACCACCACCGCCATGCGACGTTCGCCGGCGTGGCCGAGCAGCGCGTGGATCATCCGGAAGAAATCCAGCCCGGTGACCCCGAGATCGGTGATGAGCACGTCCGGACGGATCTCGCCGATCCGGATCAGCCCCTCGAAACCGCTCGCCACCGCCCAGATCGTGCAGTCTGGCAGCACGGTCTGGAGAAGCTCCTGCAGGGCGCGCCGCTCCTTCGGGCTCTCCCGCAGCACCAGCACGCTGGACGCCCCCGCCGCAGCCCGCCTTCCGGCGCGACGCTGCTCCTCCACCAGCCGCTCCACCGAGTCCAGCAGGATGCGTCGATGGCCGCCCGGCGTCTTCCAGGCGCGGAGCCGGCCGTCCTCCACCCAGAGCTGGGCCGTGCGGGTGCTCACCCCCAGCAGGCGGGCAGCTTCACGGGTGGAACAGGTGAGGGAGGCAGACAAGGCGAACTCACGGCAGCTCGAATCAGGTTTTCGATATTATCACTTTTATCGTTTGGACTGATAACGTCGTTTTTGACGATTGCCCACAGCCTGACTGCCCTCACCAACGCCCCAATGAAAAAACCCCTGGGCCCGGCAACGCCGGAACCCAGGGGTCTGGTGCCACTGCGCCCGAAGGCGCCGCAGTGGGTCTTACATCTCGACGGTGTCCGCCACTTCAACGAAGGACGGGATCTGATCGAAGTTCATGTAGCGGTAGATGTCGGCCGCCTTGGCGTTCACCACCTGGATGTTCTCCATGTACTCGGCCACGGTCGGGATCTTGCCGAGCAGCGCGCACATGGCGGACAGTTCGGCGGAGCCCAGATACACGCGGGTGTCGATGCCCAGACGGTTCGGGAAGTTGCGGGTGGAGGTGGACATGGCGGTCGAGCCCTTGCGGATCTGCGCCTGGTTGCCCATGCACAGGGAGCAGCCCGGCATTTCCATGCGGGCGCCGGCCTTGCCGAGGACGCTGTAGTAGCCTTCTTCGGTCAGGATCAGGGCGTCCATCTTGGTCGGCGGGGCGATCCACAGCCGGGTCGGGATGTCGGACTTGCCATCCAGCACCTTGCCGGCAGCGCGGAAGTGACCGATGTTGGTCATGCACGAGCCGATGAACACTTCGTCGATCTTGTCGCCGGCAACTTCGGACAGCACCTTCACATCGTCCGGGTCGTTCGGGCAGGCAACGATGGGCTCCTTGACGTCGGCCAGATCGATCTCGATCACGGCGGCGTACTGAGCGTTGGCGTCGCCCTTGAGCAGGGTGCCGTTGGCGATCCAGTCTTCCATGGCCTTGATGCGGCGCTTCAGGGTGCGGGCGTCTTCGTAGCCTTCGGCGATCATCCACTTCATCAGGGTGATGTTCGAACGCATGTACTCGACGATCGGCTCCTTGTTCAGGGCGATGGCGCAGGCGGCGGCGGAACGCTCGGCGGCGGCGTCGGACAGTTCGAAGGCCTGTTCGACCTTCAGATCCGGCAGACCTTCGATTTCGAGGATGCGGCCGGAGAAGACGTTCTTCTTGCCCTTCTTCTCGACGGTCA
>NZ_JAYRMI010000081.1:0-16392 GCF_041904905.1 Zoogloea sp. | reverse complement strand
TTCAACCTGCTCGACAACCGAGAGCTTAAAAGCCAGGCTGTAATCCCGCTGGGTCCGCTTGTGCTTTGATTCCATTGACGCTTCCTTGCTACGGCAAAAAAGTGTCAAGCTATTTCAGGACGGGTCAGGCACAAAAAAAGAGGCCGGCGTCACAGCCGGCCTCTTTCTGCATCATGACGATGCGGGTCAGTGCTTCACGACCTCGCCGTTCTCGGCCGGTTCGGCCGGCTTGGCAACCGCAACTTCGGTTGCCGGCGTATCCGGCAGCGCCTCGGGCATGCGCTCGAGCGCGTGCTCCAGCACCTGGTCGATCCACTTGACGGGGATGATCTCCAGCTCGTTCTTCACGTTGTCGGGAATCTCGGTGAGATCCTTGACGTTCTCCTGGGGGATCAGCGCCGTACGGATACCGCCGCGGACGGCCGCCAGCAGCTTTTCCTTCAGACCGCCGATGGGCAGGACTTCGCCGCGCAGGGTGATCTCGCCGGTCATCGCCACATCGCAGCGCACCGGGATGCCCGTCAGCACCGACACCAGGCCCGTGCAGATCGCGATGCCGGCGGACGGGCCGTCCTTGGGGATCGCGCCTTCCGGCAGGTGGATGTGGATGTCGGACTTCTGGTAGAAATCCTCCTGGATGCCCAGCGACTTCGAACGCCGACGCACCACCGACAGGGCCGCCTGGATGGACTCCTGCATGACCTCGCCGAGCTTGCCGGTGGTCATGATCTTGCCCTTGCCCGGCAGCGCCACGGCTTCGACGGTGAGCAGCTCGCCGCCCACTTCAGTCCAGGCGAGGCCGGTCACCTGGCCAATCTGGTTTTCCTTCTCGGCCACACCGAAGGTGTACTTGCGCACGCCCAGGTACTTGTCGATGTTCTTGGCGTTCACCACCACCTTGGCCTTGCGCTTGCCCAGCACCAGCGCCTTGACGACCTTGCGGCAGACCTTCGACACCTCGCGCTCAAGCCCCCGCACGCCCGCCTCGCGGGTATAGAAGCGCACGATGTCGCGGATGGCGTCTTCGGTAACCGACAACTCCTCGCGCTTGATCCCATTGTTGTTCATCTGCTTGGGCACGAGATAACGCTGGGCGATGTTGACCTTCTCGTCCTCGGTGTAGCCCGACAGGCGGATGAGTTCCATCCGGTCAAGCAGCGGGGCCGGAATGTTGAGGGTGTTGGCGGTGGCCACGAACATCACGTCCGACAGGTCGTACTCCACCTCGATGTAGTGGTCGACGAAGGTGGAGTTCTGCTCGGGGTCGAGCACCTCCAGCAGCGCCGACGACGGATCGCCGCGGAAGTCCTGGCCCATCTTGTCCACTTCATCCAGCAGGAACAGCGGGTTGCGCACCGCAACCTTGGACATGTTCTGGAGGATCTTGCCCGGCATCGAGCCGATGTAGGTGCGGCGGTGGCCGCGGATCTCGGCCTCGTCACGCACGCCGCCGAGGCTCATGCGCACGAACTTGCGGTTGGTGGCACGGGCCACCGACTGACCGAGGGAGGTCTTGCCGACGCCCGGGGGCCCGACGAGGCACAGGATCGGGGCCTTGAGCTTGTCCACCCGCTGCTGCACGGCGAGGTATTCGAGGATGCGCTCCTTGACCTTCTCGAGGCCGTAGTGCTCCTTGTCGAGGATCTTCTCGGCTTCGGCCAGATCCTTGCTGATGCGCGACTTCTTCTTCCAGGGTAGGCCGACGAGGGTCTCGATGTAGTTGCGGACCACCGTGGCTTCGGCGGACATGGGCGACATCAGGCGCAGCTTCTTGAGCTCGGCCTGGGCCTTGGCCATGGCCTCCTTGGTCATGCCGGCGGCCTTGATCTTCTTGTCCATTTCCTCAAGATCGGCTCCGTCCTCACCCTCGCCGAGTTCCTTCTGGATGGCCTTGACCTGCTCGTTCAGGTAGTACTCGCGCTGGCTCTTCTCCATCTGGCGCTTGACCCGGCCACGGATGCGCTTCTCGACCTGCAGGATGTCGAGCTCGGTCTCGAGCTGGTTGAGCAGGCGCTCCAGGCGCTCGCCGGCGTCGAACATCTCGAGGATTTCCTGCTTCTGCTCGAGCTTGAGCGGCAGGTGGGCGGCGATGGTGTCTGCCAGCCGGCCCGGGTCCTCGATGCCCGACAGGGAGCTGAGGATCTCCGGCGGGATCTTCTTGTTGAGCTTAACGTACTGGTCGAACTGGCTGATGATGGCCCGGCGCATGGCCTCGACCTCGTTGTCCGGCGTCTCGGCGGCGGGCATCGGCTGGGCCTTGGCCACGAACAGGGTGCGCAGGTCTTCGACCGACACCACGCGGGCCCGCTGCACGCCTTCGACCAGCACCTTGACGGTGCCGTCGGGCAGCTTGAGCATCTGCAGGATGTTGGCGATGCAGCCCAGATCGTAGAGATCGTCGGCCGAGGGTTCGTCCTTGGCGGCAGACTTCTGGGCGACCAGCAGGATGCTCTTGCCGGCCTCCATGGCGTTCTCGAGCGCCTTGATGGACTTGGGGCGACCCACGAACAGCGGGATCACCATGTGCGGGAAGACGACGACGTCGCGCAGCGGCAGCAGCGGCAGTTCGACTTGGTCTTCGGAGAGGTCAAGCGTGCTCGACATGATTATTCCTTTAAAGGCACTAAGGCCCCATATGGGGCCTCAGCGACATCAATTCAAGCAGTCGGGTGAAACTTCTTCTGCCTGATTTCAGTTGGAGCCGGAGACCTTGGGCTGATCGGCGTAGATCAGGATCGGCTGGGCGCCGCCATCGATCATGCCTTCGTCGATCACGACTTTGGACACATTTTCCATGGATGGCAACTCATACATGGTGTCGAGCAGCGTCGCTTCAAGGATCGAGCGCAGACCGCGGGCACCGGTCTTGCGCTTGAGCGCCTTGCGGGCGATGGCCTGAAGGGCCGCCGGCCGCACCTCGAGTTCGACGCCTTCCATCGAAAACAGTTTCTGATACTGCTTGATGAGTGCGTTCTTCGGCTCGATGAGGATCTGGATGAGGGCATCCTCGTCGAGTTCCTGCAGCGTGGCAACCACCGGCAGACGGCCGATCAGCTCGGGGATGAGGCCGAATTTGATGAGGTCTTCCGGCTCGACGTTGCGCAGGGATTCCGAGACGTTCTTGCTCTCGCGGCTCTTCACCTCGGCGCCGAAACCGATGCCGACCTGCTCGGTACGGTTGCGGATCACCTTGTCGAGACCGTCGAAGGCGCCGCCACAGACGAACAGGATGTTGGTGGTGTCCACCTGCACGAAATCCTGGTTCGGGTGCTTGCGCCCGCCCTGCGGCGGCACCGAGGCGATGGTGCCCTCGATGAGCTTGAGCAGCGCCTGCTGAACCCCTTCGCCCGAGACGTCGCGGGTGATGGAGGGGTTGTCGGACTTGCGGGAGATCTTGTCGATCTCGTCGATGTAGACGATGCCCTGCTGGGCCTTGTCCACTTCGTAATCGCACTTCTGGAGCAGCTTCTGGATGATGTTCTCGACGTCCTCGCCCACGTAGCCGGCCTCGGTGAGGGTGGTGGCGTCGGCCATCACGAAGGGCACGTTGAGCAGCCGGGCGAGGGTCTGGGCGAGAAGGGTCTTGCCCGAACCGGTCGGGCCGACCAGCAGGATGTTGCTCTTCGAGAGCTCGACGTCGTCGTGGGTCTTGGAGAGGTGGCGCAGCCGCTTGTAGTGGTTGTACACCGCCACCGACAGGATGCGCTTGGCTGCGCTCTGTCCGATCACGTACTGGTCGAGGATCTCGGAGATCTCCCGCGGAGACGGGAGTTCACCCTTGATGCCCTTGGCGCTGCCGGTGTCCGCAGTAATTTCGTCGCGAATGATGTCGTTGCACAGCTCGATGCACTCGTCGCAGATGAACACCGACGGACCCGCGATCAGCTTGCGGACCTCGTGTTGGCTCTTGCCGCAGAACGAGCAATACAGGAGCTTTTCGCCGCTCGTTTTCTTGTCCGCCATTACTGCCTTCCTCTCTGTACTGAATGCTGGAACCGATCAAGCCACGTCGGCGCGGCTGGTGAGGACCTTGTCGACGATGCCGTAGCGCATGGCCTCCTCGGCCGACATGAAGTTGTCGCGGTCCGTGTCCTTCTCGATGGCCTCGACAGGCTGGCCGGTGTGCTTGGCGAGCATGTCGTTGAGCTTGGCACGGAGGGACAGGATCTCGCGGGCGTGGATCTCGATGTCCGAAGCCTGACCCTGGAAGCCGCCCAGCGGCTGGTGGATCATGATGCGGGAGTTCGGCAGCGAGAACCGCTTGTCCTTCGCACCGGCCGCCAGCAGGAAGGCGCCCATGCTGGCCGCCTGCCCGATGCACAGGGTGCTCACGTCCGGCTTGATGAACTGCATGGTGTCGTAGATCGCCATACCAGCCGTGACCGAACCGCCCGGGGAGTTGATGTAGAAGAAGATGTCCTTGTCCGGGTTCTCGGATTCAAGGAACAGCAACTGGGCCACGATCAGGTTGGCGGTCACGTCGTTGACCGGCCCGACCAGAAACACCACCCGCTCCTTGAGCAGGCGCGAGTAGATGTCGTACGACCGCTCGCCGCGACCGCTCTGCTCGACCACCATCGGGATGAGGCCGAGCCCGACCGGATCCCAGTCGCTACGAGAAAACGGGGGTGTCAATGGATTCATTTCCTGTCGCTTTCCGCGGAATTAAGCCGCATTGCCCATAAGTTCGTCAAAAGAGATGGCCTTGTCGGTCGTCTTGGCGTTGCTCACGACCCACTCCACCACGTTGTCCTCGATCACCAGCGCTTCGGCCTGGGCCAGACGCTGGGGCTGGGAGTAGTACCAGCCGACCACCTCACTCGGATCTTCGTAGCTGGCCGCGAAGTCTTCAATGGTGGCACGGATCTGCTCGGGCTTGGCGTGCAGTTCCTTGCTCTTGACCAGCTCGGACATGATGAGGCCAAGCTTGACGCGGCGGGCAGCCTGCTCGCCAAACCAGCTGGCGTCGATGGGCAGATCCTTGGTCTTCATGCCGCGGGCTTCGAAGTCACGCTTGGCGTTTTCGGCAAGCTGCTGAGATTCCTGAGCGATGAGAGCCTTCGGCACTTCGATCGGGTGGGTTTCGATCAGCACGTTCATCACGCGCTCCTTGACCTTGGCCTGGATACGGCGCTTCACTTCGCGCTCCAGGTTGGCCTTCACTTCTTCGCGCATCTTGGCCACGTCGCCGTCGGCGATGCCCAGGGACTTGGCGAACTCGGCGTCGACTTCCGGCAGCTGCGGCGCCTCAACCTTCTTCACGGAGACGTCGAACTGGACGGTCTGGCCGGCCAGGTTGGCGGCGTGATATTCGGCCGGGAAGGTCATGTCGAAGGTCTTCGACTCACCGGCGGAGAGGCCCAGCACGGCGGTTTCGAAATCCTTGAGCATCTGACCGCCACCGATCACGAAGGCGAAATCGGTTGCCTTGCCACCTTCGAACTCGACGCCATCCTTGCGGCCGGTGAAGTCGACCACCACGCGGTCACCGTCCTGGGCGGCGCGCTCGGCCTGCACGAAAGTGGTGCGCTGCTTGCGCAGGACGTCGAGGGTCTTGTCCACTTCGGCGTCGGTCACGTCGAGCTGCGGGCGCTCGACTTCCTGGCCGCTGACATCGGCGATCGCGATTTCCGGATAGACCTCGAAGACGGCGGTGAATTCCAGGGCGTCGGTGCCGGTGGATTCCTTCGGCTCGATGTTCGGGTAGCCGGCCACGCGCAGGCTCAGGGCGCGGATCTGTTCGCCGAGCACGCGCTCGACGGCGGCACCGATGGCTTCGGAGCGGGCCTGCGGGCCGTAGGTCTGCGCGACCATCCGGAACGGGACCTTCCCCGGACGGAACCCCGGCATCTTGACGGTACGCGCCATCTTCTTCAGACGGGCATCCACATCCTTGTCGATTTCAGCCAGCGGCACGGACATATCGATACGGCGCTCGAGTGCGCTCACCACGGTTTCCTGGTTGCTCATGAAAATTCCCTGATCGTTCTTGACAATGACGCCGCACGACACAGGCAGAGAAAGCAGAGCAAGACCCGTGCCTCCCCAAACCCGACCGCCATGAAGTCGCCGGAAAAACCTTTAGTCTAACACAGCACGCCGATTGGCTCGCAGCCCGGCCTGCAATGCGCCGGCAATGCCCCACGACGGGCGCCGGGCGTGACAAAGTCCCTCGGAATCGATGGAACCGATGGCGTTCTTCAGCTATCACACTCCTGCTACGCCTGTAAGCGCGGGCTCGAAATGAATATCCGCCAGCCCAGGAAGTACTCGACTCAACGTTCTGCTTCATGTGTCGTTATCCAGTGTGTTGGACGACGTTGAAACCGGCACCGGCCCCAGGTGCCCTGCCCCCGGGAGACATCAGATGAGTATCTTCACCAGCTTCCAGACCCGTTACGAGACGACTCGGGAAGAGGAAATGTCGGTCCAGGAATACCTGGAGCTATGCAAGACCGACCGGATGGCCTTTGCGACCTCGGCCGAACGGATGCTGCAGGCCATCGGCGAACCGGAGCTTGTCGATACGCGCCTCGACCCGCGCCTGTCGCGCATCTTTTCCAACAAGATGATCAAGATCTATCCGGCCTTCCGGGATTTCTACGGGATGGAGGAATCGATCGAGAACATCGTGTCGTATTTCCGACACGCCGGGCAGGGTCTGGAGGAAAAGAAACAGATCCTCTATCTCCTCGGGCCGGTGGGCGGCGGCAAGAGCTCCCTGGCGGAGAAGCTCAAGTCGCTGGTCGAGAAGATCCCCTTCTACGCCATCAAGGGTTCGCCGGTGCATGAATCGCCCCTCGGGCTGTTCAGCATGGAAGAGGATGGCGCAATCCTCGAAGACGACTACGGCATCCCCCGGCGCTACCTCAACACCATCATGAGCCCGTGGGCGGTCAAGCGCCTGCACGAGTTCAACGGCGACATCACCCGCTTCAAGGTAGTCAAGCTGCGCCCGTCGGTGCTCCGCCAGGTTGCGGTGGCCAAGACCGAACCCGGCGACGAGAACAACCAGGACATCTCGTCGCTGGTGGGCAAGATCGACATCCGCAAGCTGGAGCAGTTCTCCCAGGACGACCCGGATGCCTACTCCTACTCCGGTGGCCTGTGCCTGGCCAACCGCGGCCTGCTGGAGTTCGTCGAGATGTTCAAGGCGCCGATCAAGGTGCTCCACCCGCTCCTCACCGCCACCCAGGAAGGCAACTACAAGGGCACCGAAGGCTTCGGCGCGATCCCCTTCGACGGCATCGTGATGGCCCACTCCAACGAATCGGAATGGGCGGCGTTCAAGAACAACCGCAACAACGAGGCCTTCCTCGACCGGATCTACACCGTCAAGGTGCCCTACTGCCTGCGGGTATCCGACGAAGTGCGTATCTACGAGAAGCTGCTCACCAACAGCTCGCTGTCCCACGCCCCCTGCGCGCCCGACACCCTCAAGATGATGGCGCAGTTTGCGGTGCTGTCGCGGGTCAAGGAGCCCGAGAACTCCAGCCTGTTCTCCAAGATGCGGGTGTACGACGGCGAGAACCTGAAGGACACCGACCCGAAGGCCAAGAGCTACCAGGAATACCGCGACTACGCCGGCGTGGACGAAGGCATGAACGGGCTCTCCACCCGCTTCGCCTTCAAGGTGCTGTCCAAGGTGTTCAACTTCGACCACCGGGAAGTCGCCGCCAACCCGGTGCACCTCATGTACGTGCTCGAGCAGCAGATCGCCCAGGAGCAATACCCGCCCGAGAACGAAGCCAAGTACCTCGCCTTCATCAAGGAGTTCCTCGCCCCGCGCTACGCCGAGTTCATCGGCAAGGAGATCCAGACAGCCTACCTTGAAAGCTACAGCGAGTACGGCCAGAACATCTTCGACCGCTACGTAACCTACGCCGACTTCTGGATCCAGGATCAGGAATACCGCGACCAGAACACCGGCGAGATCCTCGATCGCAACGCGCTCAACGACGAGCTAGAGAAGATCGAGAAGCCGGCCGGCATCAGCAACCCGAAGGACTTCCGCAACGAGGTGGTGAACTTCGTGCTCCGCGCCCGCGCCAAGAACAACGGCAAGAACCCGAGCTGGACCAGCTACGAAAAGCTCCGCGCGGTGATCGAGAAGAAGATGTTCTCCAACACCGAGGAGCTGCTGCCCGTCATCAGCTTCAACGCCAAGGCCAGCGGCGACGAGCAGAAGAAGCACCAGAACTTCGTCAATCGCATGATCGAAAAGGGCTACACCGAGAAGCAGGTCCGCTTGCTCTGCGAGTGGTATCTGCGCGTCCGCAAGTCGTCCTGACCGCACGGGTGCCGGCCCCGTCCGGCCGGCCGCCCGCCAACAGCTCGAGAGGCTCGAATGGTCCGAATCATCGATCGCCGGTTCGACAGCAAGAACAAGAGTGCTGTGAACCGGCAGCGGTTCATGCGCCGTTTCAAGAACCAGATCCGCGAGGCGGTGGCCGACGCCATTGCCGGCCGCTCCATCAAGGATCTGGACAACGGCGAGAGCGTCTCCATCCCCGCCAAGGATCTGTCCGAACCGCAGTTTCATCACGGACGCGGCGGGGTGTGGGAGACCATATTCACCGGCAATGACCAGTTCTCCACCGGCGACCAGGTTAACCGCCCGCAAGGCGGCGGCGGCAAGGGCAAGGCCAGCAACGAGGGCGAAGGCGAGGACGATTTCGTCTTCAATCTCTCCCGCGAGGAGTTCCTCGACGTCTTCTTCGACGACCTCGCGCTGCCCAATCTGGTCAAGACCCAGCTCGCCCGCATCCACGAGTACAAGAGCCAGCGCGCCGGCTTCACCAACGACGGCACGCCGGCCAACATCAACGTGGTGCGCTCCCTGCGCGGCGCCCTCGGCCGCCGGCTGGCGCTGTCGTCGCCCTACCGCGGCACCCTGCGCGAGCTGCAGAAGCAACTGGAGGAACTCCTCGAAACCCGCCCGGAAGACGACCCGGAGGTGATCCGCCTGAAGGACGAGATCGGCATCCTGCGTGCCAAGATCGAGGCCATCCCCTTCATCGACACCTTCGACCTGCGCTACAACAACCGCACCAAGGTGCCCAAGCCCACCACCCAGGCGGTGATGTTCTGCATCATGGACGTGTCGGGCTCGATGGACGAAGGGAAGAAGGCCACCGCCAAGCGCTTCTTCATGCTGCTCTACCTCTTCCTCACCCGCACCTACGAGCACATCGAGGTGGTGTTCATCCGCCACCACACGGTGGCCAAGGAAGTCAACGAGGAAGACTTCTTCCACTCCCGCGAATCCGGCGGCACCGTGGTGTCGAGCGCCCTTGAGCTGATGCGCGATGTGCTCCACCAGCGCTACGCCAACGGCGCCTGGAACATCTACGGCGCCCAGGCCTCCGACGGCGACAACTGGGAGAACGACTCGCCCCACTGCCGCGAGCTGCTCACCGCCTCGATCCTGCCCTTCCTCCAGTACTTCGCCTACATCGAGATCACCCCCGGCGAGCCGCAGAACCTGTGGCGCGAGTACGAAAAGCTGGTCGGCGCCCACCCCAACTTTGCGATGCAGCACATCGAAGGGCTGCCCGACATCTACCCCGTGTTCCGCGAACTCTTCAAGAAGAAACTGGCATGAGCACAGTGACCCGACCCCGGCGGAAGAAACCCCTCCCGGCCCCCGGCGAGTGGACCTTCGAACTCATCGAGACCTACCACGCCGAGATCGACCGCGTGGCGCGCAGCTTCGGCCTCGACACCTACCCCATCCAGATCGAAGTCATCACCTCCGAGCAGATGATGGACGCCTACTCGTCCGTCGGCATGCCCGTCAACTACCACCACTGGTCCTTCGGCAAGAGCTTCCTGCAGACCGAAAAGGGCTACCGCCGCGGCCAGATGGGCCTCGCCTACGAGATCGTGATCAACTCCAACCCCTGCATCGCCTACCTCATGGAAGAGAACACCATGACGATGCAGGCCCTGGTGATCGCCCACGCCGCCTACGGCCACAACAGCTTCTTCAAGGGCAACTACCTCTTCCGCCAATGGACCAACGCCGACGCCATCGTCGACTACCTGATCTTCGCCAAGAACTACCTCACCGAGTGCGAAGAGCGCTACGGCGAAGAGGAAGTCGAACTCCTCCTCGACTCCTGCCACGCCCTCATGAACGTCGGCGTGGATCGCTACAAGCGCCCCGCCAAGCTCTCGCTCGACAAGGAACTCACCCGCCAGCGGGAGCGCGCCGAATACCTGCAGAGCCAGGTCAACGACCTGTGGCGCACCCTGCCCACCCAGCAGCAGCGCACCGCCACCGTCGAAGCCCGGCGCTTCCCGCCCGAACCCCAGGAGAACCTCCTCTACTTCATCGAGAAGAACGCCCCGCTCCTCGAACCCTGGCAGCGCGAGATCGTGCGCATCGTGCGCAAGATCGGCCAGTACTTCTTCCCCCAGCGCCAGACCCAGGTGATGAACGAAGGCTGGGCCACCTACTGGCACTACACCCTGCTCAACACGATGTACGACGAAGGGCTGCTCACCGACAGCTTCATGATGGAGTTCCTCCACTCCCACACCAACGTCGTCTACCAACCCAGCTACAGCGAACCCTGGTATCGCGGCCTCAACCCCTACGCCCTGGGCTTTGCCATGTGGCAGGACATCCGCCGCATCTGCGAAGCCCCCACCGACGAAGACCGCTACTGGTTCCCCGACATCGCCGGCAGCGACTGGCGCGAGACCTTCGACTTCGCCATGCGCAACTTCAAGGACGAGAGCTTCGTCGCCCAGTTCCTGTCGCCCAAGGTGATGCGGGATTTCCGGCTCTTCGCCATCCTCGACGACGACAAGGACAGCAAGCTCAAGATCTCCGCCATCCACGACGAATCTGGCTACCGCCGCGTGCGCGAAATCCTCTCCGACAACTACAACCTGGGCAGCCGCGAACCCAACCTGCAGGTCTGGAATGTGGACCTGCGCGGCGACCGCTCTCTCACCCTGCGCCACCAGGTCTACCAGCGCCGCCCCCTCGCGGGCGACACCGACGAAGTCCTCAAGCACGTCGCCCGCCTGTGGGGCTTTGCCGTGAAGCTCGAAGTCGCCCAGGAAGACGGCACCGTGCACTGCATCAACGAATGCCGACAAGACAGGCGGAAGAGCGACCGGAACTGAGCCCACCCGCGCGCGATGCTATGCAGATACAATTTCGGGCAACTTCCGACCGGCGCGAAAAATCTTGGACCGCATTGCCCAGTATCTGCAGACTGACCCGCCATCCCTGGCGTCCGCCTTGGCCCGCTTCTGCCAGCTAGCCCGAGCGCACCTTGGTGCATGGGAGCTCAGTGCAGACAAACTCTCAATTGAGACGTGTATCTCGCGCCTACGGGACAACCAAGTCCCAACTTCGCTGGAACTCCTGGAGTCACCCAGGGCATGGCTGAAAGCCATCGATCAGGAGCTTTACGAGACGAGCGCGCCCGGTGCATGGAGGGCTGACACCGCCGTTTTCGACGGCGACGAGCAACACTGGATCATCCGACGAACTTCATCGGGTTCCGGTTTCAACACCCGCCTCGGGGCTCTCGGCCACTACCTCACCAACCACCATGTGGTTCCCGCCCATGTTGGAGGCACGCCAACCAAAGCAGTTTCCGTCCCGCAAGCCACAGCCACCGCATGCAAGTCAGCGCTCGAACATGGGGCCTTCAAGATCGCAGTCGTACGCTTCGACGACTACGTCAAAGAGACCTTGGCGTGCTTCGATGCCGTCCATCATTTCCGGATGACCGGCGTAGACCGCCCGGACAGCCGACTCGCATCCATACTCGGCGCGCTCAATGCGGCTCGCGATGCAAATGTGGACTGCATCGTTTTTCCTGAGCTCACTACAACACCCGAAATCGCCCGCCGCATCGCAGAACACCTCCTCGACGAAGCAATTGAAAACTCGCGCCGGCTTCCACCCCTGATCGTCCTCGGCAGTTACCACGAACCCACGCAAGGCCCCGATCAGCCCCACACGCGAAACCGAGCCATCCTCCTTGCCCACGACGGCGCGCAGCTGATGCACTTCGACAAACGCCGCAAGGTTCTCTTCAAGTTCGAACCCGATGGTCCAGACTGGGGTGAAGCCCTCTCTCCCTGCGACACCCCCTACCAACTGCTGCCGCTGGAGATCGGGCTTCTCGGACTCGCCATCTGCAAGGATCTCTTCGACGGCCCCATCAGCGAACTGCTGCGTGCCATAGACCTTGACTGGCTGCTTGTCCCAAGCATGAGCAACAAGCTCAATCAGCACCAGACGAAGACGAAACAACTCCACAATCAAAGTGGCACCGTATCGGTCATTGCGAATCAGATCATGCCAGGCAGCAATGGGGACGGCGACTACCCCTTCGGTTACATCCAGCAGGGCGCAGACCCCCAACCCTGCCCGAATCCCATCGAGATCGTCGACATTCCCTTGCGCACGGAAGAAATGGCTGCCGGTCGCAACCATTTGCGTCTCGTGCGGTAGTGACACAAATCTCTCGCGGCAAACATCTAAAACAAACTAAACTTAAACCGTTAGCTTTGTTTACCCCAGAGCAAGACATGACGCAATGACTCCAGAACTCCTGCTTCACCCCGAACCTGCCCAGTTGAGCAGCACTGCCGATACCTCGGATGTTCTCGCCGCGCTACGCCAGCTTGGCGCAAGTGACCACTGGTCCGAACGCAGCCTGCATACGCTCGACCAACTCCTCGTCACCTGGACGGCCAACACTGCCGCCCGGCAGGACGACGCGGAAGGCATCGCCGAGTTACAGCGCCTCATCGAGTACGCCCGCAATCGGACCGCCAATCAGAGCAGCCTGCCCCCTGCCAGCCGTGATCGGTGGAGCGCACTCAATGACGTGCTCGAATCCCGCCGCTACGCCATAGAAGGCCGCAGACCCGAGCGCATTCTGAATCGTGCTCACGTCCGCACCGTACTCAGCTTGATCGGTACCGGCCTCTCACAGCCCGTGCTCGCCGAAAAGCTGCAGGACCGAAACGTCGAAATCAGCCCGGGGCGCCTGTCCCAGCTGCTCAGCTTGATGGAAGCCCACGGCCTCATCGACCGCAAACGCGAAGGGCGCGAAAACCGGCTGACACTCACGCCCGCCGGCCAAGCCGCAGCGCCCGCGCCGGCCGTCAAACCATTACGCAGCAAGCTCGCCGCATGACCCCCTTCATCGCCACTTTCTACAGCTATAAAGGCGGCGTCGGCCGCAGCATCCTCGCCGCCAACGTCGCAGCCCTCCTCGCGCGCTCCGGCAAAACCTTGCTGTGGGATCTCGACATCGAAGCGCCGGGCCTGCACCGCATCACCGACCTGGCAAGCCCCCAAGCCAACGAACGCGGCTTCTTCGAATGGCTGCTCGACTGGCAGACCCGCAACTTCGATCCGCCCGACGCTGCCGCCTGCAAGAAGCTTGGCGCGGCGCTACTCCCTGTCGAACGGCGCCCCAATCTCCACCTCCTGCCCGCCCACGGGGCCGACGCCCGCTTTGCCCGTCAGTATCAGGAAATCAACTGGCAGCGTTTTCTCGCGGATGAGCCCAACCTTGGCATCCAGCTATTCCGCACGCTGATCGGCTGGTTTGCCAGCGATGCTGGTGGCGGCTTCCGCTACATCGTCCTCGACTCCCGCACCGGCATCACCGACATCGGCGGCCTGCTCGCCGCCGTCCTGCCCCACGTCACGGTGCTGGTCGGCAACTACGGCGCCCAGAACACTGGCGGCCTCAGCGAAATCTGGAAGGCCCTCCAGCCACTCACGCAGCAATCCGACGCCGACCGCGATCCACTCCCCCCGCTGCGCCTGCAACTCGTCGCATCCCCCATCAGCGCCGACGACCCCAACGTGATTGCCGAGCAGCGCAATGCCTGGCGCGACTACTTCGGAATCGCCGCCGAAGCCCTCGTCGAAATCCCCGAATCCCCCCGCCTGCGCCTGCGCGAAGCCATTCTTGCCCTCACCGATGCCGCCCCGGACGACCCCGTCGTAAGCCGCTACGAAGCACTCACCCGCCGCCTGCAAGAGATCGACACAGAGCAGCGCCAGGAAGCTGCGCTCAGCGAACAAGCCGAGCGCGAGCGCATCGACACCCCCGATCAACTCCGCCGCCGCTCCACCGCCGCGCAAGGCAAACGCTTCGAAGACACCACCGCCGCCCTGCTGCGCATGCTTGGCTACACCGTCGAGCCGGAACAAAGCCTCGACGGCATGCGCATCGACCTCGTCGTCACGCTCCGCCAGGGCTTGGAGCACAACACCTACCTCGTCGAATGCAAAGACCACCGGGACGCCGTCGGCGTCGAGGTCGTCACCAAACTCCACGCGGCCCTGCAACTCGCCAAGGCCCGCAGTCTTGGCGCCCGCGGCATGATCGTTGCCCGCCGCTTCAGCCCCCAGGCCCTTGAAACCGCGGGCGGCCTCAACATCCGCTGCCTCACCCACGACGATCTCGAACGGGCCCTCATCGACTTCTCGCCCTACCTCAACCGCCTCGTCTCCGAATTCGCCAGCAGCCCCCTTGCCACCTGCTACGTGGACCAGCGGGTTGCCCCCGAACTCAGCCCCGACAAACCCGAGGATCTCCTCGCCTACGCCCTGCGCTGGGCCAAGGGCGACGGCAGCCGGCTGTGGGTGCTGCTCGGCGACTACGGCACCGGCAAGACCGCCTTCACCCGCCGCTTCGCCTACGAGTTGGCCCAGCTGGCAATCCGTGAACAGGGCTCCGCCCCGTTCCCGCTGCTCATCAACCTGCGCGACTGGCCCACCAAGGCCAGCCTCGCCGACGTCCTCCACGACCACTGGCACGCCCGCACCGGCGAGCGGCGCGACCCCGCCATCTTCCTGCACCTCCTCGCGCGTGGCCGGCTGGTGCTGATTCTCGACAGCTTCGATGAAATGGGCGTCGCCCAGGCCTACCGCAACGTGGTCGAGCAGTTCCGCGGCCTGGTTTCCGCCACCGCCGCAGAGGGCGACGGCCGCCAGGCCAACCGCATCCTCATCACCTGCCGCGACCAGTTCTTCCGCGACCGGGAAGATGCCGCCCGCGCCGTCGCTGGCCACACCGACACCCTCGCCCCCCTTGAGCAGGCCGCCCGCGCCTTCGCCGGCCGCATCGACCTGCTGCCCCGCTTCGACGACACCCAGATCAAGGATTACCTCCACAAGCGCCTCGGCCCCAAACCCGGTGCCGAAGCCTGGGCAACCATCAACCGCATCTACAACCTCAAGAGCCTCGCCGACCGGCCCCAGCTCATCGAGATCATCATCGGCTCCCTGCCACGCCTGTCGGCCGGTGGCAGCACCATCACTGCCGGCGCGCTCTACCTCGAATACACCAACACCTGGCTCGACGACCCATCCATCCGCCCCGCCGAGCGCCAGAGCAGCAGCGACGAACTGCGCTGCATCCTCGAAACTCTGGCCCTTGAGTTGTGGCGCCGCGAAGGCCAGCAGATCCACTACCGCGACCTCTCCGCCCTCGTCGATCGCCCCGAAGTCCGCAACGGCCGCGACCCGATCAATCTCGACGTGGAGCTGCGCACCGCGGCCTTCCTCTCCCGCACCCCCGACGGCTACTACCGCTTCTCCCACCGCAGCTTTCTCGAGTTCTTCCTGGCTCGCGCCCTGCTGCGCGCGGTGCAGGACGACGCCACCCCCGACGCCTTTGCCGATGCCCTCGCCCGCCCGCCCCTGTCGCCCGAGGTCTGCCAGTTCCTGGCCGATCTCATGCGCGCCTGGCAGCGCGAAGACGCCGTCCGCAACGCCATTCACCGCGTCCTGCTTGCCGATTACCGCCCCCAAGCCTCTGAAAACGCCTTGCGGCTGGGCTACCGGCTCACCCCAGTCATCAAACTGCCAGCCAAAGACAGCGCAGACTTCCTGCCACCGGGCGCCCAACTCCGCGGCGCCCAACTGGCCTACGAGGACTTCAGCAACGCCAACTTGACCAACGCCGATCTGCGCGAGGCAAACCTTTTCGAGAGCGACCTTTTTGCGGCCAAGCTGGGCGGTGCACAGTTGGATGGAGCCACCCTAAACAAGGCCGATCTGCAAGGCGCCAGGCTGGACGATGCCAGCCTTGTTGGCGCAAGGCTAGCCAATGCCAACCTGCAAGGCGCCAGCGCCATCGGCGCTTCCTTCGCAGAGGCCGATCTGGCCGGCGCACAACTCCGTCGCCTCCACGCCCCCGGCAGCAACTGGCAAGGTGCAATGCTGCGGGACAACAGCCTCGCCGAGGCCGACCTTACCAGCGCCCAACTGTCCGGCGCATCGCTACTCCGCATCACCGCACCTAGAGCACAACTTCCCCATAGCGCGCCGGCCGCGCTTACGCGCGGCCGGCCAGCACAAGCCCACCCACGCCTCCCTGCTGGCCATTCTTT
>NZ_JAYRMI010000080.1:0-16992 GCF_041904905.1 Zoogloea sp. | reverse complement strand
GACGACGCCCGCCAAGCCTATCAAAAGGCCCTCGAACTCTACCGCGCCGTCGACGCTCGACTCGGCGAGGCCAACACCCTGAAAGCCCTCGGCGACCTCCACCTGCGAAACGCGCGCCTCGACGACGCCCGCCAAGCCTATCAAAAGGCCCTCGATCTCTACCGCGCCGTCGAGGATCGACTCGGCGAGGCCAACACCCTGAAAGCCCTAGGCGACCTCCACCGGCGAAACGCGCGCCTCGACGACGCCCGCCAAGCCTATCAAAAGGCCCTCGATCTCTACCGCGCCGTCGAGGATCGACTCGGCGAGGCCAACACCCTCAGAGCCCTCGGCGACCTCCACCGGCGAAACGATCGCCTCGACGACGCCCGCCAAGCCTATCAAAAGGCCCTCGATCTCTACCGCGCCGTCGAGGATCGACTCGGCGAGGCCAACACCCTCCAGGGGCTGGGCTTGCAGGCGCTGGGCGGGCAGGATGCGGCGGGGGCCTTCCGCCAGTTTGTTGCCACGCTGGCGCTGCATGGGCAGATCGACAGCAAGCTGGGACAACAGGCGGCGCTCGGCTATGCGGTGAGGGCTGCCATGGCCCTGGGGGAAACCGACCGCGCCCTGCTGCTGGCCGGGGCCTCCCTTGCGCTGGGTCGGGAGATCGGCGACCACTTCGGGCAGTCGATCACCCTGCAGGCCTTGCTGGGCTTGTTCCAGCAGGCCCAGGACATCGTGGGTCTTGTGGCGTGTGTGGCCTTGTATCGGGCGGTGCTGGGGCAGCTGGGCGACGCGGAACAGCAGGCCGCAATGGCTGAACTCTGGCAGCAACTCGAAGCCGATCTGCCGGCAGAGCTGATGGCCGCCGTCGCAGCCGACCCCTGGGGGGCCCTGCAACAAGCCCTGGCCCAGGCTCGACAACGCTTTGGCGACGGCGACCCGCTGGTGCTGGGGAATTAGGTGGCAGACGTTTGCCCCGCCTGCGCGCGGCTGTGGCAAGCTGCCGGCCGTTTTTGACTTTGCCGCGTGCCCCCATGACCAACCCCCTCGCCCTCCCCCGCCCGCCGATCCGCGCGACGATCCTCACGGGCTTTCTCGGCGCCGGCAAGACCACCCTGCTCAACCGTTACCTCGCCACCCAGCCCAGCCGCCGCGTGGCGGTGCTGGAGAACGAGTTCGGCGCGGTGGGCATCGACGGTGGGCTGATCGCGGGGTCGCCGGCGGTGGAGGTGGTGGAGCTGACCGACGGCTGCATCTGCTGCAGCGTGCGGGGCGAGCTGTCGGTGGCGCTGGCCGATCTGGCCGACCGGCGCGACCGGGGCGAGCTGGATTTCGACCACCTGGTGCTCGAGACCACCGGCCTCGCCGACCCGGCGCCGGTGGCCCAGGCTTTCTTTGTGGATGAGGGCGTGCGCGACCGCTACGAGCTGGACGGCATCCTCACGGTGGTCGATGCGATCCACGCCGGGCGGCAGCTCGACGAGAACCGCGTCGCCGCCGCCCAGATCGGGTTTGCCGACCGGGTGCTCCTCACCAAGACCGATGGTGTGGATGCCGACGCCCTCGCCGCGCTGCAGGATCGCCTCGTCCGCATCAACGCCCGCGCGCCCGTTGGGCCGGTGCCGGTGGCCGACGCGGAGGTGGCCGCGCTGTTTGCGCTGGACGCCTTCGTGCTGACCGACGTGCTGGCCCAGATCCCGGCCTTCCTGACCGACGCGGCCCCCGCGGGCCTCTCCCGCGGCGGCGGCAGCCACCGGGCCTTCGTGCGCCACGATGACGACGTCGCGTCGATGGTGCTGCACCACGCCGGGGAGGTGGACGTGGGCCTGATGGGCAGCTTTGTCGAGGATCTGCTCCTGCGCCACGGCAACGACATGCTGCGCTACAAGGGCGTGCTGGCGGTGCGGGGCGAGGACCGCCGGCTGGTGTTCCAGGGCGTGCATCGCATCACCGGCTTCGATTACGGGCGCAACTGGGCCGCCGGCGAAGCCCGTGAGAGCACCATCGTGGTGATCGGGCGGCGCCTGGACGAAGCCGCCATCGGCGTCGCCTTCCGCCTCGCCTGCCGCTGATCCGCCGGGGCCGGAATGCTGGCCCCATACTTGCTTAGGCTCCGGGAAACCCCATTTCCCGGAGCGCCCCGTGGTTCAGACCAGCCTCAGCGAAGACCTCGTCGATTTCGGCGATCTGCCGCCCCCCGTGAACGCCCTGCTGCAGCAGGGCGTTGCCACCCACGCCAGCGACCCGGCCCGTGCCCGGGCCTGCTTTCGTACCGCCATCGAGACGGCGCCGGAGGTGCTGCCCTCCTACCGCTGCCTGTTCAAGCTGCAGAACAAGCTGCGGGATTTCGATTCCGCCTACGAAACGGCCCAGGCCGGCCTTGCCCAGGCGGCGGCCCAGTGCGCCGTAAGCCGCGACTGGCAGGCCTGGACGCCCGCCCAGCGGGCGGCGGCGCCGGAGCAGCCCGGGCGCTTTCTGCTCCAGTTCCTGAAGGCGCTGGCCTTCATCGAGCTGCGCCGGGGCAACGAGGACACCTCTGCCCGGGCGCTCGCCAAGCTGGCCGAACTGGACCCGGAGGACGGCGTGGGCGGGTCGGTGGTGGCCGCCCTCCTCGCCCACCGGGAGGCCATATGAGCGGCGCCGCAGCGGGTGGCAAACCCGACAATCCACCCTTCAGCGTGACGGACACGACACACCGCGCCCTCGGCCGGCTGCGGGTGCTGCGCCTGGGCGACGCGCTGGCGGTGCGCCTCACGCCCATCGAGGCCCACACCCTGGCCCTGGCGATGTTTGCGGTGCGGGACGGCCGCAGCGCCGAAACCGAGCTGTTCATGAGCCCCATCGCCAGCGACGCGCTCTTCGTGGCCCAGGTGCAGGCCGACGGCCTGCTGGTGGAGACGCCCGCCGGGGGCTACCCGCTGGGCTGGCCGGCGGTGAGCGCGCTGGCCGCCGCCCTGTCGCCCGCCGCCGTGCCCGCCTGAGTTCCCGCACGAAAAGCGCAGCCGGGCCGCTTTTCGGCGGCTTGAACCGGCGGAGCCTGTGGTATTTTTGCGGCCTTCGTCGCGCCCCCCCGGGCGCCCGCAACCCCGGCGACCCCTGGCCGCCAGCCGCAAGCACCGCACCATGAACGACACCCCGGACCTCTTCGACGCCCCCCCCGGCGCCCCCGCCGATGGCGGTGAGCCGCCCGCGCCGCCCGTCACCCCGCTGCTGGGCAGCGACGACGCCCTGCCCCTCGACCTCTACGCCGAACGCGCCTACCTGGCCTACGCGATGAGCGTGGTCAAATCCCGCGCCCTGCCCCAGGTGGAGGACGGCCTCAAGCCGGTGCAGCGCCGCATCCTGTTCTCGATGAACGAGATGCGCCTCGCGCCGGGGTCCAAGCACGTCAAGTCGGCCCGGGTGGTGGGCGACGTGATCGGCAAGTACCACCCCCATGGCGATTCGAGCGTGTACGACGCGATGGTCCGGGTGGCCCAGGATTTCTCGCTGCGCTACCCGCTGGTGGATGGTCAGGGCAACTTCGGCTCGCGGGATGGCGACTCCGCCGCGGCGATGCGCTACACCGAATGCCGCCTCACGCCCATCGCCGAGCTGCTGCTCTCCGAGATCGACCGGGGCACGGTGGATTTCCGCCCCAACTACGACGGCGCCTTTGAAGAACCCCAGCTCCTGCCGGCCCGCCTGCCCTTCGTGCTGCTCAACGGCGCCTCGGGCATCGCGGTGGGCATGGCCACCGAGATCCCGTCCCACAACCTGCGCGAGGTAGCCGACGCCGCCATCCACGCCATCGAGCACCCGGAAGCGACGGTCGTCGACCTGATGACCCACATCAAGGGGCCGGATTTCCCCGGCGGCGGGCAGATCATCTCGCCGGCAGCCGACATCCGCGCCGCCTATGAAACCGGCCGCGGCAGCCTCAAGCTGCGCGCCCGCTGGGTGATCGAGGATCTGGCCCGCGGCCAGTGGCAGCTGGTGGTCACCGAGCTGCCGCCGGGCGTGTCGGCCCAGAAGGTGCTGTTCGAGATCGAAACCCTCACCAACCCGCAACCCAAAACGGGCAAGAAGTCCATCGACGCGGATCAGGCCCAGCTCAAGGCCCTGATGCTCGGCGCGCTGGACCGGGTGCGCGACGAATCGGGCAAGGACGCGCCGGTGCGGCTGGTGTTCGAACCCAAGAGCCGCAACCAGGACGTGGCCGAGTTCGCCAACCTGCTGCTGTCCCACACCAGCCTCGAGACCTCCGCCTCGATCAACCTGGTGATGATCGGCCTGGATGGCCGGCCAGCCCAGAAGAGCCTCGCCGACATCCTCCACGAATGGGGTCGCTTCCGCATCGGCACGGTGCGCCGCCGCACCGCCCACCGCCTGGGCCAGGTGAACGACCGCATCCACATCCTCGAAGGCCGCCACATCGTCTTCCTGAACATCGACGAGGTGATCCGCATCATCCGCGAGTCGGACGACCCGAAGGTGGCGCTGATCGCCCGCTTCGACCTGAGTGACCGGCAGGCCGAGGACATCCTGGAAATCCGCCTGCGCCAGCTGGCCCGCCTCGAAGGCATCAAGATCGAGCGCGAGCTGCTTGAACTGCGCGGCGAGAAGACCGAACTCGAAGCCCTGCTGGGCGACGAGGGCAAGCTGCGCCGGCTGGTGGTGAAGGAGATCAAGGCCGACGCTGCCAAATTCGGCGACGCCCGCCGCACCCTGGTGGAAGAAGCCGCCCGCGCCGGCGTCACGCAAACGGTGGTGGACGAGCCGGTGACCGTGATCGTCTCCGAGAAGGGCTGGGTGCGCTGCCGCAACGGCCACGGGGTCGATCTGGCCAACGTGGCCTTCAAGGACGGTGACCGCCTGGGTTCGGCCTTCGAGTGCCGCAGCGTGGATGCGCTGATCGCCATCACCGACGGGGGCCGCGCCCTCACCGTGGCGGTCTCCACGCTGCCCGACGGGCGCGGCAACGGGGCGCCGCTGGCGTCCTTCGTCGAGCTGCCCAGCGGCGCCAAGATCGCCCATGTGCTCGCCGGCCCGGTGGACAAGCGGGTGCTGCTGGCGAGCGCGGATGGCTACGGCTTCCTGTGCAAGCTTGGCGACATGACCGCCACCAAGCGCGCCGGCAAGCAGTTCGTGTCGGTGGATGCGGGCGGCAAGCTGCTCGCCCCGGTGCTCTTCGACGGTGCCGACAACCAGCATCTGGCGGCCCTGTCGTCCGGTGGCAAGCTGCTGGTGTTCCCGCTGGATCAGATGAAGGAACTCTCCGGCGGCGGGCGCGGCGTCATCATCATGGCGCTGGACGAGGGCGAAACCCTGGCGGCCACCTGCGTGGCCACCAACGGGCTCACCCTGCTGGCGGCCACCCGGGGCGGCAAGGCGGTGGAGCTGGCGGTCGGCCCGAAGGATTGGGAGCCCTGGCTGGGCAAGCGCGCCAGAAAGGGCAAGCCCGCGCCGGGACGCTCCCAGTCGAACGGCCTGCGCGGCGACTAAGCCGCCCTGCCCCGCCGCTCAGGCGGCCAGGGGCAGGCGCACGACGAACTCGGTGCCCTTGTCCACCTCCGAGCGGACAGTCACCGAGCCGCCCATCAACTCGGCCAGCTCCCTGACCAGCGCAAGCCCCAGCCCGGTGCCCTGGTGGCGTCGGGTGAGGAAGTTGTCGGCCTGGCTGAAGCGCTCGAAGACGTGGGGCAGCATCTCCGCTGCAATGCCGCAGCCGGTGTCGGCCACGGCAATCTCCAGCCGGTCGCCGGCCCGGGTCACCCGGACGTCGATGTGCCCCCGGTCGGTGAACTTGATGGCGTTGCTGAGCAGGTTGTTGAGCACCTGCACCACCCGGGTCGCGTCGCAGACGAAGGTCTCGGGCAGATCGGGCGCCAGCGCCACGTGAAGCTCCAGGCCCTTCTTGTGGGCCGGCGGGTGGTAGTTGCGGACGGTCTTGTCGATCAGCGCCCGCAGGGGCTCGGTGCGCATCGACAGCTCCATCTTGCCGGATTCGATCTTGGCGAGGTCGAGGATGGAGTTGACCAGGTCGAGCAGGTGCTCGCTGCTCTCGAAGATCACCTCGGCGAACTCCCGGTTCTCGCCGGTGCCCGATTCCCGCAGCAGCTCGGCGTAGCCCATGATGCCGTTGAGGGGCGTGCGCAGCTCGTGGGACATGGACGCCAGGAACTCCGACTTCATCCGGTTGGCCGATTCGGCCTTGATCTGGCTCTCCCGCAGCTCGGCGGTGATGCGGTACTGGCGATCCAGCAGGCGCAGGGCGATGAACCCGAGCAGCAGCACGATCACCGTCGTGGCGAAGGCGTACCCCAGGTAGCCGGCCCGGCGGGCCCGGAACTCGGCCAGCGCGACGTCCTCCGCCACCCCCACCCCGACGATCAGCGGGTACTCGGTGAGGGTACGGTAGCTGTACAGCCGGCTCACCCCGTCCGAGGTGCTCACCGTGCGCAGGGTGCCCACCGGTTTCTCGCGGATGCCGCGCATGAAGGCGCTCTGGGACAGATCCTGGCCGATGGTCATGTCGTCGCCGGCGCGCCGGGCCCGGGTGATGCCGTCCAGCCCGATCAGCGACACCACTCCCCGCTCCCCCAGATCCACGCTGCGGTAGAAGGCCGAGAAATAGAACGGGTCGACCGAGATCACCACCACGCCACCGAAGCTGCCGTCCGGCTTGTTGATGCGCCGGGTGAGCTGGATCGACCACTTGCCCGAGGCGCGCCCGAGGATCGGCTTGCTGATGAACAGCTCGTCGGTGTCGCGCTCCTTGTGTACCCGGAAGTGTTCCCGGTCGGACAGATCCACCCGCTTGTGGTTGGGCAGGTTGCTCAGGATGTAGATGCCGTTCTCGTCGATCACCCCGAGCTGGTTGAAGATGGTGCTGATGATCATCCCCTCGCGCACGTAGTCGGCGATGTTCACCTTGTCGCCGTAGCGCTCGTACTGGAACTTCAGGAACAGCACCGCCTGATCGACGCTCTTGATCGTGCGGATGGTGTGCTCCTCGAAGGCCCGGGCGAGGTTGAGGTTCTCGGTGTAGACGGCCTTGATGACCATCTCCTCCTCGCTCTGGGATTTGTACACCACCGCGCCCCACACCAGCAGGATGGGGAACACCATCAGGGCAACGATGGGCAGGAGAAGACGACGGCGTTCGATTCGGTTGGCGAGTGACATAGGGGGGCGCGTTAATTCTGTCGATCTTCGATTGGGGCAAGTCGGCCGACACTCTTCCGGTGTTCAGCCGTGAGACGCTCTCAGCATATTGCAGAACAGCCGCCCCTGCTCGACTGCGTCATCCAGGGCGACGTGGGTGTGGGGCTCGGGCGGGCTCCAGGCCGCGGGCATGGCCGACCTGCCGCTGGCCCGGTAGGGTCGGCGCAGCAGCGCCATGGCGTACGTCCTGATGTCAATTACGGCATAGCCGAAGGGATTTTCACCCACGAATTCGGCAAGGTAGTGCAGCACGAAGGGAAAGTCGAAGGCCGCCGGGTAAGCCACGAACACCGGGCGCCCAGGTAAATCCCGCAGCCACGCCACGAAGCGCCCCATGCCCACATCGGGTGGCTCGGGCGCGCGACGGCAGGCAGACCAGGCCGCCGGCTGGGTCGCCCACCAGGCCATCGTCCGTGGGTCCGGCGCGAGGCCCGGCAGCGCCTCGAGATTGACCGAGAAGCGGCTGATCTCGCCCCCCTCGCGGGTGAAGGCTGCCGCCCCCAGGCTCAGGATCGAGTGCCGGCCCGGCATCGGGCCATCGGTCTCGATATCGACACTCACGTACACCTCGGACATGCGGCCCTCCCGCCCGGGCGCCGCCCGCGGATCGAGCGCCCCGTGTTGAATATTCCACACCCCTTCACTTTAGCCCCAACCTCGCCGGCCGTTAAAAGAGGCTGCGCCATCGGATGGGCGGCATCCGCTCGCCTCCGACAATAATCGATCCCCCAGCCCAGAGCCTTCATGAGAATCCGCGTCACCGACCGAAATCTGCCCCGCCTGCATCTTGCCGGCACGCTGATCGTCGTGGTCGCCATGGCGCTTGCCCTGGGTATCGGCTTCCTGTTCATCGGCCTCACCGAGCACCGGCGGCTGTTCGACCGCCTGGAGCAGAGCTTTGCCACCAAGAAGCAGGAGCGCCTCAGTTCCGAGATGTCGGCGGCCATCGGCTATCTGGATTTCGCCCACTCCCTCACCGAGACCACCCTCAAGGCGGCCCTGCGCGAGCGGGTGACGATGGCCCTGCAGACGGCCCAGGCCATCTACGACCGGGAACATCGCCACCGCCCGGCGGCCGAGGTGAAGCGCCTCATCGTCGAGGCCCTCCGGCCCCAGCGCTTCTTCGATGGCGGCGGCTATTTCTTCATCGACGACATGGATGGCCGCTGCGTGCTGCTGCCCATCGCCCCCGCGCGGGAGGGCACTTCCCTGTGGGACAACCGGGACGACACCGGTCACTACATCATGCGCGGGCTGGTCAAGGCGGTGGCGGACGGCAAGGGTGCGGGGTTTTCGTCCTACCGCTGGTATGCGCCCGACTCGCCCGGGCAGATGGCCGACAAGCTCGCCTACGTGGCCCGCTTCGAGCCCTACGACTGGATCATCGGCACCGGCGACTACCTCCACCGCTGGCACCAGATGCGGCTGCGCGAAGGGCTCGAACGCCTGCGGGCGTGGAAGTTCGGCGACACCGGCCGCTTCGCGGTGCTCGGGCTGGACGGCACGATCCTGCTCCAGACCCAGTGGCCCGAACATGAAGGCAAGCACTACCTGAGCGTCGGCACCGACGAGATGAAGAAGCGCCGGGGCGAACTGCTGGCCCTGGGCAAGAAGGGCGGTGGCTTTACCGAGTATCTGTGGAGCCGGCACGCCCCTGGCACCGGGCACGATGCCCCGGGCGAAATGGGCACCCGCACCTCGCTGGTACAGGTCTACCGCCCCTGGAACATCGCGGTGGTGGCCTCGGTGTTCGAGCAGGAGATGGAGCCCGCCATCGCGGCCGAACGCACGGCGATCATCGAATCGGCGACGAGCCGCCTGCCCCTGGTGGCCCTGGCGGCGGGCATGGTGCTGCTACTGGCCATCGCCGCGTCCTACCTGTTCTCCCGCTGGATGAGCCGGCAGCTGCGGGCCTACACCCGGCGCATCGACGCCCACGCCAAGACCCTGGAGCGTCAGGCCGAAGCCCTCCACCTGTCGGCCCGGGTGTTCGAGACGAGCCGCGAGGGCATCCTCGTCACCGATCCCGAGACCCGCATCCTGGCGGCCAACCCCTGCTTCTGCGAGACCACCGGCTACGGCATCGACGAGGTGGTGGGCCAGCTGCCCAGCCGCTTTGCCTCCAATCGCCACGACAAGGCCTTCTTTCGCCAGATGTGGCAGGCCATCCTCAGCACTGGCACCTGGAGCGGCGAGATCTGGAACCGCAAGCGCGACGGCACGGTGTTCCCCTCCCAACTCACCGTGTCGACGGTGCGCAACGGCAACGGCGAGGTGCTGCATTACATCGGCACCTTCCTCGACGTGTCGGAGCGCAAGGAGGCGGAAGACCGGATCCGCCAGTTGCTGGAGTTCGACCTGCTCACCCGCCTGCCCAACCGGGCCCTGCTCAACGACCGGCTGACCCAGGCCATCGCCATCGCCGAGCGGGAGCGGCGACGCGTGGCGGTGCTGGTGATCGACATGGACCGCTTCAAGACGGTGAATGACTCCCTGGGCCACGCCACCGGCGACGAGATTCTCCAGGAGGTGGCTGCCCGGCTGCGTGGCCTGGTGCGCCAGAGCGACACCGTGAGCCGGCTGGGGGGCGACGAGTTCGCGGTGGTGCTGCCAGCCCTCGACCAGCCCGCCAACGCCCTGCCGGTGATCCGCAAGATCAGCGAGGCGCTGGGCGAACCCTACCTGGTGCGGGGGCAGGATTTCCGCATCACCCCCAGCATCGGCGTGGCCCTGTTCCCCGACAACGGTGCCGACGCCGAGACCCTGGTCAAGAACGCCGACGCGGCGATGTACCACGCCAAGGACGTGGGCCGGAACAACTTCCAGTTCTTCACCGCCGACTTCAACCAGTGGGCCACCAACCGCCTGCAGCTCGAGAACGGACTGCGCCGGGCCCTGGCCCGCAAGGAGCTGGTGCTCCACTACCAGCCGCAGGTCGATCTGGCCAGCCGTCGCATCGTGGGCTGCGAGGTGCTGCTGCGCTGGCAGCCCCAGGGCGAGGCTCTGATTCCGCCGGACCGCTTCATCCCCATCGCCGAGGACACCGGCCTCATCGTGCCCATCGGCGCCTGGGTGCTGGACGAAGCCTGCCGGCAGCTCGCCGAGTGGGACGCCCAGGGCGCCGCCCCGATCCGTCTGGCGGTGAACGTGGCCGTACCCCAGCTCCGCCAGCCCGAGTTCGTGGGCTACGTGCAGAGCACCCTCGCCCGCCACGGCCTGAGCACCGAGCGGCTGGAGATCGAGGTGACCGAGAGCGTGCTGCTGGATCACGACGAGCGCATCCGCCACACCCTCGAAGGCCTGGTCGAGCTGGGCATCATGCTGTCCCTCGACGACTTCGGCACCGGCTACGCGAGCCTGTCCTACCTGCGCAACTTCCCCTTCGACGTCCTCAAGATCGACCGCTCCTTCGTGTCCGAGCTTCACCGTAACCCGGACGACGTCACCCTCATCCGCGCCATCATCAGCATCGCCCGGGACATGTCGCTGCTCACCATCGCCGAGGGCATCGAGTCGGCCGAGCAGTGCGCGATCCTCGACGAGCTGGGCTGCAGCGTGGGTCAGGGCTACCACTTCTCGCGCCCGGTGCCGGCCGCCCAGATGGGCGCGCTGATCGCCGCCGACGCCGCGCTGGCCGCGGTCTAGCCACACGCCTGCCCGATCCGGACAAAAAAATGGCGCCGGCTTGCGGCGCCATCTTGCAGCCCGGGAAAGGGCTGGCTTACTTCTTCAGCAGCACGTCGAGGGCCTCGATCAGCTGATCGATCTCCCCTTCGCTCACGTTCAGCGCCGGCATGAAGCGCAGCAGGTTGGGACGCGGGGCGTTGAGCAGCAGGCCCTGCGGGTCCATCTCCAGCGCCGCTTTCACGATGGCCGGGCCGCGGTCGTCGTCGAGGATCAGCGCGCGCAGCAGGCCGCTGCCCCGCTCGCCCTTCAGGCCGTGCTTCTCTGACAGTGCCAGCAGGCCCTTCTTCAGGTACTCGCCGCGGGCCCGCACCGACTCCATGAAGCCCGGCGACAGCAGCTTGCGCAGCACCGCCACGCCCACCGCCGTCATCAGCGGGTTGCCGTTGTAGGTGCCACCCTGCTCGCCCGGTTCGAAGCAGGCGACCGATTCGGTGGCGAGCAGCGCGGCCAGCGGCACGCCGCCGCCGATGCCCTTGCCGAGGGTCATGATGTCCGGCTCGATGCCCGACTGCTCGTAGGCAAAAAGGGTGCCGGTGCGGCCCATGCCGGCCTGCACCTCATCGACGATCAGCAGGATGCCGCGCTCGCGGGTGAGCTTGCGCAGGGCCTGCATGAACTCGGGCGACGCGGGAATCACGCCGCCCTCCCCCTGCACCGGCTCCAGCATCACGGCGACGGTCTTGTCGGTGATGAGGGCCTCGACCGACGCGATGTCGTTCAGGTCGGCCTTCGGGAAACCCGGCACCTGCGGCGCGTACATCACATCCCAGCCGGCCTTGCCCGACGCCGACATGGTGGCCAGGGTGCGGCCGTGGAAGGAATGGTCGAAGGTGATGATCTCGTAGGCGCCGTTACGGTGCAGCTTGCCCCACTTGCGGGCCAGCTTGATCGCGCCTTCGTTGGCCTCGGCGCCGGTGTTGGCGAAGAACACCCGGTCGAACACCGAGTTGGCGGTGAGCAGACCGGCGAGTTCCACCATCGGGCCGTTGTAGAAAGCCGGGCTGGGGTTGAGCAGCGTGCCGGCCTGCTTCACCAGCGCGTCGGTGATCTCGGGCGGGCAGTGGCCCAGGCAGTTGACGGCCCAGCCCTGGATGAAATCGAGGTAGCGCTTGCCGTTGTGGTCGTACAGCCACGCCCCTTCGCCGCGCTCGAACACGAGATCGGGGCGGTTGGTGATGTACATGAGGGAAGCGGTGT
This sequence comes from Zoogloea sp., assembly GCF_041904905.1. Classification (GTDB taxonomy): domain Bacteria; phylum Pseudomonadota; class Gammaproteobacteria; order Burkholderiales; family Rhodocyclaceae; genus Zoogloea. The sequence goes on along the minus strand of NZ_JAYRMI010000080.1, from coordinate 4,917 downwards.
CAAACTCTCCGTAGCGCATGGGTGGCTCCAAAATTCATGAGTTGTAGAGTATACCGGCCGACGGTGAAGATCATGTGTTCCGATCAGCCCGCGGGGCGTTCGGACGCAAGGCTCACCAGCCGTCGGCTGCGGCTGAGGAGGAAGACGACGAACGCCGCCAGCGCCGCGCCCTCCCACAGCAGGGTGTGGCCCGCCCCGATGGCGCCGGCGATGAAGCCCGCCAGCAGGCCGCCCAGCGCATCGAAACCGAAGCGGGCCGAGGTGAAGAAGGACACCACCCGGCCGCGCAGCTTCTCCGGCGCCATCCCCTGCATCAGCATGTTGATGCCCACGTTGCACACCGAGATCCCGAAACCCAGCCCCACCATCGCGGCCAGCGCCAGGGGCAAGGAGCCGGCCAGCGCAAAGGCGATCAGCGACACCGCGCTCACCGCCACGCCCGCCACCACCGCCCGCATCACCGCGCGGAGCTGCCGGTGGTTGGCCAGCACCACGGTCGACGCGAACGCCCCGCAGCCCGCCGCGCCCCACAGCCAGCCGAGGGTGGTGGCCCCACCGGCGAACACGTCCCGGGCGAACACCGGCAGCAGCACCGCGTAGGCCGACGCCGTGAGGTTGAGGGCGATCAGGGTGACGATCAGCATCCGCATCTGCCAGGTGTGCCAGGCGTAGGTCACCCCTTCGCGGAACACCTGCCCCACCGAGCCCTTGGCCCGCGGCGGCTCAACCCCCTCGATCGACGTCACCCCGACGATCAGCGCCAGGAACGAGAAGCCGTTGATCGCGAAGCACAGCGCCTCGGAGGTGAGCCCCAGCAGCAGCCCGGCCAGGGGCGGCCCCACGAAACGCCCGGCGTTGAACAGCATCGCGTTGAGCGCCAGCGCGTTGGGCAGATCCTCCCGCCGGGCCACGAAGCTGCCGATGAGCGACTGGCGCAGCGGCGTGTCGAAGCTGTTGAGCACCCCCAGCACCAGCGACATCAGCACGATCAGCGTCGGGCCGACCAGCTCCAGCCAGGTGAGCGCGGCCAGCACGAAGGCCTGCAGCGCCAGCAGCGACTGCACGCCGATCAGCCAGCGGCGCTTGTCCTGCTTGTCGATCCAGGCCCCGGCCAGGGGGCCGACGACGAGCTGGGGGATGAGCGCGCAGAAAGCCGTCACCCCCAGCAGCGCCGCCGAACCGGTGAGGCGATACACCAGCCACGACAGCGACACCTGCTGGATCCACGAGCCGAGGATGGAGATGGCCTGCCCGGCAAAGTACCGCCGGAAGTTGCGGTGGGCCAGCGCGCGCATGGAGACGGGCCAGGGGCGTCCGGGCGGCGGGGGAGTAGTCATGGCGTCGTCGACGGAAATGAGCGGCGGCCTGCCCACAGGGCGGCCAAAAAAGCCGACGGCGACGAGACGGGTTTGGCCCCGCTCGCCGCCGCCTTGCCTTGCTTACGATGGACCGGGCGGCTCGGGCGACGTTCCCCGTCCGCACAACTTTTTGCCGGCGACCGATGGCGCAGCGATCTACAGCCCGCCCAGGGCGAGGTACTTGGTCTCCAGGTACTCGTCGAGCCCGTGGCGGGAGCCCTCGCGGCCGATGCCCGACTGCTTCACCCCGCCGAAGGGCGCCACCTCGGTGGAGATCAACCCGGTGTTGATGCCCACCATGCCGTACTCCAGCTGACGCGACACGCGCCACACCCGGGCGTGATCCTTCGAATAGAAATAGGCTGCCAGACCGAACTCGGTGTCGTTGGCCAGCCGGATCGCCTCGGCTTCGGTGGTGAAGCGGAACAGCGGCGCCACCGGGCCGAAGATCTCCGCCCGGGCCACCGCCATCGCGGGGCTCACGTCGGCCAGCACGGTGGGCTCGTACCAGGTGCGGCCGAGGGCATGACGCCGCCCGCCGCACACCGCCCGGGCGCCCTTGGTCAGCGCGTCGGCCACCAGCGCCTCCACCTTGGCGATGGCCGCATCGTCGATCAGCGGGCCCTGGGTGACGCCCTCCTCCAGCCCGTTGCCCACCTTGAGGCCGGCGACGGCTTCGGCCAGCCTGGCGGCGAAGGTGTCGTAGATGCCGTCCTGCACCAGGAAGCGGTTGGAGCACACGCAGGTCTGACCGGCGTTGCGGTACTTGGAGGCGATGGCGCCGGCCACCGCGGCGTCCACGTCGGCGTCGTCGAAGACGATGAAGGGCGCGTTGCCGCCCAACTCGAGCGACAGCTTCTTGACGGTGCCGGCGCACTGGGCCATCAGCAGCCTGCCCACCGGCGTGGAGCCGGTGAAGGTGAGCTTGCGCACGATGGGGCTGGCGGTCATCGCGCCGCCGATGGCGCTGGCTTCGCCGGTCACCACGCTGAACACCCCGGCCGGCACGCCGGCGCGCTCGGCCAGCTCGGCCAGGGCCAGGGCCGACAGGGGTGTCTGCTCCGCCGGCTTGAGGACGATGGTGCAGCCCGCGGCCAGGGCCGGGGCCACCTTGCGGGTAATCATGGCCGACGGGAAATTCCACGGGGTGATCGCCGCGCACACGCCCACTGGCTCCCTGGTCACAACGATCTGGCGATCCTTGAAGGGCGACGGGACCACCTCGCCATAGGCACGTCTCGCCTCCTCGGCAAACCACTCCACGTAGGCCGCGGCGTAGGCGATCTCGCCCTTGGCCTCGGCGAGCGGCTTGCCCTGCTCGGCGGTCATCAGCCGGCCCAGGTCGTCCTGGTGGCTCATCAGCAGGTCGAACCAGCGGCGCAGGATGCGGGCGCGCTCGGCCGCAGTGGTGTCGCGCCAAGTCTTGAGGGCCTGGTCGGCGGCGGCGATGGCGCGCTCGGTTTCGGCCGCGCCGCAGCGGGGCACGCGGGCGACGGTCTCGCCGGTGGCGGGGTTGGTCACGGCGAGGGTCTCGCCGCTGTCGGCCGCCACCCAGGCGCCGTCGATGTAGCAGGCCTGGCGCAGCAGGGTGGGGTCTTTCAGGTTCAGCATGCTTGGTCTCCTTCTCATCCGGGCCCGGCGAGGGCTGACCGGGTCGGCGGAGGATACGCCAGACCCAGCGCCTCTTGCAGCAATTCGGCAGGCCCGGTGTGCCGACAAAAAAAGAGCCAGTCGGGTTGCCCCGACCGGCTTCAGACTTCTCGCACTGCAGACCCGGAAGCGCAGCGCCCTGCGCCTCCGGGGTTTCGGTCAACCCGCGCTTACAGCGGGGTAATCAGCTTGAACCACAGCTTGTCGCCCTGGAAGCGGTTCTCCACCATGGTCTCGTGCTGCCACTGGCCGATGAACATGGTGCCGGACTTGGTGGTGTACTTCACGCTGGGGCCAAAGGCAAAGACCTGGCCCTTGCGCCCCGCGGAGATGATGCCGGGGATCTCGGGCACGGTGGTGCCGTTGAACTTGTCGTCGGTGAGCTGCTTGAGGTAATAACCGCTGATACCGAAAGCCCACTCGCCCACGTGCTTGCCGACCAGGTAGTCCATGTGGAACTCGTCGCCGGACTGGTACTTGCCGGGCTGGCCCAGGAACACGGAATCGGTGTTCTTGGTCTTGATGTTGTACATCAGCTTGGCCGACACTTCCCAGCCACCCTTGGGCAGCCAGGTCACGGCGTAGATCGGCTCGAAGCTGTAGTAGTTGGCGCCGATGCTGGTGCGCGGGTCGTTCTTGTCGTAGGCGCCGGTGGGCAGGTTGATGTCCAGGCCGAAGGCGGTGTGCAGCTCGGGGCTGTGGTGCCAGGTAATCACGAACGGGTCGATGGTGATGTCGCCGATGCCGAACTTGCTGGCCGACCCCACCGTACCCGGCAGGTTGCCGATGCTCTGATTGACAATCGGCAGGATCGCGTGCATCGCCCAGTTTCCGCCCAACACCTGGGTGTTGGTGACATGCACCACACGGAGGGCGTCGAACACGGCATTCACACGGGCTTCCTTGTTGTTGGTGGCCGGATGCTTGACGGTGTCGCCGCCACCATCCTTCAGCGTGCCGCCGTAGTAGCCGAAGTAGTTGATGAAATAGGTGCCCGGCGGCGGCAGCGCGCCGGCATACCAGTTTTCGGCGCCGTTCGGGTACTGGTCGCCGCCCTCCTTGGCCTGGGCGACGCCCCCGGCCATGAGCAGGCCACCGACAAGTGCTGCGATGAGTGATTTCTTCATGTTTCTCCTCCTTGTGGTTATCTGATCGACTTGTTCTGCTGCGTGGTGCTGCGCCGCTCCCGGCAGGTGGGGCGCGGTTTGGTGCGGAACCGGGCTCAGCGCCCCAGATCCTTGGCAGTCTTGCCGGCGATGCCCCAGTTGGTCTTGGGCACTTCCTGAATCCACACCCGGATCGCCTGCCGTGCGGCGCCGACGGCGTCTTCAAGGGCCTGGGTGACGCTCTCGATCACGGCCCGCTTCTGCTCCTCGCTCCGGCCCTCGATGAGGAAGATCTGGGCGAACGGGAGCGCGGTGTCGTCAAGGGTGTCGACCGTCTCACCGCCGATCCCGAAATCGCACTTGGGCAGCGTCTTGAGCCAGACGCGGATATTGGGCCGGGGGGCGCCGACGGCGTTCTGCAGGGCGTCGGTCACCTTCACGATGACCGCGCGCCGCTGCTCGGCAGAATGGCCTTCAACCAGGTGAATCTGTGCAAACGGCATGGTTCTCTCCGTGGCTGTTGCGATGGCACGGGGCGACGCTGCGCCCCGCCCGTGTTCAGACCGCCAGACCGCGGGCCTTGGCCATGGTGATGGCGGTGTCCTCGATCATGTCCTCCTGACCGCCCACCATGCCGCGACGGCCCAGCTCGACCAGGATGTCGCGGGCCGGGATGCCGTACTTGGCGCTGGCGCGCTTGGCGAACAGCAGGAAGGAGCCGTACACGCCGGCGTAGCCCAGGGTCAGCGCGTCGCGGTCGATGCGGATCGGGAAATCCATGATCGGGATGACCAGGTCTTCGG
>NZ_JAYRMI010000079.1:0-17059 GCF_041904905.1 Zoogloea sp. | reverse complement strand
CTGTCCGTGTCGCGCCTCGGGCCGTGGCGCGGCGGGTGGGTCGGTCAGCTGCTGCGGGGGCTGGTGCGGGCCGTGCTGGCGGTGCTGCGCGGCGTGCCGGAGCTGGTGTGGGCGCTGCTCTTCGTGCGGGTTTTCGGCCTGGGGGCGGCGGCCGGGGTGCTGGCGCTGGGCATTACCTACGGCGGCATGCTCGGCAAGGTGTATGGCGAGATCCTCGAATCCACCGACGACCAGCCCGCCCGCGCCCTGCTCGAAGCCGGCAGCGGGCGCCTCGCGGCCTTCTGCTACGGCCTGCTGCCCAACGCCGGGCAGGAGCTGGTCTCGTACACCGTGTATCGCTGGGAGTGTGCGGTGCGCGCGTCGGTGGTGATGGGCTTCGTGGGCGCCGGCGGCCTGGGCCAGCTGATGGATCAGTCGATGAAGATGCTCAACGGCGGCGAGGCGGCGACCATCCTCGCCACCTTCCTGGCGCTGGTGGTGGCGGCCGACGCGCTCTCGGAGCTGCTGCGGCGGAGGCTGGCATGAGCCGCGCCTATCCCCCGCCGAAGCCCGGCATTTCCCTGGGCGGCCTTGGCGCGATCCTGCTGGTGCTGGCGGCGGTGGCGGCCAGCTTCGCCTACCTCGACATGCCGCTGGGCGCGCTGTTTACCGGCGCCGCGGCGGGCGAGGCGGTGGCCTTCGTGCAGCGCTTCCTGCCGCCGGATCTGTCGCCGGATTTCCTCGCCAAGGTGGGCGGGGCGGCGCTGGAGACGCTGGCGATCTCGCTCGTCGGCACCCTGCTGGCGGCCCTTGCCGGGGCGCTGCTGGCGCTGCCCGCGGCGGGCCGGCAGGGGCGGGCGGCACGTCGCGTCGCGCGCTTCGCGCTCAACCTGCTGCGTTCGGTGCCCGAGCTGGTATGGGCGACGCTGATGGTGCTGGCGGCCGGCCTGGGGCCCTTCGCCGGCACCCTGGCGCTGGCGCTGCACACCGCCGGCGTGCTTGGCCGGCTGTTCGCCGAGGCGCTGGAGAACGCCCCTTCTGCCCCGGCCGATGCGCTCACGGGCAGCGGCACCCCGGCGGTCGCGGCCTTCCTGTACGGCACCCTGCCACTGGTCGCCCCCCAGTGGCTGGCCTACACCCTGTACCGCTGGGAGATGAACATCCGGATGGCGGCGATCCTGGGTTTCGTGGGCGCTGGCGGGCTGGGCGGGTTGCTCTACTACAGCCTGTCGCTGTTCCACGAGGCCCAGGCCAGCACGGCGATCCTGGCCATGCTGGCGATGGCCATCGCGGTGGATGGCGCCAGCGCCTGGCTGCGCCGCAAGGGCTGATCGCGGCGGCCTCTCCCGGGGGGCGGCGATCTGGATTACCCTAGGGCGATGCCCTGCCCCGATCCGCATTTCGTCCACCTACCCCGGAGCCGCCGCTGATGCTGTGGGAAGCCCTCGGAGCCGCCCGCGATCTCGGGCGCGTCCATGACATCGCCGCGGTGCTCATCCGCTACGGCTTCGGCGATCTGGTTCAGCGCCTGGGCATGGCGCGGGCGCTGGAGCGGGCCGGCAAGGTGCTGCACCTGCGCGGGCCGGACGACATCGCCCGGCTCGAACCGGCCGCCCGGGTTCGGCGTGCGCTGGAGGAGCTGGGCCCCACCTTCGTGAAGCTCGGGCAGATCCTCGCCACCCGCGCCGATCTCTTTCCGCCGGACTGGATCGCCGAGTTCGGCAAGCTGCAGGACGCGGCGCCGGCGGTGCCCTTCGAGGCGATCCGCGCCCAGCTGGCCGAAGACCTGGGCGAGCCGCCGGAGAACGTCTTCGCCGAACTCGACCCCACGCCGCTGGCCGCGGCCAGCCTGGCCCAGGTGCATCGCGCCCGGCTGGCGGACGGCACGCCGGTGGCCATCAAGGTGCGCCGGCCGGGCATCCGCCCGGTGATCGAGGCCGACCTGCGCCTGCTCGCCCGGCTGGCCGAAATCGTCGAGTCCGAGGCGCCCGACCTGCGGCGTTATCGCCCCCGCGAGGTGGTGCGCCAGTTTGCCCATTCCCTGCGCCGGGAGCTGGATTTCTCCGCCGAAGGGCGCAACGCCGAGCGTATCGCGGCGAGCTTCGCCGACCGCCCGGAGATCAACATCCCGCGCATCCACTGGCAATGGACGGGCGAGCGGCTCAACGTGCAGGATTTCATCGAAGGCGTGCCCGGCCGCGCGGCGGCGGCGTTGCCGGCGGGTTTCGACCGCAAGCTGCTGGCCCGACGGGGCGCCGGCGCGGTGCTCAAGATGGTGCTGGAGGACGGCTTCTTCCACGCCGACCCGCATCAGGGCAACGTGTTCTACCTGCCCGACAACCGGCTGGCCTTCATCGACTTCGGGATGGTCGGGCGCCTGCCCGAGGCCCGCCGCTACGAGGTGGCCGAGCTGCTCCACGGGCTGGTGGACCGGGACGGCGGGCTGGTCACCCAGGTGCTGCTGGGCTGGAGCGACGCCGCCGAGGCCGACGGCGACACCCTGCGCGCCGACATCGACCGCTTTGTGGACGAGTACCACGGCGTGCCCCTCAAACAGCTCGATTTCGGCGCCATGCTGGGCGACGTGGTGGGCATCCTGCGGGAGCACGGGCTGGCCCTGCCGCCCGATCTGGCGCTGATGATCAAGGCCTTCGTCACCCTCGAAGGCCTGGGCCGCCAGCTCGACCCGGATTTCGACATCGCCGGCGAGGCCGCGCCCTATCTGCGCGAGGTGATCCTCGCCCACCACGCGCCGGACGCTATCGCCCGGCGCGGCTGGCGCGGGCTGGTCTCGGTGGCCGACCTGCTGGCCGGGTTGCCCCACGATCTGGCCCGCCTGCTGCGGGTGGCCCGCCGGGGCAGCCTGAAGCTGGAGGTGGATGTGCCGCCCCTCAAGGCCTTCGGCGATCAGCTCGACCGGGCCGCCAGCCGGCTGACGATGGGCATCGTGACCGCCGCGCTGATCGTCGGCTCGTCCATCGCCCTTACCGTCGACCGCGACGGCTCGCTATCCGCTTTCGGCCTGCTCGGGTTCGTCGCCGCCATGCTGGGCGGGCTGTGGGTGCTGGTGTCGGTGTGGCGCGGCGGGCGCTGATCCGGCCCCGCCAGGTTTTTCTGACCGAAGACAGGAGGATCGGCAATGTCGAATCCGATGCTTGCAGGCCGGCGGGTGCTCGTCACCCACGCCGACCGGTTCATGGGGCCGGTGCTGTGCGACGTGTTCGAGCGCCACGGCGCCTTGGTGATCCGCGATACCGATCCGCTGCGGGCGCCCGGTGCCGTCGAGGCGAGGGTGGCCGCGGCCGGGCAGATCGACGCGCTGGTGGCCAATCTGGCGATTACCGCCCCCACCACGGCCGCCACCGACGTGACCGAGGACGAGTGGCAGGACTGCTTCGCCGCGCTGGTCCATCCGCTGGCCGCCCTGTGCCGGGCGGTGCTGCCGGCGATGATCGGGCGGCGTGCCGGCAAGATCGTGGTGATGGGCAGCGCGTCGGCCCTGCGCGGCATGAAGCGCGCGTCCAGCTACAGCGCCGCCCGGGGCGCCCAGCTGGCCTATGTGCAGGCGGTGGGCGTGGAGGTGGCGCCCCACAACGTGCAGGTCAACGCCATCGCCCAGAACTTCGTGGACAACCCCACCTACTTCCCGCCCGAAGTGCAGGCCAACCCGCGCTTCCAGGAGCGCCTCAAGCGCGAGGTGCCCCTGGGCCGCCTGGTGGGCGCCAACGAGGACGCCGAGTTCGCCGCTTACCTGTGCAGCGAAGCCGCCAACTGCTTCGTGGGGCAGGTGTTTCCGGTGTGCGGCGGGTGGGTGCCGCGCTAGCGGCTCACCACATCAGGTCGTCCGGCACCTGGAAGGCGGCGTAGGGGTCGTCCTCGTCCACGTCGGTGCTGGCCTTCTTGATCTGCACCACAATCGCTGGGTCGCGTTCGGCGATCTTGTCGGCGATCACCCGGGGCACCAGCTCGGCGTTCTCGCCCAGGCACACGATGGCCAGATGCCCGGCGACGAGGTGGGCCTGGACTGCGGGGGAGACGTACATCCGCTTGATCTTGCCGTCGTGGGTGTAGTTGTAGGCGATGTCGCCCTTGCCCTTGTGCTGGCGGTTCTGCTGCACCATCTGATTGATCTGGGCGGCGATGGCCTTCTGGTGGGCCGCGGCGTCGCGCTGGGCGTTGAGTTCGCGGGCGCGTTCGGCGTTCTTGCGCTGGGTTTCGAGGGCGGCCAGCCGCGCTTCGTCCACGCTCTCGGTGCCGGTGCGGCGTTCGATCTTCTTCTGCCGGGCCTTTTCCTGGTTGGTCTGCTTGACCTTGTTCTTGTTCACCAGACCGGCTTTCAAGAATTGTTCCTGCAAGGATGCCATGAGGGTTGTCGCCTGAGTGGATGGGGCCGGCCCGGGCGGCCGGCGCGAGGCGGCAGGATAGCAAAGAAGCGCCGGCTGCGATCAGGACTTGCCGGCCCCGGCGCGGCGGGTGACCCGCAGCACCCCCAGCACCACCAGCGCGGCGCCGCCAAGCTGGGCGGCGGAGAGGGTTTCGTCCAGCAGCCACCAGCCGAACAGCAGGGTGAGGATGGGGCCGAGGTTGCCGATCAGCACCGCGCGGGCCGAGCCGATGCGCTGCATCGCGGCGGATTGCCAGAAGATCGGCAGCACGGTGGAGAACAGGGCCATCGCCGCGGCGTGGCCATACACCGGGAGGGGCTGGGCAAGGAGCGCTCCGACCGGGTGGGTGAGGAGGAAGTGGGCCTGGGTGGCGAGGGTGGAGACGAGGATCGCCAGGGCCGAGAAGCGCACCGCCCCGAGCCGCCCGATGGCGACTTCGGCGCCGGCGCTGTAGAGGGCGTAGGAGATCGCCGAGGCGAACACGAAGGCGGCGCCGGTGAGCACCGCGGCGGTATCGCCGCCGATGTGCAGGTCGTGGGCGAAGGCCAGCCCGATGCCGGCGTAGGAGAGGGCCAGCGCGCCGAGCTGGCGCCTTTCGAGGGGGCGGCCCAGGGCCAGGGCGCCGATCAGCACGGTGAGGGTGGGGTAGGTGAACAGGATCAGCCGTTCCAGCCCGGCCGAGATGTACTGCAGCCCGAGGAAATCCAGGATGCTGGCGCCGTAGTAGCCGAGGATGCCCAGCGCCACCAGCAGGCCGGCGTCGCGCCGGGTGAGGGCGGCGAACGCGCGGCGCTGGGCGACGAGCACCCACAGCACGGCGGGCAGGGTGAAGCCCATGCGCAGGGCGAGCAGGGTGATGGCGTCGATGGGGGCGTGGGCGTAGGCCAGCTTGACGAAGATGGCCTTGAACGAGAAGCCGGTGGCGGCGAGCACCGCGAGGACGATGCCGGTGCGTTCGACGGAGCGGAGCCCGGAGTTCATGGTGGGGATGCGAGGGGAGGGTTTTGACTGAACGAATGATGAACCGCGGATTTGCCCGTTAGAATTGGCTTTTCTGCAGCACTGCGTTCGGATAGGGCGAATGCCATGCACTACGACCTGATCGATCTGCGGCTCTTCGTGGCCATCGCGGAGGCCCGCAACCTGACCCGGGGGGCCGAGCGGGTGCATCTGGCGCCGTCGTCGGCGAGCCACCGCATCCGCGCCCTGGAGACGTCCATCGGCGCGAGCTTGTTCGCGCGGGAGGCCCGCGGGGTGACCCTCACCCGCGCCGGCGAAGCGCTGTTGCGGCACGCCCGCGAGGTGTTTGCGCGGCTGGAGCAGATGCACGCCGATCTCGCTCCCTTCGCCCAGGGGGTGCGCGGCCACGTGAGCCTGTGGGCCAACACCCACGCCACCCACTCGTTTCTGCCGGACGACCTGTCGCGTTTTCTGCGGCGCTCTCCCCAGGTGAGCGTGAGCCTGGAGGAGCGCACCAGCCCGGAGATTGCCATGGCGGTGGCGCGGGGCGAGGTGGAGGTGGGCGTGATGGCCGACGACGCGGAGGGGGTGGATGTGGAGTTGATCCCCTACCGGGCCGACCGGCTGGTGCTGATCGCGCCGCTGGCGCATCCGCTGGCCGGGGTGGCGAGCGCGTCGTTCGCGCAGCTGCTGGATTACCCCTTCGTGATGCTCCACGCCGGCTCGGCGATCCACACCTTCACCATGAACGCGGCGGCGGCGCTGGGGCGGCACGTGGATGTGCGGATCCAGGTGCGCAGCTTCGAGGCGGTGTGCCGGATGGTGGCGGCCGGCGTGGGGGTGGGGATGGTGCCGCGCAGTGCGGTGACGGCCGGGATGGCCGGGCCGCCCCTGGCGATGGTGGCGCTGGCGGAGGGCTGGGCGCGGCGGGATCTGAAGGTGTGCATCCGTCGCCGCGCCGGGCTGTCGCGCTTCGCCGCCGATCTGGTGGCCTGCCTGGCGGAGGGCGACGGCGTGCCGGCCGGCGGGTGAGCGCCGCCGGCCGGGCCGGGGATCAGCCCAGGAACATCTTGTAGGCCGGGTTGGCGGTTTCGTCGACGTACTCGTAGCCGAGCTTGTCGAGGAAGCCCTGGAAGGCGTCCCGGTCGGCGGCCGGCACCTGCATGCCCACCAGCACACGGCCGAAGTCGGCGCCGTGGTTGCGGTAGTGGAACAGGCTGATGTTCCAGTCGGAGCGCAGGGTGTCGAGGAAGTTGAGCAGCGCGCCCGGGCGCTCCGGGAAGACGAAGCGGTACAGCACTTCGTTTTCGGCCTGGGGGGCGTGGCCGCCGACCATGTAGCGGATGTGGCTCTTGGCCATCTCGTCGTCGGTCAGGTCGAGGCAGGGCAGCTCGTGGCGCTGCAGCAGCTCGGTGATGCGCACGCCCTCGGCGCGATTGTGCACGCCCACGCCGACGAAGATGTGGGCGCGGGCGGGGTCGGCGTAGCGGTAGTTGAACTCGGTGATGTTGCGGTTGCCCAGCAGGTTGCAGAACTTCTTGAAGGAGCCGGGCTTCTCGGGGATGGTGACGGCCAGCACGGCTTCGCGCTGTTCGCCCACCTCGGCGCGCTCGGCCACGAAGCGCAGGCGGTCGAAGTTCATGTTGGCGCCGGAGGCCACCGCCACCAGGGTCTTGTCCTTCAGGGCGTGGCGCTTGGCGTATTCCTTGGCGCCGGCCACCGCCAGCGCACCGGCGGGTTCGAGGATCGAGCGGGTGTCCTCGAACACGTCCTTGATGGCGGCGCAGATGGCGTCGTTATCCACCAGGATCATCTCGTCCACGTATTCCTGGCACAGGCGGAAGGTCTCCTCGCCCACCAGCTTGACCGCCGCACCGTCGGCAAACAGGCCCACGTTGGCCAACTCGATGCGCTTGCCGGCGGCCAGCGACTGGGTCATGGCGTTGGCGTCGACGGTCTCGACGCCGATCACCTTGATCTCGGGGCGCACGCGCTTGATGTAGGCCGCCACGCCCGCCAGCAGGCCGCCGCCGCCCACGCAGCAGAACACCGCGTGGATCGGCTTGGGGTGCTGACGCAGGATCTCCATGCCGATGGTGCCCTGGCCGGCGATCACCTCCACGTCGTCGTAGGGATGGACGAAGGTCAGCTTCTCGGTCTTCTCGAGTTCCTTGGCGTGGCCGTAGGCGTCGGAATAGCTCTCGCCGGCCAGCACCACCTCGCCGCCGTGGCGCTTGACCGCGTCGATCTTGATCGCCGGGGTGGTGGTGGGCATCACGATCACGGCGCGCACGCCGAGCTTCTTGGCCGACAGGGCCACGCCCTGGGCGTGGTTGCCGGCGGAGGCGCAGATCACCCCGCGCTTGAGGGCCGCCGGGCTGAGGCTGGCCATCTTGTTGTAGGCGCCGCGCAGCTTGAAGCTGAACACCGGCTGCATGTCCTCGCGCTTGAACCAGATCTTGTTGTGGATGCGGGCCGACAGGTTGGGCGCCAGGTCGAGGGGGGTCTCGATCGCCGCGTCGTACACCTGGGCGGTGAGGATCTTCTGGAGGTAGTCGGGGTGCTGCGCGCTCATGGCTGGACCTGTGCTAGTCGGCTGGGGAAGCGTCAAAGGGTAGCAGTCGGACGAACTGCACTGCAACATACGGGTTTTTCTCCGGGAGCATCCATGAGCGACATCCAGCGGGCCGGCACCACCCGGCGCTACTCCGATTTCTGCGTTCACAACGGCGTGGTGCATTGCGTCGAGGTGCCGCCCGACGCCCGCGCCGACATCTCCACCCAGACTGCCCAGATGCTGGAGAGCCTGGAGCGCTTCCTGATCGCCGCCGGCAGCAGCAAGGATCGACTGCTGATGGCCACGCTCTACCTCGTCGACATGGCCGACTACGCCGCGGTGAATGCCGTGTGGGACGCCTGGGTGCCCGAGGGCACCGCGCCGTGCCGCGCCTGCGTGCAGGTGGTGCGCCTGGCGGACCCGGGCTGGCGGGTGGAGGTGGCGATCCAGGCGGCATTGGGCTGACCGACGCGATCCGGTGCTTACCCGATGCCTGAAATGGGCTATCCTGCCTGTATGGTCTTCGTCCTCCGCCCGCCATGCGGAGCCGGGGCCACCGCCGCAAGTCGTGCCCCAGCGTGGCGCGGCGCGGCGGTTGATCGACCGCTAACCCACTTTCGGAGGAGATTTCATGGCTTGGGGGCAACGTTGTGTGAAGGGTCTGGCCGGGATGACCCTGGCACTGGCGGGGGCGCTTGCCCACGCCGGGCCGTATTCGGCGATGTACGTTTTTGGCGACAGCCTGTCGGATGTCGGTAACGCGGCAGCGTTCACGTCCGGCCTGTGGCCGAGTTCCACCTACTACACCTACGGCACGGTCAGTGGCCGTTTCACCAACGGCACCAACTTCGTGGACGGGCTGTCCGGCTACCTGGGCCTGATCGTCACCCCGTCCCTCGCGGCGGGCACCGATTATGCCTACGGCGGCGCGCGCGTCGGCAGCAGCGTCGTGCCGGCCTTCACCGCGCAGATCAACACCTTCGTCACCGGGCTGCCGGGCACCGGCGCCGACCCCAACGCGCTCTACGTGGTGTGGATCGGCGCCAACGACATGTTCGACGCCATCGAAGCCGCCGCGGCCGCCAACAGCCTCGCCCCGGTGGCGAGCGGCGTAGGCAGCGCGATGGCCGGCATCGCCACCGGGATCGGCGCGCTGGCCGCCAGCGGCGCACAGCATTTCCTGGTGATGAACCTGCCCGACCTGTCCCTCACCCCGGCCATCCGCGGGCTGGGCAGCACGCAACTTTCCACCCTGGCGCAGGGCGCGAGCATGGGCTTCAACGGCGCCCTGGCCAACCTGGTGGGCACCACGCTGGGGGCGCTGGACATTACCCTGTTCGATGTCTTCGGGGCCCAGACCGAGGTGGCCAACAACCCCGCCGCCTACGGCTTCACCAACACCACCGACGCCTGCTACTCCGGCGACGTGGACGGCTCGGGGCGCCCGCCGGGCAGCCCGGTCAGCGTCTGCGCCGACGCCAGCGGTTACATGTACTTCGACTACATCCACCCCTCGTCGGCGCTGCACAGCCGGATGGCCCTGCTGGCCTACGACGCGCTCGCGGTGCCGGAGCCGGCGTCCCTGTCGCTGCTCCTGGGCAGCCTGGGGATGATGGCCTACCTGCGGCGGCGCCCGATGCGCGGCTGAACCTCTCCCGCGCGCTGCTTGTCGAACGGCCTGCCCCTTCCGGGTGGGCCGTTCTGCTTTTCCCTTCCCGCTGTAAGGCTTTGTTTTTCGACAGAAGGCGGGCCGCTCCGCTAGAATGCAGAGTTCTCCGCCGTACGAACCAGGTAACGCAATGACTCAGCGCCTGCGCGAAATCCCCTACAACTACACTTCGTTCTCCGACCGCGAGATCGTGATCCGCCTGCTTGGTCAGGACGCCTGGCAGACCCTCGACGCCCTGCGTGCCGAGCGTGTCACCGGCCGATCCGCGCGGATGCTCTACGAGGTGCTGGGCGATGTGTGGGTCGTGCAGCGCAACCCCTACCTGCAGGACGACCTGCTCGCCAACCAGGATCGCCGCGCCGCGCTGATCGACGCTCTGCGCCACCGTCTGCATGAAGTCGAGAAGCGCCGTGAGGAAGCCAGCGGCGAAGACCCCGAGCGCAGCGCGAAGGTGGCCAGCCTGGTACTGGCGGCCCACGCGGCGGTGGATCGCTTCAAGGCCTTCTTCGAAGAAACCTACGACCTGCGCAAGCGTGTCCGGCACGAGCTGGCCCGCCACACCCGCAAGGACAACATCTGCTTCGACGGCCACGCCCGCGTCTCCCACGTCACCGACGCCACCGACTGGCGCGTCGAGTACCCCTTCGTGGTCCTCTACCCGGACACCGAAGACGAGATGGCGCCGCTGGTCAAGAGCTGCATCGAGCTTGGCCTCACCATCATCCCGCGCGGAGGCGGCACCGGCTACACCGGCGGCGCCGTGCCGCTCGACCCGCGCTCGGTGGTCATCAACACCGAGAAGCTGATCGCCATGGGCCCGGTCGAGGACGTCGCCCTGCCCGGCTCGGGCGGCGCCATGCTCCAGCCCTACGCCACCATCCGCACCGGCGCCGGCGTGGTCACCGAGCGGGTGGCCGAGGCGGCATCCGCCGCCGGCCGTGTGTTTGCCGTGGACCCGACCTCCGCCAGCGCCTCGTGCATCGGCGGCAACATCGCCATGAACGCCGGCGGCAAGAAGGCCGTGCTGTGGGGCACCGCGCTCGACAACCTGGCCTGGTGGAAGATGGTCACGCCCGACGGCCACTGGCTGGAGGTCGAGCGCCTCAACCACAACTTCGGCAAGATCCACGAGCAGGAAACCGTCGAGTTCCGCCTGCGCCGCTTCGACGCCAAGAGCTACAAGCAGATCTCCGAAGAGATCCTGCGCATGCCGGGCGCCGCCTGCCGTAAAGAGGGCCTGGGCAAGGACGTCACCGACAAGTTCCTGGGCGGCGTGCCGGGCGTGCAGAAGGAAGGCACCGACGGCCTCATCGTGGCCGCCCGCTGGGTGCTCCACAAGATGCCGCCGGTCACCCGCACCGTGTGCCTGGAGTTCTTCGGCCAGGTGCGCGAGGCCGTGCCGGCCATCGTCGAGATCACCGACTACTTCAAGCCCGGCGGCGCCGGCCACGCGGCGGGCATCCAGCTCGCCGGCCTGGAGCACCTGGACGAGCGCTACGTGCGCGCGGTGGGCTACACCACCAAGGCCAAGCGCCACGGCCGGCCCAAGATGGTGCTGATCGGCGATGTGGTGGGCCACGACGAGACCGCGGTGATGACCGCCGTCTCCGACGTGATCCGCATGACCAACACCCGCGGCGCCGAAGGCTTCATCGCCGTCAGCCCCGAGCAGCGCAAGAAGTTCTGGCTCGACCGCTCCCGCACCGCCGCCATCTCGCGCCACACCAACGCCTTCAAGGTGAACGAGGACGTGGTGATCCCGCTGCCGCGGATGGGCGACTACTGCGACGGCATCGAGCGCATCAACATCGAGCTGTCCACCCAGAACAAGCTGGCCCTGTGCGACGCGCTGATCGAGTTCCTCCAGGGCGAACTGACGCTGGACACCGGCGACGCCAACATCGGCCGCGACGAGCTGATCGGCGAACGCCGCAAGGACGCCCTCGACCACGTGGCCGCGGTGCGCCGCCGCTGGCAGTGGCTGCTCGACAACCTCGACATGCCGCTGGCCGAGGCCGAGCCGCAGTTTGGCGACTATGGCGTGCAGGCCGGCGAGCTGTCCAACCGCGCCGCCAACCCCAGGCTCTTCCACCGCCTGCAGGATTACTCGGTCCGCACGTCGTGGAAGACCGAGCTGCGCGCCCGCCTCGACAAGATCTTCGACGGCGTGCTGTTCGGCCCGGTGCGCGAGGGCGTCAAGCAGGTGCACAAGCAGGTGCTGCGCGGCCGCGTCTTCGTGGCCCTGCACATGCACGCCGGCGACGGCAACGTGCACACCAACATCCCGGTCAACTCCGACAACTACGAGATGCTGCAGACGGCCAACCGCGCCGTGGACCGCATCATGGAGCTGGCGCGGAGCCTCGACGGCGTGATCTCCGGCGAGCACGGCATCGGCATCACCAAGATCGACTACCTCACCGACGCCGAGATGGCCGGCTTCTGGCAGTACAAGGCCAAGGTCGACCCGGATGGCCGCTTCAACCGCGGCAAGCTGATGCGCGGCGGCCCGCTCAAGGGCAACCTCGATAACGCCTACACCCCCAGCTTCAACCTGATGGGCCACGAGTCCCTCATCATGGAGCAGACGGCGATCGGCGAGATCTCCCACGACATCAAGAACTGCCTGCGCTGCGGCAAGTGCAAGCCGGTGTGCTCGACCCACGTGCCCCGCGCCAACCTGCTCTACAGCCCGCGCAACAAGATCCTCAGCACTTCGCTGCTGATCGAGGCCTTCCTCTACGAAGAGCAGACCCGCCGCGGCGTGTCGCTGGCCCACTGGGCCGAGTTCGAGGACGTGGCCGACCACTGCACGGTGTGCCACAAGTGCGAGAAGCCCTGCCCGGTCGACATCGACTTCGGCGACGTCTCGATCAAGATGCGCAACCTGCTGCGCGAGCAGGGCAAGAAGTCCTTCAACCCCGGCAAGGCCGCGGCGATGGCCTTCCTCACCGCCAAGGACCCGGCCACCATCAAGCTCATCCGCAGCGGCATGATCGGCCTCGGCTACAAGGCCCAGCGCCTGGGTCACCGCATCGGCAAGAGCTTCGGGTTGATCCAGGATCAGGTCCAGCACCCGCCCGCCACCCTCGGCAAGCCGCCCATCAAGGCCCAGGTGATTCACTTCATCAACAAACCGATGCCGGGCGGGCTGCCCAAGCGCACCTCCCGCGCGCTGCTCGACATCGAGGACGACACCATCGTCCCGGTGATCCGCAACCCGCAGGTCAAGCGCGACGAATCCGAGGCGGTGTTCTACTTCCCGGGCTGCGGCTCGGAGCGCCTGTTCAGCCAGGTCGGCCTCGCCACCCAGGCGATGCTCTACCAGGTGGGCGCCACCACCGTGCTGCCGCCGGGCTACCTGTGCTGCGGCTACCCGCAGACCGCCGCGGGCGAGGAAGACGCCGGCCAGAAGATCACCACCGACAACCGGGTGCTCTTCCACCGGGTCGCCAACACCCTCAACTACCTCGACATCAAGACGGTGATCGTCTCCTGCGGCACCTGCATGGATCAGCTGCAGAAGTATCAGTTCGAGAAGATCTTCCCCGGCTGCCGCCTGCTCGACATCCACGAGTACCTGCTCGAGAAGGGCCTGAAGCTCGACGGCGTCACCGGCGCCCGCTACATGTACCACGAGCCCTGCCACACCCCGATGAAGGTGCACTCCGGCATCAAGGTGGCCAACGAGCTGATGGGGACGCGGGTCGATCTGTCCGACCGCTGCTGCGGCGAATCCGGCACCCTGGCGGTGTCGCGGCCCGACATCTCCACCCAGGTCCGCTTCCGCAAGCAGGAAGAGATCGAGAAGGGTGCCGAGAAGCTGCGCGGGGCCGACGCCGCCACGCCGGTGAAGATCCTCACCTCCTGCCCGAGCTGCCTGCAGGGCCTGTCCCGCTACAGCAGCGACGCCGGCGGGGTGGACGCGGACTACATCGTGGTGGAGATGGCCAAGCACCTGCTCGGCGACAACTGGATGGCCGACTACGTGGCCAAGGCCAACACCGGCGGCATCGAACGCGTGCTGCTGTGACCGGCCCGCCCCACCCGTCGCCCGGACGGCGGCGGGTGGGGCGCTGGCCTACTTGTTGTCGGCCGCCTCCTTGCGCAGCTCGGCGGCAATCCGGGCTTGCAGTCCGCGGCTCAGGTACTGGGCGGCCAGCCCAGTGGCGAAGAAGCGCTCCAGCCGCAGGTTGGGCGAGGTGGTGGCCTGGTCGGCCTTGAACTGCCCGAGCACCGAGTAAGCCTCCTTGTTATACCGGCCGCCCTCGCCGCCCAGCTCCTTGTAGCGCCCGCGCTCTTCGGCGAAGAGCGGCATCACCGCAAAGTTCTTGCCCGAGTACCCCAGCGAGAAGTCCACCCCCGCAGCCCCGCCCATCTCGATGGACGGTTTGATGTCCACCCCGTAGGAATCGTACTGGCCGAAGATCAGCGGCTTGAGGACGGTCAGGGTGGGCGTGTCCGGGATCGGGGGCTTCTCCTGCTCCTTGTCGCCGCGGTTGACCGGCTCGCATTCGGGGCAGGGCGCGCAGGCGCCGGCGGGCTGCATCCCGCATTCGTAGGCGTGGGCCAGATTCACCGCGGCCACGCCCGTCGAGAAGAAGCGTCCGATGCCCACGCTGTGCTTCTGCTTGTCCTGGCTGTCGAGGGGGTCGGGCCGCGAGGCGTTGCGGAACTGGGCGAACACCGACACTGCGTCTTTCTCGATCTGCCCCGACCCCTTCGATTCCGCCCGGCGCTGGTCCACCTTGCCGTCGCCCTCCACGCCGGCCACCGGCACGATGGCTAGGTCGGTGGCCTTGAAGCCGATGTTGAACTGGACCATGCCAGTGCTCGGCGCCGGGTGCAGGCCGATGCCCAGGTCGTAGGTTTCGACAAACAGCAGGTTCTCCCGGCTGGCGGTGCAGGCGCCCAGCAGCAGGGGCAGCAGGACTGCGGAGGCGATTCGGGTTTTCATGGGGACGCTCCTTCACGGCGGTTGGGGGGTGGCGCCGCGCAGAGGTCCGGGTGCTGCTTGAGCAGATCCTGGACGGGCTTCAGCGCGGCCGCGTTGTCGATCCACAGCACAAGCCGGCATTCGTCCGTCTCGCCGCGTACCCAGGTGTGGGTGGCGTAGCCGGCGGTGAAGCCGGCCGGCGTGTCGATCAGCCCCACCCCGGTTGCCTCGGCCACGTAGGCGCGGTGGGGATCGACCACCTTCACCTGCAGCACCCCGAAGCGCCGCTCGATGTGCACCGCGTCGGGGCTCGCGCCGATGTGCACGGTGGTGCAGGCCCCCAGACCGGCGCCCAGCACGGCCAGGGCGACGGCGGCGGTTCGGCGGCTGGCCGGGGGAGGCATGGCGATGGTCCGGTTCGATGGCGACATAGATATTTCATATAAGGACACGGATTGCATTCCGGCAAGTGTCATCGGCATCGCCGCCCCGGGCGCGAAAATGAAGAGGCCCGCTTGCGCGGGCCTCTTTGCGGTTGGGAGTCAAGCGGTGTTCAGTACCAGCTCACCTTGCCGCTGCTGGTGTCGTACATGGCGCCGACGATGCGGATCTTGCCTTCGTCCTCCAGGGCCTTCAGCACCGGGCTCTGGTCGCGGATCTTCTGCATCACCTGCTTCACGTTCAGCTCGGTCACCTCACCCACGAAGGCGTGGTTGTGGGAGTTACGCTCGCCCGGCGTGGAGGCGGCGGCGACGGCCGGCTTGAGCTTGTCCAGCAGGCCGGTGAGGTTGCCCAGCTTCACGTCGTCGCAGGCGCCCTTGATGGCGCCGCAGCTGGTGTGGCCCAGCACCACGATCACCCGCGAGCCGGCCACCTTGGAGGCGTATTCCAGGCTGCCCAGGATGTCCTCGTTCACCGTGTTGCCGGCCACCCGCGCGACGAAGAGGTCGCCGATGCCCTGGTCGAACACCAACTCCGGCGCGGCGCGCGAATCGATGCAGCCGACCACGCTGGCAAACGGGAACTGGCCCAGCGCGGTGGTCTGGACCTGGGCCTTGAGGTTGCGGCGCAGCGGCTTGTTGGCCGCGAAGCGCGCGTTGCCGGCTTTCAGGATGTCGATGGCCTTGTCCGGCGTGATGCTCGCCTGGACCGACTTGGTGAGGGTGGCGCCGGTGGTGTAGGGCTTGGGCACCACCGGCCCGCCGTGGTCGTCCCCCGCGAAGGCGAGGCCGCTGGCGGCCAGGGTGGCCAGGCCGAGGGTGAGGCAGCGCTGAACGAGTTTTTTCTTCATGGTGTCTCCCGTGGTTGATCGCGTGTCGCAGGCGTGCGACCGTCGAAGTTCCTTTCATCGGCAATTTTGCCGCAAGATTGAAGTGCCGGCACGCGCCCGCGGTGGGCCCCGGCGGCCACGCCGGACTCGGCCGCAAAAGGCTTCGTGCTATCCTGCGACCCCCGTTTTTCCGGTCGTGCATGGGCGCGGCCGTTCCCCATGAACGACGAACAACTCACCCCGCCGCTGCCTGCCGCCGACGAAGCCGCCCCACCTGCCGCCCGTCGCAAGGCGCCGGCCCGCAGCCGCAAGAAGGCCGACGCCGCCCCGGCCGATGGCGCCGCACCGGCCGCCGATGTGACGCTCGAAGCCGCTGCCGCCAAGCCTGCCCGCGCCAAGCGAGCCCCCCGCAAGCCCAAGGCCAAGCCGGAGGCCGACGCCCCGGTGGCCGATGCGATCGCCGACCTCTTCGCCGCCGACGCGGTGGCCGAACTGCCGACCGAAGCCGTCGCCACGCCGGCGCCCGTCGAAACCCCCGCGCAGCCCACGGAGGCCACCGCAGCCGCCAGCGACGACACGCCCGCTGCGGAAGCCGAAGCCGTGCAGACCGACATCGCTGCCGACGCAGCCACCCCGGAGGCCGACGCCGACTCCCCCGCCAACCCGCGCCGCCGGCGCAAGCGTCGCCGGGGCAAGGGCGAGCGCAACGGCAGCGGCCCGGCCGATGAGGGCGACGCCCAGGCCGAGCTGCCCGAGCTGGATCTTGACGCCCCGCCGCCGGCCGACGACGCCCCCGACGAGGCCCCTCTGCCCGCCGCCGCGCCCGCGCCGGAGCCCGAACCCCAATCCGAACCCGTCCCGCTGCCGCCCCTCACCGTGGTGAGCCTGGGCCTGGAGCAGCCGCCGGTGCTCTCCGCCGCGGCCCTCGAGGCCCTGCGTGGCGCCAGCACGATTCTCGGCACCGCCGAAGCGCTGGACCGCCTCGCCGGCCTCGCGCCCGACGTGCCCCAGGCCCTGTGCGGCGCCGACTCCATCCACCTCGACCTGCGCCGGGTCGGCTACGCCGGCAGCGTGCTGGCGGTGGTAGGCGACGGCGCCGGCGACGGCCCGGGCCTGGAACTGCTGGCCGAGCTGGGCCCCGGCAACGTGCGCCTGCTGGCCGGCGTGGGCCGCGTGCAGGCGGCCTGCGCGTCGCTGGGCCTGTCCGGCGAGATCGTCTCGCTGGTGGATCTGCGGCGGGCGCCGCTGGCTGCGCTGCGCGGTCAGCTGCGCGCCCATCGCCTGCTGGCGGTGCCGGTGTCCG
>NZ_JAYRMI010000078.1:0-17140 GCF_041904905.1 Zoogloea sp. | reverse complement strand
GGGCGCCGCTGGCTGCGCTGCGCGGTCAGCTGCGCGCCCATCGCCTGCTGGCGGTGCCGGTGTCCGATGCCGCCGCCCCCGGCGCGGTGGCCCGGCTGCTGGTGGACAGCGGCTTTGCCGGCGCCCGGGTGTGGGTGTGCGAGTTCGCCGCCGACGGCCTGCGTTCCCGCGCCTGGCTGGCCACCGAACTGGCCGCGTTGCGCGAGCCCTTCGATGCCCACGCGGTGCTGATCGTCGCCACCGGCCCGTCGGCCGGGGTGTTTGCCGAGCTGCCCGGCCTCACCGACGCCGCGCTGGGCGAGGACGCGCCGGCCGCCCTGCCGCTGGCCGCGCGCCTGCTGGCCCTGGCCTGGCTGCAGCCGGCGGCGTGGGAGCAGGGCTGGGCGATCTCCGACGGCGAAGCCAGCCTGGCGCTGGAATGGGCCCGGGCGGTGCCGACGGCGCGGGTGCGCGCGGTGGGCGTCGAGCCCAGCCTGCTGGGCGTGGCGATGGCCCGCGCCGGGGTCGGCGAGAACCTCGCCGCGATCCCGTCCGCCTCGCCCCTGCGCTGCCGCGAGTGGCCGATGCCCGAGGCGGTGTTCGTGCGTGGCGGCGTCGGCCTGTCGGACTGGCTGGCGGCGGCCTGGGCGCGCCTCGCCCCGGGCGGCCGGCTGGTGGCCACCGCCGAGGACGACCACGCCCGCGCCGACCTGCTTGCCTTCGCCGCCCAGGTGCCGGCCGAGGCTTGGCAGGAACTCAGCCTCGCCCGTGGCGAGACGGTGGCCGGCCGGCTGCGCTTTGCGCCCGCGGCCCCGATCCGCCTCGCCCTGTGGCGCAAGCCCTTAAACTGATCGCCGATTCCGCCGGGAGCGCCGCCGTGTCCGAAACCGTCTTTTCCGCCAGCCATCGTCCGGCCCAGCCGGGCTGGGTGTACCTCGTGGGCGCCGGCCCGGGCGATCCGGAACTCCTCACCCTGCGCGCCGCCCGCCTGCTGCTGGAGGCCGACGTGCTGGTCTACGACAACCTGGTGAGCGCGGAGGTGCTGGCCTGCATCCCGGCCCGCATCGAGCGCATCTACGTGGGCAAGAAGGCCTCCAACCACGCCCTGCCCCAGGGCGACATCAACCTGCTGCTGGTCGAGCTGGCCCGTCAGGGCAAGCGCGTGGTGCGCCTGAAGGGCGGCGATCCGTTCATCTTCGGGCGCGGCGGCGAGGAGGTAGAGGAGCTGGTGAAGGCCGGCGTGCCCTTCGAGGTCATCCCCGGCATCACCGCCGCGGCGGGCATCGGCGCCTACGCCGGCATCCCCCTCACCCACCGGGATTTCGCCCAGGCCTGCGTGTTCGTCACCGGCCACCTGAAGGACGGCACGGTGGACCTGGACTGGGACATGCTTGCCCGCGGCAGGCAGACCCTGGTGTTCTACATGGGCATCACCCAGCTGGCGACGATCTGCGACAAGCTGGTGGCCCACGGCCTGCCCGCCACCACCCCGGCGGCCGTCGTGCGGCGTGGCACCACCCCGGCCCAGCGCGTCGTGACCGCCGATCTGGCAACCTTGCCGGCTGCGGTGAAGGCGGCCGGCATCGCCCCGCCGGCGCTCACCATCGTCGGCGACGTGGTGTCGCTGCAGCCGCGCCTCGCGTGGTTCCACCCGGAGCGCGACGAATGACGCCCGCCCGCTGCCCCGCGCTGTTCGTCGCCGCGCCTTCGTCCGGCCAGGGCAAGACCACCGTCACCGCGGCGCTGGCCCGCCTGCACGTGCGCCAGGGGCGCAAGGTGCGGGTGTTCAAGTGCGGGCCGGATTTCCTCGATCCGCAGATCCACGCCGTCGCCACCGGCGCGCCGGTCTACAACCTCGACCTGGGCATGTGCGGCGACGCGGATGCTGCGTGGCGACTCCACGCCGCCGCGCAGGAGGTCGACCTGATCCTCGTCGAAGGGGTGATGGGCCTCTTCGACGGCAAGCCCTCGGGCGCCGACATCGCCCGCCGCTTCGGCATTCCGGTGATGGCGGTGATCGACGCCAAGGCGATGGCCCAGACCTTCGCCGCGGTGGCCTACGGCCTCGCCCGCTACCAGCCCGACCTGCCCTTCTCGGGGGTGCTCGCCAACCACGTGGGCAGCGAGGGCCACGCCACGCTGCTGCGCGACTGCCTGCCGGCCGACATTGCCTGGTACGGCGCGATCCCGCGGGACGCCGACGCCGCGCTGCCCGAGCGCCACCTGGGCATCCTGCAGGCCGCCGAGATCGCCGATCTGGACGCCCGCCTCGACCGCCTGGCCGACCACCTGGCCCGCACCGGCGCGGCCGATCTGCCCCCGGCGGTGCGTTTTCCGCCCGCCGCGCCGCCGCCGGTCGCACCGCTGCTGGCCGGCCGCACCGTGGCGATCGCCCGCGATGCCGCCTTCGGCTTCATCTACCCGGCCAACGTCGACCTGCTGGCGGCCCTTGGCGCGCGGGTGGCGTACTTCTCGCCGCTCGCCGGCGACGCCCTCCCCGCCTGCGACGCCCTGTGGCTGCCCGGCGGCTACCCCGAACTCCACGCCGCCCAACTCGCCGCCAACGCCCGCTGGCAGGCGGATCTCGCCGCCCACGTGGCGGCCGGCAAGCCGCTGCTGGCCGAATGCGGCGGCATGATGAGCCTGTTCGAAAGCCTCACCGACAAGGACGGCGTGACCCACCCGGGCGCCGGCCTGCTGCCCGGCCACACCCGGATGCAGGCCCGCCTCGCCGCGCTGGGCACTCAGGTGGCCGAGCTGCCCGAAGGCCGCATCGCCGGCCACACCTTCCACTACTCCACCAGCGACACGCCGCTGGCCCCGGTGGCCCGCGCCGCCTCGCTCACCGGGCGGGAGGGCGAGGCGATCTACCGCGTCGGGCGCACCACGGCCTCGTACGTCCACTTCTACTTTCCGTCCAACCCGGCCGCCGTGGCGGCGCTGCTGGGCTGACCGAGCACCGGCGGGCGGCGCTCACCCCCGGGTGAGCTTGCCCTGCGCCTCGACGACCAGCCCGGCGAGGATCGCCAGACC
Source organism: Zoogloea sp. (assembly GCF_041904905.1). GTDB lineage: Bacteria > Pseudomonadota > Gammaproteobacteria > Burkholderiales > Rhodocyclaceae > Zoogloea. Next base: position 14,128 of record NZ_JAYRMI010000078.1, on the reverse strand, counting down.
GCGGTCCATCTCGTCTTCGGCCGCGTGGCTGAAGTTCAGGCGCAGGGTGCCGGCGCGGGGGTCGAGCGGGTAGAAGGCCTCGCCGGGCATGAAGGCCACGCCTTGCCCGATGGCGGCCGGCAACAGCAGGCGGGTGTCGATGGGCTGGCGCAACTGCAGCCAGAAGAACAGCCCGCCGGCCGGCGTCTGCCAGTCGGCCAGCCCGCTGAAGTGGCGTCGCAGGGCGGCATCGAAGGCGTCGCGCTTGGCCCGGTAGAAATCCGCCAGCCGGGCCAGCCGCGCCGGGCGCCCGGCAGCTTCGAGCTGCTGCAGCACCAGCCATTGGCTGAGCCGGTTGCTGTGCAGGTCGGCGGCCTGCTTGAGGCGCACCAGCGGGGCGAACAGTTCGGGCGATGCCGCCAGGAAGCCCAGCCGCAAGCCCGGCGCGAGGCTCTTGGAGAACGAGCCCTGGTAGATCCACGGGCTGCCTTGGATGCCGGCGCACACCGGGCGCCGCTCGCAGGCGTCGAACACCAGATCCCGGTAGGGGTCGTCCTCGAACATCGGTACGCCGGATTCCATGCACGCCGCGGCCAGGGCGGCCCGCTCGGCAGCGCCGTAGCAGCGGCCGGTGGGGTTCTGGAAGGTGGGGATGGCGTAGGCAAAGGCCGGGCGGTGGTTGCGGAAGAAGCCGGCGCTCACCGTCTCGGGCGAGAAGGGGGCGAAGCGGGCGCCAAAGAAGCGGAACACCTGCAGCGCCGCGAGGTAGGTGGGCGACTCGACGGCGACCGGCGTGCCGGCGTCGATGAACAGCTTGCCCACCAGGTCGATGCCCTGCTGGGAGCCGGACAGCACCAGCACCCGCTCCGGCGGGGCGTCGAGGCCGAGGGCGGCAAGCTCGCCGGCGATGCGCTCGCGCAGGGCCGGATCGCCCTCGCTGGGGCCGTACTGGAGCGCCTCGTGGGGCGCGGCCAGGCCCAGCTCGGGGAAGGTTTCGGCAGCGGGCAGGCCGCCAGCGAAGGAGATCATGCCCGGCCGCCCTACGACCGCCAGGATCTCCCGGATCGGCGACGGGTGCAGGTCGTGCACCCGGGCGGAGAGGGAGAGGGGAAGGCGGTCGGCGGTACGGGAAGGCATGGCTTTCTCCAGGGTTTGGGGTAGAATTGGTCAAGTATATTGACCTATTAATCCTGATCCTCCCATCGAGAAATGTCAATATGGTTGACCTAAATCGTCAGGCCGAGCTGCGCGAGGCCATCGAGCTGTTCTTCTTCGGCTACCGGGCCTTCACCGCCCCGCCCGACCGGCTGCTGGAAACCTGGGGGCTGGGCCGGGTTCATCATCGGGTGCTGTATTTCGTGGCGCGGCAGCCGGGCATCGCCGTGACCGCGCTGCAGGGCGTGCTGGGGGTGAGCAAGCAGGCGCTCAACGGGCCGCTGCGGCAGCTGGTGGAGCGGCAGCTGGTGGCGGCCGTGCCGGACGGGCAGGATCGTCGGGTGAAGCGGCTCGAACTGACGCCCCTGGGCGGGCAGCTGGAAAACCAGCTGTCGGGCACCCAGATGGCGCTGCTTGAAAAGGTGTTCGCCGCCGCCGGCCCGGAGGCCGAGCGCACCTGGCGCGGGCTGATGGCGGCGCTGAAGGACGCGACCGGCTGATCCGCCCGGCGCTCAGTGCCCCTTGAGGGCGTAGATGCCCGGCGCGTTGCGCCAGTAGCCCTTGTAATCCATGCCGCTGCCGAACAGGAAGCGGTCGGCCACCTCGAGCCCGGTGAAGTCGGCACGCATCGCCGGCCAGGCCTTGCGTTCGTGGTTCTTGTGAACCAGCACCGCCGAGAAGACCTCCCGGGCGCCTTCGGCCTTGAGGTGGTGGATGATCGCGGCGAGGGTGTGGCCCTCGTCGAGGATGTCGTCGAGCACCAGCACGGTGCGGTCGCGCAGATCGTGGGTGGGGCTCACCAGCCAGTCGAGCAGGGTGCCCTGCAGCGAGTGGCCGTAGCGGGTGGCGTGGAGGTAACCGACCTCGAGCGGGAAGGGTAGCCGCGGCAGGAGCCGGCCGGCCAGCACCAGCCCGCCGTTCATCACGGTGTAGACCACCGGGTTGCGGTCGTGGAGGCGGGCGGTGATGTCGGAGGCGAGGCGGGACAGGGCGGCGTCCACCTCGGTGGCGTCGCACAGGCAATCGGCTTCGTCGCGGACGCGGCGGATTTCGTCGAGGTCGACCGGTTTCATCGGGTGAATCTCAGGAGACGAGGGCGCGCACCCGGCGTACCAGCTGCCAGCCTGCCCAGCCCCGGCGGGCCCAGCGCAGGGCAGCCCGGGGCCGCACCGCCAGCAGGAAGAGGCCCACGCCCGACAGCAGGGGGGCGTGATCGCGGGCCCACACGAGCCCATCGACCGCCTTATCCACGCCGCGGAACACCGGCGCGAAGCCCTGGGCGTGACGCACCATCGCGGCGCGCTGGTCGGCGATGCGGATCTGCAGGCGCTGCTTGCGCAGGGCAAGCTCGACGAGTTCGGGGTTCATTCTTTCGGGCGCAGGCTGTCCCGGTCGTGGGCGATCTCGGCCAGGCTGGCCGAGAACAGCCGCGATCCGGCTCGCAGGCGGGCGGCTGCGCGGGTGCCCGCCCACACCCCGGCGGCGAACAGCCCGGTGGTGGCGAGGCCCAGCGCCAGCAGGCGGTGGGTGTCCCAGAACAGCACGGTGAGGAAGGCCAGCAGGAAGACGAAGCCGAAACCGATGAACAGCGCGGCCAGCACGGTATCGAACAGGAAGCCGCCGGCGCGCAGCTTCTCTTCCTTCAGCTCAAGGCCGAAAAGCTCAAGCCGGGCCTGGATCGTGGCCAGCCCGGAATCGGCGAACCCCCGGAGGGATTCGCCCAGCCGCGTGGGCGCGGGGTCGCTCATGCGTGGCCGCGCTTAACGGCGATTGACCAGCAGGCCGAGCAGGAAGCCCACGCCGGCCGCGACGCCGACGGCCTTCCAGGGGTTCTCGTGGACGTAGTCGTCGGTGGCACGGGCGGCAGCCTTGGTCTTTTCGACGACGGCGGCTTCGAGATCCTGGAGCTTGTACTTGGCAGAGGTGAGGCGCTCGCCAAGGCGGGCACGCACATCGGCAACCTTCTCGCCGGCCTGACCGGCGGTGAGCTTGAGCAGCTCTTCGGTGTCGGCGACGACGGCCTTGAAATCGGAAACGAGTTTTTCCTTGCTGACTTGTGCTTCGCTCATGGCGTTCTCCTGGTTCTTCTGACTAAGGCAAAGGTGGGTGAAGCGTGCGGGCCACCTCGGGGCGGCCATGGTTTCCAGACCAAGGCTAATCGCATTCGTTCCCGAAGGCAAACCGCGCCGAAGCTGGCTGGCCGGCGCCTGTCGCAGCTTGGCATAAACGGGTATGAAATTAATTATAAGTAAATTTTATTGAATAAAGCCCGATCCCCGGCCGAAAAAGGAAAATCTTTTGTCATTCGACGAACGGATGGTCGTAATCGACGGTGAGCGGGGCGTGATCGCTGAAACGCTGATCCTTGTAGACCGCAGTGCGAACCGCGCGCTGGCCGATGCCGGGGGTGGCGATCTGGTAGTCGAGCCGCCAGCCGACGTTCTTGGCCCAGGCCTGGCCGCGGTTCGACCACCAGGTGTAGCAGGCGTCGGTGGCGTCGGGGTGGAGGCGGCGGTAGGTGTCGATCCAGCCCTGCTCGTCGAACAGGCGGCCCAGCCAGGCGCGCTCTTCGGGGAGGAAGCCGGAGTTCTTCTGGTTGGAGCGCCAGTTCTTGAGGTCGATGGCCTGGTGGGCGATGTTCCAGTCGCCGCAGACGATCACCTCCTGCCCGCTGGCGCGAAGTTCGGCCATGCGGGGAAGGAAGAGGTCCATGAAACGGAATTTTGCAATTTGACGCTCGTCAGAACTGGAGCCGGAGGGCAAATATAAGGAAACCACCGACAAGGAGCCGAAATCGAGCTGAAGATAGCGCCCCTCGGCGTCGAATTCTTCGTTGTCGATACCTTCAATGATGCGGTCAGGGGGCTTTCGGGTGTAAATTCCGACGCCGCTGTAGCCCTTTTTAACCGCGCAGTGGAAGTAGCCGGACAGCGGTGCGGGGTTGAGCATTTCCGGCGTCAGGTCGCCGATCTGTGCCTTGAGTTCCTGGAGGCACACCACATCCGCGTTCTGAAGTGCCAGCCAGGGTAGGAACCCTTTCACGGTGGCAGAGCGGATGCCGTTGAGGTTGACGGTCACGACGCGTAACATTTTGTGTAGCTTGGTCCGATTTTTTTTGGGATAGACGTGAATTTTAGCCGCGATTTCATCCAGCTCGCCTGCGATAAGGGCGTCCTGCGATTTGGGGAGTTCGTCACCAAGGCCGGGCGGCTGTCGCCCTACTTCTTCAATGCAGGCCTGTTCAACGACGGTGCCTCCTTCGGTCAGCTGTGCGATTTCTACGCACGCACCCTGGTGGCGGCCGAGCTGCCCTGCGACATGCTCTTCGGGCCGGCCTACAAGGGCATCCCGCTGGTGGCCGGCACGGCCATGCGGCTCGCCGAGCGGGGCCACAGCCTGCCGTTCTGCTTCAACCGCAAGGAAGCCAAGGATCACGGCGAAGGTGGCACCCTGGTCGGTGCGCCCCTGGCGGGCCGGGTGGCGATTCTCGACGACGTGATCTCCGCCGGTACCTCGGTGCGCGAGTCTGTCGAGATCATCCGCGCCCACGGCGCCACGCCGTCGGCGGTGGTGATCGCCCTCGACCGCATGGAACGCGGCACCGGTGCCCTGTCGGCGGTGCAGGAGGTGCGCGACACCTACGGCATTCCGGTGCTGGCGGTGGCCACGCTGCAGGATCTCATCGGCTATCTCCACGACAGTCCGGCTCTGGCCGCCAACCTGGCGGCCGTGCAGCGCTACCGGGAAACCTACGGCGTGGCGGTGGATCGCTGAGCCGATGATGCGTCGAGCTCTTCTCTTCGCCCTCTGGACGGTGCTGCCCGTGGCGGCGCAGACCTCTGCGTCCGCCTCCAAGGGGTCGGTGTTCTGCTGCATGGACAACGGCCACCAGGTGTGCGGCGACGTGCTGCCGATGCAGTGCTACGGCAAGGGTTATCGGGAGATGAGCCCCCAGGGAACCGTGCGGCGTCTCGTCGAGCCGCCGCTCACCCCCGAACAGCTCGCCCGCCGGGAAGCCGAGGAGCGCGCCAAGCGCCTCGAGCAGGCCCGGCTGAGGGCCGAGCAGCGGCGCAACCAGTCGCTGCTCGAGACCTACTCCAGCGTGGCGGACATCGAGACCCGTCGCGATCGGGCGCTGGAGGGGGTCGATCAGGATCTCAAGCGCGCCGAGGCCCGCCAGGCTCAGCTGCTCAAGAAGCGCGAAAGCCTCAACCGGGAGGCGGAGTTCTACGCCAAGCGTCCGATGCCCGCTCCGCTGGCTGCGGCGCTGCGCGAGTCGGACAGCGAACTGGCCGCCCAGGGCTCGGTGATTGAGGCGAAGAAGCGCGAGGTGGAAGCCATCCGCACCCGCTACGAGCAGGACCGCATCCGTTACATCGCCCTGACCGAACCCCGCGGGACCGCTCCGGCGCCGCGCTGAAACAATTCCCCGTCGTCGGCGCCATCGGTTTGGTGCGCTTTTTTTCAAAAAGCATATCCGACCGTCAAATAGGTGCCTAATTTACTTCTTGGAATAAAGTCGGGGGCGGCCTTTGCTGGCGCGACTTTCCCCGGTTTTCTCCGAAAGTATTTCGCCATTGTATCTGCGCAAGGCTTTCTGACATTTACGTTCCCGTAAATCGCGTCTGAATGAAAACAAGCGTGTCAGGCACGCCCATTCCGGGGCGGGGAGGCGAGAACGTGAATGGTGGCCGTTTTGGTGCATGATAAACTTTGAAGCATGCAAGGCCTCAGGAAGCCGGCAGCGAATGGCGGGGTTCGGATACATGGCCATACGTTATTCCTTTCCGTTTCCGCTTTTACAGAATTGACATGCTCCGATACAAGATCGTCCCGGTTACCTCGTTCGAACAGAATTGCTCGCTGCTGTGGTGCGATGTGTCGCGCCGCGCTGCAGTGGTGGATCCGGGAGGCGATGTGGATCGCATCGTGGCGACGATCACCGAACTGGGGCTGACGGTCGAGAAGATCCTCCTCACCCATGGTCATATCGATCATGCCGGCGGGACGGCCGAATTGGCTCGCCGGCTCAATGTGCCGATCGAGGGCCCCGAGCGAGAGGACAGTTTCTGGATCGATGCCTTGCCGCAGCAGAGCAAGATGTTCGGTTTTCCGCAGGTCGAGGCCTTCACGCCCGATCGCTGGCTGGTCGATGGCGATACCGTCAGCGTCGGCGAGGAAAGTCTGGATGTGCTGCATTGTCCGGGCCACACGCCGGGACATGTGGTTTTTTTCAGCACCGCCGCACGCCTGGCGGTGGTGGGCGATGTGCTTTTCGCCGGTTCCATTGGCCGTACCGATTTCCCGCGGGGAAATCACGCCACGCTCGTGAACTCCATCCGTCACAAGCTCTGGCCGTTGGGCAAGGATGTGGCTTTCATTCCTGGCCACGGTCCGATGTCGGATTTCGGCGAGGAACGCGAAAGCAATCCGTATGTGGGTGACTACGCATGAACTCCGTTCGCGTGAATTGCGGCCAAAGGAGTCTGAGCGTGGTTGTGGGTGGGCGTGCTTAATTACTCGAAAAAAGGTAGACCAGCGTGCGATTCGCTATTCTCGAAGATGATCCGGCCCAGATGGAAGTCCTGACGGGCTGGCTGAGGGAAGCCGGGCACGATGTGCATGGTTTCGGATTGGCTCGCGAATTGATGCGCGTAGCGAGCCGTGAAAGTTTCGATCTGTTCCTGGTGGACTGGGTGCTCCCCGACCTCACCGGCGAGCAGGTGCTGCGCTGGCTGCGCGTCGAGCGCGGCAACGATACGCCGGCGATCTTCATCACCTCCCGCGATGCGGAGGAGGATATCGCCAATGCGTTCAGTGCCGGGGCGGACGATTATCTGATCAAGCCGCCGCGCCGTATCGAACTGCTGTCGCGGATCGAGGCGGTGATGCGCCGCTCCCAGCCTCGCACCAACAACCAGAGCCTGGTGGTGGCGCCGTTCAACTTCGATCTGGCCCGCAAGGTGCTGACGGTCGATGGCGTGCCCATCGAGATGACCGACAAGGAATTCGAACTGGCGGCCTTCCTGTTCCGCAACCTGGGGCGCCTGCTGTCCCGCGGCCATCTGCTGGAAGCGGTCTGGGGCCGTAACCCCGATCTGGCGACCCGGACGGTCGATACCCACATCAGCCGCGTCCGCAGCAAGCTCAACCTGCGTCCGGAAAACGGCTTCCGTCTGACTCCGACCTACAACTTCGGTTACCGGCTGGAGCGGATCGATCCGTCCGAGTCGCCTTCTGTCGGCACGGCGGTGCTTTCGCCGGCCTGATGTCTTCGCAGGGTTCCCGTCCGGGAACCCTGTCCGGCGGCGCTTATTTCTTCAGCGCGTCGCGGATTTCCCGCAGCAGCTTCACGTCTTCCGGTTCGGCCGGAGCTTCTTCAACCGGCGCCGGCTCGTCGCGCTTGAGCTTGTTCATCGCCTTGATCGCCACGAAAATGGCCATTGCGACGATCAGGAAGTCGATGATCGAGTTGACGAATACGCCGTATTTGAACAGCGGGGCGCCAGCCTTTTCGGCCGCTTCCATGGTTTCGAAGGTCTTGTCGCCCAGGTTGATGTAGAGGTGCTTGAAGTCGACGCCGCCCAGCAGCTTGCCGAGAACAGGCATCAGCATGTCCTTGACGAGAGAGTCGACGATCTTCTGGAAGGCTCCACCGATGATGACGCCGACGGCAAGGTCGACCACATTGCCTTTCATTGCAAATTCTTTGAATTCCTGAAGAAAGCTCATGGCTGCTCCTAATTGCATCAGTTGAAATTTGGGCTTTGGATTCACGGAAACCGGGAGCCTCACCCAAGTAAAAGGCGTCCTTTTCCATCTTAAAAGGCGGGATGCACCTATGGTTTGTGTCTTTAGCACGGCGTGACACAATTCAGGGGAAGTTTGCGAAGTTTTGCACCCTGCCGTTGTCCGCCAACTAATATATCGAGCCAAACTCGACCGAAAGACACCATCCGTGGTTCGTCATCATTTACGTTTTCTGGGCGTTGCTGTGGGCGTCCTGGCGTCCTCCGGCGTTGTTGCAGCCGAGCGGGAACTCATCTACACCACGCGTTCGGGCGACACCCTGATCGGGCTGGAGCGGCAGTTTCTGGCAGCCCCTTTCGGGTGGAAGAACCTCCAGTTGCATAACCGGGTGCTCGACTCCCTGCGCGTGCCGGTGGGGGCGAAGCTGCGCATCCCCGAAGCCTGGCTGCGGATCGAGCCGCGGGTGGCGCGGGTGGTGGCCCTGCAGGGGGACGTGACGATGGACGGTCGGGCCCTGGGGCTGGATGCGAAGGTGCCGGTCGGGGCTTTTCTGCGGACCGGCGAGGGCGCGTTCGTCACTCTGCTGCTGCCCGATGAGTCGCGCCTGACCGTTCAGCCCAAGAGCGCGGCGCGTATCGACAAGCTCCACGGGGTGCACGGGTTTGGGGGGCAGAGTGCAGAGGTCTTCCTCGAGCGGGGGCGTGTCGAGACCCGCGTCGAGGCCCAGCGCGGGCCGGCTGCCCGCTATCAGATCCGCACCCCGACCAGCTCGGTGGCCGTGCGCGGCACCGAGTTCCGTGTGGGTGCCAACCCCGACGACCAGGCCGCTCAGGCCGAGGTGACCGGTGGCGAAGTCCAGTTCAAGCCGGCCGGCGGCGGCGCGCCGAAGGCCCTGCCGAAGGGTTTCGGGCTGGTTGCCCGGGCGGGCGAGGCGTTGCCGCCGTTGCGACCGCTGTTGCCGGCGCCGGTGCTCGATGGCGGCACGCTCCGCTTCGAGCAGGTCGACGTGAGCCTGCCCTTTGCGCCGGTGGCGGAGGCCGCCGGCTACCGGGCCCAGGTGGCCCGGGACGAAGCGTTCGCCGATGTGGTGACGGACGGGGTCTTCCCGGCGCCCCCGGCCCGCTTTGCCGGTCTGCCCGACGGCGCCTACTGGCTGCGCGTGCGCGCCATCGACAGCGCCGGGCTCGAAGGTTTCGATGCGACCCGGACGTTCCAGGTCCAGGCGCGTCCCCTCGCCCCGGTCGGGCTGGCTCAGGATGGCAGTCGCCTTGTCTGGCGTGCCGAGCGCGAGGCAGTGCGCTACCGGGTGCAGCTTGCCGGCGAAGGCGGCTTCGCCGCGCCCATCGTCGACCGCGAGGTGCCGGGCGGCGGCTTCGATCCGCAGCTGGCGCCGGGGCGCTACGACGGGCGGGTTGCCAGCGTGGCGGCGGACGGCCGCCAGGGGCCGTGGGGCGAACGGGCGCAGTACGTCGTCCGCGCGGCGCCGGGCCCGGCCAGCCTCACCACCTACAACCAGCGCCTGCGCTTTGCCTGGCCGGGCGGCGGAGACCGCATCTACGAGGTGCAGCTGGCGCGGGATGCCGGCTTCACCGATCTGATCGCCGAACAGCGCATTGGCGAGGCGGCGTTCACCGTTCCCGCCCCGGCGGCCGGCACGTATTACCTGCGCCTGCGCGGCGCCAATCCGGATGGCACGGTCAGCCCGTGGTCGGGGGTGCAGACCGTCCGCTCGTTCGTCCTGCTGCCCTGGTGGTCCATCTCTTCGCCCGCAGCGCCGAACCCGTGAAGAACGTTGGCGGATCCCTGCGCCGGCCCACCGTCGAGTGGGTTGCGGTCACCGTGCTGTGCGTGTCGCTGGCGGTTGCGTCGGCGATCGAGGGCTGGCTGTGGCGCATCGACCAGACGATCTACGACGGCGTACTCACCAGCTGGGTGTCGCCGCCGAGCGATCAGGTGGTGATCGTCTCCATCGACGACGCCAGTCTGGCCAGCCTCGGGCGCTGGCCGTGGTCGCGGCGTATCCATGCGGCGCTGATCGACCGGGCCCGCGAGGTGGGGGCGGCGGCGGTGATGCTGGATGTCCTCCTCGACGCCCCGAGCCGCGACGATCCCGCCGCCGACGAGGCCCTCGCCCGCGCCATGCGCGACTACGGCCGGGTGGTGCTACCCCTCAGCCAGGCCACCACCGGGTCGGTGCTCAGCGGCGAGGTGCTGCCCCTTCCCCTGTTCGCCGACGCGGCGGCGGCGCTGGGGCACGACCAGCTCGAGTTCGACCCGGACGGGATCGCCCGTAGCGTTTACCTGTGGGAAGGCTTCGGCACGCCCCGCTATCCCCAGCTCGCCCTGGCGCTGCTGCGGGTGGTGGACCCGACGGTGCGCAAGCTCTACTCCCAGCCCACCCCCCGCGAGGGCGCCGACGCCCAGCAATGGCAGCGCGCCGGCTGGCTGCGCATCCGCTTCTCGGGCGCGCCGGGCAGCTACATCCACTACTCGTACCGCGCCGTGCTCAACGGCGAGGTGCCGGCCGCGGCGCTGCGGGGCAAGCTGCTGCTGGTGGGCGCCACCGCGTCGGGCATGGCCGAAGCCGTGCCGACGCCCACTTCGGGCCTGTCGCGCTCGATGCCGGGCATCGAGTTCCAGGCCAACGTCTACGACGCCCTCCACGGCGACGGCGTCATCACCCCCCTGCCTTCGTGGGTGGCGGCGCTGGTGGCCGGGCTGATGGTGGGCGGGCTGATGCTGGTGCTGCTCTACGCCGACGCCCGGATCGGCCTGATGACCTCCTTCGCGCTCGCCGCCGCGGCGCTGCTGCTGGCGGCGCTGGGGGTGACGGTGGGCGGCTGGTGGTTCGGGCCCGCTTCGGCGGTGGGCGGCTGCATGCTGGCCTACCCCTTGTGGAGCTGGCGACGCCTGGAGGCGGCCCAGCGCTACCTGGACGCCGAGCTGATCGCCCTCGAACGCGAAGGCTCGCCCATCGGCCTGCTGCCCGACGACGAGGGCGCTGCCGCCGACCCGCTGGAGCAGCGCATCCGCATCGTCCGCCAGGTGGCCCAGCACCAGCGGGACGTGCGCCGCTTCATCGCCGACACCCTGGAGCACCTGCCCATCGGCGTGGTGGTGATCGACCAGCTCGACCGGGTGATCCTCCACAACGAGCGCGCCCGCTACCTGCTGCGCGCCTTCCGCAGCGACGCCCTGCTGGCCGCCCTGCGCGAGCTGCCGTGGCCGGTTTACGTGCCGATGCGCGACGGTCTGCCGGATCTGTCCGGCTTCTCGGGCATCCGCCAGTTCGAGCTGACGCCCGACAAGAAGCGCTACCTGCTGGTGTCGGTGGCCGATCTGGTGACCGAATCGAGCGGCCGCCCCGGCCGGGTGATCGGCCTCGCCGACGTTACCGCGATGCACGAGGCCCAGCGCAGCCGGGAAGACACCATGCACTTCCTGTCCCACGACCTGCGGGCGCCGCTGGCCTCCATCCTCACCCTGATCGACGGGCAGCAGGGCGGCGGCACGCCCGACTGGGGCCCGCAGATCCCGCGGATCGCCCGCTACGCCCGGTCGGCCCTCGATCTGGCCGACGGCCTGTTCCGCCTGGTGCGGGCGGAGGGTTCCGACCCGAAGGACTTCGTCGAACTCGATCTGGCCGGTCTGGTGGATTCCGCCGCCGACGAGGTGTGGCCCCAGGCCCAGGCGCGGGGCATCCGCGTCGAGGTGGATACCCGCGACGCCGAGACCGAGGAGGCCATCGTGCGGGGCGACTTCTCGCTGCTGCGCCGGGCGGTCATCAACCTGCTTACCAACGCCATCAAGTACGGCGCCGCCAACAGCACGGTGTCGGTGCGCCTGTCGGCCGAAGGGCCGGACTGGGTGATCCGGGTCAGCGACCAGGGCGCGGGCATCCCTCCCGATGCGCTGCCGCGGCTGTTCAAGCGCTTCTCCCGGATCGTCGAGGAAGGGCGCGACAAGCCCACCGGGGTTGGCCTGGGCCTGCTCATCGTCAAGACCGTGGCCGAGCGCCACGGGGGCGCGGTGAATGTCCAGAGTACTCTTGGCCAGGGCAGCACCTTCGAGCTGCGTCTGCCGCTGCGCAACGCCACCGCACTGCCCATTACGGGTTGAGCGCGCGCCTGGGGTAAGATCGAGGCCGCGGATTCGTGGGTTCTCCGGACATGCGTTTCAAATTCCTCAAGTACCTGGCCTTCGCCCTCGGAGGGGCCAGCACGGCTGTTGCGACGGGGGCGCTGTACCTGCACGCCACCTTCGACGGGGCGCGTCTGGCCACCGAACTGAGCCACTTCGCCAAGCAGCGTCACCAGCGCAACCTGCGCTTCGACGGCGCGGTGGAACTCGCCATGTTCCCCCGCCTCGAGCTGCGCCTGCCGGCCATGTCGCTCTCCGGGCGCAACGGCGACGGCGAGCTGCTGGGCGTCGAGCAGGGCACGCTCGGGGTGCGCCTGTTGCCGCTGCTGACCCAGCGGGTGGTGGTGGATCGGGTCGAGGTGAGCGGCCTGCGCCTGGCGCTGCGGCGGGGCAAGGATGGCCGCTTCAACGCCGCCGATCTCCTCGCGCCGCCGCCGGCCGAGGCGCCGCTGGCGTTCGACGTGGAGCGGCTGGTCATCGCCGGCGGCATCGTCAATGGCATCGACGAGGCCAGCGGCCGCAACTTCGCGCTGTCGGATGTGGGCCTCGTCACCGGCCGGCTCGGGCGCGACGCCGACGGCCGGCTCGAACTCACGGCCCGCCTCACCCAGGCGGCGCCCCTCACCGATGCGCGGCTGGAACTGGAAGCCGGCTACCGGCTTGGCGGCGCCGCCGGCCCCCAGCTGCGCAACGCCCATCTGGTGGCCCGGGGTGCGCTGGCGGATCGGGCCGGTGTCGATCTCGACCTGGCCGCCACCGAGCTGCAGCGGCCCGGCGAGGGCCCGCTGCTGGCGAGCGGCCTGAGCCTGCTGGGCAAGGCCAAAGCCGACGGTCGCACCACTGAGCTGCGCTTCACCGCCCCGCGGATGGTGCTGGGCGACGCCGGCCCCGAGGCCGCCACCGCCGAGGCTACCCTGCGGGTGGAGGGCAAGGGTCAGGCTGGGCAGCTCCGCGCCCGGCTGGCCGGGCTCGCCGCCAAGGGCAGCACCCTGGCGACCGACAAGCTGAGCGCCGACATCGACTGGAAGACCCCCGCCGGCCGGTTCACCGGCAGCCTGGGCGGCGGCGTCCGCTGGCAGGCCGACGGACGGGTGCTGGATCTCCCGGCGCTGGCCGGCGAGCTGGGCTTCACCGCCGCCAAGGCCGGCGCGGCCCCGGTCAAGCTGGTCGCCCAGCTGGGCGGCCGGCTCGATTTCGCCCGGGACAGCGGCGCCGGCAAGCTCGATCTGCGCATCGACGGCAGCCACCTGCAGGGCGGCTGGACTTGGCCGCGGCTCTCCGCGCCGGGCGTCGGCTTCGATCTGGAGCTGGATCGGCTCGATGCCGACCGCTACCTGGGCGCCCTCGACGGCACCACCCGCATCGACGCGTCGGCTCTGCCGGGGCTGGACGTCGACGGCGTGCTGCGGGTCGCCAGCCTCAAGCTAGGCGGCCTGCAGTTCGAGCGCCTGCGCCTGCCCCTGGCCCTGCACGGGGGCAGGCTGGCCGCGACGGCGGTCACCGCCAGCCTCTACGGCGGCACGCTGGAAGCCACCGCGAGCCTGTCGGCCGAGGGCAACCGGCTGCAGTGGCGCAGCTATGCGGAGAACGTGAATCTGGCCCCGCTGCTGCGCGACGCCACCGGCCGGGAGCCGGCCAGCGGGGCGCTCAACCTGTTCATCGACGTGGCCGGCAGCGGCCAGAACGTGGCCGAACTGCGCCGGCAGCTTGCCGGTCAGGCCCGCCTGCGCCTGCGCGGCGGGGCCATCCGGGGCATCGACGCCGGCGCCGCCCTGAAGGACTGGCGTGCGCCGCTCCAGGCCCGTCAGCCGGCGAAGCGGCCCTACCGCGACAACGAGAGTACGCCGGTGGGCGAGCTGACCGCCGGCTTCGCGGTGGCCGACGGGCACGCCCGCAGCGGCGATCTGCAGGCCCGCAGCCCGGCGCTGGCGCTGGCCGGCGGCGGCGACATCGACCTCGCCGGGCCCCGGGTGGATGCGCTGGTGCGACTCAGCCTGCTGGCGCTGGCGCCGGCGGATGTGCCGGCGCTGGGCAGCCTGCGCGGCGTACCGGTGCCGGTGCGGGCCCGCGGTGCGCTGGGCCGCCCCGAGTGGCAGCTCGAGCC
>NZ_JAYRMI010000123.1:0-3072 GCF_041904905.1 Zoogloea sp. | reverse complement strand
TCTTCTGCACCGCCACCGGGGCCGGGCGCGCACTGCCCCGGGCCGGCGCCGCCTTGGCCACCACCGCGGGCGCCGGACGCGCGCCACGGGCGGGCACTGTCGCCTTCGCCGCCACCGGCCTGGCAGCCGGCGCACGGGCCGCGACGGCCTTGGGCGCCGCCTTCTGGGCAGCCGGCTTCTGGGCTGCGGATTTCTGGACAACCGGCTTGGGGGCCGGCTTGGACGCGGCAGGCTTGGCTGCCTTGGCCGGGTGCGCGGGCTGCGGCGCGGCAGAGGCATCGCCGCCTGCCACCATCAGACCGAACGCCACCGCTGCCAGCGTAGCGAATAGGGGGTTCATTGGGTGTATATCTCCTGCGAGGCCGGGCACGTCGAAACCGACGGCCGGCGGGGCGTGCACGGGTGGGGGCTGCCCACAGCACGAACGATCGGCGAATTCTACCGGAAACTTGTGGGCGGACGGACTTGCGGCAGCGGCCGGGTTTCTGCACCATGCGCCCTTTTTCAACGCCAGTCACCGTCCATGCTTCTGCCGATCGAACAACGCATTGCCGCCGAGTTAGGTGTACAACCCCGCCAGGTTTCTGCGGCGGTCCAGCTACTGGACGAAGGCGCGACCGTGCCCTTCGTGGCCCGCTACCGCAAGGAAGTCACCGGCGGCCTGGACGACACCCAGCTGCGCAACCTCGAAGAGCGCCTGGGCTACCTGCGCGAACTGGAGGAGCGCCGCGCCGCTGTGATCGCCAGCATCGACGAACAGGGCAAGCTCGACCCGGCCCTGCGCGATGCCATCGAGAACGCCGAGACCAAGCAGCGCCTCGAAGACCTTTATCTGCCCTTCAAGCAGAAGCGCCGCACCAAGGCCCAGATCGCCCGCGAAGCCGGCATCGCCCCGCTGGCCGACGCCCTGCTGGCCGACCCGACCCTCACGCCGGAGCTTGAGGCCGCCAATTACATCAACGCCGAAGCCGGTTTTGCCGACACCCGCGCGGTGCTCGACGGCGCCCGCCAGATCTTGATGGAGCGCTTTGCCGAAGACGCCGAGCTGCTGGGCGCCTTGCGCGAGTATCTGGCCGATCACGGCGTGGTGGCCTCCACCGTCATCGCCGACAAGGAGAACGACCCCAACGCCGCCAAGTTCCGCGACTGGTTCGACTTCCGCGAGGCCATCTCCACCGTGCCGTCGCACCGCGCGCTGGCCCTCTTCCGCGGCCGCAACGAAGGCTTCCTGCGCCTGCAACTGGCGCTGGATTCCGACCCTACCGACGGCTCCGCCCCCGGCCCCAACCCCTGCGAAGCGCGCATCGCCGGCCGCTTCGGCATCAAGGATCAGGGCCGCCCGGCGGATTTCTGGCTGCGCGAAACCGTGCGCTGGGCCTGGAGCGTCAAGATCTCCCTGCACCTGGAGCTTGAGCTCCTGGGCAACCTGCGCGAGCAGGCCGAGGAAGAAGCCATCCGCGTGTTCGGCCGCAACCTGAAGGATCTGCTGCTGGCCGCCCCCGCCGGCCCCCGCGCCACCCTGGGCCTCGACCCGGGCCTGCGTACCGGCGTGAAGGTGGCGGTGGTGGACCAGACCGGCAAGCTCGTAGACACCGGCGTGATCTACCCCCACGAACCCCGCCGCGACTGGGACGGCAGCCTTCACGCGCTGGCCCGCCTGTGCGAGAAGCACAAGGTATCGCTCATCGCCATCGGCAACGGCACCGCCAGCCGCGAAACCGACAAGCTCGCCGCCGACCTCATCAAGCTGCGCCCCGAGCTGCACATGACCAAGATCGTGGTGTCGGAAGCCGGCGCCTCGGTGTATTCCGCGTCCGAGCTTGCCGCCAAGGAATTCCCCGATCTCGACGTGAGCCTGCGCGGCGCCGTCTCCATCGCCCGCCGCCTGCAAGACCCGCTGGCCGAGCTGGTCAAGATCGACCCCAAATCCATCGGCGTCGGCCAGTACCAGCACGATGTAAACCAGACCCGCCTCGCCCGCGCGCTGGATTCGGTGGTGGAAGACTGCGTGAACGCCGTGGGCGTGGATGTGAACATGGCGTCGGCCGCGCTGCTCACCCGCATCTCCGGCCTCAACCCCACGCTCGCCGCCAACATCGTCGCCCACCGCGACGCCAACGGCCCCTTCCCCAGCCGCGCCGCGCTGCTCGACGTGCCGCGCCTCGGGCCCAAGACCTTCGAACAGGCCGCCGGCTTCCTGCGCATCGTAAGCGGCACCAACCCGCTCGACGCCTCGGCCGTCCACCCCGAAGCCTACCCGGTGGTCGAACGCATCCTCGCCGACATTCAGAAGGGCGTGCGCGAACTGCTGGGCGATTCCCGCACCATCGGCCAGCTCAAGCCCGAGCGCTACGCCGACGAACGCTTCGGCCTGCCCACCGTGCAGGACATCCTGAAGGAACTCGACAAGCCCGGCCGCGACCCGCGCCCCGAGTTCAAGACCGCCAGCTTCAAGGAAGGCGTGGAAGAGCTGAAGGATCTCGTCGAAGGCATGATCCTCGAAGGCGTCGTCACCAACGTCACCAACTTTGGCGCCTTCGTGGACATCGGCGTGCACCAGGACGGCCTCGTGCACGTCTCCGCCCTCTCCGACCGCTTCGTGAAAGACCCCCACAGCGTGGTCAAGGCCGGCCAGGTGGTGAAGGTGAAGGTGCTGGAGGTCGACCTCCCCCGCAAGCGCATCGCGCTCACCATGCGCATGGGCGACCAGCCCGGCACCGCCAGCCGCCCCGCCGGCGAACGCCGCGACGCCCCCCGCGGCAACCAACGCGCCGCGCTTGCCAAGCAGAACCGCGAACCGGCGATGGCCGGGTCGCTTGCCAGCGCGTTTGCGAAAGCACTGAAGAAGTAAATCACCCCGCGGGCCGGCCAAAACCGGCCCGCGGCACATTCAAAGCGCCCGCAATCCCCAGCAGGCCTGCGTAGGGGCGGCTTCAGCCGCCTACCCACCCCGCCCCAGGCAACGACGCCCCCGCAAACCAAGGCCGGGCGACCGAAGTCGCCCCGACAGCGCCTCCCCCCCCCATCCATGCCCCACCGCCCCCGGGAGTGTGAGTAAATTTGTGTTCGAGG
>NZ_JAYRMI010000077.1:0-17463 GCF_041904905.1 Zoogloea sp. | reverse complement strand
CAGAACACCGCCAGCGCGCCGAGAAACAGCAGCGGCTGGTGGACCAGCGTCCACATGCCGCCGACGAACAGCGCGTCCTCGCCCAGCGACGTGACGACGTTGCTCACCGGCTCTGGCGAGGTGTTGATGGCGGCGCGGGTGCTGGCCTTGGCGAAGTGGGTGCCGGCCGCCAGGGTGCCGCCCAGCAGGCCCATGGCGATCTTCAGCGCACCGCCCTGGTCGCCCATTGCCGCGGCGGCCAGCGCGGCGCCGGCGGGGATGCGGATGAAGGTGTGGGCGGCGTCCCAGAGGGAATCGAGCCAGGGCA
Organism: Zoogloea sp.; assembly: GCF_041904905.1. GTDB lineage: Bacteria > Pseudomonadota > Gammaproteobacteria > Burkholderiales > Rhodocyclaceae > Zoogloea. Next base: position 17,156 of record NZ_JAYRMI010000077.1, on the reverse strand, counting down.
GCTTGTCGGCGAAGAACTCGACGAGGAGGAGCAGGCCGGACACCCCCAGCACCAGCGGGTGGGTCAGCAGGCCGAGCCCGCCGGGCAGCTGGACCCCGGCGAAACGCCCCAGCGCACCGAGCACGAACACCAGCGCGTAGAGCCGCAGCCCGCTGGCCCAGCCGAGCCCGGCCGCCAGGGCCGCCAGCGAGGCGATGTCGACCGGCATGTCGCGCCAGTCGAGCAGCGGTTCGATGCTGGCCGCCAGGGCGGCGAAATCGGTGGCGGCGAGGGTCATGGGCGCCTCGTGGGGGTCGCGGAGGTGGCGGGCCTACAGGTGCTTCTCGTCGCGGATGCGCTTGCCGACCGCCGGCGGGTGGTAGGCGGACATGGCCCGCAGCAGCGCGAAGAGGTTGTCCTCAACCAGCAGCAGGCCGCGGTTCTCCTGCTTCATGAAGCCCTCCTCCACGCCCCGCTCCATCATCTGGACGAGGGGCAGGTAGTAGCCTTCGACGTTGAACAGGGCCACCGGCTTGGCGTGGAAACCGAGTTGGGCCCAGGTGAGGATCTCGAACAGCTCTTCGAAGGTGCCCAACCCGCCGGGCAGGGCGATGAAGCCGTCGGCCAGCTCCGCCATCCGCGCCTTGCGGGTGTGCATGGAGTCGACGACTTCGAGCCGGGTGAGGCCCTCGTGGCCCACTTCCCAGTCCATCAGCGCCCGCGGGATGACGCCGACCACCTTGCCGCCGGCGGCCAGGCAGGCGTCGGCCACCACGCCCATCAGCCCGACGTTGCCGCCGCCATAGACCAGTTCGATGCCGCGCTCGGCGAGGAGCTGGCCCAGGGCTTCGGCCGCTGCCCGGTAGGCCGGCCGCACGCCGGGCCGCGAACCGCAGAAGACACAGATGCGCCGCATGGTTGGCGCTCCGTCAGAAGGGGCCTTTTTCGAGCCAGCGCTCGAGCTGCGGGAGGCGGTCGTTGCCCCAGAAGCCCTCGCCTTCGACGATGAAGTAGGGCGAACCGAACACGCCGCGGGCTTCGGCCAGGTCGATCTCGGCCTTCAGGCGGGCCTTGGTGGCGGGGTCGGAGAAGGCGTCGGCCACTTCCGTGCGGTCGATCTTGAGGGCGTCGGCGATGTCGAGCAGCACGCCGGTCTCGGCGATGTTGCGGCCATCGACGAAGTAGGCGCGGAACACCGCGTGGGCGAAGGCGCGGGCCTCTTCGGGGTCGCGGTCGGAGAGCCACTGAAAGGCGCGGGCGGCCTGCTCGGTGTGCACCGGGTAGGGGCTGGGCTGCTTGAAGGGGATGCCGAAGAAGGCCGCGCTGCGCTCGGTGTCCCGCTGGACGTACTCGGTGCGCATCAGCGCCGCCGGGATCTTCATGCCGCCCTGGGGCTGGAACTGGGCGTCGAGGACGATGGCGTGCCACATCACGGCGCGCCCGTGCCGGGCGGCCAGCGCGTCGATCTGCTCGGAGGCCAGGTAGCCGTAGGGCGAGGAGAAGTCGAAGTAGAAGTCGATGGGTGCGGACATGCAGGTCTCCGGGAGGCGTAGTGGCTTGGATGCCGGTCGAATCGGTCAGCCGGCATTATCCATGCGCGGCGGCCGAACGGCATGAGATTGCGTGTCGCGCCGACGACCGGCCGCTCAGAACCCGCCTTCGGCCAGCCAGCGCTCCACCTGCGGGAGGCGGTCGGCGCCCCAGAAGGCTTCGCCATCGACGATGATGAAGGGCGAGCCGAACACCCCGCGCGACAGCCCCAGATCCACCTCGGCGGCGAGCCGGGCCTTGATCTCGGTGCCTGCCAGCACCGCCGACAACTCGTCCCGGTCGATGCCCTGCCCGGCGGCGATGTCGAGCACCGCGGCCAGATCGGAGATGTTCACGTCGTCGACGAAGTAGGCCCGGTAGGCGGCGAGGCCAAAGGCCCGGGCCTTCACGGGGCTGCGGTCGTTGATCCACAGGAAGGCCCGCGCGGCGTGCTGGGTGGGGATCGGGAAGGTGCCGGGCTGCCGGAAGGGCAGGCCGAAGAAGCGGGCGGAGCGCTCGATGTCGTGGAGCGAGTAGGCCCCCTTGAGCGGGATCGACGGCAGCGGGGCAAGCCCGGTGACCTTGAAGGTGACCCCCAGCAGGAAGGGATGCCACAGCACCGTGCGCCCGTGGCGTTCGGCCAGGGCGTCGATCTTCTCGGCGGCGAAGTAGCCGTAGGGCGAGGAGAAATCGAAGTAGAAGTCGATGGGGGCGGTGCTGCGTCGGGGCTCGGCCATGGGGGCACTCTCCGTCAGGGGGTCTTGGGCCACAGGATCAGCTGGGTGCAGCGGAACAGCGCCAGCCGACGGCCGCAGCCGCCGCCGGTCACCTCGGAATCCCACACCTGGGTGTTGCGCGCGACGTGCACCGCGGTGGTGTTGCACAGGAGCACGCCGTCGGTCTGGGTGCCGAAGAAGTTGGTCTTCAGCTCGATGGTGGTGAAGCTCCTGGCGCCCTCGGGCAGGTGGGCGCGGGTGGCGTAACCGGCCGCACTGTCGGCCATGGCGATGATCGTCGCGGCGTGGAGATAGCCGTTGGGGGCCAGCATCTCGGGGCGGATCAGCATGCGCGAGCCCAGCCGGCCGGGCTCGAGGGTCACCGCATCTAAACCGAACCAGCCCGGCAGATGGCCCGCTCCACGCGCGTTGAGGAAATCGAGGTCGATGCCTGCGGCGAGCCGGGGTTCGGCCATCGGGGGTCTCCGGTGTCAGCTTTCCAGGGCCTCGAGGGCCGCCAGGTAACGGGGCGCGAGGTCTTCGCGCCGGCTCACGTTGATGCCCAGATCGCGGATCAGGCCGTCCTTGAGGCCGTACACCCAGCCATGCACGGTGAGCCGCTGGCCGCGCTTCCAGGCGTCCTGGACGACGATGGTCTGGCACACGTTGGCCACCTGCTCGATGGTGTTGAGCTCGCACAGGCGGTCGTGGCGCAGCTCGGGCGGCAGCAGATCGACGCGGCTGACGTGCTTGACGTGCACGTCCTGCACGTGGCGCAGCCACAGATCGACCAGCCCGACCCGATCCCGCTGCAGCGCCGCGCGCACGCCACCGCAGCCGTAGTGGCCCACCACCATGATGTGCTTGACCTTCAGCACATCGACGGCGAACTGGATCACCGACAGGCAGTTGAGGTCGGTGTGCACCACCACGTTGGCCACGTTGCGATGGACGAAGACCTCGCCCGGCATCAGGCCGATGATCTCGTTGGCCGGCACCCGCGAATCGGAACAGCCGATCCACAGGAACTCCGGCGCCTGGAGGGTGGACAGCTTCTCGAAGTAAGCCGGGTCCACCTGCCGCATGCGCCGGGCCCAGGCCAGGTTGTAGTCGAACAGATGGAAAAGATTCTCGTTCTTGACGTCGGACTCGCTCCAGTTCTCCAGATCGAGGGCCAGGAACATCGTGCCCTCGACGGGCGTCGGGTAGTAGGCCGGCGCCTCCTTGAAGCCCAGCTCCCGGTACAGCTTCACCGCGATGCGCATGGCCGGCAGAGTGTCGAGCATCACCTTGCGGTAACCCAGCGTCTTGGCGGCCTTGATGGCGGCCAGCGCCAGCTCGCGCCCCACCCCGGTGCCGCGCAGCTCGGGCTCGACGTAGAGCCGCTTCATCTCGCAGATGCCCTCGGTGTAGGGCCGGATGCCCACGCAGCCGGCGGGCTTGCCCTCGAACTCGGCAAAGAACAGCCGGCCGGCCGGCGCCGCATAGGCACCGGGCAGGGAGGCCATCTCCTCGCCGAAATTCTGGAAGCACAGGTCCACACCCAGCCAGGCGGCGTAGTTGCGGAAGAACTGACGGACGTGCTCGATCTCGGCGTGGTCATCGGCACTGAGGATGCGAAGGGTTACTGCCATCGATCAATTCCAGTACAAGTCGAAACAACCCGTCAGGATACCCTTTCGGGCCGCCCGTTTCATCCCGGACGTGCCCCCGCCCCGGCGCAACCCACCTTTTCCGGCCACCGCCGGGCCCGCACCGACACCGCGCGCCACGGCACGGCGCGGCAGGCGTAATTACGTTTACGTAAACGTAATTTTGGTGGTAAAAATGCTCACCCGCCCTCGTCCAGGCGGGCGGCCAGCGCGGCATGGGCTGCGGCAGCGCCTTCGGGGTTCTCGGCCAGCTGGGCGACACACTGCTTCTCGAGGATGTCGATCTCGCCCAGCACCGCGGCGATGTCCTCGCGCTGCTGCTCGAGCACCCGCCGCCGCTCGGCGAGCACCACCAGCAGCCGGCGCAGCTGGGGCGCCGAATCGCGCAGGCCGTCGTACATCCCGAGCAGCTCGCCGATCTCGGCCAGCGACAGGCCCAGCCGCTTGCCGCGCAGGATCAGGCCCAGGCGGGTGCGGTGGCGCTTGTTGTAAATGCGGTTGCGCCCGGCGCGGACGGGCGAGAGCAGGCCCTCGTCCTCGTAGAAGCGGATGGCCCGCGGGGTAATCCCGAACTCGCGGGCGAGATCGCCGATGGTGTAGGTTGTTTCCTCGATCATCGAGCCAGTAAATCAGATTTCCCGAAACCGGACAACGCGGCGGACGGATTTCCAGGAGAACCACCAGCAATGCCCACCCCGACCCTCGAGTACCCCTTCGACAGCGTGCCGGCGCCCGGCGAAACCCACGCGGTCGCCCCCGGCGTATCCTGGATCCGCATGCCCCTGCCCTTCGCCCTCGACCACATCAACCTGTGGCTCATCGAGGACGGCGACGGGGTGGCGATCGTCGACACCGGCTACGCCCTCGACGCCACCCGCGAGGCCTGGGACGCCATCCTCGCCCGGCTGGGCAGGCCGGTGACGCGCATCGTCGTCACCCACTGCCACCCGGATCACCTGGGCCTGGCCCGCTGGCTGTCCGACAAGACCGGCGCCGGCGTGGTGATGTCCCAGGGCGAATACCTGGGCGGCTACGCCCTGTGGCACCAGCTCACCGGCTACGACGTCCCGTCGATGGTGGCCCACTTCCGCCACCACGGCCTGGACGACGGCCGCGCCGCCGCCCTCGAAGGCCGCGGCAACGCCTACGCCCGCGGGGTGCCGTCTCTGCCCGCCACCTACGAGCGCCTCATCGACGGCGACACCCTGACGATCGGCGGCCGGCCGTGGCGGGTGATCGTCGGCTACGGCCACGCGCCCGAGCACGTCTCCCTCTACTGCGAGGCGCTCGGCGTACTCATTTCGGGGGACATGCTGCTGCCGCGCATCTCCACCAACGTCAGCGTTTTTGCCGCCACGCCGCATGACGACCCGCTTGGCCGATTCCTCGATTCGATCAGCGGTTTCAAGCAGTTGCCAGACACCGCGCTCGTGCTACCATCCCACGGGAGGCCGTTCCGCGGCATCGCCCTGAGGGTCGATCAGCTCGTCCAGCACCACGACGAGCGCTGCGCGGAACTGCTTGCGGCCTGTACCGAGCCCCGCAGTGCGGAAGAGATTCTTGCCACCCTCTTCCCGCGCGAACTCGATACGCATCAGGTCATGTTTGCAATGGGGGAGGCCATCGCCCACCTGAACCACCTCGCCCGCAAGGGCGCGCTGGAGAGCAGGGTCGGAGACGATGGGGTGGTTCGTTTCGTCAAGAGCATCTAACAAGGAGTGCCCAACAATGGCTGCGCCAGAAAAAGAAGTCGCCAAGTCCGAACTGCCGGACCCGAAGGAAGTCGCCAAGACCTACGCCGAAGTCGCCCAGCGCGCTTCCAAGCTGCTGGCCGATCACATCCAGAAGCAGGTCCAGAAGGGCATCTCCGCCCCCACCGACGAGCTTGGCATCGCCCAGGCCTTCATGGACATGATGGGCAAGCTGCTGGCCAACCCCTACCGTCTGGCCCAGGCCCAGATGAACCTCGTGTGGGATTACTTCTCCCTGTGGCAGCACTCCATGATGCGTTTCACCGGCATGGCGCCCAGCGCCCCGGTCGCCGCGCCCGCCAAGGACGACAAGCGCTTCAAGGATGAAGAGTGGCAGGAGCACTTCCTGTTCGACTTCATCAAGCAGTCCTACCTCATCACCGCCCGCCACATCCACGACACCGTCTCCGGCGTGGATGGCCTGGACGACCAGACCCAGAAGAAGGTCAACTTCTACACCCGTCAGTACATCGACGCCCTGTCGCCGTCCAACTTCGCCCTGACCAACCCGGAAGTCTTCCGCGAGACCGTCAAGAGCCACGGCCAGAACCTCATCAAGGGCCTCAACAACCTGCTGCGCGACGTGGAAGAAGGCGACGGCAACCTGCGCGTCAAGATGACCGACACCACCGCCTTCGAGCTGGGCCGCAACGTGGCCACCACGCCGGGCAAGGTCGTCTTCCAGACCGAGATGATGCAGCTGCTGCAGTACACCCCGACCACCCCGGACGTCTCCAAGCGCCCGCTGCTGATCGTCCCGCCCTGGATCAACAAGTTCTACATCCTCGACCTGCGCGAGAAGAACTCCTACATCAAGTGGTGCGTGGATCAGGGCCACACCGTGTTCGTGATCTCCTGGGTCAACCCGGATGAGCGCCTGGCCGAGAAGAGCTTCGACGCCTACCTGCTCGAAGGCACCCTGGCCGCCATTGACGCCATCGTCGAACAGACCGGCGCCAAGGAAATCAACGCCGCCGGCTACTGCCTGGGCGGCACGCTGCTCGCCACCACCCTGGCCTATCTGGCCGCCAAGAAGGACAAGCGCCTGGCGTCCGGCACCTTCTTCACCACCATGACCGACTTCGCCGATCCGGGCGAGCTGTCCGTCTTCCTCGACGAAGGCCAGATCTCCAGCCTCGAGAAGAAGATGTTCGAGCGCGGCTACCTGGAAGGCTCCGAGATGGCCGGCACCTTCAACATGCTGCGCGCCAACGACCTGATCTGGTCCTTCGTGGTGAACAACTACCTGATGGGCAAGGATCCGTTCCCGTTCGACCTGCTGTACTGGAACTCCGACTCCACCCGCATGCCGGCCAAGATGCACAGCTTCTACCTGCGCAACATGTACCTGAACAACCTCCTCAAGGAGCCGGGTGGCATCGAGATCGCAGGCGTGCCCATCGATCTGTCCAAGATCAAGGCCCCGACCTACTTCATCTCCACCATCGAAGACCACATCGCCCCGTGGAAGAGCACCTACTCCGGTGCCCGCAACTTCGGCGGCAACGTGCGCTTCGTGCTGGGCGGCTCCGGCCACATCGCTGGCATCGTCAACCCGCCGGCAGCCAACAAGTATGGCTACTGGACCAACCCGGCCGCCAAGCTGCCCGCCACCGCCGACGAGTTCTTCAACGGCGCCGAGCAGCACCCCGGCTCCTGGTGGACCGACTGGCAGGCCTGGCTGATGGCCCAGGACAGCAGCAAGGTTCCGGCCCGCGATCCGCTCAACGGCAAGCTCAAGGTGCTCGAAGACGCGCCGGGCTCCTTCGTCAAGGCCCGTCTGGACGCCAAGAAGAAGGCCGCCTGAGCCAAGCGGCATCCGCAATGACAAGGGGGCTTCGGCCCCCTTGTTCTTTTCCGCCCACCCACCCGCCAGCCCGCCACCGTGGCCACCCATCCCCTCGAAGCCCCGCTCCCCCACGGCCTGCCGGTCGTCCTCGACACCAACGTGGTGCTGTCCCTGTGGATGTTCGAAGACCCGGCCCTCGTCCGCCTGCGCGCCGCCGTCGAATCCGGCGCACTCCACCCGGTGTGCCGCGAGGACTGCCTGGACGAACTCGCCCGGGTGCTGGCCTACCCCCAGTTCGGCCAGCCCGCCGAGCGCCAGGCGGAGATCGTCGCCACCTACCGGGCCCGCTGCACGCCGGTCGCCCCCGTCGAGCCGCCCGCCTGCCAACTGCCCAACTGCCTCGACCGGGACGACCAGAAGTTCCTCGAACTCGCCCGCGACAGCGGCGCCCGGGCCCTGCTCACCCGCGACAAGCTGGTGCTCAAGCTGGGCCGGCGCCCCGTCATCGCCGCCCGCTTCGCCATCCTGACGCCCGAACGACTGCAGGCCCTACTCCCCTGACGCCGGTTCAATGCCGGAAAAATGTCACGCCGAGACAAAAATTCACTTACCATCGCACTGCACCATACCCAGTCTAGCTAGACTGAACCTCCAACCTCTCAGCCGGAGCATGCAATGGCCAGTGAACTCAACTTCGACATCGGCACCCTCGTCACCACCTACCTGATCCCCCTGGGCTGGAAGCTCGCTGGCGCCATCGCCCTGTGGATCATCGGCGGCTGGGTCATCAACCTCATCGGCAACCTGTCCAACCGCGGCATGACCCGCCAGAAGGTGGAGCCCACCCTGGTCCGCTACGTCGAGGCCACCCTGCGCGTCATCATGCGCATCGTGCTGGTCATCGTGATCCTCTCGGTGTTCGGCATCGAGACCACCAGCTTCGCCGCCCTCATCGCCGCCGCCGGCGTGGCCATCGGCGTTGCCTGGAGCGGCCTGCTCTCCAACTTTGCCGCGGGCGCCTTCCTGATCATCCTGCGCCCGTTCAAGGTGGGCGACTTCATCAGCGGCGCGGGCGTCACCGGCACCGTCAAGGAGATCGGCCTGTTCGCCACCACCATCGACCAGCCCGACAACGTGCGCACCACCATCGGCAACAACAAGCTGTTCTCCGACAACATCGTCAACTACACGCTGAACCCCTCCCGCCGGGTGGATCTCACCGCGCAGCTGGCCCACAGCGTCGACCCGAAGCAGGCGATGGAGCTGATCCGTGCCCGCGTCAAGCAGATCCCGAATGTGCTCACCGACCCGGCGCCGGACGTGGAAATCCTCGAGTTCAACGCCGCCGGCACCAAGCTGGTGGTGCGCCCCTATTGCCACAACGACCACTACTGGCAGGTGTACTTCGACACCAACAAGGCCCTGGCCGAAGTGGGTGGCGCCAACAACTGGCCGATCCCGGCGCCCCATCAGGTGCTCCGTCAGCCCGGCTGATCACCCCCGGCTTCAGCGCAGACGCCCACTCCGGTGGGCGTTTTTCATGGCGCGTCGGCCAGCGCGCGGCGCAGCCCGCTGAGATAACGCAGCCCGGCCACCGCCCGGCTGCCGTACCACGAGGCCATCTCCCCGTCGATCAAGGCCACCGGCCGGCCCGTCGCCGCGGCAACCTCCGCCAGATGACGCTCGCGGAAGCGATAGGGCTCCGACGACAGGAAGACCCGCGACACCTCCGCCAGCCACGGCGCATCCCACCCGAAGGCCGGATAGCGCGGCGCGTCGGCCTCCGGAACCGTCTGCCAGCCCACCGCCGCCAGCATCGCCGAGATGTAGGTGCTGCGCGCCACCGTCATCCACGGCTCGCGCCAGATGAGGTACAGCACCTTCTCGGGCGGCAGGCTGGCGCCCACGGCCCGGGCATCCTTCAGCGCAGCGGCAAGATCGGCGCACAGGCGCGCGGCCTCCGCCTCGCGGCCGTAGATCGCACCCAGCAGGCGATACACCGGCAGGTTGTCCTCGGGCGCGCAGGGGTGGGTGACGATCACGTGGGGCACCCAGGCCGCGATCTCCTCCACGCACTCCCGCCGGTTCTCGTCCACGTTCACGATCACGTGGGTCGGCGCCAGCTCGCGCAGGCGGGCCATGTTCACATCCTTGGTGCCGCCCACCTTGGGGATCGCCCTGAGGGTCTCCCGCGGGTGGATGCAGAAGCCCGTCCGCCCCACCAGCTGCCCGGCCAGGCCCAGTTCGCACACCAACTCGGTGAGCGAAGGCACCAGCGAGACGATCCGCGCCGGGCCGCAATGGGGCTGGTGGCGATGGCCACTTGCGTCCACCAGGAAGTTCGCGTCATTGTTGTTTTGCATCATCGCGCAAGTATCTCAGGAGCCGCACCGTTATTGGTCAAGATGCGGAACAAGCGTCTGCGCCCGCACTCTCACCGGAAGCAAGCGAACCCTACCAGCCTCGGAGAAGATCATGAAGATCGGCGTTCCCAAGGAAACCAAGAACCATGAACATCGCGTCGGGCTGACCCCCGGCGCCGTCCGCGAGGTCGTCGCCCACGGCCATCAGGTCTTCGTCGAGACCGGCGCTGGGCTCGGCATCGGCGCCACCGACGCCGATTACGAGCGGGCCGGTGCCACCATCGTCGGCGGCGGCGCCGAGGTCTTCGAGGCTGCCGAGATGATCGTCAAGGTGAAGGAGCCGCTGCCCGACGAGCAGGCCCGCCTCAAGCCGCACCACCTCCTGTTCACCTACCTCCACCTGGCCCCCGCCCCCGAACTGGCCGAGGCGCTGCTGGCCAGCGGCGTCACCGCCATCGCCTACGAAACCGTCACCGCCCCCGGCGGCGGCCTGCCGCTGCTGGCGCCGATGTCGGAGGTGGCGGGGCGGATGAGCATCCAGGCCGGCGCCGCGGCGCTCGAGAAATCCCACGGCGGGCGCGGCGTGCTGCTGGGCGGCGTGCCCGGCGTGGAGCCCGGCCGGGTGGTCGTGCTGGGCGGCGGCACGGTAGGCAACAACGCGGCCCACACTGCGGTGGGCATCGGCGCCGACGTGACCATCGTCGATAAGTCCCTGGCCGTGCTGCGCCACCTGGACGAGGTGTACGGCGGCCGGGTCAAGACCCTCTACGCCACCCGCGACGCCATCGAGAGCGTGCTGCCCCACGCCGACCTGGTGATCGGCGCGGTGCTGATCCCCGGCGCCACCGCACCCAAGCTGGTCACCCGCGCGATGCTCGCCACCATGAAGCCCGGCGCGGTGATCGTGGACGTGGCCATCGACCAGGGCGGCTGCTTCGAGACCTCCCACCCCACCACCCACGCCGACCCCACCTTCGTGGTGGATGGCGTGGTGCATTACTGCGTGGCCAACATGCCCGGCGCGGTGGCCCGCACCGCCACCTACGCCCTCAACGCCGCCACCCTGCCCTACGTGCTGGCCCTGGCCGACAAGGGCTGGAAGGACGCCCTGAAGGACGATGCCGGCCTGCGCGCCGGTCTCAACGTGTGCAACGGCCACGTCACCCACCCGACGGTGGCCGACGCGCTGGGCAAGAAGTACCTGCCGGCCATCACCCAGCTCGGCTGAAGGCGCCGCTTACAGATCGAGCCCGCGCGGCTTGCGACCGGCGCGGGCAAAGGCGGCGTCGAACAGCCAGCTGGGCAGCAGACGCAGCAGCCGGGCCACCACGCCCATCTGCCAGGGAATCACCGTGTAGGCGGTGCCGGCGTCGATGGCCCGCACGAAGCGGCGGGCGGCCTCGTCCGCCGGCAGCATGAAGGGCATGGGATAGCGGTTCACCGCGGTCATCGGCGTCTCGATGTAGCCGGGGGCGATGGTGACCGCCCGCACGCCGCTGCCGTGAAGCTCCACCCGCAGGCTTTCCAGATAGGCAATCGCCGCCGCCTTGGAGGCGCTGTAGGCCCCCGCGCCGGGCAGGCCGCGGATGCCCGCCACCGACGCGATGCCCACCAGCCGCCCGCTGCCGCGGCGCCGCATGGGCGCCACGAAGGGCTGGAAGGTGACCACCATGCCCAGCACGTTGGTGCGCATCACCCGCTCGAAGGCAAGCATGTCGCCAGCCTCTTCGGTGAGGGTGCCCACCGACACGCCGGCGTTGGCGATCACCGTGTCCGGCAGGCCGAAGCGCGCCACGAAATCGGCCGCAGCCGCCTGCATCGCCGGGCCGTCGGCCACGTCGGCGACGTAAATGGCGTGCTCGCCGGGCAGCCCCGCCACCAGCGCGGCGAGCGCATCCTGACGCCGGGCGACCAGCCCCAGCACCGCCCCCCGGGCCGCATAGCGGCGCGCGAGGGCCGCGCCGATGCCGCTGGAGGCGCCGGTGATGAAGACGCGTTCGGTCATGGGCGGAAGGAAGAAGACGCCCGGCGCGGGGGCCGGGCTTGCGGAGGGCTTACTTGCGGCCCTGTTCGCTGCGGGCACGGGCGATGAGCTGATCCGCCACCTTCAGCGCCGCCTCGTGGGAGCCGGCGAGGGAGCCGGAGGTGAAGTACTTGCCATCGATGGCCAGGGTCGGCACGCCATCGACCTTGTAGGCGCGGGCGATCTCCTCGAAACGCTTGACCCGCACGTTGGTGCTGAAGCCCCGGTAGGCGTCGGAGAACTTCTTGGCGTCCACGCCCTTCTTGACGGCCCATTCCTGGGCGGCGGCCTCGGAACCCAGCGGCAGCTTTTCAAGCTGCACGGCTTCGAAAATCTGGCCGTGGAGGCGATGCAGATCGCCGGTGGCCTCGAGGGTGGCGTACAGCCGGGCAAAGCCCACCAGCATCTGCTGGCCCCACATCACCGGAACCCGGGTGAACACCACGTCGGACGGCAGCTTCTTGACCCAGGCTTCCAGCACCGGGTCGAAGGAACGGCAGTGGGGGCAGCCGTAGTGGAAGAACTCCAGCACTTCGACCTTCCCCTTGGCCTCGGTGGGCTGGGGGGGCGAAACGAGTTCGAAGCCCTTGCCGCTGCCCTGCGCCCAGGCGGGCAGGCCGAGGCCGCCAAGCGCTGCGAGGGCGGAAAGCTGTTTGAGGACGTCACGACGCTGCATCAGGGTTTCTCCTTCGTTCCAAAGGTCTCATTGAGCGGCCGCAGCCGGCTTTGGTTCCTTGGGTTTGATCTTCACGATGGCGGTGTTGATGCCGTTGGCGGTGAGGTTGTCCCGCGCCTTGGTCATCGACTCCTGGCCAAGATAGGGGCCGGTGCGCACCCGGTGCATCGTGCCCTTGTCGGGCACTTCGATCTTCTGCACGCTGGCCTCCACCCCCATCAACGCAAGACGCGCCTTCAGGTTGTCCGCCTCGGAGGGATCTTCGAAGGCGCCGGCCTGGAGGTAGAACTTCTCGGGGGGCGGGGCCGGCTTGTCGAGCAGCGCCGCCTCGGCCTTGGCGCGTTCGGCGCTGTCCATGCCTTCGGTGGGCTTGGGCTTGTCGGCCTTGGCGGTGTCGGCGGCGGGCTTGTCGGTTTTATCCTTGGCGGGCTTGTCGGCCTTGTCGGACTTCACCACTTCGGTGGTTTCCTCGGGCTTGGCGGGCGCCGGCAAGGCATCGGAACCCTTGGGCAGCACGTTGTAGAAGTCGAAGCGGGGCTTCTCGACGGGCTTGTCGCCAGCCTTGCCGGGCAGGGCGATGGGCTCGCCGCCCTGGGGCTTGGGCGGCGGCGCGACGACGACCCGCTCCTCGGTAGCCTTGGGCTTGCTGAAGGGCGACGATGAGGTGAAGTACAGCGCGATCCCGGCAGCCACCAGGGCCCCCAGGATCAGGCCGACGAAGATGCCGACGAGGGTGCCGCCGCGGCTACCCGATTTGGGCTTCCTGGCTTGAGGACGTGGCTTGAGATCGCGACTCATGGATGGGGAAGTCCGGAATTACATCGAATCGGGAGCGGAGACGCCAAGCAGCGCCAGACCGTTGCGGATCACCTGACGCACCGCCGCCGCCAGGGCGAGCCGGGCCAGTTTGAGCCCTTCGTCGTCCACCAGCATCCGTTCGGCGTTGTAGTAGCTGTGGAACTCGCCGGCCAGATCCTTGAGGTAGAAGGCGATCTGGTGCGGCGCGTAGTCGGCCGCGGCGCTCTGGACGATCTCGGGGAAGGCGGTGAGGCGGGCGCACAGGGCCAGCTCGCGCTCGTTGTCGAGACGGGCCAGAGCGGCGTCGGCCAGATCGGCGAGCACGCCGTTCCACTGGCCCAGCACCGAGCACAGGCGGGCGTGGGCGTACTGAATGTAGTACACCGGGTTCTCGTTGCTCTGGCTCTTGGCGAGGTCGAGGTCGAAATCCAGGTGCTGGTCGGCCTTGCGCAGCACGTAGAAGAAGCGGCAGGCGTCGTTGCCCACTTCGTTGCGCAGCTCGCGCAGGGTGACGAACTCGCCGGAGCGGGTGGACATGGCGGCCTTCTGGCCGTCGCGGTAGAGCACCGCGAACTGCACCAGCGCCACGTCGAGCTTCTCGGGCGGCAGGCCCAGCGCGGTGAGCGCGCCCTTCACGCGGGGGATGTAGCCGTGGTGGTCGGCGCCCCAGATGTCGACGATGCGGTCGAAGCCGCGCTCGTACTTGTTGGCGTGGTAGGCGATGTCGGAGGCGAAGTAGGTGTAGAGGCCGTTCTCGCGCTGCACGACGCGGTCCTTCTCGTCGCCGAAGGCGGTGGAGCGGAACCACTTGGCGCCGTCCTGTTCGTAGAGGTGGCCGCGGGCTTCGAGTTCGGCCACCGCCTTCTCGACGAGTCCGGTGTCGAACAGCGAGCGCTCGGAGAACCACATGTCGAAGGTGACGCCGAATTCCTTCAGATCCTCCCGGCCGTCGCCGAGCTGCTCGTTGAGCGCGAAGCCATGCACCCAGGCGTAGTCGGGCCCGAGCAGGCGCTTGGCGTTGGCGATCAGGGCATCCAGGTGGCCTTCCTTGTCGGACTCGACCGTCGGGGCGCCGGCCAGCACGTCGGCGGCGGAAATCTGGGCGAAGCGGTCGGCGTGGCCGGTCTTGATCTGGGCCGCCATGTCCTTCACGTAGTCGCCCTGATAGGCGTTGGGCGGGAAGGCGATGGCGATGCCGAAGAGGTCGAGGTAACGCAGCCAGGTGGACAGGGCGAGGATGTCCATCTGCCGGCCGGCGTCGTTGATGTAGTACTCGCGGGTCACGTCGAAGCCGGCGAAATCCAGCACGTCGGCCAGCGACGCGCCATAGGCGGCACCCCGGCCGTGGCCCACATGCAGCGGCCCGGTGGGGTTGGCGGAGACGAACTCGACCTGCACCTTGACGCCGGTCTTCACGCCGCGGCCGTAGGCCTCGCCGGCGCCCAGCACCGCGCCGACCACCGCCGTCTTGGCATCGGCGACCAGGGTGAAGTTGATGAAGCCGGCGCCGGCCACTTCGGCCTTGGCCACCAGCGGCGACTTGGGCAGCTCGGCCAGCAGCAGGGCGGCGAGTTCGCGGGGGTTGCGCTTCAGCGGCTTGGCCAGTTGCAGCGCCAGGTTGCTCGCAAAATCCCCGTGACCGGCCTGCTTGGGGCGGTCCAGGTTGATCGGGGTTTCGGCCTGTTCGGGGGCCACGCTGACAAGGGCGGCACGCAGGAGGTCGGCAAGCTGGGTTTTCGGATCGGCGCTCATGGCAAATACTGCGACTAAAAGCACAGGATTATATCGAAGCACCGGGCGTCCCGCCTGCCGTGCAAACTTTGGTGCGAATTAAGGCCGCCGACAAACCGTCGCCAACGTGGCAAACTCGCCCTGTGAGCCCTTCCGCCCCCCGCTTTCCGGTCCGCATCGCGGCATTCGCCGCCGGCCTGCTGCTGGCGACGGGCGCCTGCGCCGACGCGCCCACCCTCGACTGGCGCCTGCCCCTGCCAGCCGGCCAGAGCTGGCGGATCGTCGACCTGCGCGAAGGCAACGGCATCCGCCACGAAGAATACGTGCCCCGCGGCCAGGGCATCGAGGACTACCGCGACCGCTTGCTGGTGCAGCGCGCCAACGCCCAGGAGATGGACCCCGAGGCCTACCTGGGCCACATCGCCGCCGGGCTGGCCAAGCACTGCCCCGCGTTCACCACCAGCGGGCTGGTGAGCGGCGCCCGGGACGGCCTCGCCCACGCCACCCGCACCGCCTACTGCGGCCGTTTCGGCGAGCGGCCCTACGGCTACGTGGTGGCCCAGAAGGTCTTCCGCGACGGCGACTTCCTGTTCGTGGTGGAGCGGGAATGGCGCCTGCCGCCGTTCTCCATCGACGGCGCCGGGCTGGCCGCCTTCGGGCCCGACGACGAGGCGGTGAAGCGGGAGATCCGGCTCGCGGTGCGCTGGCTCACCGAGCAGGTGCTCCCCGCCGCGCCGCCGCCGGCACCGCCGCCCGCCCGCGCCCGGAACCGGCGCTGAGGCCCGCGCCTGCGCTTCCGCCGGCCGGGCTTTCGGGGCACAATCCGCGTTTTCCTTTCTGCCAGCCGCCGTGCGCCTCTTCCGACTCGTCAAGATCGTCTCCGTCAGCCTGAAATACGGGCTCGACCAGATGGTCCTTTCCAGCGAGCCGACCGGCCGGCTGGCCTGGCTGGCGCGCGCGCTGCGCTTCGGCCGCCACTTCGACGAGCCCTCCGGCGCGCGGCTGCGCCAGGCCCTCGAATCCCTCGGCCCGATCTTCGTCAAGTTCGGCCAGATGCTGTCCACCCGGCGCGATCTGCTGCCGCCGGCCATCGCCGAAGAACTCGCCCGCCTGCAGGACCGCGTCCCGCCGTTTTCCAGCGACGAGGCCCTGGCCCAGCTCGAAGCCGCCTACGGCAAGCACGCCGACGAGGTCTTCGCCCGCTTCGAGCGCCAGCCCATCGCCTCCGCCTCCATCGCCCAGGTGCATTTTGCCGAGCTGCCCGACGGCACCGAGGTGGCGGTCAAGATCCTGCGCCCCGGCATCGCCCCGGTGATCGCCCACGATCTGGCCCTGCTCGACGCCGCCGCCACCATCCTCGAGAAGGTGTGGCCCGAAGGCCGCCGCCTCAAGCCGCGGGAGGTGGTCGCCGAGTTCTCCAAATATCTGCGCGACGAACTCGACCTGATGCGCGAGGCCGCCAACTGCTCGCAGCTGCGGCGCAACTTCAAGGATTCCGAGCTGCTGGTGGTGCCCGAAGTGCACTGGGACTGGTGCGCCACCAACGTGATGGTGATGGAGCGGATGAAGGGCATCCCCATCTCCCAGCTCGACGCCCTGCGCAAGGCCGGCATCGACCTCAAGGCCCTGTCCCGCGCCGGCGTCGAGATCTTCTTCACCCAGGTGTTCCGCGACGGCTTCTTCCACGCCGACATGCACCCGGGCAACATCTTCGTCGCCACCGAAGGCGCCGCCCGCGGGCGCTACATTGCGCTGGATTTCGGGATCATCGGCACCCTCAACGATTCCGACAAAAAGTACCTCGCCACCAACTTCCTGGCTTTCTTCCAGCGGGATTACCGCCGCGTGGCGCTGGCCCACATCGAGGCCGGCTGGGTGCCCGCCCACACCCGCGCCGACGAGTTCGAAGGCGCCATCCGCGCGGTGTGCGAGCCCATCTTCGACCGCCCGCTGAAGGACATCTCCTTCGGCAAGACGTTGCTGCGCCTGTTCCAGACCGCCCGCCGCTTCGAGATGGAAGTCCAGCCTCAGCTGGTGCTGCTGCAGAAGACCCTGCTCAACATCGAAGGCCTCGGTCGCCAGCTCGACCCCGAACTCGACCTGTGGAAGACCGCCAAGCCCTTCCTCGAACGCTGGATGAACGACCAG
>NZ_JAYRMI010000076.1:0-17943 GCF_041904905.1 Zoogloea sp. | reverse complement strand
TAAAGAACCGCTGCGCGCTGCAGCGAAGAGGTGCGCATTATACAGAGCTTTTTAGCTCCGTCAAGCACTGCGCGAAATCTTTTTGAACTTCGCTGCAAACACCTGACTGCGCCGGAACAACCCAATCCTCCGGGCCACTCCCCCCTTCACCGCGCCGAAACAACTGCGCTGCGAAGAGGGCCGAATTATAAAGAACTATCAGAACCCGTCAAGAGGTTTGAGAAATTAATTCAAAACACAGCGACCCGCGCAAACTTGCGCTTACCTACCTGCAGCACGACCACAACCCCAGCCGCCAGCACCAGACCGCGATCCGAAACTTTTTCGCCATCGAGACGCACGCCCCCCTGATCGATCATCCGCAATGATTCGGAGGTGCTTGCCGTCAGACCGGCTTGCTTCAGCACGGCGGCGATCGAGAGCCCCCCCTCCCCGGCACCAATGGACACTTCAGGAATGTCGTCCGGGATCGCGTTGCGCTGGAAGCGCGCCTCGAAATCCTCCAGCGCAGCAACGGCAGCAGCCGCACCATGAAAACGGGACACCAGTTCCTGAGCAAGCTTGACCTTCACATCCCGCGGATTACGCCCCTCGACGATCGAACGCCGTAGCGCCGCAATGTCGCCCGCCGGGAGGAAGGAGAGCAGATCGTAGTAACGCCACATCAGGTCATCGGAGATCGACATGACCTTGCCGAAGATCTCGTTGGGCGGCTCGTAGATCCCGATGTAGTTGCCCAGCGACTTGGACATTTTGTTGACGCCATCCAGACCTTCGAGCAACGGCATCGTCAGCACGCACTGCGGCGCCTGGCCGTAGTGCTTCTGCAGCTCGCGCCCAACCAGAAGATTGAAGCGCTGATCCGTGCCGCCCAGCTCGATGTCGGCCTTCATCGCCACCGAGTCGTAACCCTGACAAAGCGGGTACAGGAACTCGTGGATGGCGATGGGCTGCTGCGAGGCGTAGCGCTTCGAGAAGTCGTCCCGCTCCAGCATCCGCGCAACCGTGTGTTGCGCCGCCAGGCGAATCATCCCGGAAGCACCCAGGGCCTCCATCCAGCTGGAGTTGAAGCAAACCTCGGTCTTGGCCGGATCGAGAATCTTGAAGACCTGCTCCTGATAGGTCTTGGCGTTCTCCATGACCTGCTCCCGCGTGAGCGGCGGACGGGTCGTGTTCTTGCCCGACGGGTCGCCGATCATCCCGGTGAAGTCCCCGATCAGGAACATCACCTGATGCCCCAGCTCCTGAAAGTGACGCAGCTTGTTGATCAGGACCGTGTGCCCCAGATGGAGATCCGGCGCCGTAGGATCGAAACCGGCCTTCACCCGCAGCGGGCGGCCCGTCTTGAGCTTCTCGACGAGCTCAGCCTCGATCAGGAGTTCGTCGGCGCCACGTTTGATGTGCGCCAGCGCTGCAGTAATTTCAGTCATATTTATCCTCGCGCAATTCCGAACCGCGAACTATTTGGTAGACTTCGCGGCTTGTTTTTGCTTGGAAAGCCCGATGCTTAGAGAAAGGTCGATGATTTTAGCGCATCTCAAAAAGCTTAGCGCGGACGACCCGGCCAGAGCATGGCGCCTGATCGCCGTTGGCGTCGGCGCGGCGATCGGGATGGCGGCCGCCATCGCGGTGGTGCCGGGCGCGGCACCGCCGCCCGCCTCCGCCGAAACGGTGGTGGAGCAGCTCGCCGCCGTACCTGCGGTCGTGCAGCAGGTCGACACCCGCCCGTTCATTCGCGAAGACCGCATCCGCAAAGGCGAAAATCTGGCCGCGGCGCTGCGCCGCCTGGGCATGACGTCCAGCAAGGTGGCCGCCCAGGCCGCCAACCCCAAGCTCGCCCGCGAGATCGCCGACGCCTTCCGCCCCGGCGCCACGATCACCGTCGCGACCACCGCCGAGGGCGGGCTCCAGTCGGCATCGATCCACGCACCCAACGCCGACTCCAGCCTGTTCCTTGAACTCATCGACGGGCGCATCCAGGCGAGCCACCGCCCCCTCTCGCTCGAGACCCGCGTTCACATGCAGAGCGGGGTTGTCCAGTCGTCGCTGTTCGCCGCCATGGACGCCGCCGGCCTGCCCGACAGCGTCGCTGAGGAGCTATCCCGCATCTTTGGCGACGACATCGACTTCCACTCGGATCTGCGGCGCGGCGACCGCTTCAGCGTGATCTACGAAGTCGCCTACCATCAAGGGCGCGCCGTCCGCACCGGGCGGATTCTGGCGGCCGAGTTCATCAACCAGGGCACCCGCCACTCGGCCTATCTCTTCACCCACCCCAACGGCACGCAGGAGTACTACAACCAGGACGGCAAGAGCCACAAGGAGGGCTTCCTGCGTTCGCCGCTAGAGTTCTCGCGCGTCAGCTCGGGTTTCTCGATGCGGCTCCACCCGGTTTTCGGCACCTGGCGCGAACACAAGGGCGTGGACTACGCCGCCCCCCACGGCACCGCCGTCAAGGCAACGGCCGATGGCGTGGTCGAGTTCGTCGGACAGCAGAACGGCTACGGCAACTTCATCGTACTGCGCCACCGGGACAGATACACCACCGCCTACGGCCACCTGAGCGGCTTCGCCCGCCAGATCAAGCCCGGCACGAAGGTCGCCCAAGGGGACACCATCGGCTACGTGGGCAGCACCGGCTGGGCAACCGGCCCTCACCTGCACTACGAGTTCCGGATCAACAACGTGCATCAGGATCCGCTCACGGTAACCCTACCCAGCGCCGCCGCCCTGACCGGAAACACCTTGACGGCGTTCCGCAACCAGACTGCGGCCCTCGACACCCAGATCGCCCACCTGCAGCAGAGCAAGCTCGTTCAGCTGGATTAGACTTTTTCGCACCCACCCAAAAACAAGGCCCGCCATCTCACGATGACGGGCCTTATTGCTGCTGCCGCCAGCCGGCGACAGCAGCCAGGAGATCCGGCCCGGTCAGGCCGAGAAGGACGAACCGCAGCCGCAGGTGCTGGTGGCGTTCGGATTGCGGATGACGAACTGCGAACCTTCCAGACCTTCGGTGTAATCGATCTCGGCGCCCACCAGATACTGGTAGCTCATCGGGTCGATCAGCAGCATGACCCCATCCTTCTCCATCACGGTGTCGTCGTCGTTGCGGATCTCGTCGAAGGTGAAACCGTACTGGAAGCCGGAACAGCCGCCGCCGGTGACAAACACCCGCAGCTTGAGGTCGGGGTTACCCTCTTCGACGATCAGATCCTTGACCTTGTTGGCGGCGCTGTCGGTGAAGATCAGGGGGCTGGTTTCGGTTACGGCATTCATGGAGCAACTCCTTCAAATTTATCGTCTGATTATGGTGAGCCGCCACGCCCCGGTCAAGGCGCAGGCATCAAATAGTCGACAAAATCAGTCGTGTTTGGTTCAGGGCATCAGGGGAATCTGTCCGAGACCCGCCGTCTCGTCGAGGCCGAACAGGATGTTCATGTTCTGCACCGCCTGACCCGCCGCGCCCTTGACCAGGTTGTCGATGACCGACAGCACCACCACAACGTCACCGCCCTGGGGGCGATGAACCGCGATCCGGCACAGGTTGGCCGAGCGCACCGAACGCGTGGACGGGTGCGAACCCTTCGGCATCACATCCACAAAGGCCTCACCGGCAAAACGCTCTTCAAACAAAGCCTGCAGATCGACGTCCTTCTTGAGGCGGCCGTACAGGGTGGCGTGGATGCCGCGGATCATCGGCGTCAGGTGCGGCACGAAGGTCAGCCCGACCGGCGCATTGGCAAACCGCGACAACCCCTGCCGGATCTCGGGCAGGTGACGATGGCCGGCAACGCCGTAAGCCTGGAAGTTGTCGGCGGACTCGGAGAACAGGATGTGGGTCTCCGCCTTGCGCCCGGCGCCGGAGACGCCGGACTTGGCATCGGCCACCAGATTGTCGAGCTCGATCACACCGGCCTCGACCAGCGGCAGGAAACCAAGCTGAACCGCCGTCGGGTAGCACCCCGGGTTGGCGATGACGCGCGCCTTCTTGATCGCTTCGCGATTCACCTCCGGCAGCCCGTACACCGCCTCGGCCACCAGCTCGGGGCAAGCATGCTTCATGCCGTACCACTTCTCCCATTCGGCGATATCGGTGATGCGGAAGTCCGCGGCGAGGTCGATCACCTTGACGCCAGCCGCCACCAGCTCGGCTGCCTGCTGCATCGCGATCCCGTTCGGGGTGGCGAAGAACACGACATCGCACGAACCGAGATCGGCCGCCTGGGGATCGACGAAGCACAGGTCCACCCGGCGACGCAGGCTCGGGAACATATTGGCCACCGGAACACCGGCATCCCCCCGAGAGGTGATCGCCTTCAGCTCGACATCCGGATGTTGCGCCAGCAAACGCAGCAACTCGACACCGGTATAACCGGTTCCACCCACCACACCAACCTTGATCATGCTCGCCCCCAAATCAGGAAATGAACAGCCGGCACACACCGGCCAGACGTCTTTGCTGCCGAAAGATACTACGCCCAGATGACAAAAAGCCGCCCGAAGGCGGCCTTTCGACAACGCATGAAGCGATTAACGCTTCGAGAACTGCTTGCGACGACGCGCCTTGTGGAAGCCAACCTTCTTACGCTCGACTTCACGGGCATCGCGGGTCACGAGACCGGCCTTCTTCAGCGGGGACTTGAGTTCCGCATCGTAGTCGATCAGGGCGCGGGTGATGCCGTGACGAACGGCACCAGCCTGACCGGATTCACCGCCACCGGTCACGTTGACCAGGATGTCGAAGTGATCGGCGAAGTTGGTCAGGACGAGCGGCTGACGCACGATCATGCGGCCGGTTTCGCGGGAGAAGAACTGATCGACCGGCTTGCCGTTCACGACGATGTTGCCGGTACCCTTCTTCATGAAGACGCGGGCAACAGCCGACTTGCGACGACCGGTACCGTAGTTGTAAGTCACAGCCATTATCGGCTCCTGTTAAATCGCGAGTACTTGGGGCTGCTGGGCGGCGTGCGGATGCTCGGCGCCGGCGTAGCACTTGAGCTTCTTGAGCATGGCGTAGCCGAGCGGGCCCTTGGGCAGCATGCCCTTGACGGCCTTTTCCAGCACGCGAGCGGGGAAGCGCTGCTGCAGCTTGGTGAAGTTGGTTTCGTAGATACCGCCCGGGTAACCGGAGTGACGGTAGTACTTCTTGTCCTGGGCCTTGGTGCCGGTCACACGCAGCTTGTCGACGTTGACGACGACGATGAAGTCACCGGTATCGACGTGCGGGGTGTAGATGGCTTTGTGTTTGCCGCGCAAGCGAAGCGCAACTTGGGAAGCAAGCCGACCAAGGACCAAGTCCGTCGCATCGACAACGAACCAGTCGCGCTTGACCTCATGCGGCTTGGCAGAAAACGTTTTCATGGAGATTCCTCAGACTTTTCCCGACACCGGGACCGACTATAATTCGGAAAGCCGCGGATTGTATCGCACGGCTTTGACTGATGTCAAACCCCACCTGAAGATAAAAAAAAGCGCAGATCGGGGAGATCTGCGCTAAATCCACACCAAAGGAGGAGGGTGGAGGAGACACCTTTCAGCCGCTTCAAACCACAAAAGCGACTGGACTGCCTGCATTATGGCCACGCCACCCTGGGCAGGCAAGCCTTTTTTGTGCGACGCAGTATAAATTTTTTGATTGAAAAATAAATAACGCTTATCTCAAAAAACCCCTTTAAAACGCGGGTTTTCGGCATCGAAGGGGGCCGGCAGCTGCGCAGCAACCGGCAAGCCAGCCCCGCCGATGCAGGCATCTTGCTGCACCGCAACATTACTGCAGCGCACCACGCCTGCACGAGCCGGCTACAATCCTTGCGTCGTGAGGCGCCAGACGGCCCTTGCCCGTTCAAGTACAGAATAGGATCGAGATATGGAATGCGTAGTGAAGTGGGTGGGCGGAGACAGCATGACCTTCCTGGCCGAGACGGGCTCCGGCCATCTGGTGGGCATGGACGGCGCCCCCGAGGCCGGCGGACGCAACCTGGCGCCGCGGCCGATGGAGCTGATGCTGGCGGGCGCCGGTGGCTGCACGGCGTTCGACGTGGTGCTGATTCTCAAGCGCAGTCGCCAGGAGGTGGTCGACTGCGCAGTGAGCCTGAAGGCGGAGCGGGCCGAAACCGACCCCAAGGTATTCACCCGCATCGCCTTTCATTACACGGTGAGCGGGCGCAACCTGAAGCCGGACTCGGTGGAGCGGGCGATCAGGCTGTCCTACGAGAAGTACTGCTCTGCGACGATCATGCTCGGCAAGACCGCCGAGATCACCCACACCTGGGAAATCGTCGAGGCCTGAGCCGCCAGGCTCAGACCCAGTAGGCCACGCCGGTCATGACCTTCGAGGTGGCCTTCATGGCACGTTTGACCGGCAAGGGCAGCTCAACCGCGCCGAGACGCACGGCGGTTTCGGCGTGGGCCACTTCGTCGGTCTTCATCTGCTCGACGATCTCCCGGGAGCGCAGATCCTGCGGGGGCAGGCGATCCAGGTGGCTCTTGAGGTGCGCCTCGACCTGACGTTCGGTTTCGGCGAGGAACCCCAGGTTCACGCCGTCGCCAAACCGCGCCGCCAGCATCCCGATGGCCAGCGAGCCGGTGTACCACACCGGATTGAGCAGGCTCTTGCGGCCGCCCAGCTCGCCGATCCGCCGCTCGGTCCAGGCCAGATGCTCGGTTTCTTCGTGGGCGGCGGATTCGAGCGCCCGCTTGATTCCCTCGTCCTTCGACATCAACGCCTGGCCCTGGTAAAGGGCCTGGGCGCAGATCTCGCCGCAGTGATTGACGCGCATCAGCGCCGCGGCATGGCGCTTTTCCTCTTCGGACAACTCCGCCTCCGGCAGCTGCTGGCCGGGCGTGGGGCGCACCGTGTGCGCGTTGGCGAATACCGTGCGGAGCGCCTTGTCGAAGCCGATGATCAACTGGTCGAGCATGTCCTGCCACCTATCCTTATTGTGATGTTCAACGCACGCCGCCGTCGCGACGCAGGGATTCGACGATCTGCCCGAGGCCGGGCCGCATCATGCCCGGCGGGCAGAAGTAGTCCTTGGCGAGGGCCGCGTGGACGCGGTTGGTCGTCTTCTCCTCGATCTGCCGCCAGTCGACATTCCGCGAGGCCACCCACTCGCCGGGCTTGCGGCCGACCGCGTAGAGTCGGCGCTCCGCGGTCTCGCAGCGGATGCCTTCGTAGCTCACGTTTTCGGCGCCGCCCTGGGTGCGCACCACCAGGGTGAAGCGCACCACGCCGTCGGCGGCGAGACTGAGGGATTTCTCGTCGATGAAGAAACGGGCGGTGGCCGTCGGGCCGATCTGGAGCGGAATCAAGCTGGCATCGGCGGGATAGGCCGGAAAGACGACCTCCGCCTCGCTCCAGGGGGCTTTGGGTTCGTCCTCGAACAATGCGGTTCTTTGGGCCGATGCCGGCGCAGCGAGGAGCAGGCCGGCAATTGCCACCGGCAGCACGCCGGCGGGCAGGCGAAACAGGGCTGAAATCATGAGGACCCTCGGGGGAGCGGAGACAGGATTCTACAACTCCCCCGCCGGCCGGGCCAAAGCCCGGCGCACGGCTGGGCCTTCAATTGGCGATGGCGGCCTCGATTTCGGCGAAGGTGCGGGCGACTTCGGTGGTCTGCAGCGGGATGCCCATCTGGCGGGCGATCTGCGAGGCGGAGAAGATGCCGCGCACCGCCCGGCTGCCGTCCGGCGCGTCTTCGACCACCAGGGCGTGCTGCCGACCGCAGGCCTTCAGGGTTGCGACCACGTGGCCAACCTCCGAGCGGAGCACGTCGGCCAGGGACACCGCATCCAGCTCTTCGGTGGCGACCATGATGTCCCGCGTGGTCAGCTCCTCGTGGCGCATCATGCGCTCGCGCGCCACCCGGGTGGGCTTCTCGCCCAGCAGGTCGCTGGCGGTGACGATGCCCGCCACGCGCCGGTTGGCGTCGGTGACGAAGAGCAGGCGGACGCCCCGCAGGATCATGCTGTGATTGGTTTCGGCCAGGGAGGTGTCCTGGTCGATGGTGGCGGCGGGAATCCGCCGCAGGTCGGTCATCACCTCGATGGCCGGCGACGCGAGGGTGACCCTCGCCATGCTCCAGGCGTCGGTGATGTCGCAACTGCCGCCACTGACCCGGAATTGTTTGATCGGCTGATAATGCAAGCGCTCCATGGTGTCTCCTCCCGATGTGCCCTACGCGAAACCCGACGCCGCAGGGCGACGTCGGACCAAACCGGATTTTTTTGTGTAATGGCTGTGACAGGACGCGGCCCGCAGAGTTTCAGCCGGATGAACATCCGGTTTCAACCCGCGGGCCGGGCATCGATTCAGGACGAGGAGCGCGGCACGTCGGAGATCGCCTGCGCCACCGCCGCCGCTGCGAGGCGGTAGCTCTCGGGGATGTCGAAGAGCCTGTCGCGGAACAGCAGGCGCGACAACTCCAGCAGCGCGGACTGATACACCCCGCGCTTGAACTCGATCACCGCCTCGAGCGGCACCCAGTAATAACTCCAGCGCCAGGCATCGAACTCAGGGTGATTGCTGGCACGCAGGCAAACGTCCGAATCGCGCCCCACCAGCCGCAGCAGAAACCAGATCTGTTTCTGACCGCGATAGGTGTTGCGCCATTCGCGCTTGATCCAGTGCTTGGGCACCTCGTAGCGCAACCAGCCGCGGGTGCGGCCGATGATGCGGACGTGCTCAGGCTTCAAGCCGACTTCTTCAAAGAGTTCACGGTACATGGCCTGTTCCGGCGATTCGCCGTGCTTGATTCCGCCTTGCGGAAACTGCCAGGAGTGTTCTCGTATCCGTTTGCCCCAGAAAACCTCGTTGCGCGCATTCACCAGAATGATGCCGACGTTAGGCCGATAGCCTTCACGATCGAGCATGGTGCAACCTTTAATTCATGAACTGCCTTGGATTCTTCCACATTTCCCAACGCGGTGAAAGAAGCACCCCCAAATCGGTGCATCGCAACACAGGCGCCGACAAGCCCGCAGAAGCACGTTAAAATCGAGAGTTATCTTTCAACGGACCTCCGCCCATGCGTGCCTCTCAGTTCTTCCTCTCCACGCTCAAGGAAGCCCCGTCCGACGCCGAAGTCATCAGTCACAAGCTGATGATGCGCGCGGGGCTGATCAAACGCCTCGCCGGCGGCATCTACACCTGGATGCCGCTGGGCCTGCGCGCCCTGCGCAAGGTGGAGAACATCGTGCGGGAAGAGATGAACCGGGCCGGCGCCATCGAGGTGCTGATGCCGGCCGTGCAGCCGGCCGAGCTGTGGCAGGAATCCGGCCGCTGGGATTTCTACGGCCCCGAGCTGCTGCGCTTCAAGGATCGCCACGACCGCGACTTCGTGATCGGGCCGACCCACGAAGAGGTCATCACCGACGTGGTGCGCAAGGAGTTGCGCAGCTACCGCCAGCTGCCCAAGCACTTCTACCAGATCCAGACCAAGTTCCGCGACGAGATCCGCCCGCGCTTCGGGGTGATGCGCGGCCGCGAGTTCACGATGAAGGACGGCTACTCCTTCCACAGCTCCTTCGAGGATCTGCAGCGTGAATACCGCAACATGTACGACACCTACCACCGCATCTTCAACCGCCTGGGCCTGAAGTTCCGCGCGGTGGCTGCCGACACCGGCTCGATCGGCGGCACCGGCTCCCACGAGTTCCACGTGATCGCCGAGACCGGCGAGGACGACATCGCCTACTGCCCGGATTCCGACTTCGCCGCCAACGTCGAGCTGGCCGAGGCCCTGGCGCCCACCACCCCGCGCCCCGCCGCTGCGGCTGCCCTCACCAAGGTGCACACCCCGGGCGTCAAGACCATCGACGAGCTGGCCGCCTTCCTCAAGGTGCCGGCCACGTCCACGGTCAAGGCCATCGTCGTCGATGGCGACGAATCCACCGGCAACCGGCCCGTGCTGCTCCTGCTGCGCGGCGACCACGAACTCAACGAGGTCAAGGCCCAGAAGGTGGCCGGCGTGAAGAACCCGCTCACCTTCGCCTCCCCCGCCGCCATCCTCGCCGCCTTCGGCTCCAACGCCGGCTCCCTGGGCCCGGTGGGCTTTGCCGGCCGCGTGGTGATGGACCGCAGCGTGGCCGCGATGGCCGATTTCGTCACCGGCGCCAACCAGGACGACCACCACTTCACCGGCGTCAACATCGGCCGCGACTTCCCCGAAGCCGAAGTGGCCGACCTGCGCAACGTGGTGGCCGGCGACCCCTCGCCCGACGGCAAGGGCACCCTCGAGATCTGCCGCGGCATCGAAGTCGGCCACATCTTCCAGCTGCGCACCAAGTACGCCGACGCCCTCAACTGCAAGTTCCTCAACGAGCAGGGCAAGGAGCAGATCATGGAGATGGGCTGCTACGGCATCGGCGTGTCGCGCATCCTGGGCGCCGCCATCGAGCAGAACAACGACGCCCGCGGCATCGTCTGGCCGGACGCCATCGCCCCCTTCCAGGTCGCCATCGTGCCGATGGGCTACGCCAAGTCCGACGCCGTGCGCGAAGCCGCCGACGCGCTGTACGCCCAGCTCACTGCTGCCGGCATCGACGCCTTCCTCGACGACCGCGACGAACGCCCGGGCTCGCTGCTGGCCGACAACGAGCTGATCGGCACCCCGCACCGGGTGGTGATCGGCGACCGCGGCCTGAAGGAAGGCGTGGTCGAGTACCAGGGCCGCCGCGACCCCGAAGCCACCAAGCTGCCGGTGGCCGAGGTGGCCGCCACCGTCATCGCCAGGCTGAAGGGCTGACGATGCGCCGCCTGCCCGCCCTCGTCCGCACCGGCCTGGCAGCCCTGCTGCTGGGCGGCGCTGCCGCGTCGGCGCAGGCCGGCAACCAGCAGTACGAACCCCTCGCCGCCAGCGTGCAGGCCGCCCTGCACGCCGCGGTGGCGGATCAGGCGCCCCTCGACCCGAGCTTCCAGCGCTCGCCCGAGCGGGCCCGCTGGCTGGCCGAAATGTCCCAGCGCCTCGCCAGGCGCATCCCCGACGAGACCGCCCGCTCCGAACTCCTTCGCGCGGTGCACTACGAAGCCACCCGCGCCGGGCTCGATCCGCAGCTGGTGCTCGGGCTCATCCAGGTCGAAAGCGGCTTCAAGAAGTACGCCCTGTCGCCGGTGGGCGCCCGCGGCTACATGCAGGTGATGCCCTTCTGGGCGCGCCTCATCGGCAACCAGGAAACCAACCTCTTCCACATGCGCACCAACCTGCGCTTCGGCTGCACGATCCTGCGCCACTACCTCGACATCGAGAAGGGCGACCTCTTCCGCGCCCTGGGCCGCTACAACGGCAGCCTGGGCAAGGCCGAATACCCCAACATGGTGCGCGCCGCCTGGGAGCGCAACTGGGCCTACCCGCCGCTCCGGCTGGCGTCGAACCCCTGACACAACACAAAAAAGGCGCCAATCGGCGCCTTTTTGTATCGAAACCCCCGTCGTCAGTCGACGATGATCCCGCCGCCCAGGCACACCCGGCTCTCGTAGATCACCACGCTCTGGCCCGGCGTCACCGCCCACTGGGGCTGGGCGAAGGCGATCTCGGCGCGGCCGCCCGCCAGCGCGTCGATCTCGCACGGCGCGTCCGGCGTGCGGTAGCGCGGCTTGGCGGTGTACACCCAGTTGGTGCGCGGCGCGCGGCCCGACACCCACGACAGGTCGGTGGCGATCAGGCGATCCTTCAGCAGCGCCGGATGGTCGTGCCCCTGCACCACGTACAGCACGTTCCTGGCCACATCCTTCTTCGCCGCGTACCACGCGTCGTGCTCGCCGGCGTCGTCCTGGTTGCCCTTGATGCCGCCGATCTGCAGGCCCTTGCGCTGGCCGACGGTGTGATACATCAAACCCTGATGCTGACCAATCACCGTATCACTTTCCAGGGAGCGGATCTCGCCCGGCCTGGCCGGCAGGTAGCGCGCCAGGAATTCGCGGAAAGGCCGCTCGCCGATGAAGCAGATCCCGGTCGAATCCTTCTTGGCATGCACATGCAGCCCGGCCGCCTCGGCCATCTTGCGCACGTCGCGCTTATAGAGATGACCAATCGGGAATAGCGTTTTCGATAGCTGCGCCTGATTGAGCCGATACAGGAAGTAGCTCTGATCCTTGGTGCCGTCCTCGGCCTTCATGAGCTGGAATTCGGTGCGGCCGTCGTTGGTCCATTCCCGCACCTGGGCGTAGTGGCCGGTGGCGATGCGGTCGGCGCCCAGCGCCATCGCGTGATCCAGGAAGGCCCGGAACTTGATCTCCGAGTTGCACAGGATGTCCGGGTTCGGCGTGCGGCCGGCCTCGTACTCGCGCAGGAAATCGGCGAACACCCGCTCCTTGTACTCCTTCGAGAAGTTCACCACCTCCAGCTCGATGCCCAGCACGTCGGCCACCGAGGCCACGTCCACCAGATCCTCGCGGGTGGAGCAGTACTCGCCATCGTCGTCGTCCTCCCAGTTCTTCATGAACAGGCCGACCACCTCGTAGCCCTGCTGCTTGAGCAGCAGCGCCGCAACCGACGAATCCACACCGCCGGACATGCCGACGACGACTTTTTCCTTACGAGACATTGGGTCCCTCTCCATTCAGCCAGTCTTCCAGGGGCAGCACCACGGCCGGATCGCCGTGTTCCCCAAACCAAGTATCCACTGCAAAGCGCGCCCCGCCCTCAGGCGCGTCGGCGTGCGTCTCGCGCAGCACCGCCGAAAAGTGCTGCGTCACCAGCCAGCGCACCCGCCGCCGCACCGGCTCCACGCTGTGGAAGCGCAGCAGGCCGCGCTCCGCCAGCATCGTCAGAAGCCGGGTGGTGGAGGTGGC
Source organism: Zoogloea sp. (assembly GCF_041904905.1). GTDB lineage: Bacteria > Pseudomonadota > Gammaproteobacteria > Burkholderiales > Rhodocyclaceae > Zoogloea. The sequence continues at coordinate 5,147 of NZ_JAYRMI010000076.1, read as the reverse complement.
ATGGTCGATGCAGTCCATCGTGCCGTGCTCGCCGAAATCCAGGTAATCGCCCGGCCGGTCGGCGCCAATCGGCAACTGCTCGCCCGCCCAGCGGTAGAGCTGCCCGAGCACCTGCGCCACGATCGCCCGCTCGGCCAGCGCCGAATCGGCCCGCAGCAGGCGGGCGGCCACCTCGGCCAGCTGCGCCTCGGAGAACCGCGCCTCGGCCTCCACGAGACAGCCGTAGTTGTAGCAGATCGTCACCGCCTCGTCCGCCCGCGCCGGGCCATGAGCCAGGGCGGCCGCCAGCAGCGCCCCCGCCAGGGCCGGACGAGACGGCCGGATCACGCGTCGTAGTGCCGGATCAGATCCAGCGGAAAGCGCCGCCCCGCCACGTAATCCTCGCAGCACTGCAGGATCAGCGGGCTGCGGTGACGCTCCCGGGTGGCCCGCAGTTCGTCCAGCGTCAGCCACACCGCCCGCACGATACCCGAATCGAGCTTGCGCGCCGGGTCGAAACCGACGATCGAACCGCCGAACGCAAAGCGCAGATAGGTGATGTCCCCCGCCGGGCGCGGCCACTGGTAGATGCCCACCAGGAACTCCGGGCGGAAGGCATGGGCGGTCTCCTCCAGGGTCTCGCGGGCCGCGGCACTCACCAGCGACTCGCCCCGGTCCAGGTGCCCGGCCGGCTGGTTGAAGCGCAGGCCGTCCTCGGTCTCCTCCTCCACCACCAGAAAACGCCCGTCCCGCTCCACCACCGCGGCAACCGTGACATTCGGCTTCCAGATCCTCATGAACATTTCGCCCACGCAAAATTCTCATTTTACCCCGTTCGGGGCGGCGGTCCGCAGACCTGCGGAATGCGCTAGAATCGAAGGCTTAAATTTTCTGTATTCAGTTGGAGATCCCCACAATGTCGATGGCAGACCGCGACGGTTTCATCTGGTACGACGGCAAGCTCGTGCCGTGGCGTGAAGCGACCACCCACGTGCTCACCCACTCCCTCCACTATGGCCTGTCGGTCTTCGAGGGCGTCCGTGCCTACAACACCGTCAAGGGCACCGCGATCTTCCGCCTTGCCGAGCACACCCAGCGCCTGCTCAACTCCGGCAAGATCTACATGATGAACATCCCCTACACCAAGGATGAACTCATGGAAGCCCAGCTGGAAGTGGTCCGCGCCAACAAGCTCGAATCCTGCTATCTGCGTCCGATCGCCTTCTACGGCTCCGAGAAGATGGGCATCTCCACCAAGGGCGCCACGGTGCACGTCGCCATCGCGGCCTGGCCGTGGGGCGCCTACCTGGGCGAAGACGGCCTCGAGAAGGGCATCCGCGTGAAGACCTCGTCCTTCGCCCGTCACCACGTCAACGTCACCATGCCTCGCGCCAAGCTGGCCTCCACCTACGCCAACTCCATCCTGGCCAACCTGGAAGCCACCGAAGCCGGCTACGACGAAGCCCTCCTCCTCGACACCAACGGCTTCGTGGCCGAAGGCGCCGGCGAGAACCTCTTCGTCATCAAGGACGGCGCCATCTACGAACCCGAGATCGCATCGGCCCTCACCGGCATCACCCGTTCGTCGGTGATCCAGGTGGCCAAGGAGTTCGGCCTCGACGTGATCTCCAAGCGCATCACCCGCGACGACATCTACATCGCCGACGAAGCCTTCTTCACCGGCACCGCCGCCGAAGTCACCCCGATCCGCGAGCTTGACGGTCGCACCATCGGCGATGGCAAGCGTGGCCCGATCACCCAGAAGCTGCAGGCCCGCTTCTTCGACATCGTGAACGGCAAGGCCCCCGAATACGACCACTGGCTTGCCTACATTTAAGCAAGGGAGACATCCATGCCTGAAAACCAGGACAAAACCAAGCCGATCGCAGTCGCCGCCAAGGATCTGCCGCTGCACTGCCCGATGCCCGACACCCCGCTGTGGGCGCGGCATCCCCGCGTGTTCCTCGACGTGACCTCCGAAGGCAAGGCCACCTGCCCCTACTGCGGCGCCCAGTACGCGTTCACCGGCGAGCTGTCCAAGGGCCACCACTAAGCCCTGCCTGCGGTTCCGACACCACGGGGGCGGCAACGCCCCCCGTTTTACATCCATCCCCACCCGCCAGCCCATGACGAGCCCCATCTTCACGTCGCCCGAAGAAGCCGAAGCCGCCTTCTACGCCGCCCTGTCCCGCGCCGATCTCGACGCCATGATGGCGGTGTGGTCGGAGGACGAGGAAGTCGTCTGCATCCACCCGGGCAGCATCCGGCTCGTCGGGCTCGCGTCGATCCGCGAATCCTGGCGCCAGCTCTTCGCCGCCGGCAACCGCATCGTCGTCCACGCCACCCAGCCGGTCCAGTGGCTCAACGTGATGACCGCCGTGCACACCGTGCACCAGCGGGTCCACCTCGAAGGCGACCACCGCCTGCACCCGCCGATCATCGCCACCAACGTGTTCACCCGCGGCGCCATCGGCTGGCGCATGGTGCTGCACCACGCCTCGCCGGCCCCCGACATGGACAACCTGCGCAGCAGCGACACCCCCCACGTCGTCCATTGAGCCCGAGCGCACCGGCCGACACCGCCTACCGGGCGCCCCGCTGGCTGCCCGGCGGCCACGCCCAGACCATCTGGCCGCTGCTGCGCAAGGGGCGGATGCCCCCCTTCCAGCGCGAACGCTGGACAACCCCCGACGGTGACTTCATCGACCTCGACTGGCTGCCCCACCGCCCCGGCGCGCCGCTGGTGGTGCTCTTCCACGGCCTCGAAGGCTCCAGCCGCTCACCCTACGCCCGCAGCCTGATGCGCCACCTCGCCCAGCTGGGCTGGAACGGCGTCGTCCCCCACTTCCGCGGCTGCTCCGGCGAGCCCAACCTCAAAGCCCGCGCCTACCACTCCGGCGACGCCGACGAGATCGGCTGGATCCTCCGGCGCATCGCCCACCGCCACCCCGACGCGCCGCGCTTTGCCGCCGGCGTATCCCTGGGCGGCAACGCCCTGCTGCTGTGGCTCGGCACCCGGGGCGAAGCGGCCGCGGCGCTGATCGAGCGCGCGGTGGCGATCTGCCCGCCGCTGGATCTTGCCGCCACCGGCCACACCCTCGCCCAAGGCTTCAACCGCGTCTACACCTGCCACTTCCTGGGCACCCTCAAGGCCAGCGCCTTGGCCAGGCTCGCCCGCCACCCAGGGCTGTTCGACCCCGACGCCGTGCGCGCCGCCGCCAATCTGCACCAGTTCGACAACCTCGTCACCGCCCCGCTGCACGGCTACCGGGACGCCGACGACTACTGGCACCGCGCCTCCAGCAAGCCCCACCTCCGGGGCGTCCGGCTGCCCACCCTGATCATCAACCCGAAGAACGACCCCTTCCTGCCCGCCCGGCACCTGCCTGGCCCGGCGGACGTCTCCGCCCACGTCGAGCTTGAGCAGCCCGCCGAAGGCGGCCACGTCGGCTTCGTCAGCGGCCCCTGGCCCGGCCGGCTCGACTGGCTGCCCCGCCGCCTCGTGCGCTTTTTCACAACCGGCGCCTGAGCTTGCCGGGCGTCACACCCGGCCCTTCGGCCGACGCGCGGCCGTCACAGCCCGCCGCGTATAATCCCGCCTTCATCCTTCACGCACCGGAGCCCCCGCATGTTCGTCCCCGCCCCCGAGATCTTCAAGGCCTATGACATCCGCGGCATCGTCGGCAAGACGCTGACCGCCGAAGCCGTGCGCGCCATCGGCCACGCCCTCGGTTCAGAAGCCGTCGCCCGCGGCCAGCAGGCCATCGCCGTCGGTCGCGACGGCCGCCTGTCGGGGCCAGAACTCGCCGGCGCGCTGGCCGACGGCATCCGCGCGGCGGGCGTGGATGTGGTGGACGTGGGCTGCGTGCCCACCCCCCTCACCTACTTCGCCGCCTACGAGCTGGGCACCCACTCCTGCGTCTCGGTCACCGGCAGCCACAACCCGCCGGACTACAACGGCCTCAAGATGGTGCTGGGCGGCCAGACCTTGTTTGGCGAACTCATCCAGGCCCTGCGCCAGCGCATCATCGACGGCAACCTGGTCACCGCCCCGGTGCCGGGCAAGCTCACCCAGGCCGACGTGGTGCCGGCGTACGTCGACAAGATCGTCGGCGACGTGAAGCTCGCCCGCCCCATGAAGGTGGTGATGGACTGCGGCAACGGCGTGGCCGGCGCGGTGGCGCCCGCGCTCTTCAAGCGCCTGGGCTGCGAGCTGGTGGAGTTGTTCTGCGAGGTGGACGGCCACTTCCCCAACCACCACCCCGACCCCTCCAAGCCCGAGAACCTCGCCGACGTGATCCGCGCCCTGCGCGAGACCGACGCCGAGATCGGCCTCGCCTTCGACGGCGACGGCGACCGCCTGGGCGTGGTCACCAAGGATGGCGAGATCATCTTCCCGGATCGCCAGCTGATGCTGTTCGCCGAAGACGTGCTCTCCCGCGTGCCGGGCGGCGAGATCATCTACGACGTGAAATGCACCCGCAATCTGGCGGGCTGGATCAAGGATCGCGGCGGCAAGCCCACCATGTGGAACACCGGCCACGCGCTGGTGAAAGCCAAGCTCAAGGAAACCGGCGCCCCCCTGGCTGGCGAGATGAGCGGCCACGTGTTCTTCAAGGAGCGCTGGTACGGCTTTGACGACGGCCTCTACACCGGCGCCCGCCTGCTGGAGATCGTCTCCCGCCACGCCGACGCCAACCCGGTGCTCAAGGGCCTGCCCAACGCCACCAGCACGCCGGAACTCAACATCACGATGAACGAAGGCGAACCCTTCGCGCTGGTGGATAAGCTCAAGGCCGAGGCCCGCTTTGAAGGCGCCCAGAGCATCCTCACCATCGACGGCGTGCGCGTCGAATACGCCGACGGCTTCGGCCTCGCCCGCCCGTCCAACACCACCCCGGTGGTGGTGCTGCGCTTCGAGGCCGACAACCAGGCCGCCATCGAGCGCATCCAGGCCGACTTCCGCCGCGCCATCGAAGGCGTGTGGCCGGGCGTGGCCTTGCCGTTCTGATCGGACTGCAGCCACCCAGCCAGCGGCGACCGGCGCAAGCCCGTCGCCGCTGTCGTTTCGAGCCTGTCCGAATTTTTGTGTTTGAGGCATAACGTAGTCCCAGAAAGGAATGGTTATGCCAAGGAAGAAACAGAAGTTACCGCTGCCACCCGTAGCC
>NZ_JAYRMI010000075.1:0-18343 GCF_041904905.1 Zoogloea sp. | reverse complement strand
CGAAGGAGAACTGGTTGAGCCCCTGGCAGTACATGGACAGGGTTGCCGGCGAGGTGGCGAAGAGCTGCGCCGCCTGCTCGATGGCGTTCTTGTCGAGCCCGCAGATCGACGCGGCCATGGCCGGGGTGTATTCCCGGACGATCTTCTTGAGGGCGTCGAAGCCTTCGGTGTGGGCGTCAATGTAGTCGCGATTCACCCAGCCTTCCCAGAGCATCACGTGGAGCATCGCGTTGTAGAGGGCGATGTCGGTGCCGGGGATGAGGGGCAGGTGCAGATCGGCGGCTTCGGCGGTGTCGGTGCGGCGGGGGTCGATCACCACCAGCTTCATGGCCGGGTTGGCCTTTCGCGCATCCTCGACACGCCGGAAGGCGATGGGGTGGGCGAAGGCGGTGTTGCTGCCGGAGATGAACAGGGCCTGGGTGTGGCGGATGTCGTCGTAGCTGCAGGGCGGCGCGTCGGCGCCCAGGCTCAGCTTGTAGCCGGCTACCGCGCTGGACATGCACAGGCGGGAGTTGGTGTCGAGGTTGTTGCTGCCGATGAGGCCCTTCATCAGCTTGTTGAAGACGTAGTAGTCCTCGGTGAGGAGCTGGCCGGCGCCGTAGATCGCCACGGCGTCGGGGCCGTGCTCGGCGATGATCGTGGCGAATTTATCGGCGGCGGTGTCGAGGGCTAGGTCCCAGCTCACGCGGGTGCGGGGCTCGTTGCGGCTGGCGCGCAGTTCGGGGTGGAGGGCGCGTGCGGCGAGGGTTTCGGGGGCGGCGGAGAGGTGCAGGGTCGAGCCCTTGGTGCACAGCCGGCCGAAGTTGGCCGGGTGATCCGGGTCGCCCCGGACGCCGGTGATGCGTCCGGCTTCGTGTTCGATGACAACACCGCAGCCAACGCCGCAGTAACAGCAGGTGGATTTCGTTTCGGCCATGAGCGCTCCTTTGATGCACGTCTCAAGCAAACCACGTGCCATGCGCTGGAGCGCATTTTTGGGCCCATCCCGGCGGGTTTTGGCACCAGGATGGGGAATCGGTGGGCCAGCACGGTGCGTGGCTCAGGTCTTCTTCTTTTTGCCTGCACCAGCCTTGGGCGTTCCGACGGCGCTTGCTGGGCCGGGCGGCGGCGGGGTGTTCGGGCTTGGGGCGGCTGGCGTGTCGTTGGCAAGATCGGTGGCCAGGGCTGCCAGTGCGGCGGCCCGGTCGGCGTCGCCGGGGGCGCGGCACTTGAGCAGATCGCCGAGGATGCGGATCTGGGCGGTGATGGACTCCCGCTCGCGCGGGGTGGCGCCCACGCCCTGGATGGCGTTGCGATAGGCGGTGGCAAGCGCCTGAACGCTGCCTTCGCCGGTGTGCAGCCAGCAGGCCAGCTGGGCGTCGGCCCACATGGCGGCGTCGAAGAAGTCGTAGCTTTGCTGGAAGCGGACGGCGGAGACGTCCTGGCAGGTTTGGGATTCCTGGCGGAGGTCGGTCGTCGCGCCGAGCAGGGCGTCCAGTTGCAGGCGGTTGAGGTAGCTGTAGGGGTTCCAGCCGGGCGCGCTGTCGGGCGTGCCCTGGCATCGGGCGTAGGCGTCGCGGGATTCGACGAGCACCGGGGCGACCTCTGCCCACGGCTTGCCGCAGCGGGCGAGGACGACGGCCTTGCGCTTGAGGGCGCTGCCGAGGATCGCCTGACGTTCGAGGTTGCGGCCGGCGGTGCCGGGCTCCGGGTCCGGGCCCTCCGCGGCGAGGGCGATCAGGTGGCGCAGGCGGGCGAGGGCGCAGTCTGCCAGGGCGACGGCCGCGTCGTCGGGGGTGTCGACGCTGAGGCGTTCGGCCTGCCGGGCTTCCAGGTTGGCGAGCTGCTCGATGGCCGACAGGGGGACGAGGCCCCGGGAGGCGTCGCTGCCGATGGCCTGCTGCCAGGCTTTGCGGGCGTGCTCGAAGCCGTCCTGGCCGTATTCGGCGTACAGGCGGGCGAGGGCGTGCTGGACGTCCGGCAGGCGGGCCCAGTGGTCGGGCACGTGGCCCAGGCGCGTGCGGACGCGCTGGGCGGTGTGCCGGAAGTCGCCCCCGCTGGCGCGGCCGCGCGGGGCGGCGTCGGGCAGCCGGCATTCGATGCGGCGCTGCTCGATCCAGTCGATGAGTTCGTTGGGTGCGCACATCGGCGCGTCGTCGCTGGCCGGGTTGCGGTGGACCTTGAGCTGGAAGGCGGGGTCGCCGTAGGCCTGGTAGGCGCCCCAGGTGTTGTGGTCGGGGTGGGCCTCGAAGGTGGCCTTGCGGGCGGCGGTGATGGCTTCGCCGAAGCTGGCGTCGTGCTGGGCCATCTGCGCGAAGAAGGTTTCGATGAAGGTGCGCGCGGCGCCGTCGTGCACCTCCCAGCCGGCGGCTACCACGCAGCGCACGCCCATGTCGATCAGCTCCCGGGCGAGGCTGGCGGCGAGCCGGCTGCCGCCGGTGCCGATCTTGCCCAGGTGGCAGCAGTTGAGGAACACCAGATCGGGCACGCATTCCATCTGGCGGATTTCGGCCGCGGTGAGGAGGAGCCCGTTGGAGAGCACCACGCCGCTGCGGCAGGTGCCGTCGGCCGCCCGCAGCCCGTGAACGCCGTGGGCGGAGATCATCAGCAGGCGGTAGGGGCGGGCGTGGAGGCGGGTGAGGACATCCGCCGCCTGGGTGTCGGGCGGGGCCAGGGCGACCTCGTAGCCCACGGTGGAGAGCACCTGCTGGACGGTGTCGGCTTCGGCCGCGGCGCCGGGGAGCGGGGCCAGGCAGTCGGGCTCGGGCTGGCCGTCGGCGCCGATGGCGGGCTTCCAGCCGGGGCCCCCGAACTGGGCGTGGAAGCCCTCGGTGGAGGGCTCGGCGATCACGCAGGCGGACAGGCTGTCGGTGCGCACCACCTGCCGGCGGAAGCTGCCGGTGATGAACTGGCGCACCACCCGGGTGTGCAGCACCATCGGGCTGCCGTCGGTCTCGAGCATTTCCCAGGGCAGGTTGGCGGTGGTCTCGTCCACCATCAGCAGCAGGTTGTTGGCCTGGCGGGCGTCGGCCTTGAAATCCTGCGGCACGAGGAGCTGGAAGAGGGTGGTGCCGAAGCCCGAATCCTTGGCGTAGAGCGTGGGGCTGCGGCTCTTGAGGCGGTCGTCGCAGAGTTTTTCGACGAGGCCCGGCTGGCGGATGTCGACGATGTTTTCGGAGCGCGCCTTGTCGCCCATGTAGGTGAACTTGAGCCGGGTGGCGAAGCGGAGGGTGGGGGCGTCGTCGAGCCAGAAGGGTTGGGGCAGGGCGCCGTCGGGCAGCGCGTCGGCGCAGCCGTAGATGCGCAGGAGCTGGCGCAGGTGCTCGGGCGGGATGGGGGGCTGGAAGCGCGGCGCGGTGCTGTCGGGCGGGCAGGCGGCCTCGTCCCGGTCGGCGTCGCAGACGACCAGCCGCGGCCAGTAGTCGGAGAAGGGCGAGACGCTGAGGCGCTGGCGCACGCCGTCGCCGACGAACAGTTCGTCGGCGGCCTCGAGCGCGAACTTCATCTGCCGGAGTTCGCTCTGGAGGCTGGCGCCGAGCTGGCGCACGGCGTGGGCGGCGGAGATGGCGCTGTCGTGGAAGACTTCGATGAACTGCAGTTCGGCGACCTGGGCGCGGCGGGCGTTGGCGTCAGGGCTGGCGCTGCTCTCGCCGTCGGCGAAATCCCGGTTGGCCATCAGCACGCCCAGCACCACCGCCTTCACCGATTCGGCCACGTCGAGCTGCAGCGCCGAGTTGGTGCCGATGAGCAGCGAGGCGAGCTTGAGGCGGAGGGTGCCGCCCTCGGGCGGGCGGGCCGCCGGCGTGCCGGCCTGTTCTTCGCCGTAGCGGTCGGCGGCGTGGAGGAGGTAGCGCAGCACGCCGCCGCGCACGGCCTCGGTCACCCCGTCGGCGGTGAGCTTGCCCATTTCGCCCAGGCCCACCACCACCGCGCCGCGGCCGGTCTGGCGGTGACGTTCGGCCGGGGTGCGGGGCATCAGCACGATGGAGGCGTTACCCAGCTCGCCGGTGTGGATGCCGAGCCGCTGGCGCTGGCTGAGGGCGCCCCGGACGAGGTGCCGGTCGATCGCCCCTTCGGCGGCAGCGATGGGGTCGCCCCGGTAGTGGCCGCACAGCACCGGGATGTGCACGAAGCGCAGGTCCATCGCGCTGACGGATACTTTCAGGCTGCGGGGGCGGCTGCGGGCCGGGCGCAGGCGGCCGCCGAGCAGGCGGGCGGTGGCTTCGGGCGGGGATGGGTAGCCGGCCGGCGGGCCGGCGCGGTATTCGCGCACGGCGGCGGTGTCGGTGCCGCCGCGGCTCACCGGCAGCCGGCCAAGGGTGCGCGGCGTGCCCCGCGCGAGGAGCGACTCGATGTCGTCGAAGTAGTCTTCGGTGCTGGTGAGCCCCATGTGATCGACCGGCATCAGCCACTGGCGGTCGTCCGGCAGCTTCGCCAGCCGGCCGGAGGCCCAGGTGACCGAGCCGTCGCCCGCGGACGTGCCGCGCAGCAGGATGCCGCCGCCCTGCTGTTCGACGACCCCGCAGGGGGTGTTGTCGCTTTGCCCGAAGACGTAGGCGATCCGTTCGGGAGCCTTGGTCACCCAGCCGGTGTCGGCCACGGTCTGCCAGAAGGCGGCGGCCTGCTCCAGCACCTGGGCGGTCGGCTTGCCGCCGAGGGCGCGGCCGAACCACAGGTCGTGGTTGATGTCGGCGAGGGCGCGCCAGGTTTCCGGGCGGTAGTAGTCGCGTACGGCGGTGTTGCCGGTGTCGAGAAAGCCCGGCGCCGGCAGCAGATGCACCGCGCCGGGAAAGCCGGCGACGATGTCGAGGATCTGCTGCAGCTTGTGGCGGAAGTCCAGGCGTGCCAGCAGGCGGATGGTGTCGGACTGGCCGAGCAGGGTCTCGACGAACAGGTGCGAGCCGTGGTTGGGGGTGCCGAGCATCACCAGGCGGCCTTCCGGGCGGGCGACGAGGGCGTCCCACAGGCTTGGCCGGTGGGCGATGGCGGCGCGCACCACGAGGCCGCCCATGCTGTGGGCGAGGATGCGCACGGCGGTGTCGGGGTTGTCGTCGAGGAGCTTGGTCAGCCGGTCGGCCAGCTGCTTGCCGAGGCTGGCGATGGGCTGGCGCCAGTCGTAGTCGACGAGTTCGACCCGGTGGGTCTTGCCCAGGCGTTCGACGAGCTTGCCGTAGGCCAGGGACACCAGCCCGTCCGCGGCGACGGTGGCCTCGCTGTCGAAGGCGATCTGGCCAAGGCTGCCCCGGGCGAGGTCGAGGGGGGCGAGCCACACGCGACGCCGGTCCGCCTTGAGGTGGCTGCCCATGATGCCGGGCAGGACGACGAGGATCGGGGCGTGGCCTCCGCCGCGGGAGGCGGGCGCGTTGGGGGGCGCCACCCGGTCGTCGGGGTCGATTGCCGGCAGCGCGCGGGTGGCCCACTCCGGCAGCTTGGCGGGCTCTGCGTCGGTGAGCCAGCGGAGCAGCGCAGTGGGCAGCGGCAGGCCGTCGGCGGTGGCAGTGTCGTCGCGGAAGTAGCGGAAGTGATTGACGTTCTCGCCCTGGACGAAGATCGCCCGGGCCTGGGCCCGGTAGGCCAGGCCGCCGTACATCGAGGCGGTGTCCACCACCAGGTCGTTGTCGGCTTTGTCGAAGAACATCCAGTCGGTGAACATCGTGCCGAGGCGCTTGGCGAGGCCGCCGCCTTCGATGTCGCCGGCGACGATCGCCATGCGGGTGTCGGCCCGGTGGGGCGCGGACGCGAGCAGCATGCCCATGGCGGAATCCGGCAGCATGGCCTCGATGCCCGGCAGCAATTGGGGGTCGAGCCGGCGGTTGGCGATCTCGACGACGATGCGGGTGAGCACGGCGATGCCCTTGTCGGTGGCGGCCTTGGCGGCGGCCCCGGCGCCAAAGCCCGCTGCCGCGCCTGCCGCGGCGCCTGCTGCCCAGCCGCCGGCCTTGCGGATGAGGTTGAGCAGGCCCGACAGGAAGACCTCCAGGTTGTCGGTGAGCAGCGCGGTGCCCCGCGCCGGGCAGGCCACCCGCACGTAGCGGGCGATCCGGAAGCGCTTGGTGCCGAGCAGCCTGAAGAGTTCGGCGAGCTTGGCCTGCTCCTGCTGGACGAAGCGTTCCCGGTCGGCGCGGGCGTCGGGGCTGGACGGGGCGTCGTGGCGGGGCGCCGGGCGATAGTCGAGGACGAGGGCGGCGAGGGTGGCTGCGTTGTCCGGGCTGGCGTCGATGCACAGCAGGTCGCCCACCAGGCCGCCGCGGGAGTGGGTGACGATGGAGAACTGCGCGCCTTCCGGCAGCACCTGGGCGAGGGCGAGGGCGTTGTCGATGGGGCTCTCGGAGAAGCTGTGGTGCTCGAAGCCGAACAGGCGGCCGTCGAACCCGTCCGCCAGCTTCTGCCAGCTCCGGGTGCCGGGCAGCTGGCCGAAGCCGCCCAGGGTGTGGGAGCCGGTGCCGTGGATGAAGATCAGCCCCGGCTCGTTGGCCAGGGCTTTGACCGCCGGGGCCTGCTCGGTGAGTGGGGTCTGGGCCTCGATGGCGCCGCCGTCCCAGGGGTAGAGGCCGGGCGCCTGGCGGCCGCGTTCTTCGATGGCCCACACGATGGCCTTGGCGCCGGCGTGGGTGCAGGCGGCCACCGCCAGATCCTCCAGCGCGGTGCCGGTGAGTTCGGCCAGCTTGCGGCGGGCCTGGGCGCTGAGATCGTCCTCCTTCACGACCAGGGCGGAGAGCCTGCGCCACACCCAGTCGCCCACGCTCCGGGTCTGGGCGTCGCGGGGGCGCAGGGCGGCCAGATCGAGGCTGCCGTCGTCGTGGCGCAGCTCGGGCCGGGTGGCGGCGAGGCGGTCGAGGCGTTCGGCCAGGGCGTCGGCGCGGATGAAGACGGTGGTGCCGTCGGCGGCTTCCAGCGCGAGCAGGCGGGCGTCGGGTTCGACCTTCACCTCGCGGCCTGCGTCGCCCCGGGCCCGGGGGCCGATGTCCCAGCTTTCGGCCACCGCCACGTTGCCCAGGATCGGGTCGAGGGCGCCGGCTCCGTTGCCCCGGCTGGCGGTGCCGACGAGGGCGGCGGGGAGGGCCCGCGCGCGGCCGGGGGCCGGGTCGGGGGCGGTGGCGAGACGCAGGGGGGGCAGGGCCGGGGTGGTCATGGCGCGGACTCCGGGAGGACGGGGCCAGCGGGCAGGCCGGCCCGCCCAGGGCGGGCCGGGAGCGCTGGCGGTGAGACCTCAGGCGATCAGGCGAACACCTTCCAGGCCTTGGCGGTGCGGCTGCCGAAGAGCTGCGGGTTCTGGGGCAGCTGGTTGGTGGGCAGGTAGGTGGGGCTGATGGCCTTGAACCAGTCGGCGTAGCTGGCATTGGCCGGCAGGCTGGCCAGGGCCTTGAGGGCGTAGTAGGTGAAGGCGCCGTTGGGGCGGCCCTTGAAGCGGGTGTCCCAGCTGAACTGGGCGTCGGTGCAGCCGGCCATCAGCAGGTCGCCGCCGCTGCGCGACAGGCCGCCGAGGCTGGGGAGGGTGAGGCCGCGACTTGCGGGGGGCAGGTCTTCGGGCTTCATCCAGACGCTGGGCGGCAGAAAGCGGGCGCGGGGCAGGCCGGGGTCGAGGTCGCTGTCGTCGCCGCGGGTGACGCTGCCGGAGTGGCAGCTGTCGGAGATCAGGAGCACCCGCACGCCGGGGGCGTGGTTGCCGAAGATGACCGCGATCTCGTCGTCGAGCAGCACCTTGCCGGCGCCGATGTCCCATGGGCACAGGCCCTCGTCGCGGCCGTCGGGCTCGTCGCCGTTCCGGTCGGGCACCCAGGTGCCGTGACCGGAGTAGGTGATGACCACGGTGTCGCCCCGCGCTGCGCCGGCGATGAGCGCGCTCATGGCGCCGACCATGGCAGCCTTGGTGGCCTGGGCGTCGATCAGCTTGGTGACGGCGAAGCCTCGGGCGGCGAGCGCTGCGGCCCAGTCGTTGGCGTCATTGACGCAGCCGGAGAGGTCGTTCTGGGTGCCGGGATAGTCGTTGATGCCGATGCACAGTGCCTTCTTGGTCATGGTGGATCTCCTTTCCGGGAGAAGGGCTGTCCGGGGGAACGGCCCGGGGGATGACAAACGCTCTGTGCTCAGTTAAGCAGAGCCGCATCAAAGGTCAATGGCTATCCGATGAAGGGTTGACGTAAGGACAGAAAAACCTTGCAAGTCCGGTTTCAGGCCTGGGCGCGGGGCTCGCCGGCGAGGGTTTTCAGGGCGCCGACCTGATCGAGGATGGGCTGCGGAACGGCCACCTCGCCGGCGAGCATGGCCTGGATCAGCGCGGCGTTGGCGCCCACCTCGGGGTTGTCGGGCAGGCCCTCCAGCGGCGGCGCGCCGCCTTCTTCGGCCGGGAAGGCGATGCCCGCCGCGCCGTGGGCGAAGGTTTCGAGCTGGGGCCGGCGGCGGGGGTTGGCGAAGGCTTCGCCCTCGGTGCCCCGCAGCAGCAGGCCGACGCCCTGGGTGGCGACCAGGTGGGCGTGCATCCGTTCGAGGTACTCGGGGTGGGTGACCGAGACCACCCGCACGCTGTGGCCGGGGGCCGGGTCGAGGAGCTTGGCGAGGGTGTGGGCGCTGTTGCGCACGCCCAGGCGAACCCGCGTGGCGAGGATCGGCTCGAGCCCCGGGGCCAGCAGGTCGAGGGGCAGGCAGGCCAGGCGGCGACCGCCAAGCTGGGCTTCGGCCGCGGCGATGCTGGCGGCGGGCTGGATGCCGAGGGCGTCGAGGAGCGCGAAGGGGCTCACCCGGCTTTCGAAGTCATGACGGCCCTGGATCAGCACCGGCACGCCGGCGCGGGCCAGCAGCAGGGCCACCAGGGGCATCAGGTTGGCCTGGCGGCGGGCGCCGTTGTAGGTGGGCAGCACTACCAGCCGGGGGCCGGCGGGCACGCCGACGCGGGCGGTGCGGGCGTCGAGGGCGCGCTGGAAGCCCACCAGCTCGTCGCGGGATTCGGCCTTGATGCGCATCGACAGGATGATGGCGCCCAGCTCCAGATCGGGCACGCGGCCGTCCATCATGTCGCCGAAGAGGGAGTCGGCCTGGTCGGCGGTGAGGGGTTTGGAGCCTTTCGGCCCGCGGCCGATTTCCTTGATGAAGGGGGCGTAGGACATGGTTGGGGTGCGGGAGGCGGGTGGACGATGGGTCGAGTGTAGCGGAAGGCCCCGGGGGCGGGGAGGCGCGGTTTTCTTTCCATCGGCCGGGCGGGGAGCTATCTTGCCTTGAGGCCCCCGCATGTCGCGGGGCGCTCGCTGCCACCGCGCGACCGGACCCGGAAGGAGAGAACATGCCCCCCGTTGCTGCCACGTCCCAGGTTGGGACGACTTATCTCGAGGTGAATGGCCAGGCTTTTCCGGTGATGGCGTGCAGCCTGCCCGACATCGGCTGGGAGACCGTGGCGTCGGCGGGGCCCGAGGGCCGGCGCAGGCTGGGGCCCGCGAAGCTGGGGCCGCTCACGGTGCGTTTCACCCCGCCCGCGATGACGCCGCTGGCGGGCTGGGTGGAGGCGCTGGCCGGAAACCGGATGGATCTGCTCGATCTGGCGGTGCTGCTGACCGACGGGAACGGCAAGGTGCGCGAACGGCTGCAGCTTGTGGGGTGCGTGCTGACGGGCTTGCGCTTTCCCGAATGTTCGGCGGCCGACAAGGACATCTTCGCGGTCGAGGCGGTGTTCGAGCCGACGGCGTTGGCGGTGGGGGCGAGCGGCGCCACGGTGAAGCCGGCGGCCCCCGGGCGGGCCAAGAAGTGGCTGGCGGCGAACTTCTCGGTGTCGATGCCCGACCTGCCGACGACGCGGATCGGCCGGGTGGGGGCGATCTCCCTCTCCCGCACGCTGGTGAGCGAGCACGCCGGGCGGGTGGGCACGGTGAGGCGGCCGGGGCCGGTGGCGCTGTCGCCGCTGGCGCTCACGGTGGTCGGGCCGGACTGCAGCGTGTGGCGCGACGCGGCGCTCAAGCAGATGGCCGGCGGCGCCCCGGTGGGCCCACGCGTGGTGCATGTCGAGTTGCGCGACGTGAGCCTGAAGAGCGTGCTGGCGAGCTTCCGCTTCGAGGTGCTGGGCCTCTCGGGCTTCAGCTTCGATCCGCCCGGCGCTGCCGGTGTGGCGGGGGCCACCGCCCGCTTCGAGCTGGAGAGCCTGCAGTTCAGCGTCGAGTGACGGGGGCGCTGCCGGTTTCCCTACTTCCCTTGCCCGGGGCGGGCCGCTAACCTCTCGTTTTTTCGCGCGCGGGAGCAGGGCATGAAAATCGGGTTCGTCGGTCTGGGCATCATGGGGCGCCCGATGGCGCTGAACATTCTGAAGGGCGGTTTCGACCTGACCGTCTGGGCGCGCCGGGCCGAATCCATGGCGCCGCTGCTGGAGGCCGGCGCCAGGGGCGCGGCCAGCCCGGCCGAGGTGGCCGCGGCGTGTGACGTCGTGGTGTCGATGGTGTCGGACGCGCCGGACGTGGAGCAGGTGGCCCTGGGCGCCGGTGGCGTGGCCGAAGGCGCGAAGCCGGGCCTGATCTACATCGACATGAGCACCATCGCCCCGGCGGCGGCGCAATCGATTGCCGCGCGGCTGGCCGAGCGGGGCGTGACCATGCTCGACGCGCCGGTGTCGGGCGGCGAGGTGGGGGCGATCAACGCCGGGCTCACCATCATGGTGGGTGGCGATGAGGCGGCCTTCGAGAAAGCGAAGCCGGTGCTGGCCTGCATGGGCAAGTCGGTCAATCTGATCGGCGGCGCCGGTGCCGGCCAGGTGACCAAGGCCTGTAACCAGATCCTCACCGGCGTGACGGTGATGGCGGTGGCCGAGGCCTTCAACTTTGCCCGCAAGAGCGGTGTGGATGCGGGCAAAGTGCGCGAGGCGCTGCTGGGCGGCTTTGCCTACAGCCGCATCCTCGAGAACCACGGCCAGCGCATGCTCGAGCGCAACTTCAAGCCGGGCTTCAAGGCCTGGATGCACCAGAAGGACATGAACATCGTGGTGCAGGAGGCGCACCGCCTGGGCCTGATGCTGCCCACCAGCGCGGCCACGGCGCAGCTCTTCAACGGGATGGTCGGCAGCGGCTTGGGCGAGGAGGATTCCATCGCCGCGCTGAAGCTGCTGGAAAGCCTGTCGGGGGGCTGAGATGCGCGTCGGTTTTGTGGGGCTGGGGGTGATGGGCCTGCCGATGGCGGGCCACCTGATCCGGGCCGGGCACGAGGTGGCGGTGTGGGCGCGGCGGCCTGACGCCGCCGCCGACATCGCCGCGGCCGGTGCGGCCGTATGCGCCACGCCGGCCGCGCTGGCCGCCCGCAGCGAGGTGGTGATCTCGATCATCACCGCGAGCGCCGACGTGGAGCACCTGGCGCTCGGGCCGGATGGGCTGATCGGCGGTTTTGCCCCCGGCGCGATTCACGTGGACATGAGCACCATCGCCCCGGCCACCGCCCGCAAGCTGGCTGCGGCCTACGCCGCGCGGGGCGTCGGCTGGCTGGACGCGCCGGTTTCCGGCGGCGAGGTGGGCGCGCGGGAGGCAAGCCTGGCGATCATGGCCGGTGGCGAGGCGGCGGTGCTGGAGCAAGTCCGCCCGCTGTTCGACTGCCTGGGCAAGACGGTGGTGCACATCGGCGAGGCC
Source organism: Zoogloea sp. (assembly GCF_041904905.1). GTDB lineage: Bacteria > Pseudomonadota > Gammaproteobacteria > Burkholderiales > Rhodocyclaceae > Zoogloea. Next base: position 6,773 of record NZ_JAYRMI010000075.1, on the reverse strand, counting down.
GGTGCCGGCCAGGTGGCCAAGGCGTGCAACCAGATGGTCATGGTGAACGTGATCCAGGCCGCGGCCGAGGCGATGCGGCTGGCGGGCGCCCACGGGCTGGATGCCGGTAAGGTGATCGCCGCGCTGGCGGGCGGGTCGGCCGGGTCGCGGGTGCTCGACACGATGGGCGGGCGCATGGCGCGGCGGGATTTCGTCGCCGGCATCCAGTCGCGCCTGCATCACAAGGATTTTGCGATCCTGATGGACGAGGCCCGCAAGCTGGGCGCGCCGCTGCCCATCGCGGCCCAGACCTGGCAGCAGCTCAACGCGCTGATGGGGCTGGGCGGCGGCAGGCTGGATACGTCCAGCCTGCTGCGGGTGCTCGAATCGCCGCTGGAAGGACTGGAGTGAGGGCTGGGATGGATCGTCGTCGTTTCGTGGCGCTGGCTTTGGCTGGCGCGTTGCTGGGGGGCTGTGCCGGCTCCACCTTCCGGCCGCTCAAGCCGGAGGTGTCGGTGGCGGACATCCGCGTGGAGGGCGGCAACCTGCTGGAGCAGCGCTTCCTGCTGACCCTGCGGGTGACCAACCCCAACCGCTTCGAGATCCCCGTCGAGGGGCTGAGCTTTACCCTCGAGGTGGCCGGCGAGCCCTTTGCCCGCGGGGTGGGCAACAAGCCGGTGACGATTCCGGCGCTGGGCGAGGCGCTGGTGGAGGTGAAGGCCACCGCCGGGCTCGCCGGGCTGGCGATGCGCCAGTTCAAGAACCTGGGCAAGGGCGTGGACAAGCTGGAATACCGGCTGAAGGGGCAGCTGGTGACCGGCAACTTCGGTGGCTACGATTTTGACCAGAAGGGCGAGCTTGACCCGGCCAGGCTCTTGCGCGACGGGCGGCCTGCCAGGCCGGCTTCCGAGCAGTTCTAGTTCCGATTCCCTGCCGCCGGCTTCTCCGTTGGGGGAGACCGGCTGGATCTTCTGCATGTCTTCCAGATTGTCCGAATTCCTCGCGGGCTGCCGCGACGAGGCGCCGCTGCTGCTGGGCGTGGCGCCCTTCGGGATGCTCTACGGCATCGGCGCGCTGGCCGCCGGCATGCCGCCGTGGCTGGCCCAGGCGGCGTCGGCGGTGGTGTTCGCCGGGGCCGCCCAGCTGGTCATCGTGCAGATGCTGGCGGCGGGCGCCGGGGCGCTGCCGACCGGGCTCACTGCCGGCCTGCTGAACCTGCGCCACGTGCTGTACGGCGTGTCGATGGCCGAGCATGTGCGGCACCTGCCCAGGCGCTGGCGGATGGCGCTGGCCTACCTGCTGACCGACGAGGCTTACGCGGTGGCGATCCTGCGCTACCAGGCGAAGCCCCGCCCGGGCGCCGGGCCGGATCTGCGCCATTGGTACTTTCTGGGCTGCGGTTTCACCCTGTGGGCGGCGTGGCAGCTGTCTACCGCGGCGGGTCTGCTGTTCGGCGCCACGGTGCCGGCGGAGTGGGAGATGGATTTTGCCGTGCCGCTCACCTTCATCGCGCTCCTTGCGCAGCCCATGCGCGAGGGGGCGGGGCGGGTGGCTGCGCTGGTGGCGGCGGTGGCGGCCCTGGCGCTGGCGGCGCTGCCCTTCCGGCTGGGGCTGGTGCTGGCGATCCTGCTGGGCTTGCTGGCGGGGGCACTGGCCGCCAAGCGGGGCCGGGAATGACGACGGGTGCGCTGGTCGGCCTGCTGGCAGCGGTGGGCCTTGTCACCTTTCTGTTCCGCTACGCGACGATCGGGCTGTTTGCCGGGAGGCGCCTGCCGGGCTGGCTGCACGCCTTGTGCCAGTACATCGCGCCGGCGAGCTTTGCGGCGCTGACCGCCGGCGAGCTGTTCATCCACGGGGGCGAGGCGGTGCTGTCGCTGCTGGCGCCCAAGCCCTGGGCGGCCCTGGTGGCGGCGCTGGTGGCGTGGCGCACCGGCAGCGTGCTGGCCACCATCGGGGCGGGGATGGGGGCGCTCTACGCGCTGAAGTGGCTGCTGTGAGGCGGGCGTGCGGTCAGGCCACGGCGAGGGAGACCTCGCGGGTGGCGCGGCGGGTGCGCAGCAGCCGGGTCATGTCGTCGGCGCTCATGGGGCGGCTGCACAGGTAGCCCTGGTAGGCGTCGCAGCGCCAGCGGCGCAGCAGGGCGAGCTGGGCGTCGGTCTCGACGCCTTCGGCGACCACTTCGAGGCGCAGGGTGTGGGCCATCGCCACGATGGTCTGGGCGATGGCGGCGTCGTCGGCCTGGGTGACGATCTCGTCGATGAAGGAGCGGTCGATCTTGAGCCGGTCGATGGGGAAGCGCTTGAGGTAGGCGAGGCTGGAGTAGCCGGTGCCGAAGTCGTCCACCGACAGCTGCAGGCCCAGCTTCTTGCATTCGGCGAGCAGGTTGCGGGTGTGCTCGGGGTTGCGCATCACCAGGCTTTCGGTGAGTTCCAGATCGAGGAAGGCGGGGGCGAGGCCGGTGTCGGCAAGGGCGCCGCGGATGGTGTCGAGGAGGCCGGCGTCGTCGAACTGGCGGGCCGAGAGGTTGACGCTGACCGGCACGTAGCTGAGCCCCGCGGCCTGCCAGGCCTGGTTCTGGCGGCAGGCTTCGTGGAGCACCCAGGCGCCGATGGGCACGATCAGGCCGGCTTCCTCGGCGATGGGGATGAACACGTCCGGGGCGATCATGCTGCCGTCGGGCTGGCGCCAGCGGATGAGGGCTTCCATGCCGATCAGTTCGCCGCTGAGGGTGTCCACCTGGGGTTGGTAGAACAGGGCCAGCTGGCCTTCCTCCACGGCCCGGCGCAGCCGGTTTTCCAGGTCGAGCCGTTCGCTGAAGCGTTCGGACAGGCCGCGGTCGAAGAACTGGTAGTTGTTGCGGCCGCGCTCCTTGGCCAGATACATGGCGGTGTCGGCGTGCTTGATGAGGGCGGCGCCGTCCAGGCCGTCGTTGGGGAAGAGGGCGATGCCGATGCTGAGGGTGACGGTGAGCTGGCGCCCGTGCAGCTCGAAGGGCCGCGACAGGCTGGTCAGGATGCGTTCGGCCACGTCTTCGGGCATCGAGCCGGTGTCGAGGTTGTCGAGGACGATCACGAACTCGTCGCCGCCGGTGCGGGCCACCAGATCGCCGTCGCGCACGCAGGCGCGCAGGCGCTGGGCGACGGCGAGCAGGAGTTCGTCGCCGGCCTGGTGGCCAAGGGTGTCGTTGACGTACTTGAAGCGGTCCAGGTCGGTGAACAGCACGGCGGCGCCCCGCTGCCGCTCCCGGGCGCCTTCGATGGCTTCGGTGAGGTGGGCGTTGAGCAGGGTGCGGTTGGGCAGCGAGGTGAGGCTGTCGTAGTGGGCGAGGTGGCGGATGCGCCGCTCGGCGTCGTGGCGCTGGGTGACGTCGGCGACGATGCCCAGGTAGCCGCGGACGTTGCGGTGGGCGTCCTGCACTTCGCTGACGCTCAGGTTGGCGGGGAAGCTGCTGCCGTCGCGGCGGCGCAGGGTCACCTCGCGGGTGTGGCCGAGGGTGGCGGTGGTGAGGGCCAGGAAGCCGCCGCTGTCCTGCCGCAGCGCCCAGCGGGCGATGTCGTCGGGGGTGTGGAAGACCAGCGGGGTCTGGCGGCCGATGAGTTCGTCGGCGCGGTAGCCGAACATCCGCTCGGCGGCCGGGTTGAGGACGCGGATGATGCCCGAGGCGTCGGTGTAGACGATGGCGTATTCGGCGCAGTCGAGGATGGCCCGCTGCAGGGTGGTGGTCTCGCGCAGCAGGGCTTCGGAGCGGGCGTGCTTTTCCACTTCGTGCTCGAGCAGGCGGTTGGCGTCGCCCAGGGCCTTGACGTACTGCTCCAGCGAGGCGTTGGCGTCGCCCAGGGCGAGGGTTTTTTCGTCCACCTGCCGGCGGACGGCGTCGGCGCGGGTCTGCAGCACGTAGGCCATCAGGGCGGCCAGGGCGGCCAGGATGGCGCCCGAGAGGAATTGGGCGCCGGCGTCGCGGCCGATGACCAGATCGGCCATCTCCCGGTCGGCGTTGGCGATGACCAGCCAGTGGCGGTCGGCAAAGGCGAAGCCGTCGGCAAAACTCGTCCGGCCGATGCGGAAGGTGGGGCTGCGATGGACCGGCAGGTCGGCGCTGGCGTCGGCGTCGACGATCTCGAGTTCGAAGGGGGGTGGCCCGTTGGTGGGATAGGTGGCCTTGAAGGCGTGTTCGAGCAGGGTGTCCACCGAGACCTGGAGGAACAGCAGTTCGCGGGCGTCGTCGGCGTCGCGGCCGATGGGGCTGACGATGAGCACCGCGGTGTGCGGCGGGCCGCTGCCGCCGGGCAGGGCGAAGGGGGCGGTGGTGCGGGTTTCGGTGTCGGCGGGCAGGCTCGCGATCCGGGCCAGCAGCGAGGCGGGCAGGGGGGCGTGGTCGAGGCCGGCGGGGGCGATGCGGGCGGTGAGGGTGGCCCGGCCGCCGTCGAGGCGCAGGGTGCCGATCTGCACGATCTCGGGGTTGTGGGCGAAGACCGGGGAGACGATGCGCCCGAGCTGGGCGCGGGTGGCGCGGGTGGCGTGGGGGGCGATGGCGAGCTGGCCGCTGAGGATGTCGGCCTGACGGAGCAGGCCTTCGGCGCGCTCGTGCAGGTGGATGACCTGCTCCTGGGCCAGCAGGTGCAGGCGTTCGCGGGCGTTGGCGGCCTCGTCGCGCAGGGCGTTGCGGTAGTTATCCACCGCGAGGGCCAGCACCACCGTGAAGACGATTGCGGCCAGCCCGTATCGGCGAAGGAGGGCGACAACCGGGCGGGGTGTCGGGTGGGGCGGCATCGGGTCTCCTGACGGACGAAAAACAGGCTGTGCCGGTTTTCTGCCCGGCTGACCTTTTACGGATGCCGGCCTGGGTTCTTGAGCGGGGGGTTAGTCGCCGAAGACCAGTCGCAGGCGGGCGGCCTCTGCCGCTTCGTCCACGTCCACGTCGGCGAAGCGCTGGGCGATGTTGTGGAACTCGTCCTGAAGGGCCAGGAAGGCTTCGACGATCCGGGGGTCGAAGTGGCTGCCACTGCCGGCGCGGAGGGCTTCGACGGCTTCGAGGTGGCCGATGGCGGGTTTGTACACGCGCTTGCTGATGAGGGCGTCGTAGACGTCGGCCACCGCCATCAGGCGGGCGGCGAGGGGGATGCGTTCGCCGGCGAGGCCCTGGGGGTAGCCGCTGCCGTCCCACTTTTCCTGGTGGGAGTAGGCGATCTCCTTGGCGTAGCGCAGGAAGCGGGCCGACACGCCGAAGAGGGTCTCGGCCCGGCTGATGGCGTCGCGCCCGAGGGTGGTGTGGGTCTTCATCACTTCGAACTCGGCCGCGGTGAGCTTGCCGGGCTTGAGGAGGATGCGGTCGGGGATGCCGACCTTGCCGATGTCGTGGAGCGGGGCCGACTTGTACATCAGGTCGATGTTCTCGTCGGTGAGTTCGGCGGCGTAGCGGGGGTCGGCCTGGAGGTGGCGGGCGAGCAGGCGCAGGTAGGATTGGGTCCGGCGGATGTGGTTGCCGGTTTCGTTGTCGCGGGTCTCGGCCAGGGAGGCCATGGCGACGATGGTGGCGTCCTGGATGAGGGAGAGTTCGCGTGTGCGGCGGGAGACTTCCTGTTCGAGGTAGCTGTTGCGGTCGCGCAGGAAATCGCTGGCGGCCTTGAGGGTGAGGTGGTTGCGGATGCGGGTGAGCACCAGCGGCGGGCTGATCGGCTTGGTGATGTAGTCCACCGCGCCGGCGTCGAAGCCGAACTGTTCGTCCATCTCCTCGTTGCGCACGGTGAGGAAGATCACCGGGATGTTGGCGGTGAGCGGGTCGTTCATGAGCCGGCTGCACACTTCGTAGCCGTCCATGTCGGGCATGCTTACGTCGAGGAGGATGAGATCCGGCACCGGCTTGCTGCCGGCCAGCTGGAGGGCGCGGTTGCCGCTGGTGGCGATGCGGGTGCGGAAATCGGCCCGGTGCAGGCAGTCGACGATCGGTTCGATCGACTCCGGTGCGTCGTCCACGACCAGGATGAGCGGGCGATGGCTGTCGGTGGGATGCATCAGGTGGGGTCTCCGGGCGGGGTCTTCACCGCGAGCGCACGGGTGAGGCAGGCCAACGCTTCATCATAATCGTAGTGCTGCAGCGCGTTCGAGATTTGTCCAGTTTTTTCAATCCCGATTCGGGCGGCGAGGTCGGGGCGCAGGGCGCGGAAGGCGGCTGGGGCGGCGCCGTCGGCGTTGCGTAGCTGGCGCGCGAGCGCGTCGGCGGCGTGCCGGAAGGCGTCGTCGTCGAGCTTGGCGACGGTGTCGGGGGCTTCCGGGGGCAGGCGGGATTCGAGCAGGGCCACCAGGCTGGTCAGCTCGGCCGACAGGGCGGGGAGTTCGGCCAGGGCTTCGCCGGCGCCGGCGCCCTGGCGCAGGATGGCTTCGAGGTGGCGGGCGGCGTCGCGCAGGGCGTTGGCGCCCAGGTTGGCGGCGGCGCCGCGCAGGGTGTGGGCGATGCGCTCGGCCTCCTGGCGGTTGCCGGCGGCCAGCGCGGCTTCGATGCGGTCGGCGCTGCCGGCGTGGCCGGTGACGAGCCGGCGCAGCAGGCGCAGGTAGGCGGCGGTGTCGTGGTTGACCCGCCGCAGGGCGCCGGCCACGTCGAGCCCGGGCAGGTCGGGCAGGCCGTCGACCGGGGCGGGGCCGGGCTGGCGGGTGTGGCGCAGGATGGCTTCGAGCAGGCGCTCGGGCACGATGGGCTTGGCCACGTGGTCGTTCATGCCGGCGTCGATGCACTGGTGGCGCTGCTCGGCCATGTCGTGGGCGGTCATGGCGATGATGGGCAGGGCGGCGAGGCGGGT
>NZ_JAYRMI010000074.1:0-18812 GCF_041904905.1 Zoogloea sp. | reverse complement strand
CTACGCGACGCCGCTGTTCCTGGTGCTGGTGATGGTGGAACTCTCCGACGTGATCTTCGCGGTCGATTAGATCCCGGCGATCTTCGCGATCACTACCGACCCCTTCATCGTGCTCACCTCCAACCTGTTCGCGATCCTGGGCCTGCGGGCGATGTACTTCCTGATGGCCGGCATGGCCGACCGGTTCTCGCTGCTCAAGTACGGCCTGGCGCTGGTGCTGGTCTTCATCGGCGCCAAGATGCTGCTGGTGGATGTGGTGAAGATCCCGGTGCTCGTCTCGCTGACCGTGGTGGCGTTGCTGATCGGCGGTGCGGTGGTGTTGTCGCTGCGTCGTGAAAAGCACGGCAAGGGCTGACCGAGGGCCGATTGCCTCGACGCGTCACCGGTGGCGGGCGATAATGGCAGGTTGAAAAAAGCTGCCTGCCGAGCAGCCCACGCCCGCCACCGGGCCCCCAGGAGTGCCATCCATGACCCAATCCCGCAAGCAGCTCGAACTCCTCGCCCCGGCGAAGAACGCCGACATCGGCATCGAAGCTGTCAATCACGGCGCCGACGCCGTCTACATCGGCGGCCCGGCCTTCGGGGCCCGCGCCAACGCCGAGAACAGCATCGCCGACATCGAACGCCTCGCCCGCCACGCCCATCGTTTTGGCGCGCGGGTGTTCGTGGCCTGCAACACCATCCTCCACGACGAGGAGGTGGCCAGCGCAGAGCGCCTGATCCGCCAGGTCCACGAGGCCGGCGCCGACGCCCTCATCGTCCAGGACATGGGCCTGCTGGAACTCGACCTGCCACCGATCCAGCTCCACGCCAGCACCCAGACCGACATCCGCCACCCCGAAAAAGCCCGCTTCCTGCAGGACGTGGGCTTCTCGCAGATCGTGCTGGCGCGGGAGATGAGCCTCACCGAGATCAAAAAGGTGGCCGCCGCCACCGACTGCGCCCTCGAATTCTTCATCCACGGCGCCCTGTGCGTGGCTTTCAGTGGCCAGTGCTACATCAGCCACGCCCACACCGGCCGCAGCGCCAACCGGGGCGAATGCTCCCAGGCCTGCCGCCTGCCCTACGACCTCGCCGACAAGGACGGCAACCTGGTTGCCAGCAACCAGCACCTGCTGTCGATGAAGGACAACAACCAGTCCGCCAACCTGCGCGCGCTGGCCGAGGCGGGCATTTCCAGCTTCAAGATCGAAGGCCGCTACAAGGACATGGCCTACGTCAAGAACATCACCGCCCACTACCGCCAGCTCCTCGACGAGATCATGGCGGATTCGCCCCTCAGTGGCCAACCCTACAGCCGCACGTCCGCCGGGCGCAGCACCTTCCTGTTCCAGCCCCTGGCCGACAAAACGTTCAACCGCGGCGCCACCGATTACTTCGTCAATGGCCGCACCGCCGACATCGGCGCCTTCGATTCGCCCAAGTTCGTGGGCGAGCCGGTGGGCAGCGTGATCCGCCTGGACGGCAAGCAGCGCCGCCACTTCGACACCACCAGCGCGGTCGAACTCCACAACGGCGACGGCCTCACGTTTTACGACCGCAAGGGCGAACTGGTCGGCCTGCGCGTGAACCGCGCCGAAAAGCTCGGCGACGACTTCCGCATCCACACCGCCGACGCGATCCCGGCCGAACTCTTCCCCGGCACCGGCATCTTCCGCAACCGCGACCACGAGTTCGAGAAGATGCTCGAGAAGAAATCCGCCGAGCGCCGCATCGACGTGGACATCGTCTTCGCCGAAACACCCGACGGCTTCGCCCTCACCCTCACCGACGAAACCGGCGTCAGCAGCACCGCCACCCTGCCCCACGCCAAGGAACCCGCCAAGGACGCCGACCGCGCCGTCGCCGGCCTGCGCGACAGCCTCGGCAAACTCGGCACCACCATCTTCAACGCCCGCCGCATCGAGTTGCAGCTCAGTCAGGCGTGGTTCCTGCCCGCTGGCGCCATCAACGCCCTGCGCCGCGACGCCGCCGACAAGCTCGAAGCCGCGCGCATCGCCGCCCTGCCGCCGCTGCCGCGCCGCGCGCCGGTCGAGCCGCCGGTGCAATACCCCGAAACCGAACTGTCCTACCTCGCCAACGTCCTCAACCGGAAGGCGCGGGATTTCTACCACCGCCACGGCGTACAGCTCATCGAGGCCGCCTACGAGGCCAACGAGCACCTGGACGACGCCTCGCTGATGATTACCAAGCACTGCCTGCGCTACAGCTTCAACCTGTGCCCGAAGGAAGTGAAAGGCATCAAGCCCGACCCGATGACCCTCATCAACGGCAAGGAAAAGCTCACCCTGCGCTTCGACTGCAAACGCTGCGAGATGCACGTCGTCGGCCGCATCCGCAAGTCGGTGCTCGACATGCCGGCGGTGCCCGTGCAGTTCCACGCCAAGGTCCCCGACGGCCTCCACGCGCCCCACTGAACGCCGATGAAACCCGCCCTCTCCATCATCCTGCTGGTGCTCGCCCTGATCGTCGGCCCTGCCGCCTGGAACCTGATCCGGCACGCCAACGACCCCGTCCCCACCCGCGGCCTGCCCTGGCAGATCGAAACCCTGCCCAGCGGCGAATCCCAGGTGTTCGACCTCATCCTCGGGCGCAGCACCCTGGCCGACGCCCGCACCCGCTTCGGGCCCGAGATGCAGCTCGCCATCGTGGCCGACCCCAACGAAACCGGCAACGTCGAGGGCTACTACGAGAGCGTCACGGCCGGCTTCGTGGCCGGCAGGCTGATCGTCACCGCCGACCTGCCCGCCGCCGCCATCCAGGCGATGCGCGAACGCGCCCCCAAGACCGAGTACATGCAGAGCACCACCCGCAAGGCCACCCTCGCCCAGGCCGACCTGGCCGCCGCGCTGGCCGCGCCGATCCGCGGGCTCGCCTTCATCCCCTCGGCCCAGCTCGACGAAGCGGTGATCCTCGAACGCTTCGGCCAGCCCGCCGAACGCATCCGCGTGAGCGACCACCTGGAGCACCTGCTCTACCCCAGCCGCGGGCTCGACGTGGTCCTCGACAGCAAGGGCCGCGAGCTGCTGCAATACGTCGCCCCGGCCCGCTTCGACGCCCTGCGCCAACCCCTCAAGGCCGTCGAGGGCCCCAAGCCCTGACCCCCGCGCCGTGGCCAGCCAGCACATCGACCGCCGGCGCTGCGTCTCGTGCAACCGCTGGGGCGGCGAGCGCCGGCCGGGCACGGCCCCCGACACCGTCGACTACGACGAAGACAACGACCGCGGCCTGTGCCAGGACGGCCCCTGGCACAACACCTCCCGCCGCGGCCCGCGCAACGCCTGCGGCCAGTGGATAAAATGGGTAGCGCTGGAAACCCCGGCCGCCGCAGCCCCACCTGACACCCCCGAACCGCCCGCCGCGCCATGACCCACCCGCCGGAATTCCTCGTCGCCTGCCTGTGCGCCGCCTGGTGCGGCACCTGCCGCGACTACCGCGACGGCTTCCACGCCATGGCCGAGCGCTTCCCCGACGCCCGCTTCCTGTGGCTCGACGTGGAAGACGAGGCCGAGCTGCTGGACGACTACGACGTGGAGAACTTCCCCACCGTGCTCATCCAGCGCCGCGACACCGTACTGTTCTTCGGCACCGTGCTGCCCCACCACGACCTGCTCCAGCGCACCGTCGAGCGCTTCCGCGCCCTCAGCCCGGACGAAGGCCGGCGCTACGCCAACGCCGACCCCACCCGCCGCAGCTGGCAGACCGAGCGCAACCTGGCCCGGGCCCTTGCCGAACGGGAAGCCGGGGCGTAGGGTCGGGTAAAGATAACAACGACAACGGAGGCAACACCCATGGACGACTGCATCTTCTGCCGCATCGTGAAGGGCGAACTGCCCGCCTCGAAGATCCACGAAGACGCGCACACGATGTCCTTCATGAACATCATGGCGGCCCACCCCGGCCACGCGCTGGTGATCGTCAAGCCCCACCGCAAGGACATCTTCGAGCTGGACGACACCCTCTCCGCCGCCGTCTTCCAGGCCACCGCCCGGGTGGCCAAGGCCGTCAAGGCCGTCACCGGCTGCGACGGCGTCACCCTCTTCCAGGCCAACGAAGTGGCCGGCGGCCAGACCGTCTTCCACTTCCACATCCACGTCCTGCCGCGTTTCCACGACGACCGCCTGCTGCCCTTCTGGCCCGCCGCCGCGCCCAACCGCGCCGACCTCGACGCCATGGCCGCCCGCCTCTCCGCGGCGCTCTGAGCCCGCCGCCGCCCCTCAACCGGGGGCCGGCGCGCACCGTAAACCCACTCTCCCTGCCCGCCGGAACCGCAGCGCCCCGCCGATGCCCTTCGCCTACCTCAGCCCCGAAGCCCCTTTCGCCATCCTGCTGATGCTGGTGATCGGCGTGCTGATCTTCAAGCCGCTGCAAGCCTGGCGGCGCTCGCTGGTCAATACCGGCGTGTTCTTCCTCACCTGCCTGCTGGGCGATCTGGCCGCCGGGCTGCTGGAAGGCCATCTGCCCCAGGGGGTGGTTCACTGGCTGCGGGAGATGGCCGTGTTCGGCGAAGGCCTCGCCGTGATCCGCTACCTCGGGCTGGCCTTCTTCAACGTGGTGATGCCGCGGATGCACGTGCAGGTGGCCGGCATCCTCGCCGACATCCTGGTCATCGTCACCTACGTGCTGTGGGGCTTCCTGCGCCTCTCGATGGGCGGCGTCGAGTTCAGCCACCTGTTCGCCACCTCGGCGGTGCTCACCGCGGTGGTCGCCATCTCCATGCAGGACACCCTGGGCAACCTGCTGGGCGGCCTCGCGCTGCAGATGGACAACTCCCTCGAGATCGGCGACTGGATCGAGATCAACGAAATCTCCGGCAAGGTCACCGACATCCAGTGGCGCTACACCGCCATCCTCACCCGCGACGGCGAGCGGGTCGTCATCCCCAACAGCCACCTGATGAAGAACCGCTACGCCGTGATCTGCAACAAACGCCAGGGCGTGCCCCTGCAGCGGCGGATCGTCGGCTTCAACGTCGACCTGTCGGTCACCCCGGCGCGGGTGACCGCCGCGGTGCTCCACGACATCGAGACCGCCCGCATCCCCAACGTCAGCCTCGAGCCCGCGCCCCTGTGCCTGCTGATGGATTTCGGCCCCGGCTTCGCCCGCTACCAGCTGCGCTACTGGCTGCTCGACCCCGGCCCCGACGACGCCACCGACTCGGAAGTCCGCCGCCACATCCTGGCCGCCCTCCAGCGCGAGGGCATCCGCCTGGCGGTGGCCGACCAGACCATCCACCTGGTCGAGGAGAACAAGGCCCACCGGGACGAAGTGCGCGCCCGCGAACTCGAACGCCGGGTCGGCGCCATCTCGCGCATCGACCTGTTCGCCCGCCTCTCCGACGACGAGAAGCAGGAGCTGGCCCACCGCCTCATCGCCGCCCCCTTCGCCAAGGGCGACACCCTCTTCCGCCAGGGCGCCGTGGCCCACTGGCTGTACATCGTCGCCAGCGGCGAGGCCGAAGCCTGGTGGCAGCCGCCCGACGGCGGCCCCCAGCGCCTGATCGACACCCGCGGCCCCGGCAGCGTATTCGGCGAACTCGGCCTGATGACCGGCGCCCCGCGCCGCTCCACGGTCATCGCCATCTCCGACATCGAAGCCTACCGCCTCGACAAGGCCGGCTTCGAGCACATCATCCGCGCCCGGCCCGAGCTGGCCGAAGGCATCTCCACCATCCTCAACCGGCGCTTGTCCCGCTTCGACGACCTGGAAAAGGGTCACGCCCAGGACAAGCCCGGCGCCGACTCACCCCGCGCCTCCGAAGTCGCCGTGCTGCGCAAGAAGATCCGCGACTTCTTCGGCCTCTGACCCCTACCTGCCCATGCCCGCCTCGCTCACCGCAGCCCTCGCCCGCGCCCTCGACGCCCGCGGCGATCTCCTCGCCCGGCTCCGCGCCGAACACACCGACGCCTGCCGGCTCTTCCACGGCACCGTCGAAGGTCACCCCGGCCTCACCGTCGACCGCTACGGCAGCATCATCCTCGTCCAGAGCTTCCACGACCCGCTCCCGCCCGCCGCCCTCGACGCCCTCGAAGCCTTCTACGCCGCCGCCTTCCCCGGCCTCGACCTGTTCTACAACGACCGCAGCCACGCCAACTCCCGCATCGCCAACCCCCTGCCGCCCGAGCGCCAGCTGCAGGCCGAAACCCGCCGGGAGTTCTCCGAGCTGGGTGTCAGGTATTGGGTCCAGGCCCGCCACGCCGGGCAGGACCCGTGGCTCTTCCTCGACCTGCGCGCCGCCCGCCGCCGGGTGATGGCGGAAGCCGTCGGCAAGTCGGTGCTCAACGTCTTCGCCTACACCTGCGGCGTGGGCGTGGCCGCCGCCAAGGCCGGCGCCAGCCATGTGGTGAACGTGGATTTCGCCGAATCCAGCCTCGCCGTGGGCAAGGACAACGCCCGCCTCAACGAGCTGCCCATCCGCGTGCGCTTCGTCAAGAGCGACGCCTTCGCCGCCCTGCGCCAGCTCGCCGGCATCGGTCAACCCAAAATGGTGCGCGGCAAGCGCCTGCCGCCTTTCCCCGAACTCGCCCCCCACCAGTTCGACGTGGTCTTCCTCGACCCGCCCCGCTACGCCAAGAGCGCCTTCGGCGTGGTGGACCTCATCAACGACTACCCCGCCCTCTTCAAGCCCGCCCTGCTGTCCACGGCCGAAGGCGGCACCCTGATCTGCTGCAACAACGTGGCCCAGGTGGGCCGCGACGCCTGGGCCGAGCAACTCACCCGCAGCGCCGCCAAGGCCGGCCGGCCGATCCGCGAGATGGAATGGATCGCCCCGGAAGCCGACTTCCCCAGCCTCGACGGCAAACCGCCCCTCAAGATCCTGCTGATGCGGGTGTAGCCCGCCGCACCACAAAAAAGGCCGCGCCGGCAAGCATCCGGCGCGGCCCTGAGGCTGGCAACCCGGCTGCGATCAACGTACGCCGAAACGCGTCTTGAACAGATTGATCAGACGGGGGTTGCCGGTGGTCTCGTCGGGAAAGCCGTACAGGTTGGTGTGAATCCCGAACACCGAGCCGTGGTAGTTGAAGTAGCTGAAGTGACCGCCGTTGGCATCCACGATGTCCATCACGTCGGTCAACCACTGCAGGCCGCCCAGGCTGTCGGACTTGGCGCTGGGGTAGGTCACCCCGAACTCGCCCACATGGAAGGGCACGTTGTTGCCGGTGTAGAACCCCACCCGCGCCCAGTCGGTGAACACGGTGCCGAGAAAATCCTTGGTGAGCGGCACGAAACGCTGCCCGGCGCCCAGCGTGCGTAGCTGGAAGCCCATCGCCCCGGTGCCGCCGGTGAGGCTGTCGCCCTTGATCCACCCGCTGATCCGGTAGCTGTAGCCATAGCGCGTGCCAAACGCCAGCTTGGTGTTGATGAGCCCATAGGTGCCGCTGGCCGCGCGAATCGCCACCGCGCTGGTGCCCGAATGGGGCGCGGCGACGTTGCTCTTGGTGCCGCTGCCGCCAATGCCGGCGCTGGCAAAGTTGGCGGTGGTCGCGATGAACGGGTCGCGGGCCGGCTTCTCGTACTGCCACAAGGACGGCAGCAGGGCCGCGTTCTCCACGTCCACCGCGGTGATCCGCCGCGAGAAGTTGCCCGACGGATCGAATTCCTCCACCACGAAGTCGTCGAAGTGGATCGTGCCGCCGTTGTTGCTGGAGAAGAACACCGGCACGGCGGCCACCGTGGCGGCATTGACGATCTTGAACGGCGTGCCCTGGTAGTAGGTCCAGGCGGTGGAGCCGGTGGGCACCGGCGCGTTCTGCACGTAGCTCTTGGTGTAGCTCGACGGCGGCACCGCCACCTGCGGGTCGGGGTAGGCCGCGTAGAAGCCGTTGCCGTACTTGGGCGAGAGCTGCGAGGCGTAGGTCCACGGGTCGTACACGTGGAATTCGTACAGCACGTTGCTGTCGGGGATCAGGAACGGCCCTGCGTCCGGGGCGAAGCTCTGCTCGACGATCAGCAGGTGGTTCGGATCGACGGCGCGGATCGCCTTGGCCACGGCCGCCGCGTAGGTACGCCAGGCTGCGTCGGTGGCCGGGTTGGGCTCGTTGAGGATGTCGTAGGCGACGATGGCCGGCTCGTTGCGATAGCGCGAGGCAATCGCCACCCACAGCGCCTTCAGGCGATCCTGATGGCTCTGGGTCGTCCAGAAGCCGGTGTTCGACCCCGGCCCCTGAAAGCCCCCCGGCGGCGCCTGCATCGTGAGGTTGAGGCCGATCCCGGCGTCCCTCGCCCACTGGATCGTCTGCTCCAGCCACTGCCAGCCTTCGGGCTTGTACACGTACGGGTTGGTAGGCTCCTCGAAGAGCTTGTACCAGAGGTTGAGGCGCACGGTGTTGAAGCCCATCGCCTTGATGCGCTTGAAGTCCTCGCCGTCGAAGATCTTGGTGTTGTAGACCACCGTGGCCGGCGAACTCTCGTCGTCGTAAGCCGACACGTTGATGCCGCGCATCCGCACTGCCTGCTGTGCGGCGCCCTGCACCAGGGTGCGCCCCTGGGCGCGCAGGAAGTCGGTGGGTGCCGGGTTGGCCGGCGGCGAGTAGGCGAGCGGCGTGTCGAAGGCCACGTCGTCCAGGTAGAAGTCGACGCCCGCCGCGGGCCCGGTCACGTAGAGCTGCAGCGCGCTCACGGTGCCGGTAGGGTTGTAGGTGAAGTGGCCGTAGAGCTTGGCCCAGCGGTTGTGATCGACCTTCAGCGAGTCGAGCTGGATGTACTTGGTGCCGGCGCCGTCGGTCTGCTTGACGTTGAGGGTGAAGGTCTGCGGCGCCCCGGCGGGCAGACGCACCCAGGCGGTCACGGTGTAGTAGCCGCCGGGCACGAGCTTGCCCAGGAGGCTCTGGGCCGGGCCGGCGTAGTTCTGGGTGCGGCCGTAGCTGTACACGGCGTAGCTGCCGGAGTGGGGCTGATCCACCGAGGCGGCGAGCACCCCGACATTGCCGAAGGATGTCCAGGCCGCGGAGATCGGCTGGGTTTCAAACCCCGGATTGACGAGCAGGTTGCCCGCCACGACCGGGCCGGCTGCGATGATGAGCGAGAAGCACCCAAGTTGGGCAATCGAACGGCGAAGCGACATGGGAATCCCCTGGAAACAAAGGTTGAGCGCCAGCCTCTCTGCCGGAACGATTGGTTTTTTACACGATTTTACATTGATGACAGGGCATTTCCGTAAACCTTTCGTCATTGCTCCGGCGAGGCGCCTTCGTCTTCGCCGTCGTCCTCGCCGGCTGCCTTGGCCGCCGCCTTCGCAGCCATCGCCTCGGCGTGGGCTTCCAGCATCCGCTTGCGGGTTTCCGGCGCTTCCAGGCTCACCCGGCCGATGGCGCCGTCGCGGTAATCCTGCAGCAGGATCAGCGAGGCCTTCTCGATGTCCAGCCCGCCGCCCTTGAGCAGGCAGCCGCGGCGGCGGGCGATGGCCTCCACCAGCCCCGGGCCGTCCAGCCCGTCCACGGGCAGCCTGTAGCGCGCCGCCACCAGCGCCGGGTAGCGGGCCAGCAGCACGTCGCCCAGGAAGTTGGCCACCGCCTCGTCGATCACCGCGTTGCGGCCGATGGCGTGGCTCGCCGCCAGCATGTAGCCGTCCGAATCGAACTCGATCTTCGGCCACATCATCCCCGGCGTGTCGATCAGCGACGCGGTGGGCGACAGATCCAGCGCCTGCTGGCTCTTGGTGACGGCCGGCTCGTCGCCCACCTTGGCCACCTTCTTCTTGAGCAGCGCATTCATCAGCGTGGACTTGCCCACGTTGGGGATGCCCATGATCATCATCCGCAGGGGCTTGAGGCGGTCGTTGCGGTGGGGCGCCAGCGGCCGGCACAGGCCCACCACCTTGGCCACGTCGCCGGGTTTCTTGCACGACAGGGCCACCGCCGTCACGCCCTTCTGGGCGTTGTAGTAGGCCAGCCAGCGGGCGGTGACGTCCGGGTCGGCCAGGTCGGCCTTGTTCAGGATCTTCAGGCAGGGCCGCTGACGATGGACGCGCAGCTCGCGGATCATCGGGTTGCTGCTCGCCTCGGGCAGGCGCGCGTCGAGCACCTCGATCACCACGTCGATGCGTTCCATGCTCTCCGCCGCCTTCTTGCGGGCGGAGGTCATGTGTCCGGGAAACCACTGGATAGCCATGGCGTGCGTTGAATCAATGAAAACCCGCCATTATCAGGGCAAAATGGCGACCCTCGAAGGAAACTCTGCCCGAAAGCCACCCATGGACCACGAACACGTCATTCTTGAAACCCGCGACTGGATCGAAAAGGCCGTCATCGGCCTCAACCTCTGCCCGTTCGCCAAGTCGGTGTACGTGAAGAACCAGGTGCGCATCGTGGTGAGCGACGCCCGCCACATCGACGCCTTCCTCGAAGACCTCGACCGCGAGCTGGACCACCTGGCCGAGGTCGACCCCGAAGTCACCGACACCACGCTCCTGATCCACCCCACGCTGTTCGGCGATTTCCTCGACTTCAACGACGTGCACCAGATCGCCGACGAAGCCGTGGCCGAGCACGACCTGGAAGGCGTGATCCAGATCGCCAGCTTCCACCCCCAGTTCCAGTTCGAGGGCACCGAGCCCGACGACATCACCAACTACACCAACCGCGCGCCCTACCCCACCCTGCACCTGATCCGCGAGGCCAGCCTGGACAAGGCCGTCGAGGCCTTCCCCGACGCCGAGACGATCTACGAGCGCAACATGGAAACCCTGCGCAAGATGGGCATCGCCGGCTGGCTCGCGCTGGGCATGGCCCACACCAAGCGCCATGGCTAAGCCCCGCCCCGTCGCCCCTCCCGCGCCCGCCCGCCACCCGGAGATCCGCGAGGGCCAGTCCGTCGAGCTGCTCAAGGAACTCCACATCCTCACCCGCGACGGCCAGCTCAATCAGGACAGCCGGCGCAAGCTCAAGCAGGTCTATCACCTCTACCAGTTCATCGAGCCGCTGCTGGACGAGGTGATCGCCGCCGGCGGCGCGCTCACCCTCGCCGACCACGGCGCCGGCAAATCCTACCTGGGCTTCATCCTCTACGACCTGTTCCTCAAGGCGCGGGACGCCGGCACGGTGTACGGCATCGAGACCCGCCGCGAGCTGGTCGAGCGCTCCCGCGCCCTCGCCGAAAAACTGGATTTCCCGCGGATGCAGTTCCTCGATCTGTCGGTCGAGGAATCCACCCGCTCCGCGCAGCTGCCCGAGCGCATCGACGTGGTCACCGCGCTCCACGCCTGCAACACCGCCACCGACGACGCCATCCAGTTTGCGCTGGCCAAAGAGGCCAAGTTCGTGGTGCTGGTGCCCTGCTGCCAGGCCGAGGTCGCCAGCGTGCTGCGCAAGAACAAGAACGCCAGCTTCGGCAAGACGCCCCTCTCCGAGATCTGGCGCCACCCCATCCACACCCGCGAATTCGGCAGCCAGCTCACCAACGTGCTGCGCTGCCTGCAGCTCGAAGCCCACGGCTACCAGCTCACCGTGACCGAACTCGTGGGCTGGGAGCACTCCATGAAGAACGAGCTGATCGTCGCCAGGCGCACCGGCCAGCCTCGCAAGAACGCCATGGAACGCCTGGAGGCGATCCTCGACGAACTCAACCTGGGCGAACTGCGGAGCCGCTTCGCGTGCTGAGCGCCGCCCTCGCCGCGGCCGTGGCGCTGGCCATCGCGCCGCGCCTGCCCCGCCTGCGCCAGCGTTACGACGACACCGCGCTGGCACCCATCGACGGCGCCGCCGACCGCCGCGACAACCCGGCCCTCACCGGCCAGCTTGCCGCCTGGGCCGCCCGGGGCGCCGGCACCGGCGCAACGCTGCTGCCCTGGGCCCGCCCGGCGGTGCCGACGCCCCTCGCCACAGCCCGCGTTTCCGCCAGCGACGCCGCCGCCGTGCGCCACTTCGGCTATCGCCTCGCCGGCTACCACCAGCTGGACGCGCGCAGCCGGCTGGGCGGCATCCTCTACCGCATCGGCGTGCAGCTGCGCCCGCTGGCGTGGTGCCTGCCCCGCCGCGCCGACGAACCCTGGGACGATGCCTGGCTCACGGCCGCCGACGCGCCGCGCCTGCCGGCCCTGGCCCGCTGGCTGCCGCGCCGCCCCACCCTGATCGTGCTGGCCGACGCCCACCTGGCCGGCCCGGTGGAGGCCGCCCTCGCCCACGCCGCCCGCCACGGCGACCAGCCCGTGCGCCTGCTGGTGCTCGACCCCGCCACGCCCCCCGGGCAGCTCCGGGCAGGCTGAGGCGCCCGGCGCAATCCGATACAAAAAACCCACACCGAACCGCGAAACGGTATCGCTTCAAGTAAAGGTCGATTAGCGGAAGGGATAGGGGCGCACCGGCTGCGGGCGCTCCGGCTCGGGCGGTTTGACGATGGGCCTGGGTGGCACCACCTGGATCGGCGGCACGTAACGGCGGATCACCGGCTGGGTCACTGCCCAGCGCTCCTGCTCCTCCCGCAGGGTCTCCTGGCGGGCCTGACGCTGCTGGGCCGCCAGCTCGGCGGCGCGTTCGGCCTCCTGGCGACGCTGGCGGGCCTCCCACTCGGCGGTCTGACGCGCCTCCAGCGCCCGGGCGTCGTCCACCACCCGCTCGCTGCGCCGCCGGGCCTCCAGCTGCTCCCGGTAACTGAGCGGCGGCGGGGTCTCGATCCGCTTGGCCTGGGTGCTTCCACCCGCGCAGGGGCCATCGGTGTAGGTCACGCTGCCGTCGGCAGCCACGCACTTGTTCACCGCCGACGCCGGCATCGCGACCGCCGCCAGCACGGCGGCAAGCGCGCCCAGCCGGCCACGCACTCCAGACTGCTTCATCTTCCTCCGGCCTCCTTCGGGCTCCCTGCCCGAAGGGTAGCAAATCGCCCGCCGGAGGGCGGCGAAATCGTGCTCAGGCGGCCAGACGCTCGAACTTGGCCATCAGCTCGGCCCGCGTCTCGGCATGGGCCTCGTCATGGACGATGCAATCCACCGGGCAGATCTGCACGCACTGCTCCTCGTCGAAGTGACCGACGCACTCGGTGCACCGGGCCGGGTCGATGAGGTAGATGTCGTCGCCCTGGGAGATGGCTTCGTTCGGGCACTCGGGCACGCACACGTCGCAGTTGATGCAGCCTTCGGTGATGACGAGGGACATGGATTGGCTCCGTTGAGGGGTGAGGGTTCAGGGGTTGGCCGGCACCGCCGCGGCAAAGGCCGGGCGGCGGCGATCCGCCTGCTGGCGGGCCTGGAAGGCGGCCACGAAGGCGTCCCGCGAGCGGGCCAGGAAGAAGGGGTTGCGGCGGCGCTCCTCGCCGATGGTGGATACCGTGCGCCCGTGGAAATCGTGGCCGGGGAACACCAGCACCTCGTCGGGCAGCGCGAACAGCCGGCCGGTGACCGAATCGTAGAGCCGCCCCGGATCGCCCTCGTCGGTCTCGGCCAGGGTGCAGCCGCCCAGCTCCAGGGCATCGCCGCAGAACAGCCGGTCGTTCCACAGGTAGCTCACGCTGGCGGCGGTGTGGCCGGGGGTGGCGATCACCCGGATGGCCTCGTTGCCCACCCGCAGCACCTCGCCATCGACGGCCTGCCGGAAACAGTCGCCGCTGCCGGGCACCGCCCCGGCGACGACCGTCGCCCCCGGGTAGGGGTCGGCCAGACCGTCGAGGGCCGCGCCGTGGGCGTGGGTGAACAGCACCGTCGCCAGCGCCAGCCGGCGTTCCGCCAGCAGGGCCCGGAACACCAGGGCCTGGCACGGATCGGGGTTGGGGTCGATGAATGCCGCCTGCCCGCAGGCCGGATCGGCCACGAGGTAGCTCATCGCGGCAGAGCGGGGATCGAAGAATTGCCGGAAGTACATCGCAACGCCTTCAGTGAGTGACGATCTGGATCACGGACAGTACCAGCGCCAGCAGGCAGGCCCCGCTCGACAGCAGGCCGCGAGCCGCCCGGGGCGCCGGCGCGAGGCCCAGGCCGCTGGCGAAGCCGGCGCTCATCGCCCACAGCAGCAGCCCCGCCGCCAGCGGGTCGGCCTCGCCCCAGCGGTTCAGCGCCACCCGGGGAAACAGCAGCAGCAACACCGCCAGCACGCCGCCGGTGATGAGCGACAGGATGCGGAAGCCCGGGTCGGGGTGATGCGGCGCCGGGTGACCCAGATCGTGCCTGCCCATGTCAGGCCTCCGCTCAGGCCGCGCCGCTGTCGTCCGCGCCGATCAGCAGGCGCGCATCCGACAGATACTTGTGGGGCGGCACCTCCAGATTGGTGGGCGCCGGCTTGCTCTTGAAGACCCGCCCGGCAAAATCGAAGGTGGAGCCGTGGCAGGGGCACAGGAAGCCGCCCGGCCAATCGGCGCCCAGGGCCGGGTTGCCGGCCTGGAAGGCGCTCGACGGCGAGCAGCCCAGGTGGGTGCAGATGCCCACCGCCACGAACAGCTCGGGCTTGAGGGAGCGGTGGGCGTTGCGCGCGTATTCGGGCTGCTGGGCCTCCACCGCCGACCCCGGATCGGCCAGATTCGGCTCGGCCTTGGCCAGCGCCGCCAGCATCTCCGGCGTGCGGCGCAGGATCCACACCGGCTTGCCGCGCCACTCCACCACCATCATCTCGCCCGGGGCGAGCTTGTCGATATCCACCTCCACCGGCGCGCCGGCCGCCTTGGCCCGCTCCGACGGGGTGAGGCTGGCGACGAAGGGCACCGCCGCCCCCACGGCCAGCGCGCCGCCGGC
Source organism: Zoogloea sp. (assembly GCF_041904905.1). Taxonomy (GTDB): domain Bacteria; phylum Pseudomonadota; class Gammaproteobacteria; order Burkholderiales; family Rhodocyclaceae; genus Zoogloea. Next base: position 4,159 of record NZ_JAYRMI010000074.1, on the reverse strand, counting down.
ACCCGCCGTGGCGATCAGCAGGCTCCGGCGGGAGGGGTTGCACGGGGCGTCGGCACTGCAGCCGGCGGGGGACAGGGTCTTGTTGTTCATGGGGTTCTCTCCGTTGGGGGGCTTGCGGGACAAACGCAGCCTCTGTGATACCAAGCAGGCCATAACAACATCCGTGCCAGCCCCACCAAGCAACACGACCCCCATGAAAATCAAGGCCTTGATGAATTCGCCCGACCCGCCGCCGGCCCCGCGGCTGCCAAGGCATCTGCCAACGCCCCTGCCATGACAGCCGGGACTGCCAGCCCCCCTCGCCTCCGATCCGGCCATCGCCGCAATCCCGATTGACCGCCCGACACCGCCATGACAGCATCTGGCAGTCTCCCTGGCAGAACCACCCCCAAGACCCCCAGCGCCCCCCCCCGGCCCGAACTCGTGTCCTTCCTCGACTCCCTGCCCGAGCCCCACATCCTGTGCGACCGCAGCTACCGCATCCTGGCCGCCAACGCCGCCTACCGGGCCAACAGCGGGCGGCCGGACGACCTAATCGGGCGCAAGTGCTACGAAGTCTCCCACCGCTACCCGGTGCCCTGCGACCAGGCCGGCGAATCCTGCCCGCTGGCCCGCAGCCTGGTGTCCGGCCAGCGGGAGCGGGTGGTCCACCTCCACCACACCTCGGCTGGCGAGAGCTACGAGAACATCGAACTCTCGCCGCTGCGCGACGCCCAGGGCGAGATCGCCTACTTCATCGAGAAGCTGGAGCCCCTGCCCGTGGCCCGCGGGCTGGCCGACGACCGGGGCCTGATCGGCCGCGCCCAGTCCTTCCGGGCCATGCTCGAACTGGTCGCCCGGGTGGCGCCGTCCGAAGCCACCGTGCTGCTGCAAGGCGAATCGGGCACCGGCAAGGAGCTGGTCGCCAAGGCCATCCACGACGCCAGCCGGCGCGCCGACCGGCCCTTCGTGGCGGTCGACTGCTCGGGGCTCACCGAAACCCTGTTCGAGAGCGAACTGTTCGGCCACGAAAAGGGCGCCTTCACCGGCGCCAACGTGCGCAAGATCGGGCTGGTCGAGGCGGCCAGCGGCGGCACCCTGTTCCTCGACGAGATGGGCGACATCCCGCTCACCATGCAGGTCAAGCTGCTGCGCCTGCTGGAAACCGGCACCTACCGCCGGGTGGGCAGCACCGAGCTGATCCGCGCCGACATCCGCCTGATCTCCGCCACCCACCGGCCGCTCAAGGCCCTGGTCGAGACCGGCCAGTTCCGCCAGGATCTGTTCTACCGGGTGAACGCCTTCCCCATCGTCCTGCCGCCCCTGCGCAGCCGTCGCGACGACATCCCGCTGCTCGCCGAGGCCCTGCTCGCCCGGGTGGCGCCGGATCGCAAGCTGCACATCGCCCCCGACGCCCTCGCCAGCCTCCTCGACTACGCCTACCCGGGCAACGTGCGGGAGCTGCGCAACATCCTCGAACGGGCCAGCCTGCTGTGCGACGGCGACACCATCCAGCGCCAGCACCTGCCCGACGAGCTGCTCCAGCCCGCCCCCCCCACCGGCCAGGCCGAACGGGCCACCGCCCGGCCGCCCGAGGCCGGCCCCAGCGACGAGGACATCGCCGCCGCCCTGCGCAGCCACAGCGGATCGCGCAAGACCCTCGCCGCCCGCCTGGGCATCAGCGAACGCACGCTCTACCGGCGGATCAAGGAACTGGAGTCGGAGGGAAAAGCCTGAGCCGGAGGCGCGAGCCAGCGCGCCCACGGCACGCAGAAAAGCAGAAAGCCCCGATTGCTCGGGGCTTTCTGCGATGTTGCTGGGGCGACATACCGGGATCGAACCGGTGACACCTGGAATCACAATCCAAGGTTCTGTCAGCTGAAAAGCCCCGTCCTGCAAGGAGTTCCGAACAACCTGTCCTTCGTGCGTCACCTTCCTGTCACCCGAGACAGGAAAATGGCTACGATCCGAGAACGCGCCGGCCGCTGGCAGGCGATCATCAAGCGCAAGGGCTACCCCCAGCAGTCCAAGACCTTCGACCTCAAGAAGGACGCCGAGAAGTGGGCGCGACAGGAAGAACGCGCCATGGACTCCGGCACCTGGGCCGACCAATCGGCGTCCATGCAAACGACGCTGGCCGATGCCCTGCGCCGGTATGAGACGGAGATCACCAGCGGCAAGAAGGGTGCCGACACCGAACGGGTGCGCATCGCCAAGTGGAAGCGTCACAAGCTCGCGCAGAAGGCCCTGGGCACGCTCAAGGCTTCGGACTTCGCGGGCTACCGGGGTGCGCGGCTCAAGGACGGTGCGGCAGCGGCAACGGTGCGCCTCGAACTGGCGATCATCTCGAACCTGTTCAACGTGGCCCGGAAGGAATGGAGCTTCGAAGGGCTGGCAAACCCGATTGAGGCGATGCGCCTACCGACCTCCAAGAACGCACGAAACAGGCTGTTCCTCGACGGTGAGGAAGCCCGACTTCTCCAAGCCCTAGCGCCGGCAGCACGAGGGGAGGATGGGCGATTTGGGGACGGGTGCGCCAATCCCCTGCTGCGCCCGCTGGTGCAGCTCGCCTTGGCCACGGCCATGCGCCGTGGGGAACTTCTGGCGCTGCGCTGGGAGAACATCCGCCTTGCTGACCGCGTAGCCCACCTGACCGACACGAAGAACGGCCATAGCCGCGACGTGCCGCTATCCAATGCAGCGGCTGAGGTGCTGCGCGCCCTGCCCCGCGCGCTCCGTGGCCCGGTCTTCCCGATCACGGCCAATGCGGTGAAGTTGGGTTTCATCCGCGCCGTGGAGCGCGCCCGCAAGCGGTACGAGGCGGAAGGCGGCAAGGATGAACGGATGCTGTCTGACCTCCACTTCCACGACCTGCGCCACATCGCCGTTACGGCCCTCGCCGAGAAGCTGCCTAACATCGTGGAGCTTGCAGCGGTGAGCGGACATCAGGACGTGCGGATGTTGCGCCGGTACTACCACCCGAAGGCGGAGGATTTGGCCCGTAAGTTGGGGTAAGCGTGGGAGAAACAGGCCCGGCGGGGCCTGTTACAAACTATTACAAAATAGCAAATCCAGCACATATGCCAACATGTTAGCACATGCTGCATCACGGCACGTTCTGATAAAAATCAGCTAGTTGCGCTGCGCATCGTCATGCAGAGAATACGTATCGCGGGGATTTTCCCGTATCCCAAGAGGAAACCGCGATGCACGAAGTAACGACGCAGCAACCCATGCCCCGCATGCAGGGCGACCGCATGAACCGCAAGGAAGCGGCGGAGTACCTGGGTGTGAGCAAGACCTTCCTGGCGCAGGACGCCATGACCGGCCGCCACGGCGTGCCGTTCTACAAGGCGGGCACCCGCATGGTCTGGTACGTGCGCAGCGAACTGGATGCTTGGATGGCCGCCCACAAGGTGAGCGGGAAGGAGGCTGCATGAGCACGAAGGGGGATGCATACGCCCCCGCCGAGTTCCTCGACTCCATCCTGCCGCATGAGGGTATCCGCTTCGCCTTCACCCTGCCCGATGGCCGCCACCACGCCTGCGCCAACGATGCGGAACTGATCGCCAAGGCCACCGAACAGGACGCCCAAGGCAAGACGGTCTATTTCGCCTGCGCCACCTACGCGGAACCCTACATCACCAGCCCGGACGGCAAGCGCCGACACCGCGTGAAGGAGAACGTGGAGCGGGTCAAGTCCTTCTGGCTCGACATCGACTGCGGGGCGGACAAGGCCGCCAAGGGGGCAGGCTACCCCACGAAGCGGGGGGCCGCGCAGGCTCTGAAGGACTTCGGCAAGGCCGCCGGCCTGCCCTCGCCCACGTGGATCGTGGATAGCGGCAACGGCCTGCACGTTTATTGGGCATTGGAGGAAGCCATAACCCGGGGGCCATGGGAGGCCACTACTAGGAGACTCAAGCTACTTTGTCAGAACCTGAACTTCCTGGCTGACCCCAGCCGCACGACGGACGCGGCATCGGTGCTGCGCCTGCCTGGCACGACGAACCGCAAAGACCCCGCCAATCCGAAGCGCGTGCGGGTTCTGCACAAGGTGTCACTGACCGCCACAATAGAGCCACCTCTGACCGGCATATAGGAGCCAGTTTGAATCGTCTCTGAGGGACGTCTTCGGGGGTTCAAGAGTGGTTGTTTCTCGGGGTGCTGGCAAGCGTCGGTT
>NZ_JAYRMI010000073.1:0-19234 GCF_041904905.1 Zoogloea sp. | reverse complement strand
CCTGCCGGCTCAGACCCTCAGCTACAGCATCGTCGGCGGTGCCGACGCGGCCAAGTTCTCGATCAACAGCAGCACTGGCGCCCTGAGCTTTGTCACTGCCCCGGACTACGAAGCCCCCACTGACGCCGGCGCCGACAACGTTTACAACGTCACGGTGCAGGTGAGCGACGGCAGCCTCACCAGCACCCAGGCCATCGCCGTCACGGTGACGCCGGTCAACGACAACACCCCCGCGATCACCAGCAGCGCCACCGCCAACGTCACCGAGAACACCACCGCGGTGCTGACCGTCACCGCCACGGATGCCGACCTGCCGGCTCAGACCCTCAGCTACAGCATCGTCGGCGGCGCGGATGCGGCGAAGTTCTCCATCAACGCCAGCACCGGCGCCCTCGTCTTCGCCGCCGCACCCAACTACGAAGCCCCCACCGACGCTGGCGCCGACAACGTTTACAACGTCACCGTCCAGGTCAGCGACGGCAGCCTCACCAGCACCCAGACCATCGCCGTCACGGTGACGCCGGTGAACGACAACACCCCGACGATCACCAGCAGCGCCACGGCGAACGTCGCCGAGAACACCACGGCCGTCCTCACCGTGACGGCCACCGACGCCGACCTGCCGGCGCAAACCCTCAGCTACAGCATCGTCGGCGGCGCCGATGCGGCCAAGTTCTCCATCAACAGCGCCACCGGCGCGCTGAGCTTCATCGCTGCCCCCGACTACGAGTCGCCCACCGACGCCGGCGCCGACAACGTCTACAACGTCACCGTCCAGGTGAGCGACGGCGGCCGGACCGCAACGGTTGCGCTGACGGTTGCGGTGGTGAACCGCAACGAGATGCCTCAGGGCCGCGATGGACGCGTGGCAGTGGCCGAGGACGCGACCCATGTTTTCGCGTTGGCCGATTTCGGTTTTGCCGATCCGCTGGATAGCCCCCCCAATGGCCTGGCGGCGGTGCAGGTGCTTGCTGCGCCGACGCGCGGCAGCCTCAGCCTCGACGGCGTTGCGGTGGCGGACGGGCAGTGGATTGCGGCGGCCGACATCGCCGCCGGCCGTCTGCGCTTTGCGGCGCTCCCCGACGAGAACGGCGCGGCCTACGCCAGCCTGGCGTTCCGTGTGCGGGACGATGGCGGCACTTTCGATGGCGGGGTGGATACCGAGGCCGGCACCCACCGGCTGCACATCGACGTCAGCCCGGTCAACGACGCCCCGGTGGCGGGTAGCGAGGGCTACACCCTCGACGAGGACACCCCGCTCGCGGTTGTCGGCCCCGGCGTGCTGGCCAACGACGTCGACGTCGATGGCGACCCGCTGTCCGCTTTGCTGGTCGGGGGCCCGGCCCATGGCAGCCTGCGCCTCGCGGCGGACGGCAGCTTCGTTTACACCCCGGATGCCGACTGGTACGGCACCGACAGCTTCACCTACCGCAGCAGCGACGGGAGCGCCGCCAGCGCGGCGGTTGCCGTCAGCCTCACCGTGCGGCCGGTCAACGACGCCCCCGCCATGCGCAGCGCCGATCTGCAGATCGTGCAGGGCAGCAGCACCGTCCTCGCCGCCGGCGCGGTGACGGCCGCGGATGTGGATTCGGCGGCGGGCGATCTGCGCTTCGTGGTGGATGCCGTCAGCCACGGCCACTTCGAGCTCGCCTCCGCGCCCGGCGTGGCGGTGGGCCAGTTCAGCTACACCCAGCTTGCCGCCGGGCAGGTGGTGTTCGTTCACGCCAGCATCGTCGACCTGCCCCAGATCACCCTGCACCCCACCGACGGGCTGGCCGACGGCGCCCCGATGGCGGCCAGCGTGTCCTACTCCGGCACCGGCGTGCTGATGCCGCCCGCACCCGGCGGCAGCGGCACCGGTGGCTCGGGCCCGACCCAGCCGGTCGAGCCCCCCGTCGTCACGCCCCCGGTGCCGTCGATCAAGCCGGCCGCGACCACCCCCGCCACCCCGACGATCCCCGCGACGACCGTGCCGCCGGCCCCTGGCGGGACGACCGCAGGCGGCAGCGGGGCTGGTTCCGGCGGAACGCTGCTGGCCGAAGCGGACAAGCCCATCGCAGCCCACACGGCAGGCGCTGAAGGTGAGGCTCATGTACGGCGGTTTGCGGCCGAAAACAACCTCGTCAAGCTCCGCACCGGGCCGGTCACCCTGACCCTCGGTGCGGCGCTGGACAAGCCGCTGATGGAGTTCATGCTCGGCACCGCCGACCTTCACCAGAGCGGCACCGGCTCCGCCGCTGCGCGTCAGGCCGCCATCGAGAAGACCAAGGTGCCGCCGCTGGGCGACGACGCCTACGCCGACGTGCGGGTAGTGCTCAACGCCGTCGAGCTTTCCGGCGTTGCCCTCTCGGTGGGGGCTGTCTGGTGGGCCACCCGGGCCGGCGGGTTGGTGGCCAGCCTGCTGATGGCCGCGCCGGCCTGGCGCAGCCTCGACCCGCTGCCGGTGCTGGGCCCGCAAGACGAGGAAGAGGACGACTGGGGCGAACTGATGGATGACGAGATGGCACGGGACGAAGAAGCGGCCGCCGATGTGTTCGGCGAGCAGGACGGCGGGGGAGCCCGCGGGTGAAGCTGCACCTTCCCTCCCTCAACCCGGTGGCCCGCATCTCGCTGGGGCTGGTGGCGCTGCTGGTCACGCTGCTGACGGCTGCCGATCTGGTGTTCGGCCTGATCCCCGACCGCACCGCGCTGGCCCGCCAGGTGCGCCAGCAGATCAGCGAGAGCCTGGCGGTGCAGGCCGCCACGCTGCTCCAGACCGGCGACGTGAAGACGCTCCAGAGCACCCTCGACAGCGTGATCGAGCGCAACCCCGACGCGCTATCCCTGGCCGTTCGCCAGCAGGGCGGGCTGATCGTCGCGGCGGCCGGCGACCACGGCACCCGGTGGCACCCGCCGGAAGACGGCTCATCCACCCTGACCCAGGTGCGCGTGCCGGTGTACGCCGAGGACAAACCCTGGGGCGAGGTGGAGCTGGTCTTCAAGCCGGTGCTGCCCGAAACCCTGGGCGAGTGGCTCACCTATCCCACCCTGGTGGCGATGCTCGCCATCACCGTCGGCGGGTTTCTGGCCTTCTACCTCTACCTGCGCCGGGTGCTGGAATACCTCGATCCGGCCAAGGCGATTCCCGACCGGGTGCGCACCGCCTTCGACACCCTGGCTGAAGGCGTGCTGGTGCTCGACAAGCAGGGCCGCGTGGTGCTGGCCAACAAGGCCTTCCGCCAGCTTCACCCGGAAGCCCACGAGGACATGACCGGCCGCGCGGTGACCGAACTCACCTGGCTGGTGGAGGGTTTCCACGCCACGCCGGAGCACCCCTACCCGTGGGTGACGGCGATGGAGACCCGCAGCAACGCGGGGGACCAGACCCTCGAGGTGGCCCGCCCGGGCGAAGAAGAACCCCTGCGCGCCATCGTCGGCTGCTCGCCGATCCTGGACGGCCACGGCCGGCTGCGCGGCTGCCTGGTCAACTTCTCGGACGTGACCATGCTGCACCGGATCAACGACCAGCTGCTCGGGACGCTGGTGGATCTGGAGGCATCGAAGGAGGAGATCCGCCGCCAGAACGAGGAACTCCACCGCCTCGCCACCCGCGACCCGATGACTGGCTGCCTCAACCGCCGGGCCTTCTTCGGCGCGGCCGACCCGCTCTACGCGCAGCTGAAGGTGGAGGGCGAGGAGGTGTGCTGCATCATGAGCGACATCGACCACTTCAAATCTTTCAACGACCGCTACGGTCACGCGGTGGGCGATCAGGTCATCAAGTCGGTGGCCAAGTGCCTGGGCACCGACCTGCGCGAGGTGGACATGCTGTGCCGCTACGGTGGCGAGGAGTTCTGCATCATGCTGCCCGGCGCCACCGCCGCCCAAGCCGTGGAGGTGGCCGAGCGCCTGCGGCTGGCCATCGAGAGCAACGCGGGCGCCGCGGTGCGGGAGATCCCCGGCATCCGGATCACCTCCAGCTTCGGTGTGGCGTCGATCCGCAACGGGGCGAAAGACCCGGCCGAACTCATCGACCAGGCCGACAACGCGCTCTACGAATCCAAGCAGAACGGCCGCAACCGGGTGTCGCTGTGGGCCGGCGAGCGCTCGGTGGGCGCGGACGCCGCTGTGCCGGAGATGGCGCACCACTGACGCTGGCGCCGGCGTCAACGTAGCCCGGGGCTGGATTGTTGCAACAATCGCAACAATCCAGCCCCGATTGTTTCATCCTGGCGGGGGCTACTTGCCGCCAGGGTCGGTCACGAAGGCCACCTTGGCCAGGCCGTGGCGGCTGGCGGCGGAGAGCAGCTGGGCCACGTGGTCGTATTGGGTCTGGCGGTCCACCTGCAGGTGGATCTCCGGCTGGGGCTCGCGGCGCGCGGCGGCAGCGAGCTGCGGCTCCAGGGCGTCGGCGGCAACGCTCTCGCCGTTCCAGCTCAGGCTGCCGTCGGCCTTGATCGACACCTGAACCTTCTCGGGCTTGATCTGCTCCGGCTGGCTGCTGGCCTTGGGCAACTCCAGCTTCACCGCGTGGTTGATGACTGGCACGGTGATGATGAAGATGATGAGCAGCACCAGCATCACGTCCACCAGGGGCGTCATGTTGATCTCCGACATCACCTCGCCGTCGTCGTCGAAATCGCTGGTTCCGAAGCTCATCATGCCTCCTTGCGGGCGGGCAGCGGGTGCAGGCTGGCGCTGGCCTTGCGCACCCGGCCGCCGGTGACGAGGTAGGCGTGAAGGTCGTGGGCGAAGTGCTTGAGCCGCGCCAGGATCTCCTTGTTGCCGCGCACCAGGGCGTTGTAGCCCAGTACCGCCGGGATCGCCACCGCCAGCCCGCCGGCGGTCATCACCAGGGATTCGCCCACCGGGCCGGCGACCTGATCGAGCGTGGCCTGACCGGCGGCGCCGATGCCCACCAGCGCGTGGTAGATGCCCCACACCGTGCCGAACAGCCCGACGAAGGGCGCGGTGCTGCCCACCGAGGCGAGGATCGACAGGCCGGACTGGAGGCGGCCGGTGGTGTCGTCGATGGACTGGCGCAGGGTGCTGGTGACCCAGTCGTTCAGGCCCAGCACGCCGTGCAGCTCGTCCCGGTGGTGGGCGTGGTGGCTCACCGCCTCGGTGCCGCGGTGGGCCAGATCGTGGAAGGGGTTGTCGGCGGCGCGGGGGGCGAGGGCGGCCATGCCGGCCTCGAAGCTGGTGGCGTGCCAGAAGGCCTTGGCGCCCGCGCTCATGCGACGCAGGGCGATGAGTTGCCAGGCCTTGACGAGGATCACCGACCAGGACGCCAGCGACATGAGGACCAGCATCGCGGCCACGGCGTGGGCGACGCCGTCGCCCTGAGCCCAGATATGGGCCAGGCTGAAGGTGGATTCGTTCATGGAGGTTCCTTTCAGGAGGCGGAAGTTAAAGTGAAGTCGATGGGCACCTTGACCGCGCCGGCCACCGGCTGGTCGCCCTGGCGGGCGGGCACGAAGCGCCAGCTGCGCAGCACGGTGTCGCGGGCGCTTTCGTCGAGCCGCGGGAAACCGCAGCTCTTGACGACGGTGACGTCGGTGGGCCTGCCGTCTGCGCCCACCTGCACGCGCAGCAGCACGCGGCCTTCCTCGCCCATGCGCTTGGCGGCGCTGGGGTAGGGCGGCAGGGGGTTGGAGAGGTAGGCCGCGTCGAAACGCGGCGGCGCCACGGCCACCGGGGCGGCCGGTGCGGTTGGGGTCGGTGGCGCGGTAGGCGCGGGGGCGGCGCTGGTCTCGGCGGTGTTGCTGGCCACCGGCGCCGCGGCGATCGCCGGCTTGTCGGTGGCGCGCGCCTGGGGGGCGGGCGTCTGCGGCGTTCTTGGGGTGGGCGTGGGGGCCTTCGGTTGCACCTGCGGCCGGGGTTGGGGCGCGGGCTTGGGCGCGGGGGCTTCCGGCGTCGCCAGGCTCACCGCGATGGTGGCCTGGGGCGGCGTGAGCGGTGGCTGGAGCGGGCCGACGGCGATGGTGAGCCCTGCCAGCAGCGCGCCGTGCAGGAGCACCGCCACGCCAACGCCTGCGCCGTTGCGGCGCAGGGTGGAGGGCGCCTGCGGATGGGGCAGGCCGAGGTGGGCAGGCGGGTCGGCCGGCGGCGACGCCAGCGGGGCGGCAGTCATGTCGATCTCCAGTCGGATGGTTCCTGGCTGGCTTGCGTCATGGCCTGAGGGGTGGCGCTGGCTGGCTGGGTCTTGCAACGTCGCAGCATGCTGGTGCTGTAGTTGCAAATGAGAATGATTGCTATTTTATTGATGGTGCCATCGCGCGTCAAGATGCTGCGCCGCACACGTCGGCATGCAGGTCATCGGCGTGCTGGCGATGACCGGTGGGTCGGCACCCGCAACGGCGCAGGGCGACGCCACGAGGCCGCGGGTGGATGCTTGACCGGCGAGCGTCGGCCTTGGTCGTCGCGCCATGCCGGCGCGGGGACTACCAGATCCCGTCGAGGGCGAGGATCACCCGCGGCCGATCGTGGGGGACGACGGCCGGCGAGCGGTGGATCACGCCCCGCGCGCCGTTGCCTTGCCACAGGCTGCCCTTGAGGAGGGCGACGGCGAAGGCCGGGATGGTTTCGACACGGGTGTCCGGCCCAAACAGGCCGGAGTGCGTATCGGGCAGTCCGCCCGAGCCGCTGCCCAGTTTGCTGCGGTCCGCACCGGCATCGGCGATCCATTCGGTGCCCGGGCCGCGATAGGTGCACAGCAGGCGGATGCCGACCCGGTCCACATGGAGGCGGGGGCACATGGCCCCGGTGATGACCTCGAGGCGGAGTGCGATCTGCGGGCAGTCGAGGAGGTCGCCCAGCAGTTCGGCGAGCCGGGCCATGTCGCGTGCGAGGGCGTCGCGGCCGGCGCCGGCAGGCAGGTCGGAGAGATCGGGCTGCTCGCCAAGGGCCAGGCGGGTGCGCATGCCGCTACCCAACTGGTGACGGTTGGTGTCGAGGTAGGCGGCGATGGCCGGATCGGCCGGGCGCTGCCAGATGGCGAGCTGGACCTCGGGCTCGAAGATGTCGATGAGCGCGGCCGGCGCCGGGCTATAGATCGTGTGGCGGTCGGCAGGGGTGTGGCGTGCATTCATGGCTGGGGGCTTCGGGTGAAGCTGCGGGGGTGTGGCGGATGCGTCGCGCCCCCTGGGCAGGTTGCGGGCTGGGCTGGCGCCACGAGGCTCGATGCGGGCGATGCCCGTCGCTGGCGGGCTCGGGAAGAGGGCTTCCTGCGGCCGGGGGAATGCAGCGTCCAGGCCCCGGTGGGCTCGCGAGATTGAGGGGGGGGTGCCGCAGGTGGCACGCAACGGCGCTTCGAAGTGCGCTCGAGACGGGTTAACATCGGAAGCGTTTGCCCAGACTGCTCAAAATGCAATGTTATAACATTGCAAATACGATACCAAGCGCCGTCGATGAATACGACCCATACCACTGTTGAGACCGCCGTCGATGAAGCCGCCGCCCTGGACCGGGCGGAGGCAGGTTGTCGGGCGCGCGGGGCGAGCCTCACGCCGATCCGCCGGATGGTGCTGGCGATGCTGCTCCGCCACCCCGGTGGCTTGAAGGCTTACGATCTGCTGGAGCGGATCAAGGCCGACAAGCCCGGCGCGTCGCCGCCGACGGTGTATCGGGCGCTGGATTTCCTGATCGAACAGGGGCTGGCCCACAAGATCGGGCGGATGAACCTCTTCGTGGCCTGCAGCCAGCAGTGCCACCAGGCGCAGATGGCCGCCTTGTTCCTCGTCTGTCCCCGCTGTAACGGAGTGACGGAGCTACAGGACGAGGCGGCGATCCGCGCCCTGTCGGCGAGCCTGGTGGCGGCCGGGCATCGGCTTGAAAGCCAGGAGGTGGAGATCGGGGCGATCTGCCCCAGATGCCGGGCGCTGGCCCAGGGCTGACGCCCGCGTGGCGTCGATGCTCAGCCTTCGAGCATGCCGCGCAGGTCGCGCACGCGGGCGAGGCTGTCGGTGTCGCGCAGGGTGGTGAAGGCGTCCTCGACCACGTTCAGGGTGTCCAGGGCGTCGTCGCGCAGGCCGCCCATGGCTAGCACCTGCACCAGCAGCAGCCCGATGCCGCCGATGGCGTCGGGCTGGCCGTGCTGGCAGCTGAGCTGGAAAGCCTGGGCGAGTTCCTCGTAGATCTGCTGCAGGTTGCCGCTCTCGTGCTCGCCCCGGGCGAGGCGGATGTGGGCCATCGAGAACAACACATGGGCGAGGCCCTCGTCGTCGCCCATTTCGGTGACCGCCGGCAGCCGTTCGGCCTGCAGGGCCATGGCCTCGTCGAGCTGGCCCTGGGCGAACAGCACGTCGGCGATGCGGCCCTGGGTGATGGCCTTCTCGCGGGTGTCGCCGGTTTCGGCGAAGTGGGGCAGGATCTCGTCGGTGAGGATGACCAGCGCCTCGTCGAAGCGGCCCTCCATCAGGAGCGAATCGGCAATGTCGCGGCGGGCGAGGACGGTGGGGGTGTCGGTCATGGCAGGGTGAGGCCGGAAGAGGAAAGGGTGCCGATGATACCGGCCCGGCGTGGCGGCGGGATAGCGCGGGAACTTCTCCCATGGTGCGGGCAGCGGCGCGTGCGTACGCTGGCGGAAAACACCGATAACGGAGACTTCCACCCATGCTTCGCCCCGCCGCATCCCGATTCCCCGCCCTCACGCCCCTGGCGCTCGCCATCGCCGCCGGTTTTCCCCTTGCTGCGGGCGCGGCCGCCGAGCCGGCGACCGTCGTCACGCCCGAAGTCACGGTGGTCGGCCAGACCCCACTGCCGGGCCTCGACCTGCCGCTGCCGCTGATCGCCGCCCCGGTGCAGACCGTCACCGCGCGGGAGCTTGACGCCAGCGGGGTGAGCGACGTCTCGGCCTACATGAACCGCCGCCTCTCCGGCGTGCACGTGAACGAGACCCAGGGCAACGCCTTCCAGATGGACGTGAACTACCGGGGCTACACCGCCTCGCCGCTGCTGGGCACGCCCCAGGGCCTGTCGGTGTACTTCGACGGCGTGCGCATCAACCAGCCTTTCGGCGACGTGGTGAGCTGGGATCTGATCCCCAAGGCGGCGATCGCCTCGATGAACCTGATGCCGGGCTCCAACCCGCTGTTCGGCCTCAACACCCTGGGCGGCGCGCTGGCGCTGCAGACCAAGGAAGGCCGCACCCACCCGGGCTCGACGGTGCAGCTGACGACCGGCAGCAACAGCCGCCGCTCGCTGGAGTTCACCCACGGCGGCTTCAACGACGACAACGGGCTGGAGTGGTTCTTCGCCGGCAACCTCTATCGGGACAGCGGCTGGCGCACCAACTCGCCGTCGGACGTGCGCCAGCTCTTCGGCAAGCTGGGCTGGCAGGACGCCCGCACCGACCTCGACCTCTCCATCGCCTACGCCGACAACAAGCTCAACGGCAACGGCCTGCAGGAGAGCCGGCTCCTCGCCCAGGACTACAGCAGCATCTACACCCAGCCGGACATCACCCGGAACCGCTCGCTGTTCCTCAACCTCACCGGCCGCCACAGCCTGAGTGACGCGCTGATGCTGTCGGGCAACGTTTACTACCGCAAGATCAACACCGCCACCACCAACGGCGACGTGAACGAGGGTGCCCTCGACCAGTCGGTGTACCAGCCCAGCGCCGCCGAGCGGGCCGCGCTTACCGGGGCCGGCTACAGCGGCTTCCCCACCAGTGGCGCCAACGCCTCGAACACGCCTTTCCCCTACTGGCGCTGCATCGCCAATGCGATCCTGGCCGACGAGCCCAACGAGAAGTGCACCGGCCTCATCAACCGCACCCGCACCGACCAGGAGAACTTCGGCCTGTCCGGGCAGGTGAGCCACAGCGGCAGCTTCGACGGGCGCAGGAACCTCTTCATCGCCGGCGCCGCCTACGACCACAGCAACCTCAACTTCCAGCAGAGCGGCCAGTACGGCTACCTCAACCCGGACCGCAGCGTGACCCCGGTGGACGCCTGGGCCGACGGCAGCCAGAACGCCGGCGCCGGCGAGACGGCCCTCGACTCGCGGGTCAATCTCAACGGCCGCACCCGCACCTGGAGCCTCTTCGCCACCGACACCCTGTCGATCACCGAGCGCTGGCACGCCACCCTGTCGGGCCGCTACAACCGCACCCAGGTCAAGAACCGCGACCTGCTCAATCCGGGCGGCGGTGCCGATTCGCTGGACGGCAACCACAGCTTCAGCCGCTTCAACCCGGCCGCCGGCATCACCTACACCCCGTCGAAAGCCTGGAGCGCCTACGCCGGCTACAGCGAGGGCAGCCGCACCCCCACCGCCATCGAGCTGGGCTGCGCCAACCCGGACAACCCCTGCAAGCTGCCCAACGCCATGGCCGGCGATCCGCCGCTCAAACAGGTGGTCACCAAGACCTGGGAATTCGGCCTGCGCGGCGCGGTCGATTCCAGGACCCGCTGGAACCTTGGCCTGTTCCGCGCCGAGAACCAGGACGACATCCTCTTCGTGGCCGACGACGCGCTGGGCTACGGCTACTTCAAGAACTTCGGCAAGACCCGCCGCCAGGGCGTCGAGGCCGGCGCCAGCACGCTTGTCGGCCCGGTCAGCCTGGCCCTCAACTACACCCTGCTGGACGCCACCTACCGCAGCGCCGAGATCGTCGGCGGCGCCGGCAACAGCACCAACAGCGAAGGGGCCGGCCTGGAAGGCACCATCGACATCCGCCCGGGCGATCGCATCCCGCTGATTCCCCGCCACGTGCTCAAGACCTCCGCCGACTGGAAGGTGACCCCCAGCTTCGCGCTCACCGCCGACCTCATCGCCGTCTCGGGCAGCTACGCCCGCGGCAACGAGAACAACCGCCACGCGGCCGACGGCACCTACTACCTGGGCTCGGGCCGCTCCGGCGGCTACGCGGTGACCAACCTGGGCGCCCGCTACGACGTGGCCCGGGGCATGCAGCTCTTCGGCCAGATCAACAACCTCTTCGACCGGGAATACAGCACCGGGGCCCAGCTTGGCTCCACCGCCTTCTCCTCGTCGGGCGGCTTCGTGGCCCGGCCGTTCGCGCCGGTGGGGGGCGAGTATCCGCTGGTCGGCTCCACCTTCTACGCGCCGGGTGCGCCGCGGACCTTCTGGGTCGGCCTGCGCTACAGTCTGTGAGCGCCGCCGCCCGGTTGCTATCCGGCGGTGACCGGAGGGCCGGCCCATGAGCAGCGGTCTGGCCGGCTTGTACGAAGAGATCGGGCAGGCGCTCACGGCGCTGCGCGCCAACGCCGCCTTCCTGCTGCGCAAGAGCGGCGGCCAGGCGGATCTTCAGGCCGCCGCCCGCGACGTGCAGGCCCAGGGCGCCGCCATCGACCGCCGGCTGCGGGTGCTCCAGCACCGGCTCCCGGCCGAATCGACCGATCCACAGCCCCTGGTGCAGCCGATGCTCCACGCGGCGCTGGAAAACTGGCAGGATGTGGCCGGCGTCGTCGCGCCGCCCATCCTCCTCGTCGATCCGTCCGCCTTACGGCTGCCCCGAACCATGCTTGAAACCCTTTGCCAGCTCAGCACCCAGGCCCTTGCGCTATCCGCAGGCGGCCCCGCGCTGCGCGTATCTGTGCTTATCGATGATCGGAAGTCGACGCATCTGTGCTGGTCGGCCGACAACGGCGTCGGCCTGCAACTCACCGCCCGCCTGCCCCTGGGCGCGGAGGTGGCGTGATGGCGGCCAGGCTGCGCGTCGTGCTGGCCGACGATCACGCGGTGGTGCGCACCGGCTACCGGCGCCTGCTGGAGCTGGAAGAGGATATGGAGGTGGTGGCGGATTTCGGCGACAGCGATTCCGCCTGCGCCTGGTTTGCCGCCCACCGGGCCGACGTGCTGGTGCTCGATCTGTCGATGCCCGGCCGCGGCGGGCTGGAAACCCTGGCCCGGGTCAAGGCCCGGGACGGGGCGCCCCGGGTGCTGGTGTTCTCGATGCACGACAATCCGGCCATCGTCGACCAGGCCCTCAAGGCCGGCGCCGACGGCTACCTCACCAAGAGCAGCGAGCCCGATCTGCTGATCGACGCGGTGCGCCGGGTGGCCCGCGGCGAGCGGCCGCTGTCGGACGACGTGGCCGCGGCCCGGGTAAACGCCGGCGCTGCGCATGTCGAGCTGTCGCCGCGGGAATTCGAGATCTTCCGCCTGCTGGCGGCGGGGCGCACCGTGGAGCAGATCGCCGCCAGGCTCTTCCTCAGCGCCAAGACGGTGGCCAACTACCAGACCGCCATCCGCCAGAAGACCGGGCTGGCCAGCGTGCTGGAGATGTACCGCCACGCCGAGGCCCACGGCCTGCTGGACGGCAGCGAGTAAACCCGCCTGCCGGCCACGGCCGCGGGGTCAGTGGTGGAGGCTCTCGTCGAGGGTGGCCACGGCGTCGAACTCGCGCTGGTTGGCCTCGTGGCGGCGTTTGACGAGGTACATGGTGCCCGCCACGAACAGGCCGAAGGCCACCACCACCGTGTCGATCGAGAAGTTGAGGCGGATCAGCAGGGCGTACAGCCCGGTCATCACCAGGATCGACAGGTTCTCGTTGAAGTTCTGCACCGCGATGGAGTGGCCCGCGCCCATCAGGATGTGGCCGCGGTGCTGGAGCAGCGCGTTCATCGGCACCACGAAGAAGCCGGACAGCCCGCCGATCAGCACCATCAACGCCATCGCCACGCCCATGTCGGTGACGAAGATCATCACGTTTACGATGATGCCCATCGCGATGCCCAGGGGGATCACCTTCACCGAGGCGCGCATGGTCACCAGCTTGGCCGCCAGCGCCGCGCCCACCGCCACGCCCACCGCCACCACGCCCTGGAGCATCGAGGCCTTGGACAGATCGAGGTGCAGGGCCTGCTCGGCCCACTTGATCACGATGAACTGCAGCGTTGCGCCGGCACCCCAGAAGAGGGTGGTGGTGGCCAGGGAGATCTGCCCCAGCTTGTCCCGCCACAGCAGGCGCAGGCAGTGGTTGAAGTCGTGGATGAGGTAGGCCGGGTTCTTCTTGAGCACCTTGTGATCCACCCCGGTGTCGGGCACCTTGAGGTTGAACAGCGCCGCCGCCAGATACAGGATGCCCACGATGCTGAGGGCCATCTCGGGCACGGTGTCGACGCCGGTGTCGATCAGCGGGAAATCGAAGCCGAGGAGCGCCTGGGAGAAATTGGGCTTGATGAGCATGCCGCCCACCAGGGTGCCGAGGATGATCGCGCCCACCGTGAGGCCCTCGATCCAGCCGTTGGCCACCACCAGCAGGCGAGGCGGCAGGTACTCGGTGAGGATGCCGTACTTGGCCGGCGAGTAGGCCGCCGCCCCCAGCCCGACCACCGCGTAGGCGGCCAGCGGATGCAGCCCGGCAAACATCAGCGAGCAGCCGAAGATCTTGATCCCGTTGCTGATGAGCATCACCCGCCACTTGGGCATCGAGTCGGCAAAGGCCCCCACGAAGGCTGCCAGCAGCACGTAGGAGAGGGTGAAGAACAGCTTGAGGAGGGGTTCGTATTCCTGCGGAGCTGCCATCTCGCGGAGCACGTAGATGGAGGCGATGAGCAGGGCATTGTCGGCCAGCGCAGAGAAGAACTGCGCCGCCATGATCATGTAGAAACCGAAGGGCATCGCGGGCGACGGAGGCTCGGTGAATTTGACGGACCGCGCTTTATACCACGAAGGTCGTGATGACTTATGGCGACGCCGTCAATGTTGTGCTCCAATAGCGCTTACCATAAACGGGGTTTATCAGCCATGGCCGATCGTCGCCTCCAGGTTTTTCATGCCGTCGCCCGACATGGGTCCTTCACCCGCGCCGCCGAGGCCCTCTTCATGACCCAGCCGGCGGTCACCTTTCAGATCAAGCAACTGGAAGAGCAGTTCAACACCCGCCTGTTCGACCGCGGCCACGGGCGGGTCACCCTCACCGCCGCAGGCGAGCTGGTGATGGCCTACGCCGAGCGCATCCTTGGTTTGTCCGAGGAGCTCGAAGCCCGGGTGGGCGAACTCACCGACGAACTCTCCGGGGTGCTCCACCTGGGCACCAGCACCACCATCGCCGCGTACTGGCTGCCCTGCCTGCTCGAAGGCTTCAAGCGCCGCTACCCACGGGTGGTGCCGCGGGTGGCGGTGGGCAACTCCCAGACCGTCGAGGGGCGGGTGATGGACCGTAGCCTCGACGTGGGCCTGATCGAGATCGTCACCGACCAGCCCACCCTGGAGCGCCGCCATCTGGGGCAGGACGAACTCCACGTGATCTGCGCCCCCGGCCATCCGCTTGCGGCCGAGAAGGCGGTGCGCGCCGAACAGCTCGCCAGCCAGCCGCTGATCCACCGCGAGCCCGGCAACGGCATCCGCGATCTGGTCGACCAGTTCCTCACCGACGCCAACGTCGCCTTCGAGGACCTCAACGTGACGGCCGAACTTGGCAGCCTTTCGGCGGTCAAGCATCTGGCGGCGGCCGGGTTGGGCGTGGCGGTGGCGTCCCGCGCGGCCATCGGCCGGGAGCTCAAGGATGGCCAGCTCGCCGCCGTGCCCCTCGACCCGCCCTTGTACACGCCCCTCGAAGTCATCCTGCTCAAAGACAAGTTCCGCTCCCGGCTGGTGAACACCTTCGCCGATTACGTGGCGGAAGAGATCCCCCGCCTCGCGTCCGAAAGATACTGATGCCCCGTCCGATCCGCGCCTCCATCGACCTGGAGGCCCTGCGTCACAACTACCTCGTCTCGAAGCATCGCGCCGGCACCGCCCGCGCTTTTGCGGTGGTCAAGGCCAACGCCTACGGCCACGGCCTCGACCGGGCGATCCGCGCCCTGGCCCCGGTTGCCGACGGCTTCGCGCTGCTCGATCTGGCCGAAGCCCGCCAGCTCCGCGCGGCCGGCGTCACCGCGCCCATCGCCCTGCTGGAGGGCTTCTTCGAGCCCGCCGACCTGGCCGACATCCTGGCCCTCGGCCTCACCCCGGCGATCCACAGCGAAGCCCAGCTGGCGATGCTGGAGCGCGCCCGGCCCGACGGCGCCATCGACGTGCTCCTCAAGATCAACTCCGGCATGAACCGCCTGGGCTTCACCGCCGACCGCTTCGGCGCGGCGCTGGCCCGCCTGCGGGCGATGCCCTGGGTGCGCGGCATCACCCTGATGACCCACTTCGCCCGCGCCGACGACGAGGTGGGCATCGGCGCCCAGCTCGCCACCTTCAAGGCTATCGCCGCCGGCCTCGACCTGCCGGTGAGCCTCGCCAACTCGGCCGCACTGCTGCGCTTTCCCGAGGCCGCCGGGCAGATCGCGCGGCCGGGCATCATGCTCTACGGCGCCTCGCCGATGCCCGACCTGCACAGCGCCGACGAGCTTGGCCTGCGCCCGGTGATGACCCTCACCAGCGAGATCATCGGGGTGCAGGAGATCGCCGCCGGCGAGCGGGTGGGCTACGGCGGCACCTTCGAGGCCAGCGGCCCGACCCGCGTCGGCGTGGTGGCCTGCGGCTACGCCGACGGCTACCCACGCCACGCCCCCACCGGCACCCCGATCCTGGTGGGCGGACGCCGCACCCGCACCCTCGGCCGGGTGTCGATGGACATGCTGGCCTGCGATCTGTCGCACCTCGAAGACGCCGGGGTCGGCTCGCCGGTCACCCTGTGGGGCGACGGCCTGCCCGCCGACGAGGTGGCCACCGCCGCCGGCACCATCAGCTATGAACTCTTCTGCGCCCTGGCGCCCCGCGTGCCGGTGAGCGTTCGCCCCGCGCCTGACGGGGCCGCCTGATGGCCAAGCTCAAGACCGAGTACGTCTGCGGCGAGTGCGGCGGCAAGTCGCCCCGCTGGCAGGGCCAATGCCCCCACTGCAAGGCCTGGAACACCCTCGTCGAGTCGGTGGTCGAGCCCGAGGCGCCGGCGGCCAAGCGCTTCGCCGCCCTGGCCGGCGACTCCGGCCGGCTGCAGACCCTGGCCGACGTGCAGCCCCGCGAATCCGCCCGCGTGCCCACCGGCATCGAGGAGTTCGACCGGGTGCTGGGCGGCGGGCTGGTGCCCGGCGGCGTGGTGCTGATCGGCGGCGACCCGGGCATCGGCAAGTCCACCCTGCTGCTGCAGGCCCTGGCGCTGCTCTCCGGCCACCTCAAGGCGCTCTACGTGAGCGGCGAGGAATCCGCCGAGCAGGTGGCGCTCCGCGCCGCGCGGCTGCAGCTCGAGGCGCGCACCCTGCAGCTGCTGCCCGAGATCAACCTCGAGCGCATCCTCGCCACCCTGCGCGAGGTGAAGCCCGATGTGGCAGTGGTGGATTCGATCCAGACCGTCTACTCCGAAACCCTGGGTTCGGCCCCGGGCTCGGTGGCCCAGGTGCGCGAATGCGCGGCCCAGCTCACCCGCTTCGCCAAGCAGGGCGGCACCACGCTCATCATGGTCGGCCATGTGACCAAGGACGGCGCGCTGGCCGGCCCGCGGGTGCTGGAGCACATCGTCGATACGGTGCTGTACTTCGAGGGCGACACCCACTCCAGCTTCCGCCTGGTGCGGGCGTTCAAGAACCGCTTCGGCGCGGTCAACGAGCTGGGCGTCTTCGCGATGACCGAGAAGGGCCTGAAGGGCGTCAGCAACCCGTCGGCGATCTTCCTCTCCCAGCACGGCCAGCAGGTGCCGGGCTCCTGCGTGCTGGTCACCCAGGAGGGCACGCGGCCGCTGCTGGTGGAGATCCAGGCGCTGGTGGATTCGGCCCACAGCCCGAGCCCGCGCCGCCTGTCGGTGGGCCTGGAGCAGAACCGGCTGGCCATGCTGCTGGCGGTGCTGCACCGGCACGCGGGCGTGGTGTGCTTCGATCAGGACGTGTTCGTAAATGCGGTGGGCGGGGTGAAAATCGCCGAGCCGGCGGCCGATCTGGCGGTGCTGCTGGCCATCGTCTCATCCCTCACCAACCGGCCGCTGCCGCGGGAGCTGGTGGTGTTCGGCGAAGTGGGTCTGGCCGGCGAGATCCGTCCGGCGCCGCGGGGCCAGGAGCGCCTGAAGGAATCCGCCAAGCTCGGTTTCACGGTAGCGCTGGTGCCCAAGGCCAACGCGCCCAAGCACGACATTCCCGGCATGCGGGTGGTGGCGGTGGACCGGATCGAGCAGGCGCTGGAGCGGGTGCGCGAGCTGTCGAACGGCTGATTTATGCCTTTCGCGGCGCAATAACCTCGAAAACCACGGAAAACCTAGATATTCGTGCCACAGTTTGAAAAGAGCGATGTAAGCTAGCGCCCTGCGGGTGGTGTGGTGCGATTCGGGCACGTGGCGTCACCTGTTGGGGCTTCTGCCGTTTCATACATCCACCCATTTCTTTCATCAACACACTAAGAGCTATGAACAAGACTGAATTGATCGAAGCGCTGGCTGGCAAGAGTGGTCTGACCAAGGCCGATGCCGGCCGTGCAGTGGACGGTGTCATGGAGATCATCACCGAAGCGCTGGGCAAAGGTGAGAGCGTGACGCTGGTCGGTTTCGGTACTTTCGCCGTCGGCGAGCGTGCCGCCCGTGTCGGTCGCAATCCGCAGACCGGTGCCGAGATCCAGATCGCTGCTTCCAAGCAGCCCAAGTTCTCTGCCGGCTCCAAGCTGAAAGACGCTGTGAACAAGTGAATTCCCGCCATTCCCCGCGTGGGGAGTGATGCATCGAAAGGCGACCTGACGGGTCGCCTTTTTTTGTGCTGCGTCGCCGCCGGCCAGGGTTTGCTCCCGGCCGCGCTTGCCCTTTTCCGGGCTTTTCGCCGCTTAACCGAACTTAACCCGCCGCTTCGGTATAGTCGGTCGCAGTCATTTCCGCTTTCAGGCCGGGCTTGCGTCCGGAGTTCAAAGGCCGCGCATGCCCGCTTTCTCTTGTCGAATCGTAGTGCCGCTGCTGGCGGTCGGGCTGCTGGGCGGTTGCGCCGGGCTGTTTCCCGCGGTGGGGCCGGATTACATGCCGCCGTCCCTGAGCCTGCCCGCGGGCTGGACCCAGCCGCCAACCGCCGCTGCCGAGCCGGTGGACCTGGGCCGCTGGTGGCGGCAGTTCGACGACCCGCAGCTCGCTGCGCTCGTCGATGCTGCGCTGGTGGGCAGCCTCGATCTGCGGCAGGCCGAGGCGCGCCTGCGGCAGGCCCGCGCGGCGCGGACCCAGGCGGTCGGCGGACGCTTCCCGAGCCTCACCGCCTCCGGCGGCGCGAGCCGCAGTCGGGCCGCCACGGGCGTCAGCACGGTGCCGCCGCGCACCACCTGGGACGCAGGCTTCGACGCGAGCTGGGAGGTGGACCTGTTTGGCGCCACCCGGCGAGGGGTCGAGGCGGCGTCGGCGGCGCTGGAGGCCAGCGCTGCCAGCCTGGCCAACGTGCGCGTCTCCCTCGCTGCGGAGGTGGCCCGGAACTACGTGGAGCTGCGCCTCTACCAGCAGCGGCTGGCGATAGCGCGGGATAACCTGACCGCGCAGAGCGAAACCCTGCAGATCGTGACGTGGCGCAATCGGGCCGGGCTGGCGTCGGCCACCGATGTGGCCCAGGCCCGCACCAGCCGCGAGCAGACCCGCGCCACCATCCCCGACCTGGAGGTGAGCCTGGCGGCGGCGGGCAACCGGCTGGCGGTGCTGCTTGGCCAGCCGCCGGGGGGCCTGGCCGATGCGCTGGCGGGGGCCGGGAGCCAGCTGCCGCTGCCTGCCAGCGTGGCCGCCGGCATTCCCGCCGACGTGCTGCGCCAGCGGCCCGACCTGATCGTCGCCGAGCGCAACCTGGCGGCAGAGACGGCGCGGGTCGGCCAGAAGGAGGCCCAGCGTTTCCCCAGCCTCAACCTGGGGGCGAGCTTTGGCTGGCAGGCCTACAGCTTCGGCGGGCTGGGGGGCGCGGGCAGCCTGGCCCGGTCGGCGAGCGCGTCGCTGGCCGGCACGGTGTTCGACGCCGGCCGGCTGAAGAGCGCGGTGGATATCCAGAGCGCTGTGCAGGAAGAGGCGCTGGCTGCCTACGAGGCGGCGGTGCTGGGGGCGCTGGAGGAGGTCGAGAACGCGCTCGCGGCGTATGCCGCGGGCCGGGAGCGGGTCGAGGCCCGACAGGGCGCGGCCGATGCGGCGCGGGAGGCGGCGTCCCTGGCGCACAAGCTGTATCGGGCCGGGCTGGCGGATTTCCAGAAGGTGCTGGAGACCGAGCGCACCCGGCTTTCCGCCGAGGACAACCTGGCCCTGGCCGAGGCAGCAATGCGAACCAATCTGATTCAACTTTACAAGGCTCTGGGCGGTGGCTGGCAGGCTGCCGACGCCGGCGGGCCGGAAGGCAAGGCAGCGCGATGAAGCAGGCAGACAACACGC
>NZ_JAYRMI010000122.1:0-3421 GCF_041904905.1 Zoogloea sp. | reverse complement strand
ACTTCATGGTGAGGATGGCGTGCAGCAGGTAGCCGCCGGTGGAGTGCTGGACGCCCTTCGGCTTGCCGGTGGAGCCGGAGGTGTAGAGCAGGAACAGCGGATGTTCGGCTTCAACCCATTCCGGCTCGCAGGTGTCGGCCTGGCTGGCGAGCAGCTCGTCGGCCCAGATGTCGCGGCCGGCAACCATGGCGGTCTCGCCGCCGGTGCGCTTGACGACCAGGACGCTCTTGATGGACGGGCAGCCGCTGGCCAGCGCTTCGTCGGCGATGGACTTGAGCGGCAGGGCCTTGCCACCGCGGTTCTGACCGTCGGAGGTGATGAGGGCCACGGCGCCGGCGTCGTTGATCCGGTCGGCGAGGGACTGGGCGGAGAAGCCACCGAAGACGATGGAGTGGGTGGCGCCGATACGGGCACAGGCTTGCATGGCCACCACGCCCTCGACGGACATCGGCAGATAGATGACGACGCGGTCGCCCTTCTTGACGCCGAGGCTCTTGAGCGCGTTGGCAAACTTGCAGACGCGGCCGAGCAGGTCGCTGTAGGTCACCTTGGTGACGTCGCCCTTGTCGCCTTCGAAGATCAGCGCGACCTTGTCGCCCAGACCGTTCTTGACCTGGCGGTCGAGGCAGTTGTAGGAGACGTTCAGCTTGCCGTCGGCAAACCACTTGAAGAACGGGGCGTTGCTCTCGTCGAGCACCTGGGTGAACGGGGTCTGCCAGTCGATCAGTTCCTTGGCACGCTTGCCCCAGTAGCCTTCGTAGTCCTGGGCGGCTTCCGCACAAAGCGCCCGGTACGCTTCCATGCCCGACACGGCAGCGTTCTTCACCACCTCTTCAGACGGATAGTAGAGCTTCTGGGTGGTTTCGTTCGTCATTTTTCACCTCTCCTCGTGTTTATATGAGTGTGCAACGTTGGATGCTCTGAAACCTTGCTGACGGGGGGACGAAGGCCTTGCGACTGGGCATCACCGTTGTTGTTCTTGTCCGGTGCTTCGGCCCTTGATCCGGCAGAGATTAGAGTCGATCAATCTTACACATGACTTACACCCTTGTAAGGCTTTTTCCTGCAAAAACCGGCTCGAATCACCCGCCCGGCGCCAGGCCTATCGACAAGCCTGCGCAATCGATGAAGATATCCACCCCGCCGGGAAATATTTTGGCATAAAATCAGGAGCTATAAAAAAAGACATAAAGATACGCCAATGAAATCCGCCCTCTGGCTCAACTGCGCGCTGGCATTTGCGATCGCCGGATGCTCCTCCATGCCGGCCAGCCCGCCGTCGTCCGCCCACATCGGCGCACCTCAAGCCCCGGCCGCTGCCGACGGCATACCGCCCCTGGTCGACGATCTCCTGCCCCTGCCCCGGCCAACCCCCGCCCCGCCGGCCGAAACCTACTCGGTCGTGGTCAACAATCTGCGCATCCAGGATCTG
Source organism: Zoogloea sp. (assembly GCF_041904905.1). Taxonomy (GTDB): domain Bacteria; phylum Pseudomonadota; class Gammaproteobacteria; order Burkholderiales; family Rhodocyclaceae; genus Zoogloea. The sequence goes on along the minus strand of NZ_JAYRMI010000122.1, from coordinate 1,989 downwards.
CTGTTTGCCCTCGCCCGGGATGCCCGCATCAACATCGACATTCACCCCGGGCTCACCGGCACGGTCACCCTCAACGCCATCAACCAGACCCTGCCCCAGATCCTCGCCCGCGTCGCCCGTCAGGTCGACATGCGCTACGAACTCGACGGCGGCAACCTCGCGGTGATGCCCGACAGCCCCTTCCTGCGCACCTACCGCATCGACTACGTCAACCTCAGCCGCAGCATCTCGGGCACCGTCTCCACCAACACCCAGATCGCCACCAGCGGCACCGCCGGCCTGCACGCCTCCGGGGCCGGCTTGCCCGGCGGCACGCCGATCACCGGCGGCAACGTCTCGGCAACCCGCATCGAGAACACCTCCCGCAACCAGTTCTGGGATTCTGTCGAGAAGAACCTCCGCGACCTCCTCCGCGAAACCGACAAGCTCCTCCCCGAAGGCTCCAGCGAGACCGTCGTCGAGAACCTCGAAACCACCACCACCACCGGCACCGGACTCACCCCCGCCGCCCCCACCGGCCGCACCCGCACCGCCCGCAGCCCGCAGCCCCAGCCCGCCGGCAGCTTCGCCGCCAGCCCCAACCCGGCAGCCATGCAGAACGCCACCACCACTGTGGTGCACAAATCCACCTTCCGGGAAGCCGCTTCGGTGATCGCCAACCGCGAGACCGGCGTCGTCACCGTTCGCGCCACCGGCCGTCAGCATGAAAAAGTGCGGGAGTTCATCGATCAGGTGATGTCGGCCGCCCGACGGCAGGTGCTCATCGAAGCCACCATCCTCGAGGTGGGCCTGTCCGACACCTACCGCCAGGGCATCGACTGGAGCCGCATCCTCGCCAGCGGCACCCGTTTCGGCCTCACCGGCCCCAGCCTGGGCACCAGCACCGGCAACGCCACCTCCCCCTTCAGCGCCACCTACCAGGGCGCCAACGGCGTCGACGCAACGATCCGCCTCCTCGAAGGTTTCGGCACCGTCAAAGTCCTCTCCAGCCCCAAGCTGTCCGTGCTCAACAATCAGACAGCGGTCATCAAGGTGGTCGAAGAGTTCGTCTACTTCGCGGTCCGGGCCGACACCACCCAGACCACCAACGCCGGCGCCCTCACCACCGTCACCACCACCCCGCAGGCCGTCTCCGTCGGCCTCGTCATGACGGTCACGCCCCAGGTCAGCGAAGCCGACGAGGTCATCCTCAACGTCCGCCCCACCATCTCCAGCATCGCCGATTTCCGGCGCGACCCCAACCCCAACATTCCCACCAACATCGCCAACCTCGTCCCCCAGATCCGCACCCGCGAGATCGAATCCGTACTGCGCCTGGGCGACGGCGAGACCGCCATCCTTGGCGGGCTGATGGAAGACCGCATCGACTACAAGACCGGCCGCGTCCCGCTCGTCGGCGCCATCCCCCTGCTCGGCGAACTCTTCACCAACCGCGACAACGCCATCCAGAAGACCGAACTGGTGATCTTCCTGCGCCCGGTGGTGGTGCGCGAACCCAACTTCGTCGCCACCATGCCGCACCTGCGCAGCCAGTTGCCCGCGCCCGGCTTCTTCTCCGACGGCCCCCGCCCGGGCAGCCGCAATTTTCCGGCACCGCAGCCGGATGCACCGGCGTCCCCAAGCCTCACGCCATGAACCCGCAGCCCGACACCCTGCCGAAGGCCGCCGACACCCGCCTTCCCCGCGGACCCGCGCCAGCGCCCGGCGCGCTCCAACTCACCCCCATCGACCTGCCCGTCGATCCGCCGGTCACACCCGACCCGGCCCTCAGCCATCCCCCCAACCAGCCCACACACCCCAACGCCGCCCCGGGGCGTCCGGCGCTGCCCGACTGGCGGCTCACCGCGCTCTTCGCCGGCCTCGGCGCAGCGCTGGCCGGCATCTGGCTGACCCTCATCGCCCCCTTCGCCGCGCCCCTCGGCACCCCGCACCGCCCCAAATCCCCCGGCGACGCCCCCCCCCCCCCCGCCCCCTACCCCCCACACCCCC
>NZ_JAYRMI010000121.1:0-3427 GCF_041904905.1 Zoogloea sp. | reverse complement strand
CCCCCGGATGACGGGATTGGCCGCCTGCCCGGCGGTGGTGCCTTCCTCGAACGGACCGGCGACGGCGGCGGTCTGCGTCGTGACGAAGCAGACGAGCGTGATCCAGGTGACCCAGCGGCGCATCGTGGCCTCCTATCCCTTAATCCGTTTCAGGAAGGTGTCGGCGGGCGGGCCGAACCCGGTTGCCGAGTGCCGCATGTGTTCCAGCGCGTAGTCCAGGCTCACGTCGCCGGAGGTCCGCAGGAAACTGTCGGCCGGCGCGCAACTGCCGCTGGCGCAGGCAACCGGGCGGGTGCCGTCGCGCACCAGCACGAAGGTCGGTACCCGAGTGACGGCGTAGCGGTCGAAGGCCAGGGGATCGATCTGCATCGCCACCTGGCGGGAACCGATCAGGCCCTGCACCTGGGCGACGGTGTCGCGCAGCGAGCCGTTGGCGAAGCCCCGGAGGACGATCGAAGCCTTGGCACGCGCGGCCTGGTCGACCAGACGCTGCAGAGTGGGCCGGGGCATGGACAGGCTGACGAACACCAACAGCCCTGGCCCAGTCGCCAGCCCCTGCGCCTGAGTCATTGCATCGGCTTGCGATGCGTAGCCCCGTGCCAGCGCTTCGAGGTCGATCGGGGTGCGGCTGAGGGGCTGGGGCAGCGCCTCGACGTTGGGGGTCGGCACCGGTGCAAATCGGAGTTCGGCATCGACGGGCATGCTGTACTTCCGCCGCGCCGCGTCGATGTCTCCCTCGGTGATCGCTGGCTGCTCGCGGCGGACCCGTTCGATGTCCGCGTCGGTGATGACCGGCGGGTTTTGCGCCAGGGCCTGCGCGCTCGCCACGAGCGCGGCGGTGAGGCCGAGGGCCCAGGCAGAAGGACGGAAATCAGAAGCCCACACAGCAGTTCCTCTTGCGAAATAACATGAAGGCGAAGTCCTCGCCGCGCACCGGGTATTCCTTGCCGGCACCCCAGAGCACCGTGGTGCGGCCGAAGGGCTGGCAGCAGCGGCCGGCCTCCTTGTCGGTGTTGGGGATCGGATAGGTGAGTTGAGTCTTGTAGGCGGTCTTGTCCATGACCGGCTCGAAGTACGGTCCGCACAGGCCGGGCGTGCCGTGCCAGCCCCAGGCGATCAGTTCGCGGTGCATTTTGGCGGTCAGGCGCTGGGCCATCAGCGAGGCGGTGCGCACGCCGCCCAGGTGGTAGGGCACGTGGCCGTCGAGGGGGTAAATGCCACCCTGGCAGCCGGCGCACCAGAAGAGCTCCTTGAGGCCGAAGCCGACCGAGGCGGCGACGCAGTCGGCCGCGCAGGCGGCGATGGCGACCGGATTGGCGAAGAGCACGGCGTCCGGATTGAGGATCAGGGTGAGTTCGTCGTCGGCCCACAGGGGATCGACCTCGGTGAGGTAGGCGAGATCGAAGGAACCTTTTTCCAGGCAGGGGAAATCGGTCACCACGTCCAGCCAGTACATCACCGGGTTCACATAGAAGTGCGCCTGGTAGAAGCTGCCGCCGTCGCCATCGCCTTCGGGGCGCGTGAAGCGCGCAGCTTCCGGCGCCGGGATGCCCGGATCGAGATCGATGCCGCCCAGCGATACCAGGCAGAAGGGTTTGCGCACCGCCTCGACATGCCGTGCGGGCTCCCAGAAGCCGATGGAGAGCCCGATGACCGGATTGGCGCCACAACTGCAGACGGGGCTCGATGGGTTGTCGGTGTCCTCCTGGTCGCCGAAGTTGGCGATGCGCGCGGCGCCGATGCTGATCGGCAGGATGCAGGACCAGCAGATATCGGTGATCGGATTGGGAAACTTGCCGGTGCAGGTGGCCGCGTCGGCGGCGAGGCTGGGGCCGGCCGCGCAGGCGAGCACGGCGGCGAGCAGGAAGGAAACGAGGCCGCGATGGGCATTCATGGGGACACCGACAATTCGTCGATACGCAGCTGCAGCCCTTCCTGCGACACCAGCGCCGGCACCTGGGTGATGCCTAGGCGGCGGGTGAGCAGGCCCTGTTGGTCGTAGTAGACGGGGACATGCCAGGACTGCATCAGGTCCAGGTAGGAGCCGCCGACCAGGATCGGCTTGACGCGGCCCTGGTAGAGGGCGATCAGCTGCCGGGCGCGGCTGACCTGACGCGGATCGCGGGCATCGAAGAACAGCAGGTGCCGGGACAGCGACACCACCTCCAGCGGGTTCTTGCGCGTGCCGGCGGCAAACATCAGCTCCCCCTGGGGGCCAAGGATGTTGCGATCGAGGGTGAAGCTCGGGTCGAAGTAGAAGGTCCGCGCCGTTTCGGCCGCACGCAGGCCGGCGACCGGCGGCGGATTCTTCACGGTTGCGATACCCCGCGCCCGGGCTTCTTCTTCGAGGCGCCCGAGTTCGCCGCTGCGTTCCTTCTCGCGCAGGCGCTGCGCGATCATCTGGAGCAGATGGGGTTCGCTGATCTCGTAGGTCGGCCCGATGACGCCCAGATCCATGGCCCGCACGCCAGCCGCGCCCAGCATCAGGCAGAGCACCAGAGGAGCGGACAAGATGCAGCGTTTCATCGCCCCCTCCCGGCCGGGCAACGGATCTGACCGGCGAATCGCTCGCGGGCGGCGCTATCGCGCAGGTGGCTCGCACGGATCAGTCCCATCAGCACCGGATCGCCGTCACCGGCCGACATCGCTTGGCGCAGCTCACTCGTGGTGAGTGCCCGGCCGCAACGTTGCTCGAAGGCCGCGAGATAGTCCTTGGCGCCGGTTTCAGCGGCGGGGGCGATTTGCCGCAGGAGGCCGAGATAGTCGGCCAGCGCCATGTCATTGATGCCTGGCGTCGTCGGTGTCCCGTGGATCGGCCCGCGGGCCGGACTGGACTGGCCCCGGGCAGCCGGCTGGGTCAAGAGGCCGAGCAGCGCGAGGAGGAGAAGGGCCTTGGTCATGGCGCGCCTTTCAATACAGCGGAACCACGACACCGACCACCTGCTCGGCCCGGACCAAGCCGCTGTCCTGGTAGCGCGAGTCGAAGGAGTCGGGGCTGGTGCCCTGCACGTAGTAGTGCCCGGGCGGGATGACGGTGGGCGTAATCGGTGCGAGCGGACTATGGTCGTAGGCCTGCAGCTTGGCCACGCCGACCTCCTCGCCGTTGATCGCCACGTGCCGACCGGCGACGGTTACGGCATCACCCGGCAAGCCCCGTACGATCTTGAAGAAGGGCTGGCCGCGCAGTCCTGGATAGCGCACCGTCGCCTCGCCGTCGAACGAGAAGACGATGAAGTCGCCGCGCCGCAGCGGGCGGGGTCCATGCACCAGCCAGGCGATGCGGTACGGCAGGCTCGGCGTCCAGTTGAAGAGCACGGGCAGCCGCGGCGTCGCATCGATGAAGAGCCGGGCATAGGCCAAGCCCCAGATCGCGACGATCGGCAGGTAGAGATACCAGCGCCGGCGCACATGGCGCAGGAAATCGGCA
>NZ_JAYRMI010000072.1:0-19681 GCF_041904905.1 Zoogloea sp. | reverse complement strand
GGGGGCGGGCCGCGCCCGGCCGCGCCGGCAGGGCGATCGGCCTCAGCCCTTCGCCTCCATCAACTTGATGAATCGGTCGAACAGGTAGGCCACGTCGTGCGGGCCGGGGCTCGCTTCCGGGTGACCCTGGAACGAGAAGGCCGGCACGTCGGTGCGGGCCAGGCCCTGCAGGCTGCCGTCGAAGAGGGACACGTGGGTGACCCGGACGTTGGCCGGCAGGGTGGCGGCATCGGCCGCGAAGCCGTGGTTCTGGCTGGTGATGAGCACCTGGCCGGAGTCGAGATCCTTGACCGGGTGGTTGGCGCCGTGGTGGCCGAACTTCATCTTCAGGGTCTTGGCGCCGGAGGCCAGCGCGAGCAGCTGGTGGCCCAGGCAGATGCCGAAGGTGGGGATGCCCTTCGCGAGCACTTCCTGAATGGCCGCGATGGCGTAGTCGCAGGGCTCCGGATCGCCGGGGCCGTTGGACAGGAAGACGCCGTCCGGGTTGAGCGCGAGAACCTCGGCGGCCGGCGTCTGGGCCGGCACGACGGTCAGCCGGCAGCCGCGCTCGGCCAGCATGCGCAGGATGTTGCGCTTGACGCCGTAGTCGTAGGCGACCACATGGAAGCGGGGGTTCTCGGCCGCCACGTAGCCCTGCTCGAGACGCCATTCGCCTTCGGTCCAGGGGTAGGTTTCGGTGGCGGAGACGACCTTGGCCAGATCCATGCCGGCCAGCCCGGGGAAGGCCCGGGCCTGGGCCACGGCGGCTTCGGCATTGAGACCGGCGGCGTTGACCGCGGTGACGATGCAGCCACTCTGGGCGCCCTTCTCCCGCAGGATGCGGGTCAGCTTGCGGGTGTCGATGCCGGCGATGGCGACGATGTTCTCGGCCTTGAGGTAGGCATCGAGCGACTGCTCGCTGCGCCAGTTGGACGCCACCAGCGGAAGATCGCGGATGACGAGACCGGCGGCGTAGACCTTGCCGGCCTCGCAGTCTTCACGGTTGATGCCGGTGTTGCCGATGTGCGGATAGGTGAGGGTGACGATCTGACGGCAGTAGCTCGGGTCGGTGAGGATTTCCTGGTAACCCGACATGGAGGTGTTGAAAACCACCTCACCCACCGTCGAACCGACCGCTCCGATGCCTTTACCGTAAAACACCGTCCCGTCGGCAAGAGCAAGAATGGCGGGCGGGAAAGCTGACACGGCGGACTCCTCGAATTCTGGTGATTGGACAACTGGCATGTGCAGCGTGCTACACATGAAAAACGGGATCAGCCGCTGTGGCTATCCCGCTGAGAAACTTTCTAATTATAGCCCGTGACGGGGCTGTCCGGCAAACCCGTCTGTAGGGAAACTGACAAGACGCTGACACGCCTAAGCGGGTTTGCGCGCTCTGCGCAATACGCCCGCCAGGTTGCCCAGCTCGGTCATGAGCACCGGCAGCTCCCGCTTGACGGTGGGTGCGTCGGCATCCTTGGCCGCCGCTTCGAGGCGCTGGGCGACGGCCGTGACGGCAGAGGCGTTGAACACGCCAGCTGAACCCTTGATCGAGTGGGCGATGCTGCGGATGGTCGGGAAATCCCCGTCGCGGTGCGCCTGCTCGAGCATCCGCCGGTTGCGTTCGAGGTCGCTGAAGAACAGGCCGATCAACTGCTGCAGCGCGGCGTCGTCCCCGTCGAGCAGATCGCGGGTGGCGCCCAGATCGGCAATGCTGTTGTCGGCGGCCATGTCCAGATAGGAGCCGGGCGTCTCTTCGGGCTCGTCGCCGCCCACGTTCAGATCGCCCATCACCCGGTCGATGACCGCGTGCAGCTCCACGGGCTTGATCGGCTTGGCGATGTAGTCGTCCATGCCGGCCATCAGACAGCGATCCCGGTCGCCCTGCATGGCGTGGGCGGTCATCGCCACGATGGGGGTCGATCGCCACTGCCCGCCCGCCGCCCAGCTGCGGCGCGCCTCGCGGGTGCGGATGGCCTGGGTCGCCTCCAGCCCGCCCATCACCGGCATCTGAACGTCCATCAGGATCACGTCGAACCGCTCCTGGTCGAACAGATCCAGCGCCTCCTGACCGTTGCCGGCCACGGTGATCTTGTGCCCGACCTTCTCGAGCATCTTGACCGCAACCGTCTGATTGACCGGATTGTCCTCCACCAGCAGGATCTTCAGGTTCTGCCGCGCCCGGGACACCGGTGGCGCATAGGCCTGGGTCTGGGCGGCGTCGAAGGCGAAGAGTTTCTCCTCATCCACCGCCTCGCCCTGAAGGGTCAGCGCCAGCGCCTCCAGCAGATCGGTCTGGGCGAAGGGCTTGATGAGACGCGCCCCCACCTTCAGGTTCTCGCACTTCACGGTGTCGCTGCGCTGGGTGTTGGCGTCGAGCATCATCACCACCCGGTCGAGCCGTGGCCAGCCCTTGCTGAGGGATTCGGCCAGCGCGTAGCCGCCGGGCGCCGGCATGGTGGCGTCCATCAACAGCCAGTCGAAAGGCTGGTTGGCCTTGTGGGCGGCGGCCAGCAGCTCTTCGACGGCCTCGCCGGTGCCGGCCCCCTGCACCTCCAGCCCCACCGACTTCAGCTGCCGGTCGACGCACTGGCGGAATGCCGCGTTGCGCCCCGCGACGAGCACCCGGCGCGACCCGAAGCTGCGCTGCACCGAGAGCCCGGCCTGCCCCACGCCCACCCGGACGGTGAACCGAAAGGTGCTGCCAACCCCCGGCTCGCTGTCGAGGGTGATTGCGCCGCCCATCAGCTCGACGATCCGCCGGCTGATCGCCAGCCCGAGGCCCGTCCCGCCGTACTTGCGGGTGGTGGATTCGTCGGCCTGGGAGAAGGCACCGAAGACCAGCGCCTGCTTGTCGGCCGGGATGCCGATCCCCGAATCCCGCACCGCGAACTCAAGGCCCAGCACGCCGGAGTCCTCGCCCAGGCTGCGCACCGAGACCTCCACCTCGCCGGCTTCGGTGAACTTGATCGCGTTGCCCACCAGATTGGTGAGCACCTGCCGAAGCCGGATGGGATCGCCGACGAGCACCGTCGGCACGTCCGGCTCGATGTCGTAGAAGCACTCGAGGCCCTTCTGGTAGGCCCGCAGCGCGAGGGATTTCATCATGTCGCCGAGCAGCCCCGGCAGCGAGAAGCCGACCCGTTCGAGGGTCAGGTGCCCGACCTCGATCTTCGAGAAGTCGAGCACGTCGTTGATGATCCGCAGCAGCGAATCGGCCGAACTCTTGACGGTCTGGAGGTACTCCCGCTGCTCGATGTCGAGCTGGGTGTCGAGGAGCAGCTCGGTCATCCCGATGACCCCGTTCATCGGGGTCCGGATCTCATGGCTCATGTTGGCCAGGAAATCGCTTTTGGCCCGGTTGGCCGCTTCGGCCTGCTCCTTGGCGTGCAGCAGCTCCAGCTCCGAACGCTTGGCCTGGGTGGCATCCCGGTAGGTGCCCACCATCCGCGCCCAGCGCCCGTTCGGTGCGCGGTTCGAGGCCCGCCCGCGCACGAAGACCCAGCGCCAGTCGCCGGAGCAGTGGCGGATCCGGAACTGCGCCTCGAAGTGATCCTGCTCGCCCCGCAGGTGCACCACGGCATGCTGGCGGATCACCTCCAGGTCGTCGGGGTGAACGAGCGAAAACCACTCCGGCGCGGCCACCGAATCTGCCGGGCCGTTGTAGCCGAGGATCTCCCGCCAGTTGTCGTCGAGGACGATGGCGCCGGAGGCGAGATCCCAATCCCACAGGCCGCCCTCGGTGTTCTGCATGGCCAGGTCGAGCCGCTCGCTGGAGGCCCGGACGTTGCATTCGGCCTCGTCCCGGGCGGCAATGACGCCGCGCACGATGTCGAGCAACTGCTCTGGCGACGCCGTTGCCGGATCGCAGGCCGCCGACAACTGCCCGACGGCGACACGCTGCGTAATGAAGTTACGCAAGGCGCGTCCGAGCAGCGCGTCGGACTGGGCGGGATCGGCTTCTGGGCTGGTCACTTCGGCAAGGAGGTCGGGGTCGTCGATCTGGATTGCGGACACGCCGGAAAAACCGGCGCGCCGCCTGGGAACTGACGACTATAACGGCATGCCGCCCCCGTCCTTGAGAGCGGGGGAGCGACGCCGGATCACTTCAGCCCAAGCACATCCTGCATATCGAAGAGCCCCGCCTTGCGCCCCGCGATGAAGCGCGCCGCGCGCAGGCTGCCGGACGCGTAAGGCATGCGGCTGCTGCTCTTGTGGGTGATCTCGATGCGCTCGCCGATGCCGGCAAACAGCACGGTGTGATCGCCGACGATGTCGCCACCGCGGATCGTGGAGAAGCCGATGGTCTGCGCGTCGCGCTCGCCGGTCACCCCTTCGCGGCCATAGATGGCGCAGGTTTCGAGATCGCGACCGAGTTCCCTGGCGACCACCTCGCCCATGCGCAGCGCGGTGCCGGACGGCGCATCCACCTTCAGGCGATGATGGGCCTCGATGACCTCCACGTCGTAGCCGTCGTTGAGGATGCGGGCCGCCACTTCGAGCAGCTTGAACACCGCGTTCACGCCGATCGCCATGTTGGGCGCAAAGACCACCGGGATCGACTCGGCGGCTGCGGCGATGGCCGCCTTGCCTTCGGCCGAAAAGCCGGTGGTGCCAATCACCATGCCGCAGGACGCAGCCTTCGCGAGTTCAAGGTGATGGAGGGTGCCTTCCGGCCGGGTGAAGTCGATCAGGCAGTCGGCCTTTACGAGGCCCGCGGCGACGTCGCTGGTGATCGCCACACCGCAGGGCTGGCTCACCAGCTCGCCGGCGTCCTTGCCGATGAAGGGGCTGCCCGGCAGCTCGAAGGCGGCGACGAGTTCGGCGTCGGCCGCCTTGAGGGTCGTCTCGATCAGCATCCGGCCCATGCGGCCCGACGCACCGGCAATCGCGATACGAACTTTGGTCATGTGTTTCCCGAGATTGAACGATAGGAAAAGAGGTGTCGAGGTGCGCCGGCGGGCGGCTCGGGGATCACCGGGGCGTGGCAGCGGCCTCTTCGGGGCGGACGTCGCCCTCCAGGCGGAGCAGGCCGTCGCCCGAGAAGATCACCGTGAGACGCCGCTCCTGCAGCCGATCGCCCTTGCCGGGCCGGAAGCGATAGACGTAATCCCAGCGGTCGGCGTGAAAGACGTCGGTGACCAGGGGCGTGCCCAGCACGAAACGCACCTGATCGCGGGTCATGCCCGGCTTGAGCTGGGACACCATCTCCTGGGTGACGTAATTACCCTGGCGGATGTCGATCCGGTACGGCTTCACGAAATCGCTGACGGCGGTCGGGGAGCAGCCGGAGACGGCCGCACCCAGCGCGGCGAACAGCAAGGCGGAAGAGAGCAGATTGCGCATGGGGTTCGGAGCGGACGCAGACACGGCCGAGAGGCCGCATTCTCAACGAGGGGCAGAAACTATATCATACGGGGCCGGCCGGGCTCCCGGCCGCCCTCTCGTGTTTTTCGGGGCCTCCATGTCCAGCAATTCCCAGAATCTCAAAAGTATCGGCCTGAAGGCAACCTTCCCCCGGCTGAAGATCCTCGACCTGTTCCAGAAGGCCGAGAACCGCCACCTCACCGCCGAAGACGTGTATCGCCTGCTGATCGCCGAAGACATGGATATCGGGCTCGCTACCGTCTATCGGGTGCTCACCCAGTTCCAGCAGGCAGGCATTCTGGAGCGCCACTACTTCGAATCGGGCAAGGCGGTGTTCGAACTCAACGAAGGCAGCCACCACGACCACCTGGTGTGCATGCAGTGCGGCCACGTCGAGGAGTTCTTCGACCCCGCCATCGAGGAGCGCCAGAACCGCATCGCCGAAGAACGCGGCTTCGCGGTGCGCGAGCACGCCCTGTATCTGTACGTCGACTGCAAGAAGACCGACTGCCCCCACAAGTCCGCCAGCCTGACGCCCGCCGGCAACACCCCGGAATCCTGACTTTCCGCGGCCCCGACGCCGCCTCCCCGTGGACGCCTTCCTGACTTCGACAGCCCTCGTCGCCCTGGCTGAAATCGGCGACAAGACCCAGCTTTTGTCTTTCGTGCTGGCGGCCCGCCTGCGCAAGCCCTGGCCGATCATCGCCGGCATCTTCGTGGCGACGATCCTCAACCACGCCCTCGCCGGCTCGGTGGGGGTGTGGATCGCCCAGTACATCCCGACCCACTGGCTGCCGTGGATCGTCGGCATCGTGTTCGTGGTTTTCGGCCTGTGGACGCTCAAGCCCGACACGCTGGATGACGACGAGGCGCCCTCCGAGATGCACCCGGCCGGCGCCTTCGTGACCACCGCCATCGCCTTCTTCATCGCCGAGATGGGCGACAAGACCCAACTCGCCACCGTCGCCCTGGCCGCCCGTTTCGACGCACTGGCCTGGGTGGTGCTGGGCACCACGGTGGGCATGATGCTCGCCAACGTGCCGGCCGTGCTGCTGGGCGAAGGGCTCGCGAAGCGCCTGCCCCTCAAACTGATCCGCTGGATTGCCGCCGGCGTGTTCGTGCTCACCGGCGCAGCGACCATGGCCGGCGCCGCCAGCCTGGGCTAATCAGCCGGTCAGGCCCAGCATCTCCGCGGCGTGGCTGCGGGTGGTGTCGGTGATGTTCACCCCGCCCAGCATCCGGGCGATCTCCTCGATCCGCGCCGGGTCGTCCAGCGGCGTGACCCGCGACAGGGTCTCGCCATCCCGCGTCTCTTTGGCGATGGACCACTGCCAGTTGGCCTGGGCCGCCACCTGCGGCAGGTGGGTGACGCACAGCACCTGCCGGTCCTCGCCCAGCTGACGCAGCAGCCGCCCGACGATCTCGGCCACCCGGCCGCCGATCCCCACGTCCACCTCGTCGAAGATCAGCGTCGGCGTGGCCGCGTTGCGGCTGGTGATGACCTGGATCGCCAACCCGATCCGCGACAACTCGCCCCCCGACGCCACCCGGGCCATCGGCCGGAGCGGCTGGCTGGCGTTGGCGGTGACGAGGAATTCGACGCTCTCCAGCCCGCTCGCAGCGCCATCCTCGACTGGGCGCAGCGCGATCTCGAACTGCGCGCCGCCCATCGCCAGCGACTGCATCGCCTCGGTGACCGCCGCCGACAGCTCGGCCGCCACCTTGCCCCGCGCTGCCGACAAGGGCGCGGCAACCGCCAGGAAGGCCGCCTTGGCCGCAGCCTCTTCGCGGGCCAGGGCCTCCGGATCGGACTGGCGGACCAGCCGCTCGAGCCGCCCCGCGCTCTCGGTCAGCACGTCCGGCAGGGCCTCGGGGGCAACGCGATACTTGCGGGCCATGGCGGTGATCGCCTGGATGCGCTGGTCGATCTCGGCGAGGCGATCCGGATCGAGATCGAGCCGATCGCGGTAGCGGCGCATGGCGTGGAGCGCCTCGTCGAGCTGGATGCCGGCACTGCCCAGCAGCTCCTGCACGTCGGCGAGCTGGCCGTCGTGGCGGGCCATGTCGGCCACGCGGGAGAGCAGGCGCTCAAGCTGGGAGACCAGCGCGTAATCGCCATCGGCCAGTCCGTCGATGACTTCGGCGCTGCCTTCGATCAGGCTGGCGGCGTGGGCCAGACGAGCCTGTTCCTGGTTGAGCTGGGCCCACTCGTCGGGCTCGAAGGCCAGCTCCCGCAGTTCAGTCACCTGCCAGCCCAGGAGCTCCCGCTCCCGCTCGGTGGAGCTAGCCCCCTCCTCCGCCGCTTCCCGCGCCCGGCGCAGGGCCGACCACGCCCGATGACGCTCGGCCACCTCGGCAGCCTGGGCGACAAGCCCACCGTGGGCATCGACGAGGGCCAGCTGGGCGTCGGGCCTGAGCAGCGCGTGGTGGGCGTGTTGCCCGTGGATGTCGGCCAGCCACTCGCCGGCCGCGCGCAGCTGCGCCAGCACCACCGGCGAGCCGTTGAGCCAGGCCTTGGAGCGGCCGCCGCTCTCGATGACCCGGCGCATCAGCACGGTGTCGTCGGCGGCGTCGATCTCCTGCTCCGCCAGCCAGGCCCGCAGCGGGCCATCGGCGGGCAGGTCGAACTCGGCCACGATCTCGGCGCGCGCCTGACCGCTGCGCACCACGCCGGCCTCGGCCTTGCCGCCCAGGGCCAGCCCGAGCGCATCCAGGAGAATCGACTTACCGGCACCGGTCTCGCCGGTGAGCGCACCGAAGCCGGCCTCGAAGGCCAGCTCAAGCCGATCGACAATCACGAAATCGCGAATGGAAAGATGACGCAGCATGAAAAAAACGAATGGATGAAACCGGCAGGTCAGCCGTGACGGGGGGTCGAACTCCAGTGCAGCTTCTCGCGCAACATGGCAAAGTAGCTGTAGCCTGGGGGGTGCAGCAGGCGCACGCGATGGGGCGAGCGGGTGATCCGCACGGTGTCGCCGGCGCGGGTGTCGTAGCGGCTCTGGCCGTCGAAGTGGACGCGGGAATCGTGGGGCGGCAGCAGGACGATCTCGATGCAGCAATGATCGGGCAGCGTGATCGGCCGGGCAGTGAGCGCGTGCGGGCACATGGGCACCAGCGCGATGCCTTCGACACTGGGATGGAGGATCGGCCCGTTGGCCGACAGCGCGTAGGCCGTGGAGCCCGTGGGCGTCGAGACGATCATGCCGTCGGAGCGCTGGGTGTAGACGAACTCGCCATCGACCCGCAGATCGAACTCGATCATCCGCCCCAGCTCGCCCTTGTTGACGACCACGTCGTTGAGGGCCACCGTATGGAACACGCGCTGACCGCCCCGCAGCACTTCGGCGTCGAGCAGGATGCGGGACTCCTCGGTATAACGCCCCTGGAGGATCTCGCCGATCTTGTCGAGGGCGACCTCCCGGGAGATGTCGGTGAGAAAGCCCAGCCGGCCCTGATTGACGCCCGCCAGCGGCACGTTGTAAGCGGCCAGCCGGCAGGCGCTGTTGAGCAGCGTGCCGTCGCCGCCGAGCACCACCGCCAAGTCGGCCCGGGCGCCGATCTCGTCGTAACTGGCCACGGTGAAACCGGCCGTAAGCCCGGTGGAACTCGCAGTTCCCTGCTCGATCAACACCGCCAGACCGAGACCGCGCAAATAGTTGGCCAGCCGAAGCACCGCCTCGGCCACTTCAGGGCTCTGATACTTGCCGATCAGGGCAATCGTCTTGAAGTCGCAGGTCATGCAACGATTAAACCACATTCTGCCGCGCGCTCCTGCTTCTCATGAACGCCGGCCTTCTCTTAGAATCGCCGGGAACCCTACACCTGCAGCCATGACCCGTCTCGACCAACGCTCGCAAATCCTCCTGAAAACCCTGGTGGAGCACTACATCGCCCAAGGCCAGCCGGTCGGATCGCGGGCGCTGTCGCGCTTTTCGGGTCTGCAGCTGTCGCCGGCCACGGTGCGCAACGTGATGTCCGACCTGGAGGAGCTGGGCTTCATCACCAGCCCGCACACCTCCGCCGGGCGCATTCCCACCCCGCTGGGCTACCGCTTTTTTGTGGACAGCCTGCTCACGGTGCAGCCCATCGGCACCGGCCAGCTCCAGGAACTCCAGGGTCAGATCCAGCCGGGCGAGCCCCAGCGGGTGCTCAACGCCGCCTCCCAGCTGCTCTCCGGCCTCACCCACTTCGCCGGCGTCGTCGTCTCGCCCAAGCAGGACGTGCCGCGGATCCGCCAGATCGAATTCGTCAGCCTGTCCGACACCCGCATCCTGCTGATCCTCGTCACCAGCGCTGGCGACGTGCAGAATCGCATCCTGTTCACCAAGCGCGCCTACAGCCCGTCGGAGCTCGTCACCGCGGCCAACTACCTCAACCAGCACTTCGCCGGCCTGGCCTTCGACGAGATCCGCACCCGCATCCAGGATGAACTCAAGCAACTGCGCACCGACATGACCGAGCTGATGAGCGCCGCCGTCGAGGCCGGCAGCGAGGCCATCGAGGAAACCCGCAGCACCTACGTGATCTCCGGCGAGACCAACCTCCTCGACGCCGAGGATCTGTCCTCCAACATGGCCCGCCTGCGCGAGCTGTTCAAGCTCTTCGAGCAGAAGACCAGCCTGATGCAGCTGCTCGACATCTCCAACCGCGCCCAGGGCGTGCAGATCTTCATCGGTGGCGAGAGCGGCCTCAGCCCGCTGGACGACTGCAGCGTCGTCACCGCCCCCTACGAGGTGGACGGCCAGCTGGTGGGTTCGGTCGGCGTGATCGGCCCCACCCGGATGGCCTACGAGCGGGTGATCCCCATCGTGGACATCACCGCCCGCCTCATCTCCAGCGCCCTCTCAGGGCAGAACTGAACCTGAAAGCTCCCCCGATGACCCGATTCTGGCAAGCGCCAGCGCACACCCACGGCAAGGCGCCGCGTACCGGCATCCTGCTGGTCAACCTCGGCACCCCGGCCGCCCCCACCGCCGCCGCCCTGCGCCCCTATCTGCGGCAGTTCCTGTCCGACCCCCGGGTGGTGGAGATCCCGCGCCTCCTCTGGTGGCCGATCCTCCACGGCATCATCCTGCGCACCCGCCCGGCCAAATCCGCCGCCAAGTACGCCAGCGTGTGGACCGACGAGGGCTCGCCCCTCAAGGCCCACACCGAAAAGCAGGCCAAGCTGCTCAAGGGCTTCTTTGCCCAGGCCGGGGAGCGGGAGCTGGTGGTCGAATGGGCCATGCGCTACGGTCAGCCGTCGATCCGCACCCAGCTCGACGCCATGCGCGCCGCCGGCTGCACCCGCATCCTGGTGGTGCCGCTCTACCCCCAGTACGCCGCCAGCACCACCGCCACGGTGATCGACGAGGTGGCCGACTGCCTGCGCCACTGGCGCAACCTGCCGGAGCTCCGCTACGTACGCAGCTTTCCCGGTGAGCCCGCCTACATCCAGGCCCTCGCCAACTCGGTGCGCGAACACTGGAAGCGTAACGGCGAACCCGACCGGCTGGTGCTGAGCTTCCACGGCACGCCCAAGCGCTCGCTCGAACTCGGCGACCCCTACCACTGCGAATGCCTGAAGACCGCGCGCTTGCTGGGCGAGGCCCTCGCCCTGCCGCCGGAACGACTGGTGGTGAGCTTCCAGTCCCGCTTCGGCAAGGCCGAATGGCTGCAGCCCTACACCCAGCCCACCCTGGAGGCGATGGCCCGCGAAGGCGTCGGATCGGTGGACGTGATGTGCCCGGGTTTCGTCTCGGACTGCCTGGAAACCCTGGAAGAGATCGACATGGAATGCCGCGAGGCCTTCCTGCACGCCGGCGGCAAGCGCTTCGGCTACATTCCGTGCCTGAACGAGCGTCAGGACTGGATCGAGGCACTAATGGCCGTGTGCCTGCGGGAGATGGGCCACTGGCTGAGCGACCCGCGCCCCGACAGCGCCGCCCTTGAACGTCAGGCACGCCTGGCCCGCGATCGCGGCGCCAAGGCCTGACCGGATACTGCCCCGTCGCCGGGGCCGGAGAGAACCGATGAAACTGATTTTGCGCTGGGTGCTCAACGCCGTCGCGCTGATGCTGATCCCCGAACTCGTCAGCCAGGTGCAGGTGGATGGCTACGCCTCAGCCCTCGTCAGCGCCGTGCTGCTGGGCTTCGTCAACGCCATCATCCGTCCGCTGCTGGTGCTGATCACCCTGCCCATCACCCTCCTCACGCTGGGCCTGTTCACGCTGGTCATCAACGCGCTGATGTTCTGGGCAGTGTCCGGCCTCGTGAAGGGCTTCGTGGTGCCGGACTTCTCTACCGCGTTCTGGGGTGCGCTGGTCTACAGCCTGCTCACCTGGATGGTCAGCCTGGCCCTGGCGGACAAGGACTGACGACCCGGGTTTTCAGTGGGCGCCGGAGGTCGCCACCGGTGCCGCGCGGCGCCGGGCAGCCTTGCGGCGCACGGCGCCCGGATCGAAAGCCCCCACCAGCTTGCCCAGGGCCGCGGCGCGGGCATCCATCGCCATCTGGAAAGCCCCTTCCTCGCCGTATTTCTTGACCGAGAACTTCACCCGCTTGCGACGCCCGTCCGGCAGCGGCCACGAGGCCACCCAGAACCAGCGCTGCTTCTCCTCCGGCAGATCGCGGGTCTCGGAGGCGCAGTAGCGGCACACGCCGACCACGCCGGAGCGGTTGTTCTTCTTGACGATGTTGGAGTACTCCTGCATCGACAACGGGGGATGGGCGGCGATGATCTCGTCCCGGTACTCCTTCGCAGCCGCGAAGGAGCGCTGCTTTCCGCCAAACACGCCGTCACTGAAGTGCTTACGGTAGATCACACCGCGACGCTGGATCGTCACCAGCCAGCCGTGGGTACGGCTGGTTTCGTTGTCTACCCGACTGATTCCGTATGTGCTGCCTCGGCTCACAGGCCACCTCCTCAAGGGTCCGCGACGACATTCGCGCTTCAGGAGCAAATTTCGGCCCGAGCGGCCGGAACTTTAGGCATGAAGCGGCGCGGCCCGACACACGGAAAACGGCGCCCCTCTTGAAAGCCCGGCAGATTGCCCCATCTGGAAAGGGCCCTCTCCCCATCGGATGACATGACATGAGCCAGCCCCTTCTCGTCCCCTGCCCCCACTGTCAGGCCCTCAACCGGGTGCCTGCCGACAAGCTGGCGGATCACGGTACCTGCGGTCGCTGCAAGGCGCCGCTCTTCACCGCGGCGCCGGTGACGCTGAATGCGGCAAATTTTGCCGCCCATGCCGAAAAGGGCGATCTGCCGCTGCTGGTGGATTTCTGGGCGCCCTGGTGCGGACCGTGCCGGAGCATGGCGCCCGCGTTCTCGGCCGCTGCGGCGCGGCTCGAACCCCGGATCAGGCTCGGCAAGGTGAATACGGAAGAGGAGCAGGCGCTGGCGGCACGCTTCGGGATTCGCAGCATCCCGACGCTGGTGCTGATCCGCCATGGGCGGGAGATTGCCCGTCAGGCGGGGGCGATGGGGGTCGACGACATCTGCCGCTGGACCCTCGCCCA
The DNA here is from genome assembly GCF_041904905.1 of Zoogloea sp. Lineage (GTDB taxonomy): Bacteria > Pseudomonadota > Gammaproteobacteria > Burkholderiales > Rhodocyclaceae > Zoogloea. Next base: position 6,832 of record NZ_JAYRMI010000072.1, on the reverse strand, counting down.
CCTGGGCTGAGGGCGATGGCGCTCAGTTGTCGACGAGCTGGAGTTCCATGCCGAAGCCGCTGGCGGTGACCCGCTCGGCCGGCACGCCGGTCTTGGAGAGTTCGCGGTAGGCCGCACCCAGGCGACGGGCCACGGTGGTGACGAGGCGAGTGCGGAAGGCATCCTGGCACTCGTCGGTGGCGAGCGACAGGGCCGCGGGGTTGATCTCGAGGTAAACCGTCTCGGTGGTGGTCACTGCGGTGTTCATGTGCTTGTGATCCTGGGCGTCGAGAAAGGCCAGTTCGCCGAAGACCTCACCCGCGCCCAGTTCGCACACCCGGTGGCCATCCACCGAAACCTCGACCCTGCCGTCGATGATGAGGCCGAAGCGCTGATCGGCGTCGCCTTCGCGAAGCAGCAGGGTGTGGGACTCCACCTTGCGCCAGCGCGAGATGCGCAGCATCTCCCAGATCTCCACGTCCTCGAACTCGGTGAAGAAGGCCATCTTGCGCAGCGTGGAATAGCGGGTGGTGTCCTGCTGGCCGGTGGAGTCGTCGAGGATCTTGTAGCGCACCGCAGACAGATCCTTGGCAAACTCGGCACCGTTCTTGTAGCGGGAGTAGAGATCCTTCTCGAGGGACTTGCGGATCACCTGATCGAGCTGCTCGGGCAGCTCGGAGTTGATCTGCGACACCAGCGGCGGTTCGGTGTTGATGATCTTGTAGATCAGCTGGGCCGGGTTCTTGGCCCGAAAGGGCAGCCGGCCGGTGAGCATGTGGAACAGCACCACCCCGAGCGAGAACAGGTCGGTCTTCTGGTTGAGCGGATAGCCCTTGATCTGCTCCGGGCTCATGTAGGCCGGCGAGCCCACCCCCATGATGAAGGTCGAGTCGGCAGCGCTCTTCTTGCTCACATTGAGCGCCAGGCCGAAGTCGGTGATCTTCACGTTGTCCTGGTCGTCCACCAGGATGTTGGCGGGCTTGATGTCGCGGTGCACCACCCCTTGCCGGTAGGCGTAGTCGAGGGCCATCGCACACTTGAAGATCATCCCGATGGTGCGATGCAGGGGCAGCAGGGTCTGGAAACTGCAGTACTTCTCGAGGGTCGTGCCCGGGAAGTACTCCATGACGATATAGGCGTAATCCTTCTCGACCGCCGTATCGAAGATCTTGATGATATTGGGGTGATCGAGCCGCCGGGAGACATCCATCTCGGCCCGCAGCAGCTTGAGCAGACGCCGGTTCCACTTGGCCTCGTCCTTGGACTTGTCGTCGAAGCGGATCAGCTTGAGGGCGACGTTATCCGGGTACTGGGGGTGCTCGGCGAGATAGACCGTCGCCGTGGCGCCGCGGCCGACCTCCCGGATCAGCTTGTACTTGCCGATTTTATCAGGTGCTTTTTCCATACCTGCTTTACGCGGATGCATTCGTAAAGATGACCGGAGAGAACCCGGAACGCCCGGATTTTACACGCCCTTTCGCCGCGTGCCGGCAAGATTGGAGGCGCCCCCTTGAAATCATATTCTCTGCCCCCACTTAAAGCGAGTCAAAAAAAGGAGCCGTTACCCATGCAAGACCAGGACACCCCCCTGAGCCCCGAAGACAAGGCCGCACCGGAGCTTGTGGAGAACGTCGCCGGCGCCGCGGATGCCGCCACCGCCAGCGCGGGCGAAACCGCCGGCACCGACACCCTTCCCAGCCTCGCCGAGCAGCTCCGTCAGGCCGAGCTGAAGGCCGCCGAGCATCACGACGCCTGGCTGCGCGCCAAGGCCGAGACCGAGAACGTGCGCCGCCGCGCCCAGGACGACATCGCCAAGGCCAGCAAGTTTGCCGCCGACAAGTTCGCCCAGGCGATGCTGCCGGTCAAGGACAGCCTGGAGGCCGCCCTCGCCACCGAGAACGCCACCCTCGAAACCTTCAAGCAGGGCGTCGAGCTTACCCTCAAGCAGCTCGTGTCGGCCTTCCAGAGCGCCAACGTCACTGAAGTGAACCCGGTCGGCGAGAAGTTCGACCCGAACAAGCACCAGGCCATCAGCGCCATCGAGGCCGACGGCGACCCCAACACCGTCATCAACGTGCTGCAGAAGGGCTACCTGCTCAACGAGCGCGTGATGCGCCCGGCGCTGGTCGTCGTCTCGAAAGCCAAGCCGGCCGCTTGAAAGCTGCCGCGGCATCCCCATATTCGCTAACAAGCAGCGGGCCGGCCCGGCCGACCCGACACCAAACAGCATTCAAATTCAAGGAAAACTCATGGGCAAGATCATCGGCATCGACCTCGGCACCACCAACAGCTGCGTCTCCGTGATGGAAGGCGGCAAGCCGAAGGTCATCGAGAACTCCGAAGGTGCGCGCACCACCCCGTCCGTCGTCGCCTACGCCGACGATGGCGAGATCCTGTGCGGCGCGCCGGCCAAGCGTCAGGCCGTCACCAACGCGCGCAACACCCTCTACGCGGTCAAGCGCCTGATCGGCCGCCGCTTCGAGGAAAAGGAAGTCCAGAAGGACATCGACCTGATGCCCTTCACCATCACCAAGGCCGACAACGGCGACGCCTGGGTTGAAGTGCGTGGCAAGAAGATCGCCCCGCCGCAGGTCTCCGCCGAAGTGCTGCGCAAGATGAAGAAGACCGCCGAAGACTACCTCGGCGAAGAAGTCACCGAAGCCGTCATCACCGTGCCGGCCTACTTCAACGACAGCCAGCGCCAGGCCACCAAGGACGCCGGCCGCATCGCCGGCCTCGAAGTCAAGCGCATCATCAACGAGCCGACCGCGGCCGCGCTGGCCTTCGGCATGGACAAGAAGCCGGGCGACTCCAAGATCGCCGTCTTCGACCTTGGCGGCGGCACCTTCGACATCTCCGTGATCGAAATCGCCGACATCGACGGCGAGCACCAGTTTGAAGTGCTGGCCACCAACGGCGACACCTTCCTGGGCGGCGAAGACTTCGACCAGCGCATCATCGACTACATCGTCACCGAGTTCAAGAAAGAGCAAGGCGTCGATCTGAAGAACGACGTGCTGGCCCTGCAGCGCCTCAAGGAAGCCGCCGAAAAGGCCAAGATCGAGCTGTCCTCCGGCCAGCAGACCGAAATCAACCTGCCCTACATCACCGCCGACGCCACCGGCCCGAAGCACCTGGCGCTCAAGATCACCCGCGCCAAGTTCGAGTCGCTGGTCGAAGACCTGGTCGAGCGCACCATCGAGCCCTGCCGCGTGGCCCTGAAGGACGCCGGCGTGAAAGTTTCCGACATCGACGACGTGATCCTCGTCGGCGGCCAGACCCGCATGCCGAAGGTCATCGAGAAAGTGAAGGAATTCTTCGGCAAGGACCCGCGCCGCGACGTGAACCCGGACGAAGCCGTCGCCGTCGGCGCCTCCATCCAGGGCGGCGTGCTGCAGGGCGAAGTCAAGGACGTGCTGCTCCTCGACGTCACCCCGCTGTCGCTGGGCATCGAGACCCTGGGCGGCGTGATGACCAAGCTGATTCAGAAGAACACCACGATCCCGACCAAGGCCTCGCAAGTGTTCTCCACCGCCGACGACAACCAGTCCGCCGTGACCATCCACGTGCTGCAGGGCGAGCGCGAGATGGCGGCCGGCAACAAGAGTCTCGGCCAGTTCAACCTGTCCGACATCCCGCCGGCCCCGCGCGGCATGCCGCAGATCGAAGTCACCTTCGACATCGACGCCAACGGCATCCTGCACGTGTCCGCCAAGGACAAGGCCACTGGCAAGGAAAACAAGATCACCATCAAGGCCAACTCCGGCCTGTCCGACGACGAGATCCAGCGCATGGTGCGCGACGCCGAGGCCCACGCCGAAGAGGACAAGAAGGCCCACGAACTGGTCGACGCCCGTAACCAGCTCGACACCCTGGTCCACTCTGTCAAGAAGGCCCTCGCCGAACACGGCGACAAGATCGGCGACGACAAGGCCAAGATCGAAGCCGCCATCGCCGAAGCCGAAGAAGCCATCAAGTCCGGCGACAAGGCCGCCATCGACGCCAAGAGCGAAGCGCTCGGTCAGGCCAGCCAGAAGCTCGGCGAGCACATCTACGCCCAGGCCCAGGCCGAAGCGGGTGCGGCCGGTGCGGCAGGTGGTGCCGGAGCCTCCGCCGGCGGCGCCAAGGCTAACGACCCGGACGTGGTGGACGCCGAGTTCACCGAAGTGAAGGACAAGAAGTAAGCCCAACGGCCGCAAGGCCGATCTGACCGACCCGGCCGAGCCATGCCGGTGCCCCGCGCACCGCTCGGCTCGGCCTTTCCACAAGATAGCCAGAGCACCCCAAACATGGCGAAACGGGATTTATACGAAGTCCTCGGCGTCAATCGCGACGCCTCCGAGGACGAGCTGAAGAAGGCCTACCGCAAACTGGCCATGAAGTACCACCCGGACCGCAACCCGGACAACAAAGAGGCCGAGGAGAAGTTCAAGGAAATCAAGGAAGCCTACGAGATCCTCACCGACGCCAACAAGCGCGCCGCCTACGACCGCTACGGCCACGAGGGCATCAACCCGCAGATGGGCGGTGGCGGCGGTCAGGGCTTCGAAGGCTTCGCCGACGCCTTTGGCGACATCTTCGGCGACATCTTCGGCGGTGGCGGCGGCGGGCGCGGGCGTTCCAACGTCTATCGCGGCGCCGACCTGCGCTACAACCTCGAGATCACCCTCGAAGAAGCCGCCCGCGGCGCCGAGAAGACCATCCGCATCCCGGCTCAGGAAGAGTGCGGCACCTGCCACGGCAGCGGCGCCAAGCCCGGCACCCAGCCCAAGACCTGCCCCACCTGCGGTGGCGCCGGCCAGGTGCGCATCCAGCAGGGCTTCTTCTCGATCCAGCAGACCTGCCCCAAGTGCCACGGCAGCGGCCGGATCATCCCCGAGCCCTGCACCGCCTGCGGCGGCGCCGGCCGCGTCAAGCGCCAGAAGACGCTGGAGGTGAAGATCCCCGCCGGCATCGACGACGGCATGCGGCTGCGTCACGGCGGTCAGGGCGAGCCGGGCGTCAACGGCGGCCCCGCCGGCGACCTCTACGTCGAGATCCACATCAAGCAGCATCCGGTCTTCCAGCGCGACGGCGACGACCTGCACTGCGAGATGCCGATCAGCTTCACCACCGCGGCCCTGGGCGGCGAAATCGAGATCCCCACCCTCGACGGCGCGGCCAACATCCGCATCCCGCCGGAAACCCAGAGCGCCAAGGTCTTCCGCCTGCGCGGAAAAGGCATTCGCAACGTGCGCACCCATGCGCCGGGCGACCTGATGGTGCACGTGATCGTCGAGACGCCGGTCAAGCTTACCGAGCGTCAGAAGGAACTGCTGCGGGAGTTCGGCGACATCGCCTCCAGCAACGCCGAGCGGCACAATCCGAAAGCCAAGTCCTGGATGGACAAGGTGAAGGATTTCTTCAGTAGCTGATCTTCCGGTAAATATTGCAGTGCAATATCGCACACTGCGGGCCGACGTTGCAGAACGTCGGCCCGCAGTGTTTTCCGAAACCGATTTCTTTGTCCTATACTGCCCGACGCGCACCCACTTTTGACAGAAAATAACGACAACCATGCTGATCAAGTCCCTCAAGACAAGCCTGGCCCGCCTTTGCGCCGGGCTCGCTCTCGCTGCGTCGGGCAGCGCCTTCGCAGCCGACCCCGGCATCTCCGACACCGCCATCACCCTGGGCATGTCGGCCCCCTTCTCCGGCCCCAACGGCGCTTACGGCAAGGAAATGAAGGAAGGCGCCCTCGCCTACTTCTCCCAGCTCAACGCCAGCGGCGGAATCAACGGCAGGCGAGTCGAACTGGTCACCCTGGATGACGGCTACGAGACCGACCGCACCGTCGCCAACACCCGCAAGCTCATCAACGAACACAAGGTGTTCGCCCTGATGGCTTTCTACGGTTCGTCCCCCACCACCGAGGCGATGAAGGTCTTCTCCGAGGCCAAAGTACCCCTTCTGGGCACCATCAGCGGCGCAGGCAGCCTGCGCAGCCCGGTCAATCGCTACATGTTCCACCTGCGCGCCAGCTACGCCGACGAGACCGAGGCCATCGTCAACCATCTGGTGGGGCTGGGCATCACCAACATCGCAGTGTTCTACCAGAACGACGGCTTCGGCAAGTCGGGCAAGGAAGGCGTCGCTGCCGCGCTGGCGCGCCACAAGCTGAAGCCGGTTGCCGAAGGCTCGGTGGAGCGCAACTCCCTCCAGGTGGAAAGCGCGGTCGGCCAGATCGCCAAGGCCAACCCCCAGGCGGTCATCATGGTGACGCTCTACAAGCCCACCGCCGAGTTCATCCGGCAGATGCGCAAGGCCGGGCAGATGCCCCAGTTCTCCACCCTGTCGCCCATCGGCGCCGATCTGCTGGTCGGCGAAATGGGCGCCAAGGAAGCCCACGGCATCGGCATCGCCCAGGTCATGCCCTACCCCTGGAACGACACCCAGCCGATCACCAAGGAATACCACAAGGCCCTGCAGGCCTTTGCCAAGCACACCAACTACAGCTACTACGGGATCGAAGGCTTCATCAACGCCAAGCTGATCGCCGAAGCCCTGAAGAAGACCGGCCGCGAGCCAACCCGCGAGAAGCTCGTCAACCTCCTCGAGAGCACGCCCTTCGATCTGGGTGGCTACAAGGTGAGCTACTCGGCCACCAGCCACAACGGCTCGCGCTTCGTGGACCTCACCGTGCTCGGGCGGGACGGCCGAGTGCTGCGCTGACGCCTGCACCGGCCCGTGTCCCGTCCTGCTATAGCTTGACAGCCTTCGGCGTGCCGTTTCGCCGATCAGCTTGAGATTTGAGACGCCCGATGGACTTCATCGGGCGTCTTGTATTTTAAGGACAGATGGGGCCGTTCGGCGT
>NZ_JAYRMI010000003.1:0-125430 GCF_041904905.1 Zoogloea sp. | reverse complement strand
CCCTGCCGGTGCGCGCGCAGGCCGCGTGCCGGGGCGCCGGGCTTGAAAGTGCCCTTCGATCCGGCGTCTTGCCTGACTGCCTGCGTCTCCCTGAGAAGCCACCCGCGTTCCGCCCTCCCTCCCGGCGGAACGCGGGTTTGGTTTTTTGAGGGGGCCGTCGCCCGGCGCCGGTGAGGCCGGCCCCCCGGCTGCACCGGCGGGGCTCCGCGCCCCCGCGCCGGGGCCCGCCGCCGTGCGCCCCGGGCCAGAGGCCAGTCCTCCGAGTCCAGAGGGCCGCCCTCCGGTTCCGAAGGCCCGTCCTCCGGGTCCGCCGGCCACCCCCGCAAGGCCCGCTCCGCCGGGCATCCGGCCCCCAGGCTTGCGGCCGGGGCGTCAAGGTTTGCGCGCAAGGCGCATAGCCCCGGGCGCAAGCCATCCACCCTTGCCCGCAAGGCATCCCGCGTCATCCGCAAGGCAAAAAGCCTTGCGCCCAAGGCCCGGCGCCCTGCGCGCAAGGCCGGGGGCGAGGCGGGCAAGGCAATGGGCGAGGGCCGCAAGGCGGGGGGTGAGGGGGGCAAGGCTTCTGGCCTTGCGCGCAAGGCAAAAAGCCTTGCGGACGGGGCGCCGGGCCTTGCGCGCAAGGGCGGCGGCGGCGCCCCCGGGGGGTCAGCCCGCGATGCGCACTTCGGCGGGGCCGGCGTGCATGCGGCCCACCACGGCCGCGTCGCCAAAGCCGCCGGCGCGGAAGGTCTCCAGCACGGCGCTGGCGCTGGCGGCGTCGCAGGCCACCAGCAGGCCGCCGCTGGTCTGGGCGTCGGCCAGCACGCTGCGCTGCCATTCGGCCACGCCCTCGTCAAAACGCACCGCGTCGCCGCAGCTGGCCAGGTTGCGGGCGATGGCGCCGGGGCCGATGCCTTGCTTCGCAAAGGGCACGGCGGCCGGCATCATCGGCACGTCGGCCACCTGCACGGTGGCGCCAAGGCCGGCACCGCGGCACACCTCCAGCAGGTGGCCCAGGAGGCCAAAGCCGGTGACGTCGGTGAGCGCATGCACGCCCGGCAGCTTCGCCAGCGCCGGGCCCACGGTGTTGAGCTTGGTGGTGGTGGCGATCATCTGGGCGTAGCCGTCGGCATCCAGCACCCCCTTCTTCATGGCCGAACCCAGGATGCCCACGCCCAGCGGCTTGCCCAGGATCAGCACATCGCCTTCTCTGGCGTCGGCGTTGCGCTTGATGATGTCGGGGTGGGCGATGCCCAGCGCCACGAGGCCGTAGATGGGCTCGGGCGAGTCGATGCTGTGGCCGCCCGCCACCGGAATGCCGGCCTGGGCGCACACGCTGGCGCCCCCTTCGAGGATGCGCCCGATGGCTTCGACCGGGAGCTTGTTCACCGGCATGCCCACGATGGCCAGGGCCATGATCGGCGTGCCGCCCATCGCGTACACGTCGGACAGGGCGTTGGTGGCGGCGATGCGGCCGAAGTCGAAGGGGTCGTCGACGATCGGCATGAAGAAGTCGGTGGTGGCGATCAGGGCTTGCTCGTCGTTGAGGCGCCACACCGCGGCGTCGTCGGCGGTCTCGGTGCCCACCATCAGGTTGGCGAAGGGCTGGGCCGCGGGCAGGTGGGTGAGCATCTCGGAGAGCACGGCGGGGGCGATCTTACAGCCGCATCCGCCGCCGTGAGACAATTCGGTCAGTCGCAGGGGCGCTTCAGTCATGGCGTTTTCCGGTTCCAGTTGATTCATCGGGTTCAATCTCTCCGTGTCTTCCCAGCCAGATTATCTTTCCGTGGGCCTCGACAGGCTCGATGCCTTCGACGCCATCGTGGATGTGCGCTCGCCCGCCGAGTTCGCCGAGGATCATATCCCCGGCGCCATCAACTGTCCGGTCCTCGACGACGAGGAGCGGGCGCGGGTGGGCACCCTTTACAAGCAGGTGTCGCCCTTCGAGGCGCGCAAGCTGGGCGCGGCGCTGGTGTCGAGAAACATCGCCAGCGCCATCGAGACGCATTTTCTCAGCAAGCCGAAGGGCTGGAAACCGTTGATCTACTGCTGGCGCGGCGGCCAGCGCAGCGGCGCGATGACCATCGTGCTCAACCAGGTAGGCTGGGCCGCCCGGCGGCTCGAAGGCGGCTACAAGGTCTTCCGCCAGCGGGTGCTGGACGATCTCGAGACGCTGCCGGCGAGCCTGGGCTTCCGGGTGCTGTGCGGGCCCACCGGCAGCGCCAAGACGGCGCTGCTGGCGGCGCTGGCCGAGGCCGGCGAGCAGGTGCTCGACCTGGAGGCGCTGGCGGCCCATCGGGGGTCGGTGCTGGGCGGCGAGGCGGGCACCCCCCAGCCGGGCCAGAAGGCGTTCGAGACGCGGCTGTGGTCGGTGCTGCGCGGGCTCGACCCGGCCCGCCCGGTGTGGACGGAATCCGAGAGCCGGCGCATCGGCCGCCTGCATGTGCCGGGGGCCTTGTTCGAGCGCCTGCGCGACGGGGACTGCGTGCGCATCGACGCGCCGCTGGCGGCCCGGGTGGCCCACCTGCTTGAACGCTACGCCGACCTGATCGCCGATCCGGCCGATTTCTGCAGCAAGCTCGACCGGCTGGCGATGCAGCACGGGCACGAGCAGGTGGCGGCCTGGAAGGCGCTGGTGGCTGCGGGGGCGTGGTCGCAGCTGGCCGCCGAGCTGGTGGTGCGGCACTACGACCCGGCCTACCGCCGGGGCGGCGAGGGGCTTTACCGGCGGCTGGCGGCCGGCCGCACGGTGAGCCCGGCGAGCCTGGACACGGCGGCGCTGGGCGAGCTGGCCCGCCGGCTGGCGGCGGGGGGCTGAGGGTTCAGGCCGGCGGCGGGGCGATTTCGGCCACCGCGTCGGCAATCGCCGCGCGCAGGTCTGCCGCCAGGCCCAGGGCTTCGGGCCGGCCGTCGCGGGCGGCGGCTTCGGTCTCGCGGGCCAGCCCGGCCAGCCGCGCAGCCATGATGTTGCCGGCCGACCCCTTGAGGGCGTGGGCCACTTCGACGATCCGGGGCAGGTCGCCGGCGGCGATGGCGGCGTCGAGGGCGGCCTGCCGGTCGGCGGCGCTGCCGGCGAAGATCCCCAGCAGCCGCGCGATGAACTCGGGCCGGCCGGGGTAGCGGGCGGCCAGGGCGTCGCGGTCGATCGTCGGCGCGGGGGCCACCGGCGCCGGCTGCGCCGGGGCGCGCACGTGGCTCTGGATGAGGCCCACCAGGCTGTCCAGGTCGAGGGGCTTGGCGATGTGGGCGACCATGCCGGCGTCGAGGCACTTGGCGCGCTCTTCGGCCAGGGCGTGGGCGGTCTGGCCGATCACCGGCAGGCCGGGTGCCAGCGCGCAGATCTGCCGGGTGGCGGTGTAGCCGTCCATCTCGGGCATCTGGATGTCCATCAGCACCACGTCGAAGGCGTCGGCGCCGTGGCTGCGCACGGCGTCCACGGCGGCGCGGCCGTTGTCGACGAGGGTGAGCGTGGCGCCCTCGGAGAGCAGCATGTCTTCCAGGACCATCTGATTGACCTCGTTGTCTTCGGCGGCGAGCACCCGGATGCGGGCAAGGCGTTCGGGTTGCGCGGCGGCGCTGGGCTGGTCGGGCATGGCGGGGCGGGCGGCGGGGGTGTTGGGGAGGCGGACCTCGAAGGTGCTGCCACGGCCGACCGTGCTGGTGGCCGAGATGCTGCCGCCGAGGAGGTCGACGATGCGCTTGGTGATCGCCAGCCCGAGCCCGGTGCCGCCGAAGCGGCGGGTGGTGGAGCTGTCGGCCTGCTCGAAGGGGCTGAAGAGCTGGCCGAGCTGGGCGGCGTCGATGCCGATGCCGGTGTCGCCAACCCGGAACACCAGGGTCTCGCCGTCGAGGGCGGCGTGGAGCGACACCTCGCCGGCTTCGGTGAACTTGAGGCCGTTGGAGAGCAGGTTGGTGAGGATCTGGCCCAGGCGCAGGGGGTCGGTGCGGCAGCTGGCGGGCAGGCTGGGGTCGAGCTGCAGTCGCAGCGCGAGGCCGCGGCTGCGGGCGCGCTCGTCGAAGGCGCTCAGGCTGCGTTCGAGCAGGCGCGGCAGATCCACCGGCACGGCTTCCATGTGGAGCTTGCCGGCCTCGATCTTGGAGAAGTCGAGGATGTCGTTGACGACCCCCAGGAGCAGCTGGCCCGAGTCGAGGATGTGGCCGAAGACGCTGCGCAGGTGAGGGTCGGCGCTGTCCCGGTGGCCGATCCGGGCGAAGCCGAGGATGCCGTTGAGGGGCGTGCGGATCTCGTGGCTCATGTTGGCGAGGAACTCGCTTTTCACCCGCGCCAGCCGTTCGGCGGCGAGGCGGGCCTGCTCGCGGGCTTCTTCCAGGGCGCGCCGCTCGGTGACGTCCATGAAGCTGACCACCGCGCCGACGATCTGCCCGTCGCGAATCATGGGGTGGGTGGAGTAGATCACCGGCACCGGGTGGCCGTCGCTGTGCCAGTACACCTCGTCGGTGACGGTCATCACCTGGCCGTGGCTGAGGGTCTGGTTGGTGGGGCAGTCGCACACCGGGTAGGTGCGGCCGTCGGGGTGGCTGTGGTGGATGAGGGGGTGGATGTGGCGGCCCACCAGGGCGTCCGGGTCGAGGCCGAGCATGCGGCAGGCGGCCGGGTTGATGAAGGTGAGCCGGCCCCGGTTGTCGACGCCGTACAGGCCGTCGGCGGCGGATTCGAGGATCAGCCGCAGGTTGGCTTCGGAGCTGGAGAGCTGGGCGGTGCGTTCGGCCACCAGCTGCTCCAGGTGTTGCTGGTAGCGGTGCAGCTCGTCTTCCATCGCGCGGCGGCCGGAGATGTCGCGGCAGACGCCGAAGATGCGGTCGATGCGGCCGTCGTCGTCGAACACCGCGCTGGCCCAGTCGGCCAGCCAGATGTGGCGCTCGTCGGGCAGCTGCAGGCGGTATTCGACGGCGTAGTCGGGGCTGTCGGGGCGGAGCCCGCCGAGGGCGTTGCACAGGGCTGCGCGGTCGTCGGGGTGGATGCGGGTGAAGTAGTCGTTGCCGCTGCCTTCGGTGCCCAGCCCCCAGGCGTGGCTGAGGTCGCCGCTGCGGTGCACGCGGTCGGTGGCGGGCACGTATTCGTAGGCTTCCATGTTGGCGGCGTGCAGGGCCAGCCGCATGCGCTTCTCTCCGGCCGCCAGGGCGGTGGCGGAGAGGGCGCTGGCGATGCCGATGGCGGCGGTGTGGGTGGCCACGTCCACCAGCCGCGCGGCGGCGGTGACGTCGATGGGCGGCTCGCCGCGGTGGAGGGCGAAGATGCCCAGGAGGCGCCCGCCGGCGTCGTGGATGGGGGTGGACCAGACGGTCCGCAGGCCGGCGGCGAGGGCGGCGGCGTGGAGGGGAGACCAGCGCGGGTCGGTCTGCAGGTCGTCGATGAGCACGGCGTCGTGGAGGAAACCGGCGGCGGCGCCGGCGTCCCGGTGGGGGCCGATGACCAGGCCGTCCACGGTGTGGCGGTAGGCGTCGGGCAGGCTGGGGGCGGCGCCCATGCGCAGGGTGCCGGCCAGCGCGTCGAAGAGCATCACGGCGCCGAGCAGGCCGTCGGCCTGGGCTTCGATGCCGCGCACGAGTTCGTCGAGGACGCGGGGCAGCGGGGTGTCGCTGGCGATCATCTCGAGCACGCGGTTCTGGGCGGTGCGCAGGCCGGCGGCCCGCCGGTTGTCGGTGATGTCGTGGGCGACGCAGAGGTAGCCGGAGTGCCCGGGGTCGCCGGCGTCGAGGGGGGTGACGATCCGCGAGATTTCGACCGGGCTGCCGTTCTTGCGGCGGCAGACCTGCTCGGTCCGACCCATCCAGGCTTGCTGGGCGCGGGGCGTGTCGGTGGCGGGGGCGAGCTGGAGCTGGTCGAGCCGCAGCTGGCCGACCACTTCGTCGGCGCCGTAGCCGAGGAGGTTTTCGGCGCCGTGGTTGAACAGGGTGATCCGGCCCCGGTGGTCGGTGGCGACGATGGCCACTTCGGAGGCGGCGTCGAGCACCCCGCCCAGGAGCTGGTTGGCGCTGGCCAGGCGGCGGTAGAAGAGGCTCACCGACAGCAGGGCGAGGGCGACCAGCACCCCCGCCGCGAGGGCGCGCCATTGCCAGGTCTCGAGCACGCCGGCGCGGGAGATGCCGACCACCACGTAGAGCGGGAAGTGCTCCAGGCGCCGGAAGCCCAGGATGCGCTCCACGCCGTCGAACTGGCCGGTGTCGGTGACGGTGCCGGAGACGGCGCCGGCTTCGATCTTGCGGTGGGCGGGGTGGGCCGGGTCGATCTTGTTGATGATGCCGGGGAGGTAGGGGTGGCTGGCGACGATCTTGCCGGAGTCGATCCGGCGAACGGCGGCGGTGCCTTCGACGCCGAGCTGGGCGTCGGCCAGCAGGCGCTCGAAGTAGGCGAGGTCGAGGGGCGCGCTGACGGCGCCGAGGAAGCGCCCGTCGCCGTCGCGGATGGCCCGCAGCAGCACCACGGCGTTGCGATTGGTGGTGCGCGAGACGACCACGTCGGAGATGATGAGCCCGGCGTCGGCGCTGTCGCGGGCCTGCTGGAAGTGGGGGCGGTCGGCGACGTTGACCCGCCGCTCGGCGCCTTCCCGGTCGGTGGTCAGGAGCTGGTCGCCGTTGGCGTCGAAGACGCGGATGCTGTTGAGCTGCGGGATGCGCAAGAGGTAGAGGCGCAGACGACGGGCCTCGTCGCGCCAGGCGGCGTCCAGCGCCGCCCGGTTGCCCATGCGCGGCGCCACCGTGGCGGCGGTTTCGGCCAGCAGCATGTCGGCGGTGCCGAGGGTGGTGTCGAGGGCGAGGGCGTTGACCCGGGCGATGCTGCCGGAGGTGGTTTCGGCCTTGCCGATGGCCTCGCGATAGCTGGCCCACGACAGGTAGGCGAGGACCAGGGCGGTTGTGAGCAGGGCGATGAGCTGCCCCCAGTAGGCCAGCCGCAGGGGCCTTCTGTCGATCTGCCTGGAATCTGCCACCGCCCTGTCTCCTCCAGCCGGACTGGCCCGGCGGATCGTCGAGTCTGCAAAAACGATCCGGCGGAGTCGGACTCCGCCGGACGTGCTGGTGCGTTTATCGACCGTGGGGCCGAAAGCTTGACGCCGCGCACCGCGGCTTTACAGCACCTCGGCGGCGTGGTCGGCCAGCCGCGAGCGCTCGCCCCGCTGCAGGGTGATGTGGCCCGAGTGCGGCCAGCCCTTGAAGCGGTCCACCACGTAGGTGAGGCCCGACGAGCCCTCGGTGAGGTAGGGCGTGTCGATCTGGGCGATGTTGCCCAGGCACACCACCTTGGTGCCGGGGCCGGCGCGGGTGATGAGGGTCTTCATCTGCTTGGGGGTGAGGTTTTGCGCCTCGTCGATGATGAGGAACTTGTTGATGAAGGTGCGCCCGCGCATGAAGTTGAGCGACTTGATCTTGATGCGGCTGCGGATCAGATCGCGCGTGGCGGCCCGGCCCCATTCGCCGCCCTCGCCGGTGGTGCCGTTGAGCACGTCGAGGTTGTCCTCGAGCGCGCCCATCCAGGGGGCCATCTTTTCTTCTTCGGTGCCGGGCAGGAAGCCGATGTCCTCGCCCACCGGCACGGTGACGCGGGTCATGATGATCTCGGAGTAGCGCTTGGTCTCGAGCACCTGGGTGAGGCTGGCGGCCAGGGTGAGCAGCGTCTTGCCGGTGCCGGCCTGACCGAGCAGGGTGACGAAGTCGACCTCCGGGTTCATCAGCAGGTTGAGGGCGAAGTTCTGCTCCCGGTTGCGGGCGGTGATGCCCCACACGTTGTTCTTCTGGTGGGAGTAGTCCACCAGCGTTTCAAGGGTGACGGTGCGCCCGGCTTTCTCCTTGACCCAGGCCTGCAGGGGCTGCTCGCCCTCCTGGTAGACGAACTCGTTGATGAGCAGGTCGGCGGTGTCGGGGCCCTTGAGCTTGTAATAGGTGTGGCTGTCCTGCTTCCAGGATTCGATGTCCTTGCCGTTGGCTTCCCAGAAGGCGGCGTCGATCTCCTTGGTGCCGGTGTAGAGCAGATCGGTGTCTTCGAGCACCTTGTCGTTGAAGTAATCCTGCGCGGCCAAGCCCAGGGCGCGGGCCTTGATGCGCATGTTGATGTCCTTCGACACCAGGATCACCGGGCGTTTGCGATCGAACTTCTCGTAGAGGTGCATCACCACCGCGAGGATCTGGTTGTCGCCCTTGGCGGTGGGCAGCGCGGCGGGCAGCTTGATGTCGATGGCTTCGGTCTGGAGGAACAGCCGGCCGCTGGCCAGTTCGGCCGACGGGCCGACGAGGCTGATCCCGGCCTCGATGCCGTCGGGGCAGCTGCCGACGATTTCGTCCAGGGAGCGGCTGGCCTGGCGGGCGTTGCGGGCGACTTCCGACATGCCCTTCTTGTTGGAGTCGAGTTCCTCCAGCGTCATCATCGGCACGAAGATGTCGTGCTCCTCGAAGCGGTAGAGGCTGGTGGGGTCGTGCATCAGCACGTTGGTGTCGAGGACGAACAGCTTGGTGGCGGGCGCTTTGGACTTCGCGGGGCGTCGGGTGGCCATGGTGGTCTGGTTTTCCGGGCTGTCGTGGGGGGAGGGGGCTTACAGCGTCTTCACGTAATCCAGCACTTCCTGGGCGTGGCCGGGCACCTTCACGCCGCGCCACTCGCGCCGCAGGATGCCGGCGGCGTCGATCGCGAAGGTGCTGCGCTCGATGCCGCGCACCTGCTTGCCGTACATGTTCTTCATCTTCATCACGCCGAACAGGGTGCAGGCGGTTTCGTCGGGGTCGGAGATCAGGGCAAAGGGCAGCGCCTGTTTGGCGCGGAAGTTGTCGTGGGATTTGATGCTGTCCCGGGAGATGCCCAGCACGACCGCCCCAGCGGCGACGAACGCGTCGTGCAGGTCGCGGAAGTTCTGGCTTTCGGTAGTGCAGCCGGGGGTGCTGTCCTTGGGGTAGAAGTAGAGCACCACCTTGCTGCCCTTGAGGGACGACAGGCTGAAGGCGGGGTTGCCGGTGGCGGGGAGGGTGAAATCGGGCGCGGCCTGGTCGAGCATGATGTCTCCGGATTCGGTTGGGTGCGCCGCCAGCCTAATCCGAAACGCGCCGGGCTGACAATCCGCGCGGCGTGAAAGCCGGGGCGGTGGGGGCTGGCCGTGAAGGGCGCGCCGGCGCCCTCGTGCCTGCCCATCCGGAGCCGGTGGCTCAGGCCGGGTCGAAGAGCAACGCGGCGGCCACGTTGCGGTGCTCGGCCACCAGGATGTTGTAGGTGCGGCAGGCCGAGCCCAGGTCCATCACCTCCAGCCCGATGCGGGCGTCGAACAGGGGCTTCATCAGCTTCGGGGGCGGGAAGCGCTGGCGCATGCCGGTGCCGAGGATCACGATCTCGCAGCCCAGCCCGGCCAGGTGGGCGAAGGCGGCCTCGTCGAGCGTGTCGAAGCTGCCGGCGTGCCAGCCGGCGTCGAGCCGCTCGGGCATCACGATGAGGTTGGATTCGTGGCGATCTGCGCCGATTGTCACGTGGTTGGCGTCGTAGCGGGCGATGGTGAAGTACTGGTCGCTCTTGTCGAGGTGGAGTTTCATGGTCTTGGGCTCGTACGGCAGGGGGCTGATTTGCCCGGTCAGGGTGGCTTGGGTAACATTATAGCTTTGCGTCGTTCCGCCTCCCGCGACGACGCGGGGAACAATGAGTCGCCAAGCCAAATCGCGTGTCGCCACCGGCCCCACGCCCACCACCCAGGAAACGGAAACCGCCGTGCAACCAATCCGCAAGTCCGACAAACTCGCCAACGTCTGCTACGACATCCGCGGCCCCGTGCTGCAGAAGGCGAAGAAGATGGAGGACGAGGGCCACAAGATCATCAAGCTGAACATCGGCAACCTGGCCGCGTTCGGCTTCGATTCCCCCGAAGAGATCCAGCTCGACATGATCCGCAACCTGCCCAACGCGGCCGGCTACTCGGATTCGAAGGGGATCTTCGCGGCCCGCAAGGCGATCATGCACTACACCCAGCAGAAGCACATCAAGGGCGTGACGCTGGAAGACATCTACGTGGGCAATGGCGTCTCCGAACTGATCGTGATGGCCATGAACGCGTTGCTCAACACCGGCGACGAGGTGCTGGTGCCGGCCCCCGACTACCCCCTGTGGACCGCCGCGGTGAGCCTCTCCGGCGGCACCCCGCGCCATTACATCTGCGACGAGGCCAACGAGTGGCTGCCCGATCTGGACGACATCCGCGCCAAGATCACCCCGCACACCCGGGCCATCGTCATCATCAACCCCAATAACCCCACCGGCGCGCTGTACCCCGACGAAACCCTCCGCGGCATCGTCGCCATCGCCCGTGAGCACGGCCTCATCGTCTACGCCGACGAGGTGTACGACAAGGTGCTGTACGACGGCGTCGAGCACACCTCCATCGGCTCGCTGTCCGAGGACGTCCTCACCGTCACCTTCAACGGCTTGTCCAAGAACTACCGCTCCTGTGGCTACCGCGCCGGCTGGATGGTGGTGTCCGGCGACAAGCGCCCGGCGGCCGACTACATCGAGGGCCTCAACATGCTGGCCTCGATGCGCCTGTGCGCCAACGTGCCGGGCCAGTACGCCATCCAGACCGCGCTGGGCGGCTACCAGAGCATCGACGACCTCGTCGCCCCCGGCGGCCGGATGCGTCGCCAGCGCGATCTGGCCCACGAACTGATCACCGCGATCCCCGGCGTCACCTGCGTCAAGCCCAAGGCCACGCTGTACATGTTCCCGAAGCTCGACCCCAAGATGTACCCCATCGAGGACGACCAGCAGTTCATCGCCGAGCTGCTGGAAGCCGAGCGCGTGCTGCTGGTGCAGGGCACCGGCTTCAACTGGCCGCAGCCCGACCACTTCCGGCTGGTCTTCCTGCCCCACGAGGACGACCTGCGCGACGCCATCGGCCGCATCGCCCGCTTCCTCGCCAGCTACCGCAAGCGTCATGGGCAGTAAGGAGCCAGGAGTGAGGAGTGAGAAGCACGCTCCTCCCTCGCTCCGCCTCCGCCGCCCTTACTCCTAACCCCTTACTCCTCACACCTACCTGCACAATGAAACCCATCAATGTTGGCCTCCTGGGCATCGGCACCGTCGGCGGTGGCACCTTCACCGTCCTCTCGCGCAACGAAGAAGAAATCACCCGCCGCGCCGGCCGGCCGATCCGCATCACCACCGTGGCCGACAAGAACCTTGAGCTGGCGAAGAAGGTGGCCGGTGACGGCGTCAAGCTGACCGACGACGCCTTCTCGGTCGTCACCGACCCCGAGATCGACATCGTCGTCGAACTCATCGGCGGCTACGGCGTGGCCAAGGAACTCGTGCTGAAGGCCATCGAGAACGGCAAGCACGTGGTCACCGCCAACAAGGCGCTGCTCGCCGTGCATGGCAACGAGATCTTCGCCGCCGCCCAGAAGAAGGGCGTGATGGTGGCGTTTGAAGCCGCCGTGGCCGGTGGCATCCCCATCATCAAGGCGCTGCGCGAAGGCCTCACCGCCAACCGCATCGAGTGGCTGGCCGGCATCATCAACGGCACCACCAACTTCATCCTGTCCGAAATGCGCGACAAGGGCCTGTCCTTCGCCGAAGTGCTGGCCGAAGCCCAGCGCCTGGGCTACGCCGAAGCCGACCCCACCTTCGACATCGAAGGCGTCGACGCCGCCCACAAGGCCACCCTGATGGCCTCCATCGCCTTCGGCGTGCCGGTGCAGTTCGACAAGGCCTACGTGGAAGGCATCAGCAAGCTCGACGGCGTGGACATCAAGTACGCCGAGCAGCTGGGCTACCGCATCAAGCTGCTGGGCATCGCCCGCCGCCGCGATTCCGGCATCGAGCTGCGCGTGCACCCCACGCTGATCCCCGAGAAGCGCCTGATCGCCAACGTCGAAGGCGCGATGAACGCCGTGCTGGTGCAGGGCGACGCCGTCGGCGCCACGCTGTATTACGGCAAGGGCGCCGGCGCCGAGCCGACCGCCTCCGCGGTGATCGCCGATCTGGTGGATGTCACCCGCCTGCACACCGCCGACCCCGAGCACCGCGTGCCGCACCTGGCCTTCCAGCCCGATCAGATCACCGAGCTGCCGGTGCTGCCCATCGACGAGGTGGAAACCAGCTATTACCTGCGCCTGCGCGTGCTCGACAAGCCGGGCGTGCTGGCCGACATCACCCGCATCCTGGCCGACCAGTCGATCTCCATCGACGCCATGCTGCAGCGCGAGCCGGAAGAGGGCGAATCCCAGACCGACATCATCATCCTGACCCACCTGACCATCGAGAAGAACATGGTCGCGGCGATCGCCAAGATCGAGGGCCTGGATTCGGTGACCGGCAAGGTGACCCGCCTGCGTCTCGAGAACCTGTAATCCGCGGCTTGCCCGGTTCCAGCAAAAAGCCGCCTCTGGGCGGCTTTTTGTTTTTCAGGCACATCCGCAGCGGACTACTTGAGCATGCTTCCCACCACGCCGGAAACGAACCCGTACAACAGCACAAGTCCGATAAAGCTCGCAATTGGGCGAAGGCGCTGTCCCTTCGGGCGTGACTTGAACAGGTAGACCGGCATGAAGATCATGATGACCAGTACGATGCCAACCTTCAGCAACGCCGACGGTTGGTAGTCATGGAGCGCGCTGTCGTGATGGAGCCACCAGAAGACAACCCCGTAAATCGCAATAAACGGGACGAGCCATCTGACACTGTCCCATTCTGGTGGAAGCGCGCAGGTGGTCACGATACCGTCTGCGATCGCTGCGACGGTCAGGGCGATGACGGCGATGCGAGTGTGTCTCATGTCGACCTCCCTTGCGCCGATGGTGAATTCCATCTGAATCAAGGTTCAAGCCAAGGGTAATGCCGTGCTCCCGGCGGTGTCGACCGGAACCTGCACGTAACCCGATCCAGATCAAGGAAACGCTCGGCCCGCGACGGCACACTGACGATACCCGACAAATTCAGTCGGATTTTATCGATTCCCCAGGAGCACCTCGATGCAGACCATTCACGTGTGCAACCACACCACCCCGGAAGCCCTGTACCCCTTCGACGCCCGCGGCATTGCCAAGCGCTTTCGCCACGCCGCGATCTTCGGCGCGCTGGATGCGCTGATGCCCGGCGAGACGATGCGCTTCTGCAACGACCACGATCCGATCCCGCTGCTGGGCCAGCTGCAGCAGCGTTACGGCGAGAAGGTGACGATCACCTATCAGCAGCGCGAGCCGGGCGCGATCGTGATCGACTTTGCCAAGGTGGGTTGAGGTTTCATTCCTGGCAACAATCGGCATCCGATTGTTGCTGAACCTGCATCAAACCTCAGGGCGGGCGATGCCCACGTCGCCCCGCACGTAATCCAGCGCCTCGTGCTGGAGCAGCACCGCCGTCATCGCGGCGGGGGTGAGGAGGCCGGCCAGACGGCCGTCTTCATCCACCACCGGCACGCCCGCCTGCCCGCCCGCGCCCAGCAGGTCGGCGGCCACGGCGATGCCGTCGGCGGTGCGCACGCACCTCAGCCCCAGGCCAGGCGTGAGCATGATCTGGCCGGCCACCTCGGGCTTGGCGGCGTTGGGGCCGGGCGTCGGGCGCAGCAGCCGGCGCACGTTGTCGCCGATGCCGCGGGCGCTGTCGGGCTCCACGTGGCGCAGGAAATCCTCCAGCCGCAGCAGGCCGATCACCCTTCGGCTGCGGTCGAGCACCGGCAGCATCGCCAGATTGTGACGGTTCATCAGCCGCCAGGCCGCGTTCAGCTCGGTGGCGAACTCGGCGCACACCGGCGCCGGCGCCATGACGTCGCCGCAGGTGAGCAGCACATGGCGGTGGAAGGCGTGGCGCGCGGCGCGCTGGAAGACCTGGGTCAGGTCGTCCTCGCTCACGTCCAGGTAGGCGTCGATCTCCTCCAGCGCGGCGGCGATGTCGGGCTGGCGGATGCCGGCCGGGCTGGAGCGGGCCGGTCGGGGTGCGGCGGCGGGCGGCGAGCACAGGGGGTAGCGGCGGCCGGGGATCAGGTTGTTCACCGCGGTGGCGGCCATTAGCATGGCGGCCACGTTGCAGGCCGCGGCGCCCAGGCTGGTGGTGGCGTCGAGCCCCTGGGCGGCGGCGCCGGCCATCACCACGGCCATCGCGCCGCCGGGCGGGTGGATGCAGCGCAGGCGGGCCATCAGCCACACCGAGACGGCCACCGCCACGCCCACCGCCAGCCAGGCGTCGGGCAGCCAGCGGCCGCAGGCAAACCCCACCAGCGCCGGCAACAGCAGCCCGCCCGCCACCGACCAGGGCTGGGCGAGGGGGCTGTGAGGCAGCACGAAGAGGATCACCGAGGTGGCGCCCAGGGGCGCCAGCAGCCGCCGTGCCTCCGGGGCTACCGGCAGTACGAACAGCACGCCCTCGAAGATCGTCACCCCCAGCAGTGCGGCCAGGGTGCTGCGGCGGCGTTCGGGGGCCGAGAGGGGGGCGGCGTCGGCGAACAGGTAGCGCCGGGCAAAGTCGTAAAGGGCTTGGCGGATGGGCGGCATGGCATGCTCGGGGCCGGCGAAGCCGGTAGTCTGCCGGCAGCGGCGTCGGGGGGCCTTGATGTGGGTTTGGTCGGATCGGCCGTTTGGGGCGGACAATCCGGGTTGGCGCCGTCGCCCCAGGCGGCGCAGGGACGAAGGACAGGAGCAGGCAGTGCTGATTTATCTCGGCTGTAGCGCGGTGGCGGCCTTCGCGCTGGCGGTGGGCTTGACGGTGGCCGACGCGCCGGCGGCGGCGGTGGCCCACGCGGCCTTCGCGCTGGGGGCGATGCCGCTGATCTTTGCGGCGATGGGGCACTTCGTGCCGGTGCTCACCCGCAGCCCGGGCGTGGAGCCGGCGATCCACCGGCTGCCGCTGGCGCTGCAGGCGGCGGGCGCGCTGGCGGTGGCGGTGCTGGCCGGGGCAATCCCGGGCTGGGGGCTGCATCCGGCCATCCTCGTCGGGCTGGCGGCGACCGGCCCGATGCTGGGCTGGACCTTCCGGCGCGGGCGGGCCTGCCTGGGCAAGCCTCACCCGGGCCTCGCCTGGTACAAGGCCTCGCTGGCCTGTCTGCTCACGGCGCTGGCGGCGATCCTCGTCGGGCTGCTGTGGCCGGCGGCCTATGCCCCACTACGGCTGGCGCATCTGCACCTCAACACCCTCGGCTTCATCGGGCTGGCGGCGGTGGGCACGCTCCATGTGCTGATGCCCACCGCCCTCGGCCTGCCCGACCCCCAGGCCGGGCTGCGGCTGCGCCGGCAGTTGCCGTGGGCGCTGGGGGGTGTGGCGCTGAGCGCGCTGGCGGGGTTCGCCCCGGGGCTGGCGTCGCTGGGGGCGCTGGTGCTGGCCGGCGTGGTCGTCCACACCCTGGCGGGCTGGCTGAAGACCCTCGGCGCCCGGCGCATCCTGGGCGACGGCGCGGCGGTGGCGCTGTTCGGCGCGGGCCTGGGCCTGCTGGCGGTGATCGCGGCGGGCTTGGCCCACGGGCTGGGCTGGCTGCCGGGGCGGCCGGCGGTGACGGGTTTCTTCGCGCTCTTCCTGCTGCCGCTGGTGACGGGTGCGCTGTCGCAGCTGCTGCCGGTGTGGCGCTTTCCCGGGCCGGCAACGCCGCCGCGGGCCCGGCTTCGGGCGGCGCTGGTGCGCTTCGGCGCGCTTCGGACGGCGCTGTTCCTGGCGGGCGGCGGCCTGCTGACGGCGGGCGTGGCGGCCGGTGCGCTGCTGCTGGCGGCAGGTGTGCTGCTGTTTGCCGGCGTGATGGCGACGGGGCTGGCGGGGGCACGGTCCACCGCCTGAACCGCGGGCCGCAGCGCCCGGCACGGTCAAGGCTCGCCGGCTGTGCTATCTTCCAAGGCTTTCGTTTTTCATTTCGGCGAGAACCATGCGCTACATCTCCACCCGCGGCCAGTCTGCCCCTCAATCCTTCTGTGACATCCTGCTTGGCGGCCTGGCGCCGGATGGCGGCCTCTACCTGCCGGAGACCTACCCGCAGGTCACCCGCGCCGATCTGGACGCGTGGCGCTCGCTCTCCTACGCCGAACTGGCCTACGCGATCCTGTCGCGCTTCATCGACGACATCCCCGCCGCCGACCTCAAGGCCATCTGCGACAAGACCTACACCGCCGCGGTGTACGGCTACGTGCGTGACGACGCCAAGGCCGTGGAGATCACCCCGGTGCACTGGCTGGAGCCGGGCCGACTTGGCCTGCTGGAGCTGTCCAACGGCCCGACGCTCGCCTTCAAGGACATGGCCATGCAGCTGCTGGGCAACCTGTTCGAGTACGTGCTGGACAAGCGCGGCGAGCAGATCAACATCCTCGGCGCCACCTCCGGCGACACCGGATCGGCCGCCGAATACGCCATGCGCGGCAAGCACGGCGTGCGGGTGTTCATGCTGTCGCCCCACGGCCGGATGAGCGCCTTCCAGCGCGCCCAGATGTACTCGCTGCAGGATGAAAACATCTTCAACATCGCCGTGCGCGGCATGTTCGACGACGCCCAGGACGTGGTGAAGGCGGTCTCCAACGACCACGCCTACAAGGCCAAGTACAAGATCGGCGCGGTCAACTCGATCAACTGGGCCCGCGTCGCCGCGCAGATCGTCTATTACTTCAAGGGCTACTTTGCGGCCACCGCGAGCAACGACCAGCAGGTTTCGTTCGTGGTGCCGTCGGGCAACTTCGGCAACATCTGCGCCGGCCACATCGCCCGCATGATGGGCCTGCCGGTGGCCAAGCTGATCCTCGCCACCAACGAGAACGACGTGCTCGACGAGTTCTTCCGCACTGGCATCTACCGCCCGCGCGGCACCGCCGAGACCCACGCCACCTCCAGCCCGTCGATGGACATCTCCAAGGCCTCCAACTTCGAGCGTTTCGTGTTCGACCTGATGGGCCGCGATGGCGCCAAGGTGCGTGAGCTGTGGAGCAAGGTGGATGCCGGCGGCGCCTTCGATCTGTCGGCCACGCCGGAATTTGCCAGGATCGCCGACTACGGCTTCATGTCCGGCAGCAGCAACCACGCCGACCGTCTGGCGACGATCCGCCTGGCCGACGAGCAGTACGCCACCGTGATCGACACCCACACCGCCGACGGCCTCAAGGTGGCGCTGGCGCTGCGCGACCCGGCCATGCCCACGCTGGTGCTCGAGACCGCCCAGCCGGCCAAGTTCGAGGACACCATCGTCGAGGCGCTGGGCCGCAAGCCGGCGCGCCCGGCGGGCCTCGAGAACATCGAGGCGCTGCCCCAGCGTGTGGAGGTGATGGACGTGGACGCCGACGCCATCAAGGCGCTGATCGCCCGCACCGTCGACGCGGGCTGAACGCCCCGTTCGGGCGTCGCCCATGGCCCCCGTGCTGCCGCTAGCTATCGGCAGGCGGGGGCTTTTTCATGGGCGCGCGGGGGCGTCAGTCGGCGGGCGGGCCGGGCGTATCGGCGTGGAGCGGATCGGTGAGGCCGGTCGGGATGGGCGACTGCCAGCACCAGGTTTCGATGGTGCCCAGGCCATAGCCGGCGCGGGCCTTGTTGCATTGGTCGTCGCCGGGTTGAACCTCGCGGCAGGGGGCGGGGCGGTGGGCGTAGATGATGCAGCCGACCCGCTGGCCTACCTCGCCAGCCAGGGCGTGGCAGCGGGGCGCCCGCTGGTTGGTGCCGGCCATGCAGCTGAAGCGGGCGTTGATCGGCTCCGTGAGTTCGGCGGGAATGCCCCGGGTTTCCGCTTCGGCCCAGTAAAAGGACACGCGGAAGAAGGCGCAGCAGGCGCCGCAGTCGAGGCAGTGATTGGCGTCGGAGGTGCTCATCGGACGTCGTTCGGATGGAAACAAACCGGGAGCGGATTCTGGCACGCCTTACGACGTTTGGGTAGTGTCGGATCGTGTCAGGGCGGGTCTGCGGTGTCGCTCTGACACTGCGCGGCCTGCAGGTAGCGGGCGAGGAGGCCGTTGCCGTCGAAGTGTGCGTCGAGGGGGGCGAGGGCGGCGATGCGGTCGAGGCGGAAGCTGCGGAAGTCGCCGCGCAGCTCGCACCACGCGCCGAGGGTCCAGGTTTCGCCCCAGAACACCAGCCCCACGGGGTGGACGATGCGCTCGCTGGCGGCGCCGTCGGCGCGGGTGTAGGCCAGGCGCAGCTTGCGGTGGGCGGCGATGGCCTCGCGCAGTTCGGTCATCGGGGTGCGCATGGCGGCGGGCACGTGAAAGCCGGGCACCAGCAGGGCATCCCGGGCGGGGTCGTGGCGCAGGGCCTTGGGCAGCACCGACTCGATGCGCAGCAGGGCGCGCTCGGCGGCGCGGCCGAGGGTCGGGTCGGCCCAGCTTTGCACCATGCGGCTGCCCAGGGCGAGGGCGGCGAGTTCGTCGGGGTCGAACATCAGCGGCGGCAGGCGGTAGCCGGGGCGCATCAGGTAGCCCACGCCGGCTTCGCCGCTGATGGGCACGCCGGAGCGGGAGAGGTCGGCGATGTCGCGGTAGACGGTACGCTCGGAGACCTGCAGGGCGTCGGCCAGCTCGCGGGCGGTGACGGCCCGGCCCCGGTCGAGGAGCAGGACGATCTGGAACAGGCGGTCGGCACGGCGCATGGGGGGCTCCTGACAGGGGGCTGTCAGGATAACGCGGCCATCGGCGGCGGACGTTGGCGCTGCTGACGCCATGCTGTCAGGAGGGGGTGGCCAGAATGACGGCTCCAACAACGCAGCATTCAGGAGCCCATCGTGAAACGACTCATCAACTGGTTCGAGATCCCCGTCGCCGATCTGGAGCGCGCCCGCCGCTTCTACGAGACGACCTTTGCCGTCACCCTGACCGTGGAGGAGACGTGCGGCCTGCGCATGGCGGTCTTTCCGTACGCCGAGCCGGCCACGGGCGGCGCGCTGCTGGCCTGCCCGGACGGCAAGCCGGGCGACCATGGGGTGGTGATCTACCTGGACGGGGGCGACGATCTGGCCGTGCCGCTGGCGCGGGCTGTGGCAGCCGGCGGCACGGTGCTGATGCCCAAGACCGAGCTGAGCCCGGAGATCGGCTTCATCGCGATGTTTGCCGACAGCGAGGGCAACCGGATCGGGCTGCACTCGCCGGGGGCGGGCTGTCAGGGGTGATCGTGGTCGTCGTCGTGGGCGTCCATGTCCAGCGGCCATAGCCGGTGGGCGTCGAGGAGCAGGCGATAGCGGGCTTCGCCGGCGTCGAGCCCGGCCAGCCGGGCGGCGAGGCGGGCCTCGTGGGCCAGGCGGCGGGCGTTGAGGGTGTCGGTGAGGCTGCCTTCGCCCAGCTGCCAGGCCCGTTCGGTGAGGTCGGCGCTCTTGCCCAGGGCGTCGGCGGCGGCTTGCTGACGCTGCCAGCCGGCCCAGGCGGCGCGGGCGCGGCGATGCAGGGCGGCGGCTTCGGCTTCGACCCGGCGCAGCACGCCGGCCTCGCGCCAGGCGGCGGCTTCGGCGTGGGCGGCGGCGGCATCGGCGTCGGCCCGGCGGCCGGCACCGGAGAGCGGGATGCTGAGGCTGAGGCCGACCACCTGCTCTTCGCTGCCCTTGTCGCGGGCGACGTGCACGCCTACCGCGGGGTCGGGCCGGCGTTCGGCGTCGGCGCGGCTGGCGCCGAGGCGAGCGCGGGCGCTCTCGGAGCGGGCCACGCCCAGCTCGTGGTTGTGTTCGAGGATGGCAGCGATCCAGCCGGCGGCGTCGTCGTCCACGGCGGGCGGGGCGGTTTCGGGCATGCCGGACGGCAGGCTGAGGGCGGGGTAGAGGCGGCGCAGGGATTCGGCGGCCACCTGGGCGCGGCCGCCGGCCTGGGCCAGCTGGGCTTCGGCCTGGGCGAGGGCGGCATCGGCCTGCAGGCGTTCCAGGCGCGGGGCGTCGCCCAGCTCGACCCGGCGCTGCACGGCCTGGGCCTGGCGGGCGAGGATGTCGCGCTGGCGGCGCCATTGGTCGGCGGCGGCGTCCTCGCGCAGCCAGTCGAACCAGGCGGCCAGCAGCATGCGGCTGGTTTCGTGGAGGGCGTCGCCCCGGGCGATGCGGGCGCTGGCGATGCCGGCGGTGCCGAGCTGGCGGTCGAGTTCGCCCTTGCCGGGCAGGCGGATGGCGCGCTCGACGCCCACTTCCCACTCGTTGTAGCGGCCGGCCGGCGTGGGGCGCACCCGGCGCTGCTGGTCCATCAGGCGCAGGTTCCATTCGTGGGGGCCGGCTTCGAGGCGCCGGCTGCGGGCTTCCTCCACCGCGATCTGCGATCCGGCCGCCCGCACCTGGGGGCTGGCCAGGACGGCTTCCTGCACCTGGGCGCGGGGCGGCAGATCGGGGGCGTCGGCGGGGTTGCCGGCGTGGGCGCAGAGGGGTAGGGCGAGGAGCAGGGCGAGCAGGCGGCGGGTCATTCGAGTCTCCCGAAGGCCAGCACGGGGGTGATCCAGAAATATACCCGGCTGCCGGTGAAGCGCTCGCGCAGGATGGCGAGGAGGGTGTCGGCGGCGGCCCGGGTGGTGACGTGCTGGACCCGGCAGTAGGCGGCGCGGCCGCGCACTTCCTCGGCGGTGCCCGCGAGGCGGATGCGCTCGCCGTGGCCCTCGACCGCGTCGGTGGTGAAGCCGGGGGCGAGGTCGGGGTGTTCCAGCAGGGTGTCGATGAGGGCGTCCTCGACCTCGGCGGGCATCACCAAGGTCAGGACGACGGGGCTTGAGTCTTGGCTCATGGGGCGATGGGGGTGACGGGGGCGATGCCGAAGCGGCGGTAAAGCAGCGGCAAGAGGAGCAGGGTGAGGGCGGTGGCGCTGACCAGCCCGCCGATCACCACGATGGCGAGGGGGCGCTGGACCTCGGAGCCGGGGCCGCTGGCAAAGAGCAGCGGCACCAGGCCCAGGGCGGCGATGCTGGCGGTCATCAGCACCGGGCGCAGGCGGCGCCGGGCGCCTTCGACCACCACCTCGCCGATGGGCATGCCGCGGGCGTGGAGCTGGTTGAAGTAGCTCACCATCACCACCCCGTTGAGCACCGCGATGCCCAGGAGCGCGATGAAGCCCACCGAGGCCGGCACCGAGAGGTATTCGCCCGACAGCGCCAGGGCGAAGATGCCGCCGACCATGGCGAAGGGCACCATCGCCAGCACCAGCAGGGCCTGACGGGTGGAGCGGAAGGTGGACAACAGGAGCACGAAGATCAGCCCCAGGGCCACCGGCACCACCACGCCCAGCCGGGCGGCGGCGCGCTGCTGGTTCTCGAACTGGCCGCCCCAGGCGAGGCGGTAGCCGGCGGGCAGGGTCACCTGGGCGGCGACGGCGGCTTTGGCCTCGTCCACGAAGCCGACCAGATCGCGGTCGCGCACGTTGGACTGGACCACCGCGTAGCGCTGGGCGTTCTCGCGGTCTACCTTCACCGGGCCGTCGACGCGTTCGATGCGGGCCACGCTGGCCAGCGGCAGGCTGTGGCCGTCGGGCGCGGTGAGGCGGATCGCGGCGAAGGCTTCCGGGTCGTTCTGCAGGCTGCCGGGGCCGCGGACGAGCAGCGGTACGCGGCGGCCGGCCTCGATCACGGTGCCGGCGATGCGCCCTTCGAGCAGGCTGCGCAGGCTGTTCTGGACGTCCTCCACGTTGAGCCCGAAACGGCCGGCGGCCAGCCGGTCCACCTGCACCTTGAGGTACTGCACGCCCTCGTTGCGGATGGTGATGGTGTCCTCGGCGCCGGGCACGGCCTTCACCACCGCCTCGATCTGGGTGGCGAGGCGGTTGAGGGTGGGCAGGTCGGGCCCGTAGAGCTTGATCGCCAGATCGCCGCGCACGCCGGTGAGCATCTCGGAGACGCGCATGTCGATGGGCTGGGTGAAGGTGAGGGCGATGCCCGGGAAGTTCTCCATCGCCGCCCGGAGCTGGTCGGTGAGCCAGTCCTTGTCGGGCTGGCGCCACTCGTCGCGGGGCTTGAGGACAAGGAAGGTGTCGGTCTGATTGAGCCCCATCGGGTCGAGGCCCAGCTCGTCGGAGCCGGAGCGCGCGACGATGGCCTTCACCTCCGGCACCGCCGCCAGCACCGCCCGCTGCACTCGCAGGTCGGTGGCGACGGTCTGGTCGAGGCTGATCGAGGGCAGCTTTTCGAGCTGCATGATGATGTCGCCTTCGTCCATCGTTGGCATGAAGGTCTTGCCGAGCGCGAGATAGGCGAGGCCGGCGGCCACCAGCGAGGCCCCGGCAAATCCGGCCACCAGCCGCCCGCGGGCGAGGGCGAAGCGCAGTAGCGGCGCGTAGCCGGCCTGCAGCTTGCGCACCAGCCAGGGCTCGTGGGCGTCGCCGCGCTTGAGCAGGAAGGAGGCCAGCACCGGCACCACGGTGAGGGACAGCACCAGCGAGGCCGACAGGGCGAACACGATGGTCAGCGCCACCGGGCTGAACAGTTTGCCCTCCAGGCCCTCCAGGGTGAGCAGCGGCAGGAACACGATGACGATGATGAGGATGCCGGAGGCCACCGGGGCGGCCACCTCGCGGGTGGCGCGGAAGACCAGATGGAGCAGGGGCAGCCGGCCGGCGGGGCCGCCTTCGCCGAGCTGGGTTTCGACGTTCTCGACCACCACCACCGCAGCGTCCACCAGCATGCCGATGGCGATGGCGAGCCCGCCCAGGCTCATCAGGTTGGCCGACAGCCCCACCGTGCGCATGGCGATGAAGGTGGCCAGCGCGGCCAGGGGCAGCATGAGCGCCACCACCAGCGCCGCCCGCAGGTTGCCCAGGAAGGCCAGCAGCAGCACCAGCACCAGCACGATGGCCTCGACCAGCGCCTTGGCGACGGTGTGCACCGCCCGGCCGACCAGCTCGCTGCGGTCGTAGAAGGGCACCACGCTGACGCCCGGCGGCAGCTGCGGGGCGATCTCGGCGAGGCGGGCCTTCACCGAATCGACCACCTTGCCGGCGTTGGCGCCGCGCAGGCCGAGCACCAGCCCCTCCACCGCCTCGCTCTCGCCGCTGCGGGTGACCGCCCCGTAGCGGGTGAGGGCGCCGATGCGCACGGCGGCCACGTCGCCCACCTGCACCACGCCGCCGTCGCTGCGCAGCACGATGGCGCGCACGTCGTCCAGGTTGCGGATGGCGCCTTCGGCCCGTACCAGCAGGGTCTCCTCGCCTTCGGAGAGGCGCCCGGCGCCGTCGTTGCGGTTGTTGGCCTCCAGCGCTGCGGTGAGCTGTGCGAGGGTGAGGCCACGGGCGGCGAGGGCCGCCGGGTCGGGCGTCACCTCGAAGCTGCGCACCTGGCCGCCCAGGCTGTTCACGTCGGCCACGCCGGGCACGGTGCGCAGGGCGGGGCGGATCGTCCAGTCGAGGAGGGTGCGCTTCTGCTCCAGCGAGATCGGGCCCTCGATGGTGAACATGAACATCTCGCCCAGCGGCGTGGTGATCGGCGCGAGGCCGCCGGTGGCCCCCGGCGGCAGGTTGCCCGCGGCGCCGGCGAAGCGTTCGCCCACCTGCTGGCGGGCCCAGTAGATGTCGGTGCCGTCTTCGAAATCGAGGGTGATGTCGGCCAGGGCGTACTTGGAGGTGGAGCGCAGGATGCGCTGGTGGGGGATGCCCAGCATCTCCTGCTCGATGGGCACGGTGATGCGCGACTCGACCTCCTCCGGGGTCATCCCGGGCGCCTTGACGATGAGCTTGACCTGGGTGGTGGAGACATCCGGGAAGGCGTCGATGGGCAGGCCGTTCCAGGCCACGGTGCCGGCGCCGATCAGCAGCAGCGTGGCCACCAGCACCAGCAGGCGTTGGGTGAGGGAGAACTCGATGAGGCGGGAGAGCATGGGGGTCGCGGGCGCAGAAGAAGGGGCGGGGGCGTGGCTGGCGGGGTGGCCGTCACTCCTTGCCGATGCCGAGCCAGGTGGCCTTGAGGGCGGCCACGCCGCCGGTGACCACGGTGGCGTCTGGCGCGAGGCCGGTGACCAGGCTGGTGTCGCCGCGGCGGCCGGTCACCTGGATCGGCACGGCCCGGTAGCCCGGGCTCCCGGCGTCGCGGGTGGCCACGAAGACCCACTGGCGGTTGTCGTGGCGGAGCACGGCGGCCGATGGCACCTGCAGCGGCCCGCTGCCGGTGCTGCCCGCCACGCCCAGTTCGAGGTCGACCGCGGTGGCCTGGCCCGGTCGCAGGCTGTCGGCGCCGTGGGTGACCAGTCCGCGCAGCAGCACGCTCTGGGTGGCCGGGTCCACCGCGCGGCCGATGGCGACCAGCTCGCCCCGCGCGCCGGTGGCGGGGATGCGCAGGGGGGTGCCGACCTTCGCCTGACCGGCCACCGCCAGCGGTGCCTGGATCTCGACCGACAGGGGGTCGAGGCGGGCGATGCGGTAGAGCGGCGCGGACTGCTCGACCCGCTGCCCGACGCTTGCGTGCTGCTCCAGCACGCTGCCCGCGATGGGCGCGACGAGGGACAGGGTCTGGCCGCCGCTGTGCTGGGCCAGCGCCAGCTCCTGACGGCGTTCGGCGGCCTGGGCGGCGCTCTGGGCGGCGTTGGCCCGGCTGGCCTGGAGGCGTCCTTCGGCGATCAGCCCCTCGCGGAAGAGCTGCTCGTCCCGGGTCAGGGTCTGGCGGGCGAGGGTGGCCTGGGCGTCGGCCTGGAGCCGGTCGCGCTGCAGCTCTAGCGCCTGGGGGCTGGAGATGCGCACCAGCAGCTGGCCCTTCTTCACGTTCATCCCCGGCGCGGTTTCGAGGCGCTCGACGATGCCGGGCAGCGGGGCGGCGATCACCCGCACCTGGCTGTTGGGCACGCTCACCGTGGCCGGCAGGCCCGCCGCCGCGCCCCCCACGCCGGTCACCACCCGCTGGGTGACCAGCCCGAGGGCCTGGCCCTGGGAGGGGGCGATGGCGACGAAGGCGGGGTCGGCGGCGCCGGCCGTGGCCGCGAGGCCGGCAAGGGCGCAGGCGGCCAGCGTGCGCCTGTAGCGCGGGTGGAGGGGAAACGACGACATGGCAACTCCGGCACGGGGATCGGCGCGGATTATGGGCGCGCTGTCTTAAGCCTCCCTTAAGGATGGCGCCCGTGTTTGGTGCCATCAAAACCCATAATGGGTTGCTAGCGGAGGCGGAGCGTGAAATCTCGTGGCACGGTGCCGATCTTCGCCGCGAAACCGCTGCCAGCCGGAACAATCACGCACTGCCTGCCGCTTGACGAGCGGCGCCCCTGCCCTTTCCTTCGACCACTGGAGAAATCCGCCATGAAGCTTCGATTCATCCCCGCACTTGCCCTTCCGCTGCTGCTCGCCCTCGCCTCGACGGGGGCCGGTGCCGCCTGCGTGCCGGTCGTCGGTGCCGTCAAGCTGCTGCCCGACACCGCCTGCACCATCCGCACCGTTGCCCAGCCGGGTACGCCGGCGACCCTGTTCCCCGGCGACTGCTTCAGCGTCCAGCTGAACCTGGCCGGCTTCCCGACGGCGACGGGCTACGCTGGCAGCACCGTCGAGCCCCTGGTCAGCATGGTGCCGGGGGCGCCGGCCACGATGGCGCCGGTGGCGGTGCCGGCGGCGGGTGCCGCGCTGCCGCGCCAGATCGTCCAGACGGCCCGGACGACGATGTACATCGGTCAGGGCGCCCGTCGCACCACCCTGTACACCACCGACGTGGTGGTGATCCAGCCGCAGCTGTCGGCCACCGGCCAGCTTGCGCCCAAGCTGACCACCGAGCAGATCCTGATCTCCGGCACCGACGGCAAGGGCGCCTACGCCAACGTGAGCGGCCACCTCACGGTGATGGGTTCCACCATCGGCAAGCCGGCCCCGGTGGCTGGCCAGCTCTGCCTGCCTTGATCGCCCGCGTCGCTGCAACGCAAACGCCGCGCCCCGGTTTCGGGACGCGGCGTTTTTTCTTGGGCGGCGCTCAGGGGCGCCGGCTTTCGAGGAAGCTGCGGATCGCCCAGATCAGCGGTGGTGGGAGGTGGCGCTTCCAGGCCGGCATGTGGGTGACGCCGACCCGGACCTTGCCCTCCTGCACCGACTTGAGGAAGAACTGGTCGTTGTCGGCCACGCAGAG
This sequence comes from Zoogloea sp., assembly GCF_041904905.1. Lineage (GTDB taxonomy): Bacteria > Pseudomonadota > Gammaproteobacteria > Burkholderiales > Rhodocyclaceae > Zoogloea. Next base: position 99,554 of record NZ_JAYRMI010000003.1, on the reverse strand, counting down.
CTGGCGGGTGGCGGGGTCGGCGATGCGGCCGCAGGCCCGGTCCATCTTGAGCAGGTCGGGCCCCACCTGGCCTTTGTTCATCGCGTCTGCGCCGTGGCATTGGGCGCACACCCGGTTGAAGACCTCGCGGCCGAGTTCGATGGCGCGGGGGTGCCCGCGGAAAGGGTTGGTGGCCGCCGGTGGGGCGGGCAGCGGGGGGAGCCCGTCGGTGTCGAAGGCGGGCGGCGGGCCGTCCGGTTCGGCGGCGGTGGCGGCAAGGCCGGGCTGGGCGAGCAGCAACAGGCCGGCGGCGAGCAGGGCAGGCAGAAGAGGGCGCATGGTCGTCACCAGTCGGTGGGGCAGCCGGTGCAGCCCTCGAAGGCGGAGTCGGGGAAGATGGTGTAGCGCAGGAAGGCCCCTTCCAGGTTGGCGCCCCGCAGGTTGGTGGCGTTGAACTTGGTCTCCTGGAGGTTGGCGTCGGTGAGGCGGGCACCCTGGAACCAGGCAAAGGGCGCCTTGGCGGCTTCGAGGTTGGCGGCGGTGAGATCGGCGCCGCTGAAGTCGGCGCGCATCAGGCGGGCGAACTCCAGGTCGGCGCCCACCAGCCGGGCGTTGCGGAAGGAGGCGCCGGGGGCGTTGGCCTTGCTGAGCCGGGCGCCGGTGAGATCGGCGCCGTCGAAGATGGCGCCGGCCAGATTGGCGGCCCGCAGGTCGGCCCGGGCGAGCCGGGCGCCGGTGAAGTCGGCCCCGGCCAGATCGAGGCCGGAGAGATCCTTGTGGCGCAGGTCGGCGCCCTGGCAGCGGGCGTGCGGCCACATGCCGCAGGTGCCGAAGACGAGGGGGTCGGCCGGGTTGCCGGCGCCCAGGGCCGGCGTGGCGAGCAAGGCGGCAGCGAGCAGGGTGCCGCGGGTGAGGGGCATGGCGGTCTCCCGGGGGGCCGGGGCGGTGCCCGGCCGGGTTGGACGATGGCCGGGCGTCGGTACGGTGTGCGACGCCCGGGGAAGCTGGGTCAGCGGGCCGGCTTGGGCAGCTTGAAGGCCCAGAACGAGGAGCCCTGGGTGACTTGCTTGGTCAGGTCGGCCATGTCGCCGCCCCACAGGGGCACGGCGCCGCCGTAGCCGGAGGCGAGCCCCACGTACTGCTCGCCGTCCATCTCCCAGGTGATGGGCACCGAGACGACCCCCGAGCCGGTCTGGAATTTCCACAGTTCCTTGCCGGTCCTGGCGTCGAAAGCTTTCACGTAGCCGTCGGAGGTGCCGGTGAACAGCAGCCCGCCGGCGGTGGTGAGGGTGCCCGCCCACAGGGGGAACTTCTCCTTGTGCTCCCAGGCGATCTTGCCGGTCTTGGGGTCGATGGCGCGCAGGGTGCCCACGTGGTCGTCGAACAGGCGCTTGATGCGGAAACCCTGGCCCAGGTAGGCGGAGCCCGGTTTGTAGGTGAGGTGCTCGGTCCAATAGTCCATCGCCCAGTGGTTGGCGGGGATATAGAACAGGCCGGTGTCCGGGCTGTACGACATGGGCATCCAGTTGGTGCCGCCCAGGAAGGGGGGCGAGACGAACACGCTGTCGCCCTTCTCGGCGCCGGCCTTGGGTTCAGGCGGGCGGTTGCCCGTCTCGATGGGCTTGCCGGTGGCGACGTCCCAGCCCTTGGCCCAGGTGATCCCGTCCACGAACGGCCAGGCACCGATGAGCGAGGTGGGCTTGTTGGGGTAGCCGGCGCCGGTGGCGAGCTTCTCCCGGTCGGTGACGAAGAAGAAGCCGTTGCGGTCGGCGTGGGCGGAGGCCTTCACCAGCTTGCCGGTCTTCGGGTCCTTGTACTCGAAGAGCACCACCGAGTTGTTGCCGGAGAAGTCCCAGGCGTCGTTGGGGGTGTGCTGGAAGAAGCCCTTCAGCTCGCCGGTGCTGGCATCCACATAGGCCTGACCGGAGGTGAACAGGCTGGGCCAGTTGCGCGGGTCGTCGCCTTCCTGAGTACGCTTCCAGGTGTTCCACGGGGCCGGGTTGCCGGTGCCGATCACGACCATGTTCTTCTCGATGTCGAAGCTGGCGGTCTGCCAGGGGGCGCCGCCGCCGTGGTGCCAGGCTTCGGTGGGTTTGCCGTCCTTGTCCTTGGGCCAGGTGGGGGCGCTCGGGTCGCCGGTGGGGGTGCTGTCCTTGCCGTTGAGACGGCCCATGTGGCCTTCCACCATCGGGCGGGCCCAGACCTCCTCGCCGGTCTCCGTATCGCGGGCGAACAGCCAGCCCACCACGCCGAACTCGTCGCCGGAGGATCCGTGCACCAGCAGCACCTTGCCGGATTGCTGATCCTGGATCACGAAGGGCGCGCCGGTCATGGTGTAGCCCACCTTGTGGTCGCCCCACTTCTTCTTCCAGACCACCTTGCCGGTGTCCTTGTTGAGGGCCACGATGCCGGCGTCGAGGGTGCCGAAGAACACCTTGTCGCCGTAGATGGCGGCGCCGCGGTTGATGACGTCGCAGCAGGGGCGGATGTCTTCGGGCAGCCGGGCTTCGTATTCCCACAGGCGCTTGCCGGTGCGGGCGTCGATGGCGTAGATGCGCGAGTACGAGGCGGTGACGTAGATCACCCCGTCGTGGACCAGGGCCTGGGCTTCCTGGCCGCGCTGCTTCTCGCCGCCGAAGGAGAAGCTCCAGGCAGGCACCAGGCCGCCGACGTTCTTCGGGGTGAGGGTCTTGAGGGGGCTGTGGCGCTGGGCCTTGAGGCCAAGGCCGTAGGTGAGCACGTCGCCGGGGGTCTTGTCATCGTTGCGGATGTCGTCCCAGGTGACCCGGGTGCCGGCCGCGTGGGCGCCGCCGCCAAAGAGGGCCGACAGGGCGAGGGCCAGGAGGGCGGGTTTGAGGTGGACGTGCCTGGTGAGCTTCATGGTGACTCCTTGTCTCCGAGATCGTTGTCATGGGCCGCGGGCCTGCCGATCGAAGGGCCCGCTGCGCCAGCAGTATCGGAGCGCGGCGGGGAGGCTGTCGTGGGAACGCCTCCCCGGCGCTCGGGGAACTCTTCCCGGTCGGCGGGGCAGGTTGGCACATGCCTTGCTCTGGTTACTCCCAAAGGAATATATGACGGGGGACACCGATGGACTTGCGCTGGCGACTGTTCGGCTATGTGCTCGGGTTTGCGCTTGCGCTGCTGCTGGCGGCGGCGGCGTGGGTCGGGCTGGCGCTGCGTGAGGATGTGGCCGAGGAGATGGCGGCCTCGACACGTCTGGTGAACACCATGCTGGCGGTGAGCGCCGCGCCGGAATCCCGGGTCGGCGAGCTGGAGGCGCTGCTCGCGGGTGGTCAGTTACGGCACGTGTCGCTCCATGTGGAGCGCTCAAATTTGGAGCAGGCGCCGGCGCCGGCCCGCCGCGGCGTGCTGGACGCGCTGGTGGATCATCTGCTGGACGGGCGCGAAATCCATGAGCGGCGCATTCCGCTGGGCGACGGTACGCTGGTGATCCGGGCCGATGCGCGGGCCGAGATCCACGAGGTGCTGCGCGACGGTGCCCGCATCATGGCGACGCTGGTGGTGTTCTCGCTGGCGATGGCGGCGGTGGCCTGGCTGGCCGCCCACCGGGCGCTCAAGCCGGTGCGCGAGCTGGAGGAGGGTCTGGCGAAGGTCGGGCGGGAAGAGGGGCGGGTGAGCCTGCCGGCCTTCCGCCTGAAGGAGTTTGCCAGCATCGCCAGCGCCATCGAGCGCATGTCCGAGGAGCTTGCCGAGACTCGTCAGGCCCGTCGGCAGCTTGCTCGCCGGCTCCTCGACCTGCAGGAGAGCGAGCGTCGCGAGCTGGCCCGGGAGCTTCACGACGAGTTCGGTCAGGCCCTCACCGCGGTGAGCGTCTCCGCCGCCTACATCGAACGTCACGCCGGGCGGGCCTCGCCCGACGATCTGGCCCAGAGCGCCCGCGACATCCGCAGCGAATCCACCCGCATGATCGGTCAGGTGCGCAACCTGCTCTCCCAGCTGCGCCCCCACGGCCTGGAGGGGCTGCAGATGATGGACGCCCTGAACGATCTGGTCTCGGGCTGGCGGGGCCGGGCGCCCCAGATCGGGATCGAGGCGGCGTTTCCCAAGTCGCTGCCGGCCCTGCCGCCGGCGGCCGGGCTGGCCCTCTACCGCACGGTGCAGGAGGCGCTGACCAACGTGCTGCGCCACAGCGTGGCCAGCCGGGTGCGGCTGACCCTGCGGCAGGTGGGCAAGGCGGTGGAGCTGACGGTGTGCGACAACGGCGTGGGCCAGGCCCAGGACATCGTCCGGCGATCCCGCGGCGGGCTGCTGGGCATGCGCGAGCGGGCCGAGATGGCGGGCGGCTCGTGCTGCTTCGACGAAGCCCCCGGCGGCGGCCTGCAGGTGCGCCTGTGCCTGCCCCTGGCCTGAGACGGAGGCCGCCATGATCCGCATCCTGCTGGTGGACGATCACGCGGTGGTCCGCAACGGCTACCGGCGCCTGCTCGACGCCGAGGAGGGCATGCAGGTGGTGGCCGAGGCCGCCTCCGCCGACGAGGCCTATGCCCGGCTGTGCGGCGGCGGCATCGATCTGGCGATGGTGGATATCAGCCTGCGCGGCAGTAGCGGCATCGAGGCGATCCGGCGCATGCTTGCGCGGGAGCCGGCCTTGCGGGTGCTGGTGGTGTCGATGCACGACAACCCGAGTTTCGTCGTCCAGGCGATGCGGGTGGGGGCGCTGGGTTACCTCACCAAGAACAGCGAGCCGGTGGAGGTGCTGGACGCGATCCGCAAGGTGGCCGTGGGGCGGCGGGTGCTGTCGGCCGACGTGGCCCAGGCGCTGGCCGGGTCGGTGCTGGACGGCGACGCCCCGCTGGCGTGCCTCACCCCGCGGGAGTTCGACGTGTTGCGGATGGCGGCCAGCGGCGAGTCGCCCGGCGCCATCGCCAGCCGGATGCACCTGAGCCAGAAGACGATTCACAACCACATGTCCTCGATCCGGCAGAAGCTGGGCGTGGACAACGATTTCAAGCTGATGCACCTGGCGGTGCGCCACGGGCTGACCGACTGGTCGGTCCAGCCCACCTGAGCCAGGCCGTTATCCAATTTTTAGCCAAGGAGAAGAAACATGTTTGCCTTACCCAAGAAGGTCGTTCCGGCGCTGCTGGCGCTGGTCGCCACCGCCGCCGTTGCCGGCCCCGACGATGACATGAAGGCCCTCGCCGTGAAGAGCGGCTGCCTGACCTGCCACTCCATCGAGGCGGGCGCCCCCGGCCCCAACGGCATGGCCCCCATCGGCCCGGCCTGGCAGGACGTGGCCAAGATGTACAAGGGCAAGCCGGGTGCCGACGAGTTCCTGACCCGCGTGGTGCTGGAAGGCTCCAACCCCTACGGCAGCCACTGGAAGGACAAGACCAGCGGCCTCGCGATGCCCCCCAACAAGGTGGCCATCAAGGAGACCGACGCCAAGAAGCTGGTGAAGTGGATCCTGACCCTGGCGCCCAAGTAAGCCGCCGGCAGGCCATCGCAACGGAAAGACCCCGGACGTCCCCCCGCCGGGGTCTTTTCGTTTCCGGGGGGCGGTGGCCTACTTGCCGGCCCGCGCCGCCGTGGACCGGGACGATACCGCGATGCCCGCCACGATCAGCCCGAAGGCGACGCCGTGGAAGGGCTGCGGGCCTTCGCCGATCACCGCGGCCGACAGCAGCGCCGCAAAGAGCGGCGTGAGGTTGTAGAAGATCGACGCCATGGCCGGCCCGGCCTCGGCCACCGCCAGGCCCCACAGGCGGTAGGCGATGATCGACGGGCCGATGGCCACGAACAGGATGATCGCCACCAGCTGCCACGACCACTGAGTGGGTGCCGCGGGGGCGATCATGCCGCCCACCACCGCCGTGGCCACCGCGCCGCTCACCCCGAAGATCGCCTGGGCCACCAGAAACTGTGCCCAGTTCCAGTCGGGCCGCGCCGCGCCCTGCATGTGGGCGGGCGGCCGGGCGAGCATCCAGCTGTAGAGCGACCAGCCGACGATCGCCACCACCATCAGCAGGTCGCCCTGCACGAAGTGGATGTCGGCCAGCGCCGCCGGGTTGCCCCGGGACATGACCAGCGCCACCCCGGCCAGGGACAGCAGGGCCCCGACAAGCTGCAGCCGGGTGGGGCGCACCTTGTAGCCCACCGCGCCCACCACCATCGCCCACACCGGCGAGCTGGAGGCGATCAGGGTGACGTTGAGGGGCGTGCTGGTGCGCAGGGCCACGTATTGCAGGGCGTTGTAGGCGCCCACCCCGATCACCCCCAGCACCAGCAGGTAGCGCCAGCGTTCGACGATCTGCGCCCGCGCCGCGGGGGTGCCGATGGCGGCCCAACCCAGGGGCAGCAGCAGCGCGAACGCCACCACCCAGCGCAGGGCGTTGAGCCACAGGGGGTCGATGCTGCCGATGGCCAGGCGGCCGACCACCGCGTTGATGGCCCACATGGCGGGCGGGGTGGCGAGCATCAGGACGAGGCGTGGCGTGAGTTGCATGGGGCTCCCTGGGGTGGACGACGGGTGGCCCGGCGGAGGCCGGGCACGTGGGGGCAGAGTGTAAGAAGCCCGCGGCAAGGGGGGAAGACGCCGCGGCGGTTTTCAGTGTTCAGCCGGTTGAACAATCGGGCCGGCCTGGGGGGCTGGGGGCTCAGGGTGGCGAGCCGAGCCCCAGCGCCTGACGCAGCCGCTCCGGGCTGGTGGCGTGGTCGACCCCGGCGATGCGTCCGGCGTCGATCCGCAGGAGGGTGGCCGCGCCCTTCCGGCGGGGCAGGTCGGCCAGCTGGGCGGCGTCCCGCCCGAGCCCCACGGCGAAGGGCATGGCGCGCAGGGTGGGCAGGGCGAACATCCGGGTGACCAGGGCCGGCATGCCGCTGATGTCGGCCAGGTAGACCGCGCCCAGGCGCGTGAGCACGCCGTCGGGCTGGGCGGCCAGCACTTCGTTGATGAGGTCGCTGGCGGCCTTGTCGGCGGCGAAGATCACCAGCCGTGTGCCGGCGCCAAGGGTGACCGCCTTGCCGTGCTGGTCTTCGAGGGCGAGGGGCGGCAGCGGGGCGCCGGCCTCCAGCGTTGCGGCCGTGGCGGCCAGGGGGGCAATCAGGGCCAGCAGCGCCGCTGCGAGCCGGGGGCGGAGGGTGCCTCGGGGTGTCATCGTGGGGCCTTTGCGGACGGGGGCGGCTTATAGCCAGCCGAAGGGGACGCGGATCTCTTCGAAGTCGCCGTCCGCCAGCTTGTCGTCGGCGTCGAAGACGAGCTGGAGGATCACGTCGGTGTGGCCGCCGAGCCAGTTCGTCGAGACGGGGATCTTGCCGAACACGCAGGGGCCGCCGGCGGGGCGCAGGCGCGAGTGCATGGTGTTGGCGCGGGAGAGGGTCTCGCATTCGCTGCGGCTGTGCACCGAGAAGCGGGTGTTGCGGGCTTTCAGATCCCGGAGGGCGTCGGCGAGGGGGTGGCCGGGCTGGAACTGCTGGCGCAGCGCCGGCACGAGGGGCGAGGGCGGCTCCTCGCAGCCGGCGAGGAGGAGGGCGGCGGCGAGGGCGGCCGCCGGCAGGGGGCGGAGTCGGGACATGGCGGGATGCGGCTGGGACGACAGCCGCGAGTATCCCACGGCCCGCCGCGGGGCGTCAGCGTTCGCCCGCGCTCAGGTGCGTCGCAGCTTGCGGTAGAGGGTGGTGCGGGTGATGCCCAGCTCCCGGGCGGCGGCGGAGATGTTGCCGGCGTGGCGGACCACGGTCTCTTCCACCAGCCGGGTTTCGGCGGCCCGCAGGCTGTGGGTGGTGGGGCGGGCTTCCCGGCTGTCGGTGAGGTCGTGGGGGAGGTGCGCCGGGGTGATCGTGGCCTCGTCCGGCCCGAGCATGGCGGTGGCCAGGCGCAGCACGTTTTTCAGCTCGCGGATGTTGCCCGGCCAGGGGTGGCGGCGGATGACGTCGAGTGTGGCGGCCGCCAGGCGCAGCGGGCGGTTGGGGGATTCGTCGCGCAGGATGCGGCGGGCCAGGGCCTCGATGTCGGTGCGCTCGCGCAGGGCTGGCAGGGCGAGGCTCATGGCCGACAGGCGGAAGTACAGGTCGGGGCGAAACTCGCCGGTCTCGCACAGGGTTTTGAGGGGGCGGTGGCTGGCGCACACCAGGGCCAGGTCGATGGCCTCCTCCGGGCCGCCGCCCAGGGGGGCGACCCGCCGGGTCTCGAGCACCCGCAGCAGCACGGCCTGCAGGCGCAGGGGCATGTCGCCGATTTCGTCGAGGAACAGGGTGCCGCCATGGGCCTCGCGCAGCTTGCCGCGGGCGCCTTCGCCCCGGGCGCCGGTGTAGGCGCCGGCCCGGTAGCCGAAGAGTTCGGCCTCGATCAGGTTGGCGGGGATGGCCGCGCAGTTGATGGCCACGAAGGGGCCTTCGCGGCGCGGGCTGCTGTGGTGGAAGGCCTGGGCGAAGACTTCCTTGCCGGTGCCGGTTTCGCCCTGGATGAGCAGCGGGATGTCGAGGCCGACGATGCGCCGGGCGCGGCGTACCGCGGAGGTCACGGTGGGGTCGCCCAGATCGAGGTCTTCGAGGGTCTGCGCGGGGCGGGCGGTGGCGGTGGCGGCGGGGGCCGGGCGCAGGGCCTGGAGGCGGCCGGCCTGCACGCGGGCGGCGAACTCGCGGCCGCCGTGGGCGCACAGCAGGGTGGGGCGCAGGCTGCTCGACAGGGCGTGATCCAGCACGGTGCCCCAGCGGGTTTCGAACAGCCGCGCGAAGGCCGGGCGCTCCTTGCGGCTGTCGCCGATGCCCAGCAGGCGCTCGCCGCGACGGTTGCAGGCGAGCATCTGGCCGGCTTCGTCGAACACCGCCAGCCCTTCGAGGGGCGAGGCGAGGGCCTCGGCGTGGGGGTGGAAGCGGATCGTCACCGCGGCTTCGGCGATGCTCTCGATGAGGCGGTTCTCGATGATCTCGGCGGTGGTCTGGAGCAGCGCCTGGGCGTGGATCTGACTGAGCTGGACGGAGGTGGAGATGTCGAGGATGCCCAGCACGCCGCCCGCCGGGGCGTGGATCGGGGTGGCGATGCAGGTGAGGAAGCGGTTGCGTTCGAGGAAGTGGTCGGTGCCCACCACCGCCACCGAGCGTTGCTCGGCCAGCGCGGTGCCGATGGCGTTGGTGCCCATCGCCCCCTCGGCCCACGAGATGCCGGGCTGCAGCGCCACCTGGGCGGCGCGCTCGGCGAAGTCGGCGTCGCCCACCGCGCGCAGGATGGTGCCGGCGTCGTCGGCGAGCAGAATGGTGGAGGACGAGCGGGCGATCTGCTGGTGCAGATGTTCCATGATCGGCTGGGCGTAGGCGATCAGGCGGGCGTTGCCTTCGAGCCGCTCGGTGAGGGCGGCGCGGGTCATGCCGATGTCGGGGAGCGGGGCGTCGTTGCGCAGGCCGCTGGCGGTACAGCGCTCCCAGGAGCGCCGGATGGCGTCCTCGGTCGGCAGGTGCAGAGTGGGGGCGGGGTTTTTCACGCGGGGAGCCGTGCAGGAAACATGCCAGAGGGCTGGCCGGCTCAAACCGACGAAAACGCCCCCGGTGGCCGGGAAAGTGTTCCGTGGTGCGTGTCGGGATGGAGCAGGTGTGCAGCGGCGGAGCAGGCAGGCGGCCCGCCGGGCCCCCGCCCGCGATGGGCAAGTGCTTGTCTCAAAACGGGTTTGTTCGCTCGCGGTGGGCGCTGGCGGGGTGGCGCACGGAATTTGCTCGGGTGGCGGGGCGGGCGGTCTGCGGGCCGCCGCCTAGACCAATCACAATCCGATCCAGGAGGAGCTATGAAATTCGTTCCAATGCTGTGCGCGCTTGCGCTGGGGGCTGCCGCTTCCGCACCGGCGATGGCATCCGAAGAAATCATCAAGAAGGCGCGCTGCACGGCCTGCCACGCGGTGGACCAGAAACGCGTGGGGCCTTCTTACAAGGACGTGGCGGCCAAGTACAAGGGCCAGGGGGATGCGGTGGCCGTGCTGACCGCCAAGGTGCGCCACGGCGGTTCCGGCGTGTGGGGGGCGGTGCCGATGACGCCGAACGGTCCGGACAAGATCAGCGACGCCGATCTGAAGGCCGCCGTCGAGTGGATTCTGAAGCTCTGAGCCACGCTCCGATGGCACAAAGCTACGCCTGCTCCAAGTTGGAGCAGGTGTGGCGTAACGAATCAGTTTGCGCGGATTGACGCTGCCTCAGGGCAGCACGATGACGCCCCACGGCAGCTCGCCGACGGGGATCTCGGTGACGGTGGCGAGGCGTTCGGTGTCGATCACCGAGACGCTGTTGGAGCGGCCGTTGGCCACGTAGAGCTTGCGCCCGTCGGGGGTGAGGGCCATGTTCCAGGGGCGCTTGCCCACCGGGATGGTGGCTTCGATCCGGTGGTCGGCGGTGCGGATCACGCTCACCGTGCCGTCCTTGCCGTTGGAGACATACACGCGGCTGCCGTCCGGCGCCACTGCGACGCCGTTGGCGAAGGTGCCGGCCTTGACCGAGGCGATCACCTTGCGGCTGGCCATGTCGATGGCGTAGACCGTGCTGGCCAGCTCGCAGGCCACGTAGGCGCGGCTGCCGTCCGGGGTGAAGCCGATGCCGCGGGGGCGGGCGCCCACCGGAATCTGCGCCACCTGCCGGCGGGCCTTCAGGTCGATGAGATCTACCTGCTCGGCCTCTTCGGCGCTTACCAGCAGCCAGCGCCCGTCGGGGCTGAACACCGCGTGCTCGGGGTTCTTGCCGCGCACCCGGATGTCGGCCAGCTTGCGTCCGCTGGCCGCATCGAGCACCACCACGCTGTTGGATTCCTCCACCGCCACCGCCACCCGCTTGCGGTCGGCGGAGACATTGACGCCCTCCGGCGATTCGCCCAGGCGGATGTGGCGGGTGGGCTCCTCGGCGCTCAGGTCCACGGTCACCAGGCCGTCCGACGGCGCCTCGCTGATGAACAGGCGCCGGCCGTCGCTGGCGATGCCGCGGGGGCGGGCGCCGCCGGGCAGGGTGCGCACGACGGTGTCGGTGGCGGTGTCGATCACCGACACCGTGCCGGATTTTTCGTTGGGGACGTAGGCGAAGGGCGCGGCGAAGGCGACGGCAGGCAGCAGGCTGCAGGCCGCCAGGAGGGCGCGCAGGGTGCGGCTAGAGCGTGGGCTGGACATGGGTGATTCCGTGGCGGGCGAAGATGGCTGCGACGGTACCATCCTTCTGCAGCGCGCGCAGCGCCTCGCCGACGGCATCGGCCAGGGCGGTCTCTTCGGCCTTCACGGCCATGCCGATGGGCCAGCTGTTGAGCTTGAGTTCGGGCATCTGGACCACCTCGAGGATGAAGCGGTTGTCCTTGCCCAGGGCCTCCTCGATCTCCGAGCGGGGGCCCATCACGGCGGCAAGCTCGCCCGCCTTCAGCTTCGCCACGGCGCCCGCCACGCTGGGGAAGTGCACCACGTTCTCGCGCAGGCGGCCGTTGAGCACGCCCAGCAGGAAGGCGTCGGCGAGGGAGCGGCCTTCGACGCCGATCTTCTCGCGCGTGAAGACTTCCAGCGCGGTGGCGGCAGAGCCGCGGATCGGGCCGATGCGCGGCACCCGCGCCACGGCGATGGTTTCCAGGTGGTAGGGGCCGAAGATCTTGACCTTCTCGTTCTTGCCCTGGAGGTAGGAATCCACCGGCACGTGCATCATCAGGTCGGAGGGCGGCTGGCCCAGGTAATGACCCTTCCAGACCATGTTGCGCAGGTCGTCGTCCATGTCCTCGTCGGCGTTGTAGCCCACCACCTGGGTGGTGAGGCCGAGCTGTTTGCCCAGCGCCTGGGCAAGCTCCACGTCGATGCCGCGGCCCTGGTTGGACCAGGGCACGAAGCCGTTGTAGACGGCGATCCGCAGGCTGCCGCGCTGGCGGATCTCGGCCAGCCCGTCGGCCCGCGCCGGCAGGCTGGCGGCCAGGGCGGCGGCCCCGGCGGCAAGCAGGAAGCGGCGGCGGTCAGTCTTCACGGACGGTCTCCAGCCAGGCGCGGATGGTCCACATCGCTTCCTGGGACAGGATGCCTTCGAACGGGGGCATGTAGACGCGACCGTCGCGGGTGGCGCCGTGGCGGATGCGCTGCAGGAAGATCTCGTCGCCCTCCTGACCGGCGGGCAGGTAGCGCAGATCGGGGGCGATGCCGCCGGAGACGGCGCCCAGGCCGTGGCAGCGGGCGCAGTTCTGGTTGAACGCGGAGTCGCCGATGCGGATCGCTTCCTTGTTGCCCAGATAGGGGTTCTTGGCGAGCCACTCCTTGCCAACCGGCTTGAGGGAGGAGGTATCCACAGCCTGGGGCACCACGTCGCCGTGGGCGATGACGGCACCGGCGGCCAGGGCCAGCACGGCAGCGGAGAGGGCGCGGAGAGGGCGGGAGAAGAAATTGCGAGCAGTCACCTGTGTCACCTTTGGTCTGGATTGGAATGCGTCGAGCGATGGGCGCAGGGTGAAGCCGGCATCGCCGTGGTGGCCATCAATCAGCAAGGGGCGTGCCACTTGTAACGGGTAGCGACGGGCACACTGTCTTTACGGCGCTGGGGGCGGGTTTCTTAGTTTTTCTTATGAATGGATAAACTGGAACGGACTTTGCTCATGCCTACCCGCCGTGGAGCAGTCACGTTGCTGAAATATGATCCGACTGCTACATTTTGGAGCATCCACCAAAAACCGGGCCCGAACCCGGAGGACAATCCGTTTTAACGGAGGAGACGACACATGCAGGCACCTTTCAACACCGAGGCCCGTTCCCTGAGCCTCCAGGAGGCGCGCGCCCTGTATTTCGACCGGGGCGAAGTGCCGGAATCCCTGCTCGACCGCAACGTGCTGCGTTCCTGGGAGCGCTGTCGGCAGGCGGGGCTCGATCCGGCGTTCAAGGGCGCCCGCGACCCGGACATGCGGGCCGTGGCCGAGGCGCGCGAACGCAACCGTATCCTGCTCTCCCATGCCCAGCCGGTGCTCGAACACCTGTTCGAGCAGATCCGCAACTCCCACAGCATGGTGATCCTCGCCGACGCCCAGGGCATGCTGATCCAGAGCTACGGCGATCCGGACTTCCTGAGCCGCGCCGAACAGGTGGCCCTGCGCCCCGGTGCCAGCTGGAACGAATTCGATCGCGGCACCAACGCAGTCGGGACTGCACTTGCCGAACGCAATGCCGTTAATGTTTTCGGCTGCGAACATTTTTTCGAGAGCAACGCCTTTTTAACCTGCAGCGCTGCGCCCATCCAGGACGCGCAAGGGCGTCTGATCGGCGCGCTGGACATTTCCAGCGACTACCGTGCCTACCAACGCCACTCTCTGGGTCTCGTCAAGATGTCGTCCCGCATCATCGAAAAACGTATCTTCGAAGCGGAGTTCGCCCACCAGGGCCTGCTCAGTTTCCATTCCCGTCCGGATCACGTGGGCAGCCTGTGCGAGGCGCTGCTGGCGATCGGCCCGGATGGCGACCTGCTGGGCGCCGACCAGGCCGCCCTCGATCTGCTCGGCCTGCGCCGCGAGGATCTGCCCCGCCGCCACTACACCATGCTCTTCGACGTGCCTTTGGGCACCCTCGTCGATCGCGCCCGGCGCGACCCCTCGTCGCTCATCGCCATCGGCGGTCGCAACGGCGAGCGTTTCTATGGCCGCCTGCGCGGCAACCTCACCGCCCTGGCTACCAGCGGGCCGGTGCTCCTCGATGCCCGCGGCGAGCGGGTCGGCAAGACCGCGCCGAAGGTTGAGGCGGCCCGTCCGACCGCCAGCGCGGGGCTGACCCTCAAGTCGCTGTCCACCGGCGACGAGCGCCTGCAGGCGGCCATCGACAAGGCCAGCCGGGTGCTCGGGCGCGACATCCCGATCTTGATCCAGGGCGAATCCGGCGCCGGCAAGGAGATGTTCGCCAAGGCCTTCCACAACAGCGGCCCGCGCGGCCAGGGCCCCTTCGTGGCGCTCAACTGCGCGGCGATCCCCGAGACGCTCATCGAATCCGAACTCTTCGGCTACTCCGGCGGTGCCTTCACCGGCGCCCGCAAGGAAGGCGCGGTGGGCAAGATCCAGCAGGCCCACGGCGGCACCCTGTTCCTCGACGAGATCGGCGACATGCCCCTGTCGCTCCAGGCTCGCCTGCTGCGCGTGCTGCAGGAACGCTGCGTGACCCCGCTGGGTACCAACAAGAGCATTCCGGTGGACATCACCCTGGTCTGCGCCACCCACCGCCGGCTGAAGGAAGAAGTGGCCCGCGGCGGCTTCCGCGAAGATTTGTACTACCGCCTCAACGGCCTGTGCATCAACCTGCCGTCCCTGCGCGAGCGCAGCGACATCGGCAGCCTGATCGACAAGCTGCTCCGCGAGGAGGCCGGCCCCGACCGCCCGGTCACCGTCTCCGGCAAGGTGATGGACGCCTTTCTGCGCTACCGCTGGCCGGGCAACATCCGCCAGCTCAGCAACGTCATCAAGGTGGGCATCGCGCTGCTCGACGACGACGAGGACGTGATCGAGACCTGGCACCTGCCCGACGACGTGTTCGAGGAGATCGGCGATCTGGCCCCGGCCGGCGCGTCGGCCATCGAGCCCGCCGTCGTCCGCGTGGCCGAAACCATGGCCTGTGCCGAGGCGGTTCCCACCGGCGCGGCGGCCTTTGGCCGGCTGGAGGAGATCGAGCGCGACATGATCCAGCGCACCCTTGAGGCCGAGAGCGGCAACATCTCCGCCGCCGCCCGCCGCCTGGGCATCAGCCGCAACACGCTGTACCGCAAGCTCGGTCGGTTCTGAGCCCAAGCCCCCGGCGGCCAGGCAGAAAGCCCTCCGAGAGAGGGCTTTCTGCCTGCTGGGGCCGGTCAGCGGGAGGCCACCGCGAGCAGGGTGCCGTTGCGGTCTTCGGTCACCCACAGGCGGCCGTGGCGGTCGGCCTTGATGTCGGTGGGTGCGCCCATGGGATGGCTGGTGTCGGCCTGCCAGCCTTCCACCAGCACCTCGAAGTTGCGGGCGGGCTGGCCGGATTTGTCGAAACGGTACGCAACGATCCGGTGGCCCAGCTTGCGGTAGCCGTGGAGGGCAATCACCAGGCTGCCGCGCCATGGGGCGGGGGCGCCGGGGCTGTCGTAGAACGTCATCCCCAGCGGCGCCGCGTGGGCCGGCAGCAGGCGCTCGGGCTTTGCGTAGCGGCGGCAGTCGCCGCTGCCGAAGGCCGGGTCGAAGGCGTCGAGCCCGGTGCAGTAGGGCCAGCCGTAATGCTGACCGGGGCGGATGCGGTTGAGCTCGTCGGGCGGCCGGGTGTCGGAATCCCGATTGCCGGGCAGCCAGTCGCGGCTGTTCTCGGCCTGCCACAGGCTGCCGTCCGGGCCGAAGGCCAGGGCCATCGAGTTGCGCAGGCCGCGGGCGAACACCGTTGCCGTCCAGCGGCCGTCTTCCAGCTTGTAGCGCCAGATCGCCGCACCGGCGTCGGGGCGTTCGGCCTCCGGGCAAGGGTGGCCGGCGGGGCCGTCCTCGCAGTGGTCGGTGGTGCTGCCGATGTTCGCGTAGATCGCGCCATCGGGGCCGAACACGAACTGCTTGAGCGGGTGGCGCCCGGTGGCGGGCAGCTTGACGATGAGCGGCTCCAGCACCGGCGGCGAGCGGTCGAGGCGGACCCGCGAGATGCGCCCGGCCTCGCCGATGTACACCGCGCCGTCGGGCCCCGCCTGCAGCCCGTGGGGGCGGTCGAGCCCGGTGAGGAGCGGCTTCACGTCGAAGCCGCCGGGGCGGGGGGTGAGCTGCAGCAGGCGCCCCCTGGGCGCGTCCCAGCGGCCCAGGTCGGCCACCAGCACGCGGCCGTCGGCCAGCGGCAGCACGCCCCGGGGAAAGCCCAGCTTCGTCGCCGCCAGCCCCACGCAAAAGCCCTTGGCCACCTTGAGCGGCACCGCCGGCAGGCCGCCGCAGTCGCCGCTCGTCGCGTAGCCGTCGCCCTTGCCGGCCGCGTGGGGGGCGGTGACGGCGAGGGCGCAGAGCAGGGCGCCAGTCCGGAATCGCTCGCCGATCATGCCCGGCTCAGGCGGCGATGTCGGCCAGGATGGCGGTGAGCAGCTGCCACACCTTGCCCACGGCCGCGATCTCCACCCGCTCGCCCGGCGCGTGGGCGCCGCGGATGGTGGGGCCGAAGGAGACCGTGTCCATGCCCGGATGCTTGGCGCCGATGATCCCGCACTCCAGCCCGGCGTGCACCACCTTCACCACCGACTCGCCGCCGAACTCCCGCGCATAGACCCGCTGGCAGCGGGCCAGCAGCGGCGAGGCCGGATTGGGCGCCCAGCCCGGGTAGTGGCCGGATTTGCTGGCCGGGGTGCCCGAGAGCGCGAACAGGCTGACGATCTCGTCGGCCAGCGCCTCGCTGCCGCTGTCGACGAGGGAGCGCACCATGAAATTGCAGCTGCCGCCATCCGGCCCGATGCTCGCCATGCCCAGGTTGTTGGAGGTTTCCACCACGCCGGGCACCGCCAGGCTCTGGCGACGCACCCCGTGGGGCGCGGCGTGCAGGCTGGCAAGCCACACTGCCTGCTCGGCGGGGGCGAGCACCGCGTTGGCGCTGGCGGGGGCGTGGGCGAGGCTCAGGCCAGCGTCGACGCCCGCGAGTTCCTGCCGCAGGGTGGCCTGCCAGCCGGCCAGGGCTTCGCCCAGCGCGTCGCCGCGGCCGGCGGGCAGGGCGACGGTGGCGCGGGCCTCGCGGGGCAGGGCGTTGCGGGCGGTGCCGCCATCCAGCGCGGCGAGGCGCAGCGGGAAGCGGGCTTCGAGATCCCGCAGCACCCGCACCAGCAGCTTGATGGCGTTGCCGCGCTCTTCGTGGATGTTGACGCCCGAGTGCCCGCCGCAGAGGCCGGTGAGGGCGATCTGCCATGCCTCGTGGCCGGCGGGCAGGGCGTCGGGCGTGCCGGGGCGGGCGACGTTCACGTCCAGCCCGCCGGCGCAGCCCAGGTAGAACTCGCCCCAGTCTTCGGTATCGATGTTGAGCATCAGCCGGCCCTGCAGCACGCCGGGCGCCAGCCCCTGGGCGCCGCCCATGCCGGCCTCCTCGTCCACCGTCAGCAGGGCTTCGAGGGGGCCGTGGACGAGGCGGCTGTCTTCCAGCACCGCCAGGATTAGCGCCACGCCGATGCCGTTGTCGGCGCCCAGGGTGGTGCCTTCGGCCACCAGCCAGCCGTCCCGCAGCACGGGGCGGATCGGGTCGCGGGTGAAGTCGTGGTCGGTGTCGGCGTTCTTCTGGCAGACCATGTCCAGGTGGGCCTGCAGCACCACGCCGGGGGCGGCCTCGTGGCCGGGGCTGGCGGGTTTGGTGACGATCAGGTTGCCGGCGCCGTCCACCCGGGCGTCCAGCCCCTTTGCAGCGGCCCAGGCGTGGAGGTGGTCGCGCAGGGCGTCCTCGGCCTTGGAGGGGCGGGGGATCGCGCACAGGGTGGCAAAGTGGCGCCACACGGCGGCGGGCTGGAGATCGGCGAAGATGGGTGGCAGGGCGGGCATGGCGGCAGGGGCGAGGGGTGGATCGGGAGCGGTTAGCATCGGAGGGATGCGGCGGTGCGTCAAGGGTGGCGTGATGTTCGACAGCGCGCCGAAGCCCACGTAAGCTCGCGGCCGGATCGTCCGCGCCAACTTCGGGGTTTCATCATGCAGGCCTATCTCGCCGCCAGCCGCTACATCGATTTCGACCACCCGGACGTCGCCGCCCGGGCGCGTCTGCTTGCCGACGGTGCGGCCTCGCCCCGTGAGGTGGTGCGCCGCTGCTTCGAGTTCGTCCGCGACGAGATCCGCCACAGCGTCGATTTCATGCAGAACCCGGTCACCTGCAAGGCGTCCGACGTGCTGCGCCACCGCACCGGCTACTGCTACGCCAAGAGCCACCTGCTGGCCGCGCTGCTGCGGGCCAATGGCGTGCCCACCGGGCTGTGCTACCAGCGCCTGTCGGTGGGCGACACCGGCGCGCCTTACTGTCTGCACGGTCTCAACGCCGTGTGGCTGGATGGCATCGGCTGGTTCCGCATCGACGCCCGGGGCAACAAGCCCGGCGTGGACGCGCAGTTTGCGCCGCCGGTGGAACGCCTGGCCTTTGCCATCCGCGAGCCGGCCGAGCGCGATCTGCCCGAGATCTGGGCCGAGCCGCTGCCCTGCGTGGTGCAGGTGCTGGAGACCGAGCCCGACGTGGCCGCCGTGCTGCGCAAGCTGCCGGACGTGCCGCTGATCGGCTGATCGCGCGCGGCTGGCTCGCACGACTTTTTTCGGGCTGGCCCGCCGTGGCCGGCCCATTGTTTTTTGACTCAAGATGACCGACACCGAACTTCCCCAACCCGCCCCCGCGCCAGACCTGCGCTTTGTCGTTACCGTGAGCAGCAACCGGGTGTGGCTTGCCGCCAGCCGGCGGGTGCGCATCCGCGGCGAGGAATTCCGGCTGGTGGGCTATCTGCCCGAGAGCTGCCTGGGCCAGGCCGGCCACTGGCGGCGGCGGCCCGAGGCGGGGCGCCAGACGCTGGAGCAGGCCATGCTGGCGGCGCAGGGCGCCCACCTGGAGGCCGCGCTCGACGCCGCCGTCGCCCAGATCGACGCCTTCCTCGCCGCCTGCGCCGACGACGGGCTCCGGCCCGATCTGCGCGGGCTGCGGGACGACTGCGCGTCGGGCCGGCTGGATTTTTCCACCTTGGGCAAGACCCTCGCCCAGACCCTCGCCGAGCTGCGCACCCGGCGCCGCCAGCGGGAGCTGGCCGGCCAGATCGGGCGCACCGTGCGCCTGTCGGACTATCCGGACACCTTCGCCGCCCGGCGTCGCCCGCGCAAGCTGATCGCCGTGCTGGGGCCGACCAACTCCGGCAAGACCCACGACGCCTTCGAGCGCCTCGCCACCGCCCGCGCCGGCGTCTACCTGGGCCCGCTGCGCCTGCTGGCGCTGGAGGCCTTCACCCGCCTCAACGAGGAGTTCGGGGTGAGCGCGTCGCTCGTTACCGGCGAGGAGCGCCGGATGGTGGAGGGCAGCCGGGTGACCGCCTCCACCATCGAGATGCTCGACCCCACCGCCGAGCTGGAGGTGGCGGTGATCGACGAGATTCAGATGCTCAGCGACCCCGACCGGGGCTGGGCGTGGACCCAGGCGGTGGTGGGCGCCAACGCCGCCGAGGTGTGGCTGGTGGGCGCGCTGTCGGCCGAGCCGGCCATCGTCGCACTGGCCGAGCGCCTGGGCCTGCCCCTGGAAATCCGCCGCAAGCAGCGCAAGCACCCGCTGGTGGTGGGCGAGGCGCTGGCCCACCACCCGGCCGGCGCGCTGCGGCGGGCGCGGCCGGGGGACGCCTTCATCGTCTTCTCGCGGCGCGACGCGCTCAACCTGCGGGACGACTTCCTGGCCCTGGGCAAGTCGGTGGCGTGCATCTACGGCGCCCTGTCGCCCGAGGTGCGCGAGCGCGAGGCGCACCGCTTCGCCGGCGGCGACGCCGACATCCTGGTGGCCACCGACGCCATCGGGATGGGCCTCAACCTGCCCATCGAGCGGGTGGTGTTCACCGCCATCCAGAAGTACGACGGCACCGCGCGGGATACGCTCTCGCCGTCGCTGCTCCAGCAGATCGGCGGGCGGGCCGGGCGCTTCGGCCATCAGGAAGAGGCGGGCGTGGTGGCCGGCCTCACCCCGGCCGAGCACAAAGTGGTTGCCGCGCTGATGAAGGCACCCCAGCCGCCGCTGGAAGCCCGCGGCTTCCAGATCACCGCCGGCAGCGCGTATCTGGAGCAGATCGCCGGGATGGCCGGCGACACCCGGCTGGAGGCGCTGCTGTCGCTGTTCCAGCTCCACGCAGATTGCGGCGACGGCTTCTTCGTGCCCCACATCCCCGAGGAGCAGCTCGCCCGCGCCGCCCAGCTCGACCGGATGAAGAACCTCACCCTCCACGAGAAGCACGTCTTCTCGATGGCGCCGATGGCGTCCCAGAACGAGACCATCGACGGCGTGTGGCGCGACTGGGCCTACACCGCCAACAAGGGCAAGGCCATCGAGCTGGATTTCCTGCCCCGCGTGCCCCAGCGCGCCTCGCTGGAGGAGGCCGAGACCACCGTGCGCCTGATCGCCGCCTACCGCTGGTTTGCCTACCGCCTGCCCGAGCGCTTCATCGACCAGGAGATGGCCGACACCTGCCTCGCGCCGTGGATCGCGGTGGTGGATGGCCACCTGCGCAGCCGCTACCGGCAAGGCGTGGGCGGCGGCCGCAAGGGCGTGCCCAGCTGGTACTGGCCGGTGCGCCACTGAGCGGGGCGGGCGCGATGAACCCGGAACTCCTCGAACTACTGGTCACCCGCAGCATGCCCTACGGCAAGTTCAAGGGCCGCCTGCTGGCCGACCTGCCGGGGCATTACCTCGCGTGGTTCGCGCGGGAAGGCTTTCCCGCCGGGCAACTGGGCCAGCTGCTGGCGCTGATGCACGAGCTGGATCACAACAACCTGCGGGCGCTGCTCGATCCGCTGCGGCGGGGGTGAGGGGCGGGGGCCTCGTCAGCGCGTCGCGCCGCGACCGCCGCGGACACGGACCACCTCAAAGCCCAGGCCGTCAAGCAGCGCGGCGACGGTCGTCCTGCCGCCGCAGAAGTCCTTCGGCGTGAGCGGACCGCGCTCGGGAAAGGCGTAGCCATGCGCCGCCCCGACGATGGCCTTCGAGTCGTAGAGGCGCCCCGTCGCGCCGTCGCGCAGCAGATATTCCCGCGCCTTGTGGAACCCGTATTTTTCCAGAAAGCCGGCCTGACCAAGCCGGTCGAATTCGGCCATCGCGGCGCGGATGGCCTTGGGGTCGTCGATGTCGCGGAAGCTCATGGCGTTGGCTGCAGGGCGGTGCGCTTGAGTGTGGTCGTGCAGCGCGCGATTTTAGCCGCCTGAGGCTGACGTGTCCTGGGTTGCCTGGGCGATCGCGTTGCGGCGGGGGCGGCCCGCGCTGCGCAACCGGCAAAACAGTTGACTTCGATCAAACTAAACGTATGATTAAAACGTCTGTTTGATTTTGCCCCGTCAGCCCTCTTTCGAGGTCACGCCCATGCGCGACGATTCCGCCAAGACTTCGCCCGATACCCGCAGCCGCATCCTCGATGCGGCCGAGGTGCTGTTCATGGAACATGGCTTCGACGGGACGTCGATGCGCATGATTACCGGCAGCGCCGGGGTCAATCTGGCCGCGGTCAATTACCACTTCGGCTCCAAGGAGCTGCTGATCCAGGAGGTCTTCCGGCGGCGGCTCACGGCCCTCAACAACGCGCGCGTGGCGGTGCTGGACGCGATGGAGGCCGAGGCGGCCGGGGCGCCGCTCAAGCCGAGCCGCATCGTCGATGCCTTCTTCGGCACCGCGCTGCGGATGGCGGCGGATGTGGAGGGCGGCGGGCACACCTTCATGTGCCTGCTCGGGCGCACCTACACCGAGCCCAACGAGTTCGTGCGCAAGTTTCTGGCCGAGGAGTACGCCGAGTGCGTCGAGCGTTTCCTGTCGGCGCTGTACCGGGCGCTGCCCGAGGTGGAGCGCAAGGAGATCCTGTGGCGCTTCCACTTCATGATGGGCGCCATGTCCTACGCCATCGCCGGCACCGACGCGCTGCAACTTGTCACCGGCAAATTTGATGACGAGCACCCGTCGCGTCTGGTGCCGCGGCTGATGAGCTTCCTGCTGGGCGGCCTTCGGGCGCCGCTGGCGGATTTTGGTTCGAACCCATAAAGAAACGGATGCGGGCCGCGATCGACGGCACCGCACGCGAGGAGACATCTCATGGCTTACTGGTTTCTGGTTTCCCTCCCTCCCCTGGTGGTCGCGCTCGCCTACGGGCGAGCGCCTTTTTTTGCCTGGTATGGGGTGGGGCTGGCGTGGATTGCGGCGCTCGGCTGGTTGGCCGCGTGGCCGGTGGCGCTGACCGCCGGCGTGGCGGCCGCGGTGGCGGTGATCGGGGCGGTCTTCCTGCTGCCCGGCGCGCGCCGCGGGCTGGTGACGGCGCAGATCTTCAAGCCCTTCCGCAAGGCGCTGCCTTCCATGTCGCAGACCGAAAAGGACGCGCTGGAGGCCGGCACGGTGTGGTGGGAGGGCGAGCTGTTTGCCGGCAAGCCGGACTGGCGCCGCCTGCTGGCCTTCCCCAGGCCCACGCTGACGCCCGAGGAGCAGCGCTTTCTGGATGTGGAGACCGATGAGCTGTGCCGCCTGACCAAGGATTGGGATTGCACCCAGCAGCAGGACATGCCGGCCGAAGTGTGGCGTTACATCAAGGAGAAGGGCTTCCTGGGGATGATTATCCCCAAGGAGTTTGGCGGCAAGGGCTTTTCGGCCTACGCCCATTCGCAGGTGGTTACCAAGCTGTCCACCCGCTCGTCGGCGCCGGCCGTCACCGTGATGGTGCCCAACTCCCTGGGCCCGGCCGAGCTGCTGCTGCACTACGGCACGCCGGAGCAGAAGCGCTACTACCTGCCGCGCCTTGCCAGCGGGCAGGACATCCCGGCCTTTGCGCTCACCAGCCCGTGGGCGGGTTCGGATGCGGCGTCGATCCCCGATTCGGGCGTGATCTGCCGCGACATTTACCAGGGCCGCGAGGTGCTGGGGATGCGCGTGAGCTTCGACAAGCGCTACATCACCCTGGCGCCGGTGTGCACGGTGTTCGGGCTGGCCTTCCGCCTGTACGACCCGATGCACCTGCTGGGCGACGTGGAAGACCTGGGCATCACCTGCGCGCTGGTGCCTCACGATCACCCGGGCGTGGATATTGGCCGGCGCCACTTCCCGCTCAACGCGGTGTGGATGAACGGCCCGATCCGCGGCAAGGACGTGTTCATGCCCCTGGAGTTCATCATCGGCGGGCCGAAGATGGCGGGGCAGGGCTGGCGGATGCTGATGGAGTGCCTGGCGGCCGGGCGGTCGATCTCGCTGCCCGGCTCCAACACCGGCATGCTCAAGATGACGGCCCGCGCGGTGGGCGCCTATGCCCGCGTGCGCTACCAGTTCAAGACGGCGGTGGGCAAGTTCGAGGGCGTCGAGGAAGCACTCACCCGCATCGGCGCCAACGCCTACCTGTGCGACGCCGCGCGGGTGATGACTGCCGGCGCCATCGACCTGGGCGAGAAGCCGTCCGTCGTGTCGGCCATCGTCAAATACCACGTCACCGAACGCGCCCGGCAATCGGTGAATGACGGCATGGACGTGATCGGCGGCAAGGGCATCTGCCTGGGCCCGCAGAATTTCCTGGGCCGCGCCTACCAGCAGGTGCCGGTGGGCATCACCGTGGAAGGCGCCAACATCCTCACCCGCAGCCTGATCCTCTTCGGCCAGGGCGCGATCCGCTGCCACCCGTATGTGCTGAAGGAAATGGACGCCGCCCGCAGCGGCGATCTCGCCGCCTTCGACGACGCCTTCTGGGGCCACATCGGCTACACCGTCAATAACGCCGCCCGGGCGCTGGCGATGGGCGTTACCGGCTCGCATTTCGTGGCGGTGCCGGACGGCGTGGCGCCGGAGGTGCGCCGCTACTACCAGCAGCTCACCCGCTTCTCGGCCGCGTTTGCCTTCATCGCCGACATCTCGATGGGCACCCTGGGCGGCGCGCTCAAGCGCAAGGAGAAGCTCTCGGCCCGCCTGGGCGACATCCTCTCGCTGATGTATCTGGCGTCGGCCACCCTCAAGCGCTTCGAGGACGAAGGCCGCCAGCAGGCCGATCTGCCGCTGCTCCACTGGGCGATCTGGGACTGCATGTTCAAGATCCAGAGCGCCTTCGAGGGCGTGATCGCCAACTTCCCCAACCGCTTCTTCGCGCTGCTGCTGCGCCGGGTGGTGGTCTTCCCCCTGGGCCGGCCCTACGTGGTGCCGTCCGACAAGCTGGGCCACGAGGTGGCGACCCTGCTCATCAACCCCTCCGAAACCCGCGACCGGCTCACCGCCGACGTGCATCTGCCGAGGGATCTGGAAGAGCCCGTCGGCGCGCTGGAGGCCGCGCTGCTGGCCACCCTCGCCGCCGAACCCGTCGAGGCCAAGGTGCGCCAGGCGATCAAGCGCGGCGAGTTCAAGCCCGGCCTGCTGGTGAATGGCGGCGTGGATGCGCTGTACGACGCGGCCCTTGCCGCCGGCGTCATCGGCGACGACGAGCATCGCCTGATCCACTGCCGCGGCGCGCTGCGCGACAAGGTGATCCGGGTGGACGACTTCCCCTACGACTTCGGCCTGCGCGACGCGCTCGCCAAGCTCACCGACCCCCAGCAGCAGGCCGCCTGAGCCCCGCCATGAACCAGCCGATCTACATCATCGACGGGGCGCGCACGCCCTTCCTCAAGGCCCGCAACGCGCCGGGGCCGTTCGCGGCGTCGGATTTGGCCACCGCCGCCGGCAGCGCGCTGCTCGCCCGCCAGCGCTTTGCGCCGGACCAGCTCGACGAGGTGATCCTGGGCTGCGCCGCGCCCTCGCCCGACGAGGTGAACATCGGCCGCGTGGTGGCCCTGCGCATGGGCTGCGGCATCGAGGTGCCGGGCTGGACGGTGATGCGCAACTGCGCGTCCGGCATGCAGGCCATCGACTCGGCCATCGCCAACATCCAGCGCGGGCGCGCGCAACTGGTGCTGGCCGGTGGCGTGGATGCCCTCTCGCGGGCGCCGCTGCTGTACTCCGACCCCATGGTGCGCTGGTTCGCCGGCTGGATGGGCGCCCGCAGCCTGGGCCAGAAGCTGGCGATGGTAAAGCGATTCAAATTTGGCTATCTGGCGCCGGTAATCGGTATCATGAAGGGCCTCACCGACCCCATCGTCGGCCAGCTCATGGGCCAGACCGCCGAGAACCTGGCCTTCGAGTTCGGCATCGCCCGCGACGACATGGACGCCTTCGCGGTGGAGAGCCACCGCCGCGTGGCCGCCGCCCAGGATGCCGGCCATTTCGCCGAGATCGTGCCGCTCATCGACCAGGACGGCACGGTGTACGGCGCCGACGACGGCCTGCGCCGGGATGCCTCGATGGCCGGCCTCGCCAAGCTCAAGCCCTTCTTCGACAAGCAGTACGGCCGGGTCACGCCCGGCAACAGCTCCCAGATCACCGACGGCGCCGCGTGGCTCATCCTGGCCTCGGAAGAGGCCGTGCAGCGCCACGGGCTCGAACCCATCGGGCGCATCGTGGATGCCGAATGGGCCGGGCTGGAGCCCGAGCGGATGGGCCTGGGCCCGGTGCACGCCGCCTCGCCGATCCTCGTGCGCAACCGCCTCGGGCGCGACGACATCGACCTGTGGGAGATCAACGAAGCCTTCGCCGCCCAGGTCATCGCCTGTCTCAAGGCGTGGCAGAACGACGACTACTGCCGCACGCGCCTGGGCCTGCCTGGCGCGCTGGGCCCCATCGACCCGGCGAAGCTCAACGTGGATGGCGGCGCCGTGGCGCTGGGCCATCCGGTGGGGGCGAGCGGGGCGCGCATCGTGCTGCACCTGCTCCACGCCCTGCGGCGCACGGGCGGCAAGCGGGGGATCGCCAGCATCTGCATCGGCGGCGGTCTGGGTGGCGCAATGCTGGTGGAGGCCCTGGGATGAACATGACACACTGGAAGCTCGAATGCGACGCAGACGGTATCGCTTTTGCCACCCTCGACGTGGCCGGCTCGACCACCAACACCCTTGGCTTTGCGGCGATGGACGAACTGGGCCAGCTCCTCGACGCCCTCGACCGCCAGCCGCCCAAGGGGTTGGTGATCCGCTCGGGCAAGGCGGCCGGCTTCATCGCCGGGGCCAACATCGAGGAGTTCACCGCCATCGACTCCGCCGCCGCGGCGCGGGTGCTGGTGGAGCGGGGCTGGAGGCTCTTCAACCGCCTCGCCGCGGTGGCTTACCCCACGCTGGCGCTGGTGCGCGGGCACTGCATGGGCGGCGGCCTGGAGCTGGCGCTGGCCTGCCGCTACCGCATCGCGGTGGACGAGCCCGGCACCCGCATGGCGCTGCCCGAGGTGATGCTGGGCATCTACCCGGCCTGGGGCGGCATGCTGCGGCTGCCGCAGCTCATCGGCCCGGCGGCGGCGCTGGACCTGATGCTCACCGGCAAGGGCGTGGATGCCCGCAAGGCGAAGCGCCTCGGCCTTGCCGACGAAGCCGTGCCCGCCCGGGTGATGGACAACGCCGCGCGGATGCTGGTGCGCTCCGGCCGCGCGCCGCGCCGGCTGCCCTTCTTGCAGCGCCTCCTGAACGGCCCGCTCGCCGGCATCGTCGCCAGCAAGGCCCGCAAACAGGTGGCCAGCAAGGCGCGGCCGGAGCACTACCCCGCGCCCTACGCGATCGTCGACATCTGGGCCCGCCACGGCGGCAATGCGCTGGCGGTGCCGGCCAGCTCGCCCTCGTCGCTGGAGGCGATCTTCCGCTCGCAAACCGCCAGGAACCTGATCCGCGTCTTCTTCCTGCAGGAGCGCATGAAGGGCTTCGGCAAGGGCGCGGATTTCTCGCCCAGGCGCGTGCACGTGGTGGGCGCCGGCGCGATGGGCGGCGACATCGCCACCGAATGCGCGCTGCGCGGGATGATCGTGACCCTGCAGGATCAATCCGTCGAACGCATCGCCCCGGCCATCGCCCGCGCCGGCAAGCGCATCGAGCGCAAGTTCCGCGGCAAGCCGCGGGAGGCGCGCTTTGCGCTGGATCGGCTGATCCCCGACCCGGCCGGCGCCGGCGTGGCCCAGGCCGACCTCATCGTCGAGGCCATCTTCGAGAACCTCGAGGCCAAGCGCGCCCTCTTCGCCGACATCGAAAAGCGTGCCCGGCCCGACGCCGTGCTGGCTTCCAACACCTCCAGCCTGCGCATCGGCGACATCGCCACCGCGCTGGCCGACCCGAGCCGGCTGGTGGGCATCCACTTCTTCAACCCGGTGGCGGTGCTGCCGCTCGTCGAGGTGGTGAAGAGCGCGGTGTCGGCCGACGAACCCTATCGCCGCGCCGCCGCCTTCGTGCGTCAGCTCGACAAGCTGCCCCTGCCGGTGAAGGACGAGCCGGGCTTCCTGGTCAACGCGGTGCTCGGGCCTTACATGTACGAGGCGCTGCGCTGCGTGGACGAGGGCGTCGCCCCCGAGACCATCGACGCCGCGCTGGTGGCCTACGGCATGCCGATGGGGCCGGTGGAGCTGATGGACACCGTCGGCCTCGACATCGCGGTGGCCGCCGGCAAGACGCTGGCCGGCCCCGACGCGGTGCTGCCCCGGGCGCTGGCCGACCGCGTGGCCGCCGGCCAGCTTGGCAAGAAGAGCGGGCAGGGCTTTTACCCGTGGGTCGATGGCAAGGCGAAGAAGGCCGCCGCCGGTGCCCCGCCGGCCGGGCTCGCCGAGCGGATCGCCGCGCCGCTGCTGGCGGCGGCCCGGGCCTGCGTGGAAAAAGGCGTGGTCGAGGACGCCGATCTGGCCGACGCCGGGGTTATATTCGGCACGGGCTTTCCGCCCTTCACCGGCGGGCCGCTGAACCTGTCCCGCGCCGGCAGCGCCGGCTGAACCCACCCGAGGAGTCACCCCATGTGCAATCAACCCACCCAGCTTCCGCCAGGCCAGATGCCGGTCCTGCGGGTGATGCCGATGCCGGCCGATCTCAACCCGTCCGGCGACGTGTTCGGCGGCTGGATCATGGCCCAGGTGGATATCGCCGGCGCCGTGCCGGCCATCAAGCGGGCCCGTGGCCGGGTGGCCACCATCGCGGTCAACTCCTTCCTGTTCAAGCAGCCGGTGTCGGTGGGCGACATCGTTAGCTTCTACGCCGAGATCATCAAGGTCGGGCGGAGCTCGATCACCGTCGATGTGGCGGTGTACGCCGAGCGCAACCCGGAGCACCCCATCGTCGTGAAGGTGACCGAAGCCGTGCTCACCTACGTGGCAGTGGACAAGAGCGGGCAGAAGCGGGAAATTCCGCCTGAAACGAACGTCTGAACGAAATCGAACGACACCCTTGCCGCGAATCCCCAGCGGATTCGCCCAGCGTAAAGGCCCGGGACCTCGCGCAGCCCGAGGCTTGTACAACGACAGCGCCCACGTGAGGAGACACCATGAAAATGAAAACCATCGCCCGCCTGATCCCCCTGCTGGCCGCCGGTCTGGCCAGCGGCCAGGCATCCGCCGCCGGCTTCCAGCTGCTCGAGCAGAACGCCAGCGGTATCGCCAACGCCTACGCGGGCTCGGCGGCCGTCGCCGAGAACGCCAGCACGATCTTCTTCAACCCGGCCGGCATGACCCAGCTGAAGGATCGCGAGATTTCGGTCGGCATGTCGGCCGTGCGCCCGACCTTCAAGTTCAGTGACAGAGGGTCGTCGAGCCTTGGCGCCTTTGCTTCGGCAGGTGAGGGCAACGATGCCGGCAGCTGGGCCTTCATCCCCAACGCCTACATGTCGTGGGCGCTGACCAAGAACCTCTACGCCGGCCTCGGCATCGGCGCGCCTTTCGGGCAGGTCACCGAGTACAACGATCCCTGGGTGGGGGCGGCTCAGGCGATCAAGTTCGACATCAAGACGATGAACCTCAACCCCAGCCTGGCTTACCGCATCAACGACAAGGTCTCGGTGGGTGGCGGCCTCAACTACCAGAAGATGAAGGTGGAGTACATCCGTCGGGCGGCCATCGGCCCCGTCTCGCCGCTCAACGTCGCGGGAACCTCCGCCACCCTGTCGGCCGACAACGACGCCTGGGGCTGGAACGTGGGCGCGCTGTTCACCCTCAGCCCGACGACCAAGGTGGGCGTGTCCTACCGCTCCTCGATCAAGCACGATCTGAAGGGCGACCTGTCCGTCAGCGGCCCGGCCGCCGGGGCCAACGCCGCCCTCACCACCGGCGCGGCGAAGGCCGACGTCGAGCTGCCCGAAACCTTCATCCTGAGCGTGGCGCAGACCTTGAGCGACAAGTGGGAGATGCTCGGCGACGTCTCCTGGACGGGCTGGAGCAGCATCCCGAAGGTGGACATCGTGCGCACCGCCGGCGCCCTCAACGGCGTCACCGTGCAGACCCTCGACACCAAGTTCCGCGACACCTGGCGCTTCGCCCTGGGCGCGAACTACCGCCTCAACGAGCAGGTCAAGCTGAAGTTCGGCGTGGCCTACGACCAGACCCCGGTGCAGAGCGACCAGCATCGCCTCGTCTCCCTGCCCGACAGCAACCGCACCTGGCTGTCCGGCGGTGCGCAGTTCAAGGTCACCAAGGATTCGCTGCTCGATCTGGGCGCGGCTTACCTGCGCGTGGGCGAATCCCACATCGACAACAACCAGAGCGCCGACGGTCGCGGCTACGTCAAGGGCGTGTACGACGCCCGCGTGTGGATTCTCGGCGCCCAGTACTCGATGGCCTTCTGATCTGCCGTTCCAACCCGGCGTCGGGCTTTCCGGCGCCGGTTCTCGTTTGAAGCCCATGCCGCGCCTCGACTCCACCCCCGACGCCAAGACCCGCATCCTCGACGCCGCCGAGCGGCTGTTCATGGAAAACGGCTACGCCGCCACCTCGATCCGCATGATTACCGGCGCCGCCGGGGTGCCGGTGGCGCTGGTCAACTACCACTTTGGCACCAAGCAGGGGCTGATGGAGGCGGTGTACGAGCGTGCCCTGGGCAGCCGCGGCGGCAGCCGGGTGAGCTACCTCGACAAGCTCGAACTCGACGCCGCCGGCCAGCCCATCGCGGTCGACGTGCTGGTGGATGCCTTCCTGTCGTCGGCCCTGCGCCTCACCCGCAAGGACACCATCTCGGGCGAGGTCTTCAAGCAGCTCATCGGCCGCGCCTTCTACGAGCCCGGCCCGGGCACCGAGGCCTACTTTCCGGCTGAATACCGGGAGGCGGTGGACCGCTACCGCCAGGCCTTCATGCGCACCTTGCCCCACCTCAGTCAGGACGATGTGGTGTGGCGGATGTACTTCTTCGTCGGTATCGTCGCCTACGCGATGGCCGGAAAGGATGTGATGCGGATGACCGAAACCTACGCCCTCGCCGACGCCGGCAACCCGGAAGGCATCATGGCCCGCCTGCGCCCCTTCGTGGTGGCGGGTTTTCTGGCCCCGGCGGGTGCGCTGCCGACGCCCGGCGACGCCTGATTTTTTCTGATTGTTGCATCTAAATTCATGATTGCGCTAAGATTTGAACAGTTGTTCAAATTTGTCGCGGGATTCCTGAACCATAAAGCCGGCCTATCGATGGGCCGCATCTGAAGGAGGAGCAAGTGAGCAGACTCATCATTCGCAAGGTGGCCGTGCTGGGTGCCGGCGTCATGGGGGCGCAGATCGCCGCCCACTGCGCCAACGCCAGCGTGCCGGTCATCCTTTTCGACCTGCCGAAGGACGGCGACCCCAACGCCATCGCCAAGAAGGCCGTGGACGGGCTCAAGAAGCTCGACCCGGCGCCCCTCGCCACCCGCGACCGGGCCCAGTTCATCGACGTGGCCAACTACGGCTCCGATCTGGAAAAGCTGCGCGACTGCGACCTCATCATCGAGGCCATCGCCGAGAAGATGGAATGGAAGCTCGACCTCTACGCCAAGGTCGCCCCGTTCATCCGCCCGGACGCCATCTTCGCCTCCAACACCTCGGGTCTGTCGATCAACGCCCTGGCCGAAGGCATGCCGGAGGCCGCCCGCAGCCGTTTCTGCGGCATCCACTTCTTCAACCCGCCGCGCTACATGGCGCTGGTCGAGCTGATCGCCACCCGCAGCACCGACCCCGCCACCCTCGACGCCCTCGAAGCCTGGCTCACCACCCGCCTGGGCAAGAGCATCGTCCGCGCCAAGGACACCCCCAACTTCGTCGCCAACCGCGTGGGCGTGTTCTCGATCCTGGCGGTGATGCACCACACCGCGCGCATGGGCCTGGGCTTCGACGAAGTGGACGCCCTCACCGGCCCGCTGATCGGCCGCCCCAGGAGCGCCACCTACCGCACCGCCGACGTGGTGGGCCTGGACACCATGGCCCACGTCATCGGCACCATGGACGCCACCCTCGCCGACGACCCGTGGCACGCCTACTTCAAGTCGCCCGAGTGGCTCGCCGGCCTGATCGCCAAGGGCGCCCTGGGCCAGAAGACCAAGGGCGGCATCTTCCGCAAGGAAGGCAAGGTCATCAACGTGATCGACCTGGCCACCGGCGCCTACCGCCCCAGCGCCGGTGAAGTGGCGCCGGAAGTGCTGGCCATCCTCAAGAACCGCAACCCGGCCGAGCGCTTCGCCCAGCTGCGCGCAAGCGCCCACCCGCAGGCCCAGTTCCTGTGGGCGATCTTCCGCGACGTGTTCCACTACTGCGCCTGCCAGCTTGGCGCCATCGCCGACAACGCCCGCGACGTGGATTTCGCCATGCGCTGGGGCTTCGGCTGGCAGCAGGGTCCGTTCGAAACCTGGCAGGCCGCCGGCTGGCAGACCATCGCCAGCGCCATCAAGGCCGACATCGAGGCCGGTGTGGCGATGACCAACGCGCCGCTGCCCGCCTGGGTGTTCGACGGCCGCACCGGCGTGCATGCGCCGGAGGGCTCCTGGAGCGCCACCGACGCCGCCCTCAAGCCCCGCTCGACCCTGCCGGTGTACCAACGCCAGCTCTTCCCCGAGCGCGTGCTGGGCGAAGCCGCGCCGGACGCCGGCGTCACCCTGTGGGAGAACGACGGCGTGCGCCTGTGGAACCTCCCGGCCAAGGACGCCCGCATCGGCATCGTCTCCTTCAAGTCGAAGATGCACGCCGTCGGCGACGAGGTGCTGGACGGTGTGCTCGAAGCCATCGCCCGCGCCGAGCGCGACCTGGACGGTCTGGTGATCTGGCACGAGGCGCCGTTTGCGGTGGGTGCCAACCTGGCGCAGGTGGCCGAGGCCTGCAAGGCCGGCCAGTTCGACCGCCTCGAAAAGACGGTGGCCAAGTTCCAGCAGGCCTCCATGGCCCTCAAGCATTCCATGGTGCCCACCGTGGCGGCGGTGCAGGGCATGGCCCTGGGCGGCGGCTGCGAGTTCGTGATGCACGCCACCCATCGGGTGATGGCGCTGGAGAGCTACGTGGGCCTCGTCGAGGCCGGCGTCGGCCTGATTCCCGCGGGCGGCGGCTGCAAGGAGTTCGCGCTGCGGGCAGCCGGCCTCGCCAGCCGGGCGGCGGGCGGCGACGTGTTCCCCTTCATCCAGAACATGTTCCAGACCATCGCCATGGCCAACGTCTCCAAGAGCGCCCTGCAGGCGGTGGAGCTGGGCTTCGCGAAGGAATCCGACGACATCCTCTTCAACCCCAGCGAGCTGCTCCACGTGGCCCTGGCCCGCGCCCGCGCCCTGGCCGAATCCGGCTACCAGCCGCCGCTCGTCCAGCGCGCCGTGCAGGTGGCCGGCCGGAACGGCATCGCCACCTGCGAGATGATGCTCATCAACATGAAGGAAGGCGGCTTCATCTCCGAGTGGGATTACCGGGTGGCCCGGGCCGCTGCCACCGCCCTGTGCGGCGGCGAGGTGGAGACCAACGCGAAGGTGTCGGAGCAGTGGATTCTCGACGTGGAGCGCGCGCTCTTCGTGGATCTGCTCAAGACCGAAAAGACCCAGCAGCGCATCGCGCACATGCTGGAAACCGGCAAGCCGCTGCGCAACTGATTGTGATGCGGTGAGGAGATAGGAGAAAGGCGGTTCGGAGACCTTGTTTGCGCCCTGTGCGCTGGCGATCGTCAGCGCAACCGGATTGGCATCGGTCTCCTCACTCCTCACGTCTTACTCCTCACTGCCCCAAAGGAGAATTCGATGAAACAGATTCAGGAAGCCTACATCGTTGCCGCCACCCGCACGCCGGTGGCCAAGCGCAACGGGATGTTCCGCAACGTGCGCCCGGACGACATGCTGGCCCACGTGCTGTCGGCGGTCGTCGCCAAGGTGCCGGGGCTCGACGCCACCGAGATCGGCGACGTGGTGGTCGGCTGTGCCATGCCCGAAGCCGAGCAGGGCATGAACGTGGCGCGCATCGGCGTGCTGCTGGCCGGCCTGCCCAACACCGTGCCGGGCATCACCATCAACCGCTTCTGCTCGTCCGGCCTGCAGGCCGTGGCCGACGCCGCCGCGCGCATCCGCCTGGGCGAAGCCGACGTGATGATCGCCGCCGGCACGGAGAGCATGACCGTGATGCCCCAGATCATGGGCAACAAGATCTCGCTCAACCCGGCCGTCTTTGCCAAGGATGAAAACCTTGGCATCGCCTTCGGCATGGGCCTCACCGCCGAGAAGGTGGCCCAGCAGTGGGGCATCGACCGCGCCGCGCAGGATGCCTTTGCGGTGCAGTCCAACCAGCGCGCCGCCGCGGCGATTGCCGCCGGTGCGTTCAAGGACGAGATCACGCCCTACACCGTGCGCACCCACGTGCCGGGTGACGGCGGCACGGTGCGCGTCGTCGAGCGCGTCTGCGACACCGACGAAGGCCCCCGCGCCGACGCCTCGCTGGAAAAGCTCGGCAAGCTCAAGCCGGTGTTCGCCGCGCGCGGCTCGGTGACGGCCGGCAACAGCTCCCAGATGTCCGACGGCGCTGGCGCGGTGCTGCTGATGTCCGAGGCGGCGGTGAAGCGCTACGGCGTCAAGCCCATCGCCCGCTTCTGCAGCTACTCGGTGGCCGGTGTGCCGCCGGAGATCATGGGCATCGGCCCGGTCGAGGCGATCCCCCGCGCCCTCAAGGCGGCCGGCATCGCCCAGTCGGATCTCGACTGGATCGAGCTGAACGAAGCCTTCGCGGCCCAGGCCCTGGCGGTGATGAAGCAGCTCGACATGGACCCGTCCAAGGTCAACCCCCAGGGCGGCGCCATCGCCCTGGGCCACCCGCTGGGCGCTACCGGGGCGATCCGTGCCGCTTCGCTGATGAGCGCGTTCCAGCGCACCTCGGCCCGCTACGGCATGATTTCCATGTGCATCGGCACCGGCATGGGCGCCGCCGGCATCTTCGAGAAGGTGTAACCCCGTCGTTCCCCGGCCGGGCGACTCCGGTCGGGGGCTTGTTACCGTCAGATGAAGCTGCCTGCGGCGGAAGGGGCCGAAGCGCGCCCGTCCCTGCTGATCCAGACCAAGCTACGCCCGCCGGCTCCGTCGGCGGGCGTGCTGCTTCGTCCAAGGCTGGTGGATGCCCTGTGCGCCCCCGGCCAGCCGCCGGTGCTGCGGGTGTGCGCCTCGCCCGGTGCCGGCAAGACGACCCTGCTGGCCCAGCTGCGCGAGCGCCTGGCCGGCCTGGGCTGGCTGGTGGGCTGGCTCAGCCTCGACCGGGAGGACGACGAGCCCGGCCTGTTCTTTCCCTATCTCGTCGCGGCCCTGGGGGGCGAGGACGGCGTGGCCCGGGAGGCCGCCTGCCTGCTCGCCCGGGATGCGCTGGCCTCGCCCCGGGCGGTGCTGGCGGCCCTCATCAACGGGCTGGCCCGCTCGCCGGTGCCGGTGGCGCTGATCCTCGACGACGCCGACGCCCTCACCGCGCCGCCGCTCCTCGACGCCCTGCAGACCCTCGTCCGCTACGCCCCGCCGGCCTTCCGGCTGATCCTCGCCGGGCGCGGCTCGCCGGCCCTGCCCTTCGCCACCCTGGCGGCGCGGGGGCAGCTCGCCAGCATCGGGGAGCCCGAGCTGCGCTTCGCCGCCGACGAGGCGCGGCATTACTTCGAAGGCTTTGGCGGGCCGCTGGCCGAATCTGCGGTGGCCGACGCCGTGTGGCGCACCACCGAGGGCTGGGCCGCCGGCATGTATCTGGTCGCCCTGTCGGTGCGCGATGCAGACGACGCCGACGCGCTGATGGCCGGCATCCGTCGCCGGGCAGGGGAGGGCGTGGGGGCCTATCTCGCCGAGAACGTCCTCGCCGGGCTGGCCCCGGCCCAGGTCGATCTCCTCCTTGCCGCCGGCCCGCTCGACCGCTTCTGCCCCGAGCTGTGCGCGGCGGTCGGCGGCGAGCCCGACGCCCGTCGGCGGCTGGACGAGCTGGCCGGCCAGAACCTCTTCGTGAAACGCCTGGACGACGGCTGGTTCCGGTTTCACGCGCTGTTCGCCGATTACCTGAAAGCCCGCCTCGCCCGCGACGACCCGGCGCGCCTGCGCCACATCCAGCTCGCCGCCGCCCGCTGGTGCGCCGACGCCGGGCTGTGGCAGGAGGCCGTGCGCTACGCCCTGGCCGGCGGCGACGCACCCCGCGCCGCCGCCTGGGCCGAAGCCTGCGCGATGGGCTTGGTGCAGGCCGGCGAGATCCGCACCGTCACCGGCTGGCTGGCCCTGCTGCCGCCGGCCCTGGTGGCCGGCAGCCTGCGCCTGCGCCTGGCCCACGCTTGGGCGCTGGCCTTCGGGCTGCACCTGGGCGAAGCCCGCGACGGGGTGAGCGGCATCGAGGCCGATCTGGCCAGCGGCCGCCTGATCGCCCAGGCCGAGCCCGGCGAGCTGGCCGCGGTGAAGGGGCTGATCGCCGGCCTCTCCGACGAGAGCGAGGCCGCGATGGCCTTCGGCCGGCAGGCGCTCGACGCCGCCGCGCGGGCCGACTCATGGGTGGCCCAGATCGCCCGCAGCGTGATCCTGTTCGGGCTGCACACCGCGTCGCGCTTCGACGAGGCCACCGATCTGGCGGCCCGCTCGGCCCCCTTCGAGGCTGGCGGCTGCCCGCTCTTTGGCATGGTGTACCGGCTCAGCATGTCCGGGCTCGGGCACGGCATCGCCGGCCGGCTGGGCGAGGCGGCCGCCCTGCTGCGCGAGGCCCTGGCCCGGGCAGTGGCCGAATCCGGCCCCCGTTCGGCGGTGGCGGCGCTGCCCGTCGGCTATCTGGCGGAGATCCTCTACGAGCGGGGCGATCTGCAGGCCCTGGGCGAGGCGATGGCCGGCCGGGCCGAGGTGGTGGCCGAAACCAGCCCGCTGGGCGCCTGCGCGCGCTTCACGGTGATCGCCGCGCGGCTGGCCGTGCTGCGGGGCGACCGGGGCGATGCGCTGGCCCGCCTCGACGCCGCCGACCGGCTGGGGCAGCAGCGCCGCTGGCTGCGCATGCGCGCGCTGACGCTGGCCGAGGCGGCGCGCATCCTGTGGCAGGGCGGCGACGCGGCGGCCCTGCGGGCGCGGGTGGCGGCGCTGCAGCCCGCCATGCCAGCCCAGCCCCCGCGGCAGGTGAGCAGCCTGATGGAGACCTGGCTCGCCTGGCGTGAGGCGCTGGCGCTGCTGGCCCTCGCCGAAGGCCGGGCCGACGCGGCGGTGGCCGAGCTGGAAGCCCTGGTGGCGGCCTCCCGGGAGGCCGGCTTCCACTACCGGGCGCTCCAGCGGCGAATCCTGCTCGCCCAGGCCCTCGATCTGGCCGGCCGTCGCCCCCGTGCGGTGGCCGAGCTGGCAGCGGTGCTCCCCCTCGCCGAGCAGGCCGGGATGGTCCGCAGCCTCGCCGATGCCGGCGTCGATGCGCTGCTGGCGCTGGCCCGCGCCGCGCCGGCAGCCGGGCTGCCCGAGCCGCTCTCGGTGCGGGAGCGCAGCCTGCTGCAGCTGGTGATGCAGGGGCTCTCCAACAAGGCCATCGCCCGCGCCGCCGGGGTCACCCCCGAGACGGTGAAGTGGCACCTCAGCAACATCTACGCCAAGCTCGGCGTGCGCAGCCGGACGGAGGCCATCCTCCGCGCCCGGCAGGCCGGCCTGCTGCACCTGCCGCCCGGCTGACCCCCCTTTCGGGGGGGCGATTTCGCGTTTTTCTCCGGCTAAGCTGGCTCGCTTCCGTCAGACCAGAACAGCCCGAGGAGACCATCGTGCAAACCGACATCCGAGCTTCCGGAGACGCCGCCGCGTCCGCCGATCAGCCCTACGCCTACCCGCTGCTCATCAAGCAGCTGCTCCATACCCCGCTGGCCCACGCGCCCGAGCAGGAGATCGTCTACCGCGATCTGCGCCGCCACACCTACCGCGACCTCGCCGACCGCATCGGCCGCTTGGGCAGCGCCCTCAGCCGGCTCGGGGTGGGCTTTGGCGACACCGTGGCGGTGGCCGACTGGGATTCCCACCGCTACCTGGAGAGCTACTTCGCCATCCCCATGCTGGGCGCGGTGCTGATGACGGTGAATGTGCGCCTGTCGCCCGAGCAGATCGCCTACACCATCGACCACTGCGGCGCCGAGACGCTGCTCATCAACACCGAATTCCTACCCATCCTCGACGGCATCCGCGACCGCCTGCCCAGGCTCAAGCGCATCGTGCTGCTCTCCGACGAGCCCTGCGACCCCGCCGCGGCCGGCGCCGTGGGCGAATACGAAGCCCTGCTGGCGGCCGCCGATCCGCGCCACGCGTTTCCCGATTTCGACGAGAACACCCGCGCCACCACCTTCTACACCACCGGCACCACCGGCCTGCCCAAAGGCGTGTTCTTCAGCCACCGTCAGCTGGTGCTGCACGCCCTGGGGGCGCTGGCCGGGGCTGCGTCGGCGCCGTCCGGGCAGCGCTTCCACCGGGGCGACGTGTACATGCCGATCACCCCGATGTTCCACGTCCATGCCTGGGGTCTGCCCTACGTGGCCACCATGCTGGGCGTGAAGCAGGTCTACCCCGGCCGCTACGTGCCGGACATGCTCCTGCAGCTGCGTCGCACCGAAGGCGTGACCTTCTCCCACTGCGTGCCCACCATCCTGCAGATGCTCCTGGTGGCACCGGCTGCCAAGGACATGGACCTCTCCGGCTGGAAGATGGTGATCGGCGGTTCGGCCTTCACGGTGGGTCTCGCCACCCAGGCGGTGGCCCGGGGCATGGACGTGTTCACCGGCTACGGCATGTCCGAGACCTGCCCGATCCTCACCCTCGCCCAGCTCAAGCCCGAAGACCTGGAACTGCCGCCCGAGCAGACGGTGACCGCCCGCTGCCGCACCGGCCTGCCGATTCCGCTGGTGAACCTGCGCATCGTGGACGGCAACCTGGACGACGTGGCCCACGACGACCAGGCCCAGGGCGAGGTTGTCGTGCGTGCCCCGTGGCTCACCCAGGGCTACCTGAAGGACGCCGAGGCCACCGCCCACCTGTGGCGCGGCGGCTGGCTGCACACCCAGGACATCGGCCGCATCGCGCCCAACGGCTCGCTGCAGATCACCGACCGCATCAAGGACGTCATCAAGTCGGGCGGCGAGTGGATCTCGTCGCTGGAGATCGAGACCCTGATCTCCCAGCACCCGGCGGTGGCCGAGGTGGCGGTGCTGGGCGTGCCCGACGCCCGCTGGGGCGAGCGCCCGCTGCCGGTGGTGGTGCCCAAGGCCGGCGCCGAAGGCGTGACGGCGGACGACATCATCGCCCACCTGCGCGCTTTTGCCGACGCAGGGCGGATCTCCCGCTTCGCCGTGCCCGACCAGGTGCGCTTTGCCGAGAGCCTGGAGAAGACCAGCGTCGGCAAGATCAACAAGCGCCAGATGCGCGAACGCTACGCCGCCGGCTGACGCGCGCGCAGAACCCCACCGGATCGACGCCCCCGCCAGAGAGGGGCGCGGTCCCCCAAAGGAGGAACTCCGGATGTTTCAACACCATGCCCGCCGGGCAGGCCTCGCCCTGCTCGTCGCCCCGTCCCTCGTGCTTGCCGCCGAGGCCGACGCCCCCTTCACGATCCGCGGCGCGGCCTCGTTCGGCACCGCCTGGCGAACCGCCGAGCGCGACCCCAACCTCATCCAGCGCACCAACGGCGCCGCCGCCGGGGTGCCCGCCAACGCGCCCCACGGCCGCAATCAGGACGACGGCAACCTCAACTTCGACAAGGGCGACGCCATCGCCCGGGTGCTCAAGGGCCACGTCGCCGCCGACTTCCGGCGCGACGCCGTGAGCGCCACCCTCGCCGTCAAGGGCTGGTACGACGACGCGCTGCTCAACGACAACCGCCCGTGGGGCAACGGGCCGGCCGGCTACCGCACCGGCGGCCCCATCGACGACGCCGGCTTCAGCCAGCGGGGCCGCTTCTCGGGTGCCGCGCTGATGGAAGCCTTCGTGGCCGGGCGCTTTACGGTTGGCGAGCGGGCTCTCCAGCTCAAGCTGGGCAACCAATACCTGGATTGGGGTAGCCGGATGAGCATCGGCGGCGGCCTGTCGGCGCTGCAGCCGGTGGACATCCCCGCCATGCGCCGCCCCGGGGCCACCGCGGACGAAACCCGGGTGCCGATCCCGGCCCTCACCGCGCGGCTCGAAACCAGCGACACCACCCGCGTCGAGGCCTTCTACCAGTTCCTGTGGCGGCGCACCGAGCTGGACGGCTGCGGCACCTTCTTCGCCACCGCCGACTACGTGGCGCCCGGCTGCAACCGGGTGATGGTGGGCGATACCGTCAGCGATCCGGCTTCGCTGGACGCCCAGCGCTACCTCAAGCGCAGCGCCAGCCCCGGCGTGGCGGATGCCGGCCAGTTCGGCCTCGCCACCACCTTCCGGCTGCCGTCGCTGGCCAGCGAGGTGGGCCTTTACGCCGCCCAGTACCACAGCCGCACCCCCATCGCGAGCCCGATCCGCTCTGGCCGGGTGGGCGGCGCGCCCTTCCTGCCGGGCGACGCCGACGGGCTCAACGCCCGCTACCTCACCGAGTTTCCGGAGGACATCCGGGTCTTCGGTGCGACCTGGGCCGCGAAGCTCGCCCGCGTGAGCCTGCTGGCCGAGCTGACCCATCGGCCCAACCTGCCGGTTCAGCTCAACTCGGTGGACCTGCTCAACGCGGCCGCCTCCAACACCGCGCCAACCCTGCTGCGGGCCGACATGAACGCCACGCCCTACGGCGGCGTGCTCCACGGCTACGACCGCCTGAGTGTGTCCCAGGCGCAGGTGGCCGGGGTGTGGAGCCTCGACCGCTTCCTGGGCGGCGAAGGGCTCAGCCTCGCCGGCGAGGCGGGCGTCAAGTTCGTCCACGACCTGCCCGACGCCAGCGTGCGCCGCTACGGCCGGTCGGACCTGTACGGTGTCGGAACGGTGGCCGGGGCGTGCTCCAGCGTCGCCACCAGCTGCGCCAACGCCGGCTACGTCACCCGCAGCGCCTGGGGCTACCGCCTGCGCGCCGCCTGGCGCTACACCGGCGTGGCCGACGGCGTGGTGCTGAGCCCGGTGGTGAGCTGGGCCCACGACGTGAAAGGCTGGTCGGCCGACGGGCTCTTCAACGAAGGCCGGCGCTTCGCGGTGCTCGCCCTGAAGGCCGACTTCGCCAAACGCTACGGGGCCGAGCTGGGGTGGACCAACACCTTCGGCGGCACCTACAACAACGCCCGTGACCGGGACTTCGTGAGCCTGTCGGTGGGCATGCGCTTCTGACCGGCGGCCACCCGGGCGGCGGGGCCTTTCCGCCACCCGGGCATCGAGGTCAAAATGGCGGTCACGAACCTCCTGAAACTCCGGAACCGCCTCCCATGACCTCTCCCATCCTGCTCGACGTGGCCAACGGCGTCGCCACGCTGACCCTCAACCGGCCGAAGGCGCTCAACGCGCTGTCCTTCGAGATGATGCACGCCCTTTCCGACGCCACCGCCCAGCTCGCCCACCGGCGCGATCTGCGGGCGGTGGTGATCCAGGGCGCCGGCGAGCACTTCATGGCCGGCGGCGACCTGAAGGATTTTGCCGGCCAGCTGCACCTCTCGCCCGAAAGCCGCATTGCCAGCTTCCGGGCCACCATCGAGCAGCACATCAACCGCAGCGTCGAGGCCCTGGCCGAGCTGCGGGTGCCGGTGATCGGCCGCGTGCACGGCGCGTGCGCCGGCTTCGGCCTGTCGCTGGCGCTGGGCTGCGACATGGTGGTGGCGGCCGACAACGCCTACTTCACCACCGCCTACGCCAGCATCGCCCTGTCGGGCGACGGGGGCGTGTCGTGGTTCCTGCCGCGCATCGTTGGCCGTCACAAGGCCTTCGAGCTGCTGCTGCTGGCCGACCGTTTCGACGCCGCCGAAGCCCAGCGCCTGGGCGTGGTGAACCGGGTCGTGCCGCTGGCCGGGCTGGACGACGCAGTGGCGGCGCTGGTGGGCCGCATCCTGGCCGGCCCGCGGGAAACCTACGCCGAGATGAAGCGCCTGCTCAACCAGTCCGCCGACCAGAGCCTCGACACCCAGCTCCTGCTGGAGGCCGAAGCCTTCGCCCGCTGCGCCGCGCGGCCGGATTTCGACGAGGGCATCGACGCCTTCCTGGGCAAGCGCAAGGCCCGCTTCCAGGGCTGAGGCGGCGCCGGCCGCCGGTCAGTCGTGGGGCCTGAACTCGCCGCACCAGGCCCGCCCGCCGACGATGGGAAAGCGCCATCGGTGATCTTCCCGGGGCGACTGGGCGCCGGCGAAGGTGGGCGGGTAGCGGTGGCAGGTTCCGCCGGTGCTGTCGGTGGCCAGAAAGTAGCGGCAGTGGCGGCAGCTGGGGTCGGAGGGGTCGGTGGGCTGGGAATCGGTCATGGCGTCGGGGCGTGTCGGTTCAATGGCTGAGGCGGAAGGCCAGCAGGCCCAGCCACTCGTGAATGGCGTAGCTGCCGGCGAAGGCTGAGTTCATGCTTGGAAAGCGGGGCTGCGGTTCGTCGGACGGCCCCCGGCGCAAGAAGCCGGTGGGGGCCGCCACCGGCTCCAGCCCGGCCGCCTGGAAGGCTTCCAGCGAGCGGTGCATGTGCGCGGCGTGGGTGACCAGCACCACCCGCCGCACGCCGGCCGCCTGCAGCATCGCAGCACTCAGGCGGCCGTTGTCGACGGTGTCCAGCGACGCCGCCTCGACCCACCGCACCGGCACCCCGAAATCCTCCTCCAGGGCGCGCTTCATCAACTCCGCTTCGGGCTGACTGCCGCTCGGGGCGCCCCCGCTCACCAGCACCGGCAGGCCCGACGACCGGGCCAGCCGGGCGCCGTAGCGGAGCCGCTCGAGAGTGATCCGATTGACCGTCTGGCCGCCGAACTCGGGCGCATTGGTCCGCGCACCGCCGCCCAGGATCGCGATGGCGCCGGCGCCTTCGAGCTGCGCCGGCTGCACCGCGGGCAGGTCTTCCAGGTTGTCGAGGAGGGCGTCCACCACCGGCGGCGCAACCAGCGCCACGGCAAGGGCGAGGCCGCCCCAGGCCAGCACCCGGCCCGCCCGCGGCCGCCAGCGCTGCAGCAGCAGACCGGCGCCGATGGCGACGAGGGGCAGGAGCGGGGGCTGCAGGAGCAGGCCGACGAGCTTTTTGAGGAAGAACATGATGAAAAGACGCACCTGAAGCGAGAAGTCGCATTGTCGCTGAAGAGGCGCACGGCTATTATCGCAGCGTCAAATTCAGTCCTAAATGCGCCAGTTTCCGGGGGAACGATCATCGTCAGCACAAGGTTTAAGTCGAAGGGCAGCGCCGCAGCCGGGGAGCCGGCGCGATGATCGATGTAGGCTTGCGGGAGGGCGTCTGGGCGCTGGTCGCCGTGCTCTCCATCTATCTGGCGGTGATCCTCTTCCGCTTGGCCCTCCCGGGCCGGGCGGGCAGGGCCGCCGAGGGCGAAGCCCGGTCGCCCCAGACGGTGGTGGCCGATGCGCCGGCCGATCCGGCCCCCGCCCAGGTGGCGCCGCCCGACCCGCTGGCGGTCCCCCAGGAAACCCTCAACGAGATCGAGATCCAGCAGCTGCGTCGGGATGTGGCCCAGCTGCGCACCGAGCAGGATTTCCTGCGCAGCGAGCTGGTGGCCCTGCGCCTCGACATGAACGAGCTGCAGGCGGCCCACGATCGGGCGCTGGCCCAGCCGCAGCCCCAGTATGTGCGTCCGGAATCGCCGCAGCACTCCGAGGCGATGCTGCTGGCCGGACGAGGGATTCCCGCGGCGCAGATCGCGGAGCACTGCGGAATTTCAGTGGCGGAGGCCGAGCTGGTGTGCGCGCTGGCGCGGGCGGAGGGGGGAGCATGACGGACAGGCCGGATGTGCCGGAGCTGGACGGGGACGACGATCCCCGCCGGCAGTTGTGGGTGCGTGCGGGCGTGGCGGGGGGCTTGATCGCCGTCCTGCTGGGGGGGCTCGCCGTTTTCGATCATCTGTCCCGCCCGCCTCAGCCGGAGGCGGTGGTGGTGCCGACCAAACCCATCGCGCCGGCCCAGGTGACCGCGCCCGAGCCAGCCCGCGATGCGGCGCCGGACGTGGTGCGCGCGGCGGTGCCGGCTGAGCCTGCGCCCCCGCCGCCGGTCGAGGGGAGCGCGACGCCGCCGCCTTTGCCCTCCGGCGATAAGGGCGACAGGGGCGACAGGGGCGACCGGCTCGAACGCGCCCGCAAGCCGGTCGAGGAGACGCGTCCGGTGCTGCGCGCGGGCGGTCAGGCCGCCGTTGCGACGGCGCCCGCCGAGCCGGCCCGCAGGCATGAGGCCGCGACGTCGGCGCCTGCTGCCGGCGCTGTGCCTCAGGCCGTACCGCCCCGCGCGGTGGCCACACCGACGGTCTCTGCGCCGGCCGCGACGGTGGCGCCTGCGCCTGCGCCCGCTCCGGCGGTGGCGACGGTGCCCGCCGCGCCCAGGGCGCCGGCTGCGGGTGAAGGCCAGAGCGCTTACGCGGTTCAGGTGGGGGTGTTCGGCACCCCGGCCCAGGCCGAGGCGCTGCGCGCCCGGCTGTCGGCCGAGGGCATCCCGGCGCAGCTGGAAACCCGGGTGGTGGTGGGGCCGTTCAATGACCGCCGGGACGCGGTGGCGGCCCAGGCCCGGTTGAAGGACAAGGGCTTTTCGGCCGGCGAGCTGATCCCTTTCCGGCGCTGAGACCGGCGCCCTGTTTTTTTCGCGGCGGCCCCTGTGGCCGCCGCGTTGCGTTTACTGCGGCGGCTGGCCGCTGACGATGGCCAGCGCGTGGCCGGTGCGGCAGTGCAGGGCGAGCTGGCGCTCGGTGCCGGGGCGGGCGGCCCAGAGCGCGGCGGCGTCGCCCAGGGTGCGGGCGATCTCGTAGCCGCGCTGCTTGAGCCAGGCGGGGTCGAGATGTTCGGCGACGAGGCGGGGGGCTTCGGGCTGGCGGGGTGAGGCCAGGAGGAGACGGTACATTCCCATGACGAGATCCTCAGTGGGTTCGACGATGGGGCAAATCTAGCGGGGAAGTGTGACGGTTTGAGGTGCCCGGCGTGGCTCAGGCGAGGGGCGGGGTGGCCACCTGGCCCGGGTTGAGGCGGGAGGGGCGGAAATCCCGCAGCAGGCGGGTGGCGGCTTCGGCGTCCACCGGCCGGGAGAAGTAGAAGCCCTGCATCTCGTCGCAGCCCATGCTGTCGAGGGTGGTCATCTGTTCGCCGCGCTCGACGCCTTCGGCGGCCAGCCGGATGTCGAAGCCCTGGGCGATGCCGGCGATGGCGCTGATGATGGGGTGGTTGCCGTGGCCGTTCATGTCCCGCACGAAGCTGCGGTCGATCTTGAGGCGGGTGACGCCGTAGCGCTGCAGGCTGACCAGGGACGAGTAGCCGGTGCCGAAGTCGTGGATCGAGACGCCGACGCCCAGCTCCCGGAGGTTCTGCAGGCGCGGGGCGACCCGCTCGGTGTTCTCGAGGAGCAGGCTCTCGGCGATCTCGAGTTCCAGGCTGCCGGCGGCCAGCCCGTTGCGCGACAGGGTGCGGGAGATGGTGTCGGAGAGGTCGGACTGGTCGAAATCCCGCGACGAGAGGTTGGCGGTGAGGCGTAGATCCGGGAACTGGCGGCGCCACACGGCGAGCTGGGCGCAGCCGGTCTCGAGCACCCAGCGGCTGATCTCGTGGATGATCCCGGCTTCTTCGGCGAAGTGGATGAAGCGCGATGGCGAGACGATGCCGTGGGACGGGTGGCGCCAGCGCACCAGCGCCTCCATGCCGGTGATGCGGTCCTGGGAGAGGCTGACCAGCGGCTGGTAGTGCAGCTCGAACTCGTTGCGGCTGATGGCCTGGCGCAATTCCTTTTCGAGGGACACCCGCGTGCGGTAGCTGGCGTGCATGTCCGGCGAAAAGAAACTGTAGGCGTTGCGGCCGTCGCCCTTGACCTGATGCATCGCCACGCTGGCGTGCTGGACCAGATCCTCGGCGGTGTCGCCGTCTTCGGGGTGCAGGGCGATGCCCATGCTGAGGGTGATGGTGACCTCGCCCTCGCTGAGGGGGAAGGGCTTGCGGAAGGCGAGCAGCACCTTCTCGGCGATGGCGCGGGCGTCTTCCTGGTCGTTGATGTCGGGCAGCAGCACCACGAACTCGTCGCTGCGGTGGCGGGTGAGGGTGTCGCCCCGGCGAAGGCACTGCTTGAGGCGCAGGGCCACCGAGCGGAGCAGGGCGTCGCCT
Source organism: Zoogloea sp. (assembly GCF_041904905.1). Classification (GTDB taxonomy): domain Bacteria; phylum Pseudomonadota; class Gammaproteobacteria; order Burkholderiales; family Rhodocyclaceae; genus Zoogloea. Next base: position 54,591 of record NZ_JAYRMI010000003.1, on the reverse strand, counting down.
TCGCCCTGGCCGTGGCTCTCGTTGACCTGCTTGAAGCGGTCCATGTCGATGAACATGACCGCGATGAGCCCCTTGCGCCGCTTGGCCTGGGTGATGGCCAGGTTGAGGCGGTCCTGGAACAGCTCGTTGTTGGGGAGCTGGGTGAGGGGGTCGTGGTAGGTCTGGTAGCGCGGGGTGGCCTCGATGGTGCGCAGCGCGGGCAGGCTGCGGGCCGCGCCGTAGGTGCCGGCGTAGTGGGACGGCGAGCGCGATTCGACGCTGTTGTAGATGCCCATCGCGTTGAGCACGACGGCCACCGGGCCGGTGTCGTCGCCGTCGGCCCCGTAGGGATTGCGGGCCAGACGCAGCTCGATGTTGATCGTGGCGCGGGGGCCGGTCCGCCGCTCGTTGAAGGTGAAGCGCGCCCTTTCCAGATCCTCGGGGTGGACGATCTCGGAGAAGTGCTTGCCGATCAGCGCGTTCCGGGAGTGGCCGAGCAGCGATTCGATGCGCAGGTTGAGGTAGTTGAAGCGGCCTTCGGCGTCGAGGGTGTAGATCAGGTCGAGGGAGTTTTCGACCAGATAGCGGTGCATCTGCTCGGATGACTGGAGCCGCTGCTGGTTGAGCCGCTGGGTGCGCTCGGACTGCCGCTTGAGGAGGGCGCCCGCCACCGCACGGCGGATCTGGTCGGCGCCGTAGGGCTTGATGAGGAAGTCGTCGGCGCCGCGGCGCAGGGCGCCGATGGCGGCTTCCATGGATTGCTCGCCGCTGATCATGATGACCGACTCGCGGCGGTCGTTGCTGAGCAGCCAGTCCATCACCGCCAGACCGGAGGCATCGGGCAGGCGGAAGTCGAGGATCAGCAGGTCGTAGGAGCGGGTGTTGAGACGTGCGAGGGTCTCGGCGACGGAGCCGCAGTCTTCGATCAGCCGGTCGTTGCCCTGGAGGAGGGCGCCCACCGACCGCCGAAGGGACGGTTCATCGTCGACGACAAGGATTCGGGTGAGAGACTCGGCCGGCGTCCGCCGGTTTGCCTCTGTCGGGAAGGAAGTTCCTTCCCAGGGGATGACCATTGTGACTCCCGGGCATGGCTCTTCTAATTGGCGCGGCAATGATGCATCAAGTCAGTGGGTTGCCGCCAGTGGCATGAAGATCTGGAACACTGTGCCGGAGCCCGGCTGGCTGCGGCACAGGATGGTGCCGCCGACCGCCGCGACCAGCTCGCGGACCAGCGGCAGGCCGACGCCGCCGCCCGGCTTGTCGCTGTTGCGGGCGCCGGGGTTGAACAGGGTCTCGATGCGCTCGGGGGCGAGGCCCGGGCCGTTGTCGACGATCCGGATCTCCATGCACTGGCTGCCGTTGGCGTTGATGCCGGCGACGGCCGACACGGTGAGCTTGCCCCCTTCGGGGATGGCCTCGGCGGCGTTCTTGAAGAGGTTGAGGAACACCTGCTTGAGGGCGTCCGGCGGAATGGCGGCGGCGGGCAGGTTGGGGGAGGTGCGCAGCTCGAAGCTGATCCCCTTGCGGGCAAACAGGGCCTCGCCGTAGAGGGCCCGCAGATCGTGCAGGATCTCGGCAACGCCGCTGTGGGCCGGGCCGGATGGGGTCATCGAGGTGAAATCGCTGGCCTTGCGCACCAGCGAGCCGACCCGGTCAAGCTCCTCGCTGAGGAGACCGAGTTGCTCTTTGAGGGTGGGGTCTTCGACCCGCTCGTCAATCAGGCCCAGGTAGGTCTTGATGACGGTGAGGGGGTTGCTGGCCTCGTGGGCGATGCGGCGGGCGTGCTCCACGTAGCGGCGGGCGATGCTGTCTTCCAGGTCGAGGCGCATCTGCTCTTCGGCGCGACGTTCGGAGATGCGGCTGGTGGCGGCCTCGGTGACCGAGCGGCGCAGGGCGGGCTCGATGCCGGTGCCCGGCACTTCGGCGCCGGCGCAGGGGAAGACGGCGACGCCGGCCTCGTGGGCGTTCTGCCAGGGCACGCAGAGCAGGCCGTCGCTGTCGAGCCAGCGGGCCAGCTGCCAGTCGGCGGCGCACCGGCCGGGCGGGCGCGGGCCGCTCTGGTAGCGGGATTCGGCGCCGTTGCGGAAGGCCTCGGCGACGGCGCTGTGGGGGTCGCGGGCGGAGATGCGGATCTGGTCGAGGCCCGGGTGGGTGATCGTCGGTGCGCCCACCAGATCGTTGTCGGTTTCGGCCTTGACGAAGAGCACCGGGGCGTCCAGGCCCAGGAGCAGGCGGGTGGCCACGTCGAAGCTCTGACGCGCCGTGGCGGCGTCGATGAAGGCGCTGCGGGCGAAGGCGGTGAGCGCGGTGCGGGCGATGCCGCCATCGACGCTCTCGCGCTCGGCGTCGGCGCTGGGGGCCGCCCAGGGGAGGGTGAGCATGGTGGGCTCGACGACGATGTCGAGGGGACGCACCATCTCCTGCATGCCACGGGTGGTGTCGGCGAGCAGGCTGACCAGCACGTTGCCGTCGATCTTGGTGAGGCGGCTGGCGCCTTCCAGGCTGGCGGCCGACTGGCTGCCCCGGTAGCTGGCCAGCTCTTCGGCGGCGGCGATCACCCGGACCAGCGGGTGGGCGGTGTCGACGGCCTCCGGCTCGGCCTGGTGCAGGGCGATGGCATCCACGATGCCCAGCGGAAAGCCGCAGCGGGCCGCCAGATCGGCCGAAATCTCGGCGTGGTCGAGGCCGTAGCGCTCCCACTCGGCGGCGGACAGGCTGCGCTCGTCGATGGCGTCGGCGAGCACGCGGCCGTAGTGCTCGCCGTACTCGTTGAGCCACAGCAGGCCGATGTCGTGCAGCAGGCCGGCGGAGCGGGCTTCGTCGGGGTGGGGGTAGCCCATCTCGCGGGCCAGATTGACCGCCAGCTCGGCAACGAACAGGCTGTGCAGCGTGTGGTGCCGGTGGGCGCGGGGCGAGATCCGGTGCTGCGGCTGCTGGATCATGTGGCGCAGCGACCACGCCTGGAGCAGGCCCGCGTCAATCCGCTCGAGGCGCTCGATGAGCACATCGAGCAGGGCAATAGAAAGATCGCTCTTGCTCAGCGGTGCTGTCAAAAGCAACTCGAAAACCATCACCGGATCGAGGATAATGACGCGAGCAATATCGTGCCGGGATGCATCGCCAGCCGAAAGTATCCGCAGCAGCGCAGACGCGGTTTCCCGGAGCGCAGGCAGACGCGATGTCGGTGCTGCTAGGGGACGTCGCATTTTGGATATTCGGGTGGTTGGCATGAATGAAGCACGTATTTCACAGATTTAGTGCTTTGGATTCTAACCGTACCCTCCCGGCTCTCGCCTGTGACTTATGCTCGCCCACACCGGGGCACGCGCAACCGAGCGTGACCCAGTTCGCGCCGTTATGAAGAGTTTGCGCACCGCCCCGCCTTTGGCCGCGCGGGATTCAGCCGAACTGCAGGCTGTCTGCGAAGGAGAGCGCTTCAAGGTGTGCCCGGTTGATGTGCTCCGGCGTGATGTGAAGGTCATCGGCGAGGGCGGCCAGATGCTTGTCGTCGAAGCTCTCCAGCGCCCGCGCAAGTTTGAGGAAAGGTGCATAAACGCCATCTCCGCCCAGCAGGGCGTCGCAGATCGGCGCGGGAAGATTCATCTCCTCGAGCGCCGATTGAAGGCTGGCACCCAGCAGCAGGTGAAGCATCGAGAAGGCGCCGGTGATGAACAGGTTGTCCAGCTCGGACTTCTCGAAAAAGGCTGCGCCGATCTGCTCCATGAAGCGTCCACGGGCGATCGCGGTCTGCATCAGGGCCGGGGCGGAGGGGTCGCGGCTGGCGGAAATCAGCAGCACCGAGAGCCACTTGTGGAGCTTGTCGTAGCCCAGGATCGACACCGCGTGGCGGAAGGATTGAATCTCGCACATCAACCCGAAACCGGCAGAATTGATGTAACGCAACAATTTGTATGACAGCGCCACGTCCTGCTTCAGGACATTTTCGATTTCCTTGACTTCGGCATTTTTTCGCACCAGATTGAGCAGCCGGACGATCTGGGCGTGGGAGGGCGCGAGCTTGCCGTCGGTCTTCACGCCGTGCAGGAAGAACCAGCCCGAGGCGCCGTCGAAGCCACCCACGATGGCGTTACGGAACTCCGGCACGTCCTGCAGGCCCCAGGCGATTGCCAGGCCCGGCGGGGCGAGCGGCACGGGCTGCCGTTTGGCGTCGATGATGACGAAGCGCCACGGGACGTCCGGCGGGACGACGGTGTCGGGCTGATACCAGGTGAGGTTGAGGCTGATGCCGGCGGCCTTGAGCCGAGGGATCAGCGCCAGCGTGAGGGGGTGGGCGATCGCCTGGGTGGGGATCTCCACCATCGCGTTGGGCGGCGCGCGCCAGACGAGCAGGTCGGGGGTGGGGACCAGCCGGTAGAGGCTCACGAAGACCGGGTGGGTGGCGGGCCACACGTCGGCCAGATTCGACAGGGTTTCCACTGCCTGCCCGACGGAGGACGCATGGACGATCAGCCGGTTGGCGGTGATCTTGTACTGCTTGTTGATTACGGGTTCTCGGGTAATCAGTACGGCGTTGCTCATGGGCGGGGTTCCGGTGCCGGCTCAGCCAGCCTTGGCGTCGTTCGAGAAGCTGAAGGCGTCGGCGTGGAAGGCGTCGGCGGGCAGGCCGCACTGGCGGACGAGATCGGCGCGGGCCGAGTCGATCATCGCCGGCGAGCCGCAGGCATAGACTTCGTGGCCCGAGAGGTCGGGCAGATCGGCCATGAGGGCGGCGTGGGCCAGGCCGGTGCGGCCGGTCCAGCCTTCGTCGGTCGGGCTGTCGGACAGCACCGGCACGAACCGGAAGCCCGGGAGCCGCGCTTCCCAGCCCTTCGCCACGTCGTACTGATACAGCCCGGCGCGGTTGCGGCTGCCCCAGTAGAGCGTCATCGGGCGCTGGATGCCGGCGGCGATGGCGTGTTCGACGATGCTCTTGATCGGTGCGAAGCCGGTTCCGCCGGCCAGCAGCACCACCGGGCGCTTGGAGCTTTCGTCGAGCCGGAAGCCGCCCAGCGGGCCCTCGAAGCGCAGGATGTCCTTCTCCTTGAGCTTGTCGAAGACGTGGGTGGTGAACAGGCCGCCGGGCACGTGGCGGATGTGCAGTTCGAGGAAGTCGGCGCCGGTGGGGGCGTTGGCGATGGAGAAGCTGCGGCGCTTGCCGTCGGCGAGCAGGAAGTCGATGTACTGGCCGGCGACGAACTGGAATTTCTCGGTCGCCGGCAGGCGGATCTCGAGGACGATCACGTCGTCGGCGGCGCGCACGAGCTTCTGCACCCGGCAGGGCAGCTTCTTGACCTGGATTTCGCCGGCCCGGCTTACCTGACGCACTTCGACGACGAGGTCGGAGCGGGGGCTGGCGCAGCACAGCAGGGCCATGCCGGCATCGCGCTCGGCCTGGGTAAGGGTGCTGTCGCCGAAGCGGCCCAGATCCACCTCGCCGGAGAGCACCTTGCTCTTGCACACGCCGCAGGCGCCGTCACGACAGCTGTAGGGGAGCAGCAGGCCGGCGGACAGGGCTGCCTCGAGAACGGTTTCGTCGGCAGACGCTGGGAAGTCGAGTCCGCTGGGCTGGAGGGTGACCTGGAACGACATGATGAGTGGCCGTGAGATAATCGTTAAATGAAACGTCGAAAAATGAAGCAAGTCCTGATCGTCGGCAGCGGCGACGTGGCGCGCCGGATCATCCCCTGGTTGTGCCGCCGCTTCCGTGTCTGCGCGGTGGTCCGCCGCCCGGAAGAGCGTGCGGCCCTGAGGGCGCTCGGTGCCAGCACCGTGCTCGCCGACCTCGACAGGCCGGAAAGCCTGGGCCGTCTGGCGGGTATTGCCGACTACATCCTGCACTGTGCGCCGCCGCCCAATTTGGGTTGCGATGATCTGCGTACACGCCGTCTTCTCGCCGCGCTGGCGCATCGCGCGAGTCTACCACGACGGCTCATCTACATAAGTACAACGGGGGTGTACGGCGACTGCGCCGGCGATTGGCTGGACGAAACCCGGGCGCCGCGTCCGGCCTCGGGCCGGGCGGTGCGGCGCGTTGCAGCCGAACGCCACCTGAGGCGCTTCGGCCAGCGCAGCGGGTGCCGGGTCAGCCTGCTCCGGGCGCCCGGTATTTACGACGGGGGCGACCGCCTGCCGGTGGCGCGTCTCGAAAAGGGCGACCCGGTGCTGACGCCCGCGGACGACGTGTTCACCAACCATATCCACGCCGACGACCTGGCCCGCCTGCTGGGGTTGGCGCTGTTCCGCGGGCGGCCCGGCCGGGCCTACAACGCGTCGGACGACAGCTGCCTGCAGATGGGCGAGTACTTCGATCTGGTGGCCGACGCGCTTGGCCTGCCGCGCCCGCCGCGGCTGCCCCGGGCCGAGCTGGTCGGGCGGCTGTCGCCGCTCACCCTGTCGTTCATGTCCGAATCGCGGCGCCTCAAGAACGACCGCATCAAGCGGGAACTGCGCGCCCGCCTGATGTATCCCACCGTGGCCGACGCGTTGCGTGCGCGTCGTCTGGCGGTTTCCTGATTTCCTACCTTCGAGCCTGAATCATGCTTTTTCTGAGTATCAAAGCCCTGCACATCATCTTCGTCACCAGCTGGTTTGCCGGCCTGTTCTACCTGCCGCGGCTGTTCGTGAATCACGCCATGGCCACCGACAAGGCCACGCTGGATCGCCTCGCGCTGATGGAGAACAAGCTCTACCGCTTCATGACGCCGTTGGGCATCCTCGCCGTGGCGCTGGGCATGTGGCTGTGGTTTGGCTTCGGCTTTACCGGCGGCTGGCTGCACGTCAAGACGACGCTGGTCACCTTCCTGATCGTCTATCACCTGTATTGCGGCCGGCTGATGCGGGCCTTTGCCGAAGGGCGCAACACCCGCAGCCACGTGTGGTACCGCTTCTTCAACGAGGTGCCGGTGCTGGTGCTGTTCGCCTGCGTCTTCCTCGTCGTGCTGAAGCCCTTCTGATCGACCGAACCTGATTTCCGAACCGGATTGCTGCCTTGAACTTCTTTGCCCCTTGCCCCCGCGGCCTCGAGCCGCTTCTTGCCGATGAACTCCGTGCCATCGGCGCCACCGATCCGAAGGCCGTGCCCGGCGGCGTGCAGTTTTCCGGCGACTGGGCGCTGTGCTATCGCGCCAACCTGGAAAGCCGGATCGCCACCCGCGTGCTGTGGCAGGTCTCGATGGGCCGCTACCGCAACGAGGACGACATTTACCGCATCGCCTACGCGCCCACCTGGGCCAAGTGGTTCACGCCGGACGAGACGATCCGGGTGTTCGTCACCGCCCACAAGTCGCCGCTGCGCAGCCTGGAGTTTGCGACGCTGAAGATCAAGGACGCGGTGTGCGACCACTTCCGCACCATTGTCGGCCGTCGGCCGGATGTGAACACCCAGGCGCCGGACATCCGCGTGCATGCCTTCCTGTCGGCCGATACGGTGACGCTGTATCTCGATACCTCGGGCGAGCCGCTCTACAAGCGCGGCTTCAAGTCGGCGGCGGTCGAGGCGCCGCTGAAGGAAAACCTCGCCGCCGGCATCCTGCGCCTCACCGGCTGGCAGCCCGGCGAGGAGGCGTTGTGCGACCCGATGTGCGGCAGCGGCACCTTCCTCATCGAGGCGGCCCAGATGGCCCTCGACGTGGCGCCGGGCCTGGGCCGGCATTTCGCGTTCGAGCGCTTCAAGCATTTCGAGCGGGACACCTGGCTGCCGATCCGCAAGGCGGCCGACGCCCGCCGGCAGGCGCCGCGTCCGCTGCCCATCTACGGCTCGGACATCGTCGAGGATCAGGTGCGCAAGAGCTTCGTCAATCTGCGCAGCGCCGGGCTGGAGGGCTGCGTGGAGCTGGAGCGGATGGATCTGCTCGACCGCAAGGCGCCGGCGGCGAGCGGCGTGCTGGTGGCCAACCCGCCCTACGGCGTGCGGTTGTCGGATACGTCGGAACTCGAAGCCTTCTACCCGAAGTTGGGCGACGCCCTGAAAGCCAACTGGAGCGGCTGGCGGGCGTACTTCTTCACCGGCGACCCGCTGCTGCCCAAGGGCGTGCGCCTCAAGGCCAGCAAGCGCACGCCGCTCTTCAACGGCGCCATCGAGTGCCGGCTGTTCGAATACCTGATGGTGACGGGTTCGGCTCGCAAGCCCAAGGGCGGTGAGGAGTGAGGAGTCAGGAGTGAGGTGGCCGTTATCTGCGCGTGTGCGCTGACGATCGTCAGCGCTGGCGCCTCACTCCTCTCTCATCACTCCTCACGGCATTAAACGATGTCCAGGTTCTGGATGCCGGAGAGCACGTCGCGGTCGCCGCGCTTGCTCTTGAGCTTGATCTGCAGGCGCAGGTCGTTCATCGAGTCGGCGTTGCGCAGGGCGTCCTCGTAGGTGATGAGGTTGCGCTCGTAGAGGTCGAACAGGCTCTGGTCGAAGGTCTGCATGCCCAGGTCGCTGGAGCGCTTCATCACCTCCTTGATGCCCGGGATCTCGCCCTTGAAGATCAGGTCGGAGATGAGCGGCGAGTTGAGCATGACCTCCACCGCCGGCACCCGGCCCTTGCGGTCGCACATGGGCAGGAGGCGCTGGGAGATCAGCGCCCGCAGGTTGAGCGACAGATCCATCAGCAGCTGGTGACGGCGCTCTTCGGGGAAGAAGTTGATGATCCGGTCGATGGCCTGGTTGGCGCTGTTGGCGTGCAGGGTGGCCAGGCACAGGTGACCGGTTTCGGCGAAGGCGATGGCGTAGTCCATCGTCTCCCGGTCGCGGATTTCGCCCATCAGGATCACGTCGGGCGCCTGCCGGAGGGTGTTCTTGAGGGCCGGTTCCCACGAGTCTGTGTCGATGCCCACCTCGCGTTGGGTGACGATGCAGTTCTTGTGGGCGTGCACGAACTCGATCGGGTCTTCGATCGTGATGATGTGGCCGAAGCTCTTCTCGTTGCGGTAATCCACCATCGCCGCCAGCGAGGTGGTCTTGCCGGTGCCGGTGCCGCCGACGAAGATCACCAGCCCGCGCTTGGACATGGCGATATCCTTGAGCACCGGCGGCAGGCCGAGTTCGTCGAAGTTGGGGATCTTTTGCGGGATGGTCCGCAGGATCAGGCCCACCTGGCCCTGCTGGATGAAGGCGTTGGCCCGGAAGCGGCCGATGCCCGGCGGGGAGATCGCGAAGTTGCATTCCTTGGTGGCTTCGAACTCGGCCGCCTGACGGTCGTTCATCACCACCCGCGCCAGTTCGGCGGTGTGGGTGTGGGTGAGCTGCTGGTTGGACTGCGGCACGATCTTGCCGTCGATCTTGATGGCGGGCGGAAAGTTGGCGGTGATGAAGAGGTCGGAGCCGTTCTTCTGAAGCATGAGCTTCAGCAGGTCATGCATGAACTTGAGGGCCTGATCGCGTTCCATGGTGGATTCCTGTGGCTGCCGGCAGGGGCCGGCGGGGTCGAATTCGGTAAGGCGGGGTCAGACCGGGAAGCTGTCCTTGTTAGCGGCGCGCAGGCGGGCTTCGGCGCCGGAGACGATGTTGCGGCGGACGAGATCGGCCAGGCACTGGTCGAGGGTCTGCATGCCGACGCTCTGGCCGGTCTGGATCGCCGAATACATCTGGGCGACCTTGTTCTCGCGGATCAGGTTGCGGATGGCGGGGGTGCCGATCATGATCTCGTGGGCGGCCACCCGGCCGGTGCCGTCCTTGGTCTTGAGGAGCGTCTGGGAGATTACCGCGCGCAGGGATTCGGACATCATCGCGCGCACCATGTCTTTTTCGGCGGCCGGGAAGACGTCGACGATACGGTCGATGGTCTTGGCGGCGGACGAGGTGTGCAGGGTGCCGAACACCAGGTGGCCGGTTTCGGCGGCGGTGAGGGCGAGGCGGATGGTTTCCAGATCGCGCATTTCGCCCACCAGGATCACGTCCGGGTCTTCCCGCAGCGCAGAGCGCAGGGCGGCGTTGAACGACTGGGTGTCGCGGGACACTTCCCGCTGGTTGATGAGGCAGCGCTTGGATTCGTGGACGAATTCGATCGGGTCTTCCACCGTGAGGATGTGACCGTATTCGTTCTCGTTTACGTAGTCGACCATCGCCGCGAGGGTCGTGGACTTGCCCGAGCCGGTGGGGCCGGTGACCAGCACGATGCCCCGGGGCTGGTTGGAGATGTCCTTGAAGATCTTGGGGCAGTTCAGCTCGTCGAGGGTCAGCACCTTGGAGGGAATGACCCGGAACACCGCCGCCGCGCCGCGGTTCTGGTTGAAGGCGTTGACCCGGAAGCGGGCGAGGTTGGGGATCTCGAACGAGAAGTCGGTCTCGAAGAACTCTTCGTACTGCTTGCGCTGCTGGTCGTTCATGATGTCGTACACCATGCCGTGCACGTCTTTGTGGGCCAGGGCGGGCAGGTTGATGCGCCGCACGTCGCCGTGGACCCGGATCATCGGCGGCAGACCGGCGGAGATGTGCAGGTCGGACGCCTTGTTCTTGACGGTGAATGCGAGCAGTTCGGTGATGTCCATCTTTGGAGACTCTGGGCTGGGGGAGAATGTCGGGTAGTGCCTGCGGGCAGGCCCCGGGGCCGGATTCCGGCTCAAGGGCCAATGCTATACTCAACGGCCCTTCCAGCCTGAAATTAAGCGTTGAGCAATTATATGCCAGGCCTCTCCGGCCGCCTCCAAAACCTTGTCGCGCGCATCGCCCGGGCGGCTGCCGATGCCGGTCGCAACCCCGCGGAGGTCCGTCTGCTGGCGGTCAGCAAGACCTGGCCGGCCGACGCCGTGCGCGAAGCCGCCGCCGCCGGTCAGCACGCCTTTGGCGAGAACTACGTGCAGGAAGGCGTGGCCAAGGTCGAGGCGTTGGCCGATCTGGGCCTGGAGTGGCATTTCATCGGCCCCCTGCAGAGCAACAAGACCCGGCCGGTGGCCAACAGTTTCGCCTGGGTGCATTCCATCGACCGGCTGAAGATCGCCCAGCGGCTGTCGGAGCAGCGGGACGTTTTCCTGCCGCCGCTGCAGGTGTGCATCCAGGTCAATGTGAGCGGCGAGGCCAGCAAGAGCGGTGTCTCGCTGGCCGAGCTGCCCGGGCTGGCGCGGGCGGTGGCGAGCCTGCCGCGCCTCAGGTTGCGCGGGCTGATGACGATTCCCGAACCCACGGCCGACGTGGCCCTGCAGCGTTCGCGCTTCGCGGCCTTGCGCCAGTCGATGGCGCAGCTCCGGGCCGATGGGCTCGATCTCGACACCCTGTCGATGGGCATGTCGGACGATCTCGAAGCCGCCATCGCCGAAGGTTCGACGATGGTCCGCGTTGGCACCGCGATCTTCGGGTCGCGCAATTACACAAGCTGATTCACCCGGCCCGGCCGGCACCGCCGCCGGGCATTCCTCAACCAAATCTGGTGGAACCGAGACGATGAAAATCACCTTCCTGGGCGGCGGCAACATGGCGGCGGCCCTGATCGGCGGACTGGTCAAGCAGGGCTTCGACCCCGCAGGCGTGCAGGCGGTCGAACTGACCGCAGAGGGGCGGGAGAAGCTCTCCGGCCTGTTCGGCGTGCGGGCGGTGGCGGCGCTGGATGAGCAGGCGCTGGCCTGCGACGTGCTGGTGCTGGCCGTGAAGCCGCAGCAGTTGAAGGCGGCCGTGGCGCCCATCGCCGGTCGGCTCGCCGGGCAGGTGGTGGTGAGCATCGCCGCGGGGCTGCGGCTGGCCGACATCGGCCGCTGGCTGGGCGACTACCGCAAGCTGGTGCGCGCCATGCCCAACACCCCGGCGCTGATCGGCGCGGGGATCGCCGGCCTGTACGCCGATGCGTCGGTGGATGCGGCGGGGCGTGCCGCGGCAGAGCAGGTGCTCTCCGCGGTGGGCAGCACGGTGTGGGTGCCGGACGAGGCGCAGATCGACGGGGTGACGGCGATCTCGGGCAGCGGCCCGGCCTACGTCTTCCATTTCATCGAATGCCTGCAGGCATCGGGCGAGGCCATCGGTTTCGATGCCGCCACCGCCCGCAAGCTGGCCATCGACACTGTGCTCGGCGCCGCGAAGCTGGCCGCCGGCAGCGAGGAATCCCCGGGCGTGCTGCGCGAGCGGGTCACCTCCAAGGGCGGCACCACCGAGGCGGCGCTCAAGTCCTTTGCGGCGGACGGTCTCCCGGCCATCGTCGAGCGTGCGGTGAAGGCCGCCGAAGCGCGCGGGCGTGAGCTGGGCGACCAGCTCGGTCGCGACTGACGGGAGGATGGCCATGTTCGGCAGCCTGCTCTTCACGCTCATCGACACCCTGGGGGGGCTGCTCTCCGGTGTGCTCCTGGCGCGCTTTGTGATGCAGTGGCAGCGCATCTCCTTCCGCAACCCGATCGGTCAGTTCGTGGTGGCCACCACCGACTGGCTGGTGATTCCCCTGCGCCGCTTCATTCCGGGCCTGAAGGGGCTAGATCTGGCGAGCCTGCTGCCGGCCTGGGTGGTTCAGGTGCTGGTGGTGTTCGTGGCGCTGGCGGTGCGCGGCGCCATCGAGGGGGCCGACCCCATCGGCCTGCTGGTGGCCATGTGGGGCGTCGGGCTGCTCGAGACGGTCAAGGTGGCGCTCTACCTGCTGATGGGGGTGGTGCTGATGTCGGCGATCTTCTCGTGGGTCAATCCCCACGCGCCTTTGGCGGGGGTGATCTACGCGCTGGCCGAACCCTTCCTGCGCCCCTTCCGCCGCCTCATCCCACCCATCGGCGGGGTGGATCTGAGCCCGATCGTGCTTCTGCTGCTGCTGCAGCTGGGGCAGAACGCCCTGGCGATGGGCAAGTACATGCTGCTCGGGCTGGCCTGAGGCATGGCGTGGTTCAACCGGGCGGCGGATGGCAGTCTCGTGGTGAGCCTGCACATCCAGCCCGGCGCAAAGAAGACCGAGATCGCCGGCCTTCACGGTGAAGCGCTGAAGATCCGGCTGGCGGCGCCGCCGGTCGACGGCAAGGCCAACGCGGCGCTCGTTGCCTTTCTGGCAAAGACCTGCGGCGTGCCGCGGTCGGCGGTGGCGCTGGTGAGCGGCGAGACCTCCCGCAGCAAGCGGGTGCGTCTCCAGGGCATCGATGCCGCGACGCTGGAGGCGCTGGCTGGCGATTGAGCGGAGCTGGTTTGGCGCGGGCTGGGCGACACTGCCAGCCAACAAAAACGGCACCTTGCGCGGGTGCCGTTTTTGCGTGCATGCCCGGCGATCCGGGCGACGGGCGGTCAGCCGCGACGGCGACCGAAGCGCCGCATGCCGGCCAGGCCCAGTACGCCGGTGGCGATCAGGAGGGTGGAGGCGGGTTCGGGAACGGCGCCGCCAGTGCTGCCGCCGGAGGCGATGTCGAGGGTCTCGCCGAGGGCGTAGGCGTAGGTGAAGCTCAGGCTGTTGCCGGCGCCCAGGCTGCCCAGGTCGAAGCCGATCCCGAGGACGAAATCGCCGTTGCCGCTGTTGGTGCCCGCCAGGAAGGTGGCGGGGTTCTTGGCCCAGCTGGCGCTGACGCCGGCGTTGTGGGTGCGGGTGTCGGCGGTGAAGATGCACAGGGTCTGACCCGTCTTGGCGCCGGTGGCGCAGGCCTGATCGGACGACAGCGTGGTGTTGATGGTGTCGTAGATGGTGTAGGCGTTGACGTCGGGATCCGGATCGAGGGTGCGCAGGAAGTTCAGGCGGTCGAGGGCGCCGGTGCCGTTGTTGGTCAGGGTGGTGGTGATCTCGATCACCGAGCGGCTGCCGATGGTGGTGAGGGAGTACAGGTTGCTGATGCCCAGCAGGCCGTCGTTGGAGTTGGCGGTGGCGTTGACCACCGTGGCGGAGATCTGGTCGAGCGCGAAGCTCAGGAAGTTGTTGGACGAGTGCCCGGTGTTGTTGCTCTGGTAGTTGCCGGCCGACGAGGTGATGTAGAACCCTTCGTAGGGCGTGCCCGGCGCCAGGAAGTCGTTGATGCCGTAGATGCTGAGGCCGGTGGGGTCGAACAGGATGCCCGGGGACGTCGTCTTGTTGGAGCCGAGCGTGCCGTAGTCGCTGACGCCGGCGAGGATGTAGTTGTTCTCAAGGGTGGCCGCGGCCTGGGCCGTGAGCGGCAGCGCAAGGCTGAGGAGTGCAGCGCCGATGAGCTTGGTGCGGGCGGATTGCATGGCGTCGGGTCCGGTTGGGTTGGAAAACGCCAGACGGATAGCAAGTCTTGTGCCTTATTTGTAAGTTTTTGCAAACAAACGAAAAATCCGGGGGCTTTGGCCCACGTTGCAGGCAACTGTAAAAAATTTCGACGGTATTCGTGGTGTTTGTCACGCCGGGCTGCGGAATGCCGGGCGAGGGGTGATGTCCTTCCTGGTGGTTTGGGGCGGGTTGTGGCAGGGCGGCCGGGTGGGGCGTCGGGCAAGAAAAAACGGCGCCGGGTTGCCCCGACGCCGCGCGCTGCGTGGCGGAACTGCTGCCCGGCGCTTATTCCATCGCTTCGTACAGCGGCAGGGTCAGGAACTCCGGGTACTCCGGGGTCAGGGACATCTTGTCGAAGATCGCCGCGGCCTGATCGTAGCTGGCGGTGTCTTCGCCCTGGGCGGTCACGGTGGCCTTCACCTTGGCGAGTTCCTCGGCGATCATCGGGCGGACCATCTCGACGGTGACCTTGCGGCCGTCGTCCAGGACGCCCTTGGGCGACACCACCCACTGCCAGACTTGCGAGCGGGAGATCTCGGCGGTGGCCGCGTCTTCCATCAGGTTGTGGATGGGCACGCAGCCGTTACCGGCCAGCCAGCTGCCCAGGTAGTGGATGCCGACGTTGATGTTGTTGCGCAGGCCGGCTTCGGTGATCGGGGTGGTGGGGCGGAAGTCCAGCCACTGCTCGGGGCCGAACTTGCCTTCGACCTGCTTTTCCCACTGGTTCGGCTTGTCGCCCAGGACCTTGACGAACTCTTCCATGGCGATGGAGACGAGGCCCGGGTGAGCCACCCAGCCGCCGTCGAAGCCGTCGTTGGCGTCGCGGGTCTTGTCGTGGCGGATGCCGGCGAGGGCCTTTTCGTTGGCTTCCGGGTCGCCCTTGATGGGGATCAGGGCCGACATGCCGCCCATCGCCGGGGCGCCGCGCTTGTGGCAGGCCTGCACCAGGGCCAGGGCGTAGCCGCGCATGAAGGGCACTTCCATGGTGATGGCGCCGCGCTGGGCCAGGCAGAAATCCTTGTTCTTCTTGAACTTCTTGATGCACGAGAAGATGTAGTCCCAGCGGCCGGCGTTGAGGCCGGCGGAGTGGTTGCGCAGCTCGTACAGGATTTCTTCCATCTCGAAGGTGGCGAGGATGGTCTCGACCAGCACGGTGGCCTTGATGGTGCCCTGGGGCACGCCGCAGTGATCCTGGGCCATCACGAAGATGTCGTTCCACAGGCGGGCTTCCAGGTGGCTTTCCATCTTCGGCAGGTAGTAGAACGGGCCAGCGCCGCGGGCGATCTGCTCCTTGGCGTTGTGGAAGAAGACCAGGGCGAAGTCGAAGATGCCGCCGGAGACGCGCTGACCGTCAACCAGCACGTGCTTCTCGTCCAGGTGCCAGCCGCGGGGGCGGATCTGCAGGGTGGCGACCTTGTCGTTGAGCTTGTATTCCTTGCCGGCTTCGTTCTTGAACGACAGCTCGCGGCGGATGGCCTTGTAGAGGTTGATCTGGCCCTGGATCTGGTTTTCCCACTTCGGGCTGTTGGAGTCCTCGAAGTCGGTCATGTAGGAGTCGGCGCCGGAGTTGAAGGCGTTGATGATCATCTTGGCCTCGACCGGGCCGGTGATCTCCACGCGGCGGCATTCGAGGGCCTTGGGCAGCGGGGCAACCTTCCAGTCGCCTTCGCGGATGTGCTTGGTTTCCGGCAGGAAGTCGGGCATCTCGCCGGCGTCGATGCGGGCCTGGCGTTCGACGCGGGCCTTCAGGAGTTCCTGGCGACGGGGCTCGAAGGCGCGGTGCAGCTTGGCGACGAATTCGAGGGCTTCCGGGGTGAGGATGGATTCGTAGCCCGGGAGGATCGGGGCGTTGATCTGCATGCCGGCGGGGAGGGTGAGGCTCATGGTGGCTCCTGATGGTGAAGGTTGAAGTGCGTTAAGAATAGGTCTCGATACGGGGCATGGCGCGTCGGTCGGCGCTCATCGGCGGGGCCGCCCTTCGACGAAGGCCAGCATGTCGTCCATGCTGCGGCCGCTGGCGGTGGGGGCGACGTCGAGGGCTTCGAGGGGCTGGCCGCTCCGGTTGATCCAGAAGGTGGTGTAGCCGTACCAGGTGGCGCCCGCGGCGTCCCAGCCGTTGGCGCTGACGAACAGGACGCGCTCTGCGGGGCAGCCGAAGGCGGCCGGGCCGAGGGCGTAGGCGTCGGCGTGGGGCTTGTAGCGCTGCACGGTGTCCACCGACAGCACGTGATCGAACAGGCCGTGCATGCCCGCGCTCTTGATGGCGACGGCGAGCATCTCGGGCGTGCCGTTGGAGAGAATCGCGGTGGGGATGCCGGCCTTCTTGAGCGCGCGCAGCACGCCGAGGTTCTCGGGGAAGGGCGACAGGCAGGCGTACTGGTTCATGAGCTGGGTGCGCCGGGGGGCGTCCAGTTCGAGGCCCAGCCGGGCCGCGGCGCAGGTGAGGCCGTCCTGGGTGATCTCCCAGAAGGGCTTGTAGCGGCCCGAGAGGGTGCGGATGAAGCTGTACTCGATCTGCTTCTGGCGCCACAGGTCGGCAAGCTGGCTGCCCCGTCCGGGGTAGAGCTGCTCCGCCAGCAGGCCCACCGAGTAGACGTCGAACAGCGTGCCGAAGGCATCGAAGGCGACGGCCTGGATTCGGGAGGCGGATTGGGCGGGCTGGGCCATGACGGGGGCGGACGCGGATCGATTTTGTTGCAATGCCGCGAAGTTTATTCAATGATTAAAGAAAAAAGAAGCCATAATAAAATCAAATGATTTTTTACTTATAGTATGAAATGAACAGCTTCAAGGAAATCACCGCCTTTGTCGGCGTGGCCACCCGCGGCAGCTTGTCGGCCGCGGCGAGGGCCGAGGGCGTGACCCCGGCAATGATGGGCCGGCGCATCGACGCCCTGGAGGAGCGGCTGGGGGTGAAGCTGCTGGTGCGCTCGACCCGGCGCCTCAGTCTCACCTTTGAAGGCAGCGCGTTTCTGGAGGATTGCCAGCGCATCCTGAACGACCTCGCCAATGCCGAGGCGTCGGTGAGCCTGGGCGGGGTGAAGGCCAGCGGGCACATCAAGGTGTCGGCGCCGGCGGGCTTCGGGCGGCGGCATGTGGCGCCGCTGGTGCGGGATTTCCTGTCGGCCAACCCGGAAGTGACCTGCAGCCTCGACCTATCCGATCGCCTCGTCGATCTGGTGAATGAAGGCGTGGATTGCTCGATCCGCATCGGCGAGCTGACCGATTCGAGCCTGGTGTCGGTGCGCCTGGCCGACAACCGTCGGGTGGTGGTGGCGAGCCCGGCCTACCTGGCTCGCTGCGGTGCGCCGGCCCGCCCGGAGGAGCTGGTGCAGCACGACTGCCTGTCCCTCGACCCCCAGCGGGGCTGGGTGTTCGCCGATCTGGAGGCGCCCGGGCAGGTGCGCACCATCAAGGTGTCCGGGCGCTTCGAGTGCAACGACGGCACCGTGCTGCACGACTGGGCGTTGGGCGGCATCGGGCTGGCTTGGCGGTCGATGTGGGAGGTGGAGCGGGATCTGGCCGAGGGGCGGCTGGTGTCGGTGCTCGACAACTACGCCGCGCCGCCCACCGGGATCTACGCGGTGTTCCCCCAGAACCGCCGGCTGCCGCTGCGGGTGCGGCTGCTGATCGACCACCTGCGCGGCTACTTCGCCCGGCCGGATTACTGGCGCGGGGCCTGAGCGTCGGCGCGGGCCGGGTCGCCCAGCTCGAACTCGAGCTTGAGCTTGCTGCGCACCGGGCGGCCGAGGAGTTCGGCCGGCTGGAAGCGCCACTGCCGCACGATCTCGGCGTAGGCGTTGGCGGCCGGGCAGAGGGCTGGCTCGCAGCGTGGCACCACCAGATCGACGACGCCATCCGCGCCGATCGCCAGTTCGAGCCGGAACACGCCGTCGGGGGCGCCGGGCAGGGGCGGCCAGACGTCCGGCGGGACTTCGGTGACCAGCTCGGGCTCCCGGGCGAGGCCGGCGAGAGGGAGGTAGTCGGCGGGGATTTCGGGGGGCGCGTCGGCCGGGGAAGGGGCGGGCGAAGCGTCGGGGCTGGGCGGCGTGGCCGGTTCGGCTGGCGCCGGGCTGGGGAGGGCGGGAGCGGGCGTCGGCGCTGCCGGGGTGGCCCGGGGAGGCGCGGTGGGCTGGCTCGCCGCCCGGGGTGGGTTGGCGAGCCGGGCGGTGAGGGGTGCGGGGGCTCTGGCGCCACCGCCGTCGGGGCGAGTGAGGAGGCCCACCAGGGCCGCGTGGGCGAGCGCCGAGAGGAGCAGGGCGAGGCCCAGGCGCCGACGCGGCGAGAGGGCCGGCGGAGGCATGGAGGTGGGCACCGGCGGACGGAAACGGAGACTTCGGAAGGCGACGGGTGCACGATAGCCCATCGTTTCCGGGGGCCGCTGCCGCCTGTCGGGCTTGGCTTCCCGCTGGTCGAACCGCGCTCGCCTTACGCGAAAGCCGATGGCATCGTAGGCTGAAAGGAGATGTGGAATGAAAAAGCAGCGTGGCTTGACACTCATCGAACTGATGATTGTGGCGGTGGTGGCGGGCATCCTCGCCATGATCGCCGTGCCCTCGTATACCGGCCACATCGCCCAGAGCAGGATCGCCGAGGTGACCGGGGCGCTGGCGGAGGGCAAGGTCCGGATGGAGCAGACCTTCAACTCCATGCGCAGCTATTACATCGACGGCTCGAGCTGCCCGGATCTGTCCGGGCTGTTCAAGGACACCGCCTTCGGCATTACCGTGGAGTGCTCGGACAGCAGCTTCACCCTGACCGCCAAGGGCACCAGCGGCAAGACGATGGACGGTTATACCTACACCATCAACCAGTCCGGCGAGAAGACTTCCAAGACGCCCTCCGTCGGCGCCGCCCAGCCGTGCTGGCTGAAATCCAAGAGCCAGACCTCATGCTCATGATGCAACGTGGCGGCCAGCGGGGCACCACGCTCCTCGAACTCATCATCACCGTCGCCATCGTCGGAATCCTGATGGCGGTCGGTGTGCCCCAGCTGGGCGACTGGGTGCGGCGCAATTCGGTCGCGTCCGCTGCGGAGATCGTCCAGAACGGCCTGCGCCAGGCGGAAGCCGAGGCGATCCGCCGCAACCAGCGGGTCGAGTTCCTGCTGACCAACGATGATCCGAGCAAGGAGAAGATCAAGGCCCTGAGCGCGGCGATCAACGGCAGCAACTGGGCGTCGCGGGTGCTGGGGGCGGATTTCACGCCGCTCTCCGACGTCTCGATGGCCTACGTGAACGCCTTCCGGATGAAGGACGTGTCGTCCGACGTGGCCCTTGAGGGGCCGGCCAATCTGGTGTTCACCGGCACCGGTCGGGTGCTCGACATCAAGGGTGCGGCGGTTTCCGAGTACATGGTGTTCCGGGTGACCCGGCCGGGCGCCGATCGGGTGATGTGCGTCTTCGTCACCCCGGGCGGCGGCGTGCGGACATGCGACCCGGCGATCAGCGCCGGCAAGCCCTTCGCGTGCATGCCGCTGGTGTCGACCGACAAGTGTCCGAAGCTGTGACGGAGCGATCGATCATGAAGAAGAACAGGGGTCAGGCGGGCTACGTGCTGCTGGAGGTGCTGGTGGCGCTGCTGATCTTCTCCCTCGGCCTGCTCGGGCTGATCGGCTTTCAGGCCGCCTCCGCGAAGATCGCGGCGGACAGCCGCTTTCGCACCGAGGCTGCGATGCTGGCCGACGAGTTGATCGCCAAGATGGCGGCCACCGACATCACCAAGGTCAAATCCGGCTACGCGGTGGGCGGCAGCGAACTCAAGACCTGGGTCGCCAACCGGGTGGTGGGCGGCAGTCGTCTGCCCAGCCCGGTCGTCACCCCGACCTTCTCCACCTCATCCACGTCCCAGACCATGCTGGTCAATGTCCGCATCGAGTGGACCCTGCCCGGCACCACGCTGGACAAAGGCGGGCGGGAGGTGAAGGGCATCTACGAAACCAGGGCGCTGCTTTTCTAGGATTCCTCATGCGCATCAGATTCGTCCCGGGACTGCCGCAACGGCGGCGCCAACTTGGCGTGAGCCTGATCGAGGTGGTGGTCGGTATGGCCATCGGCCTGCTGGCGTCCCTCGTCATCATGCGCTCGTTCTCGAGCAGCGAGACCTTCCGGCGCAACGTCAGCGGTGCGGCGGATACCGTCCAGACCGCGTCCCTGATCGGCGCCCGGCTGGGCATGCTGTTCGAGGAGGCGGGCGCGTCGCTGGTCCAGGGGCGGAACGTGTGGGGCTGCAAGCTGGTGGCCACCCGTGGCAAGACCGCGCTGCTGCCGGCACCGGCTTATCCCGACCCCTTCGGCGGCTTCACCAAGAACGTGCGGGTGATGCCGGTGGGGGTGCTCGACGGGGGCGAGGGGTCGGACATCGCCCTGGTGATCGCCGGCAGTTCGGCGTCGAGCAACCGGGACATGCCCTTCGACAGCGACGGCAGGTCGCTCAATGTGACCAACCCCAACGGGATCGGCATCGCCAACACCGGCGTCGCGGTGGACGATCTCTTCCTGGCGGTGCCCCAGGACGTGGCGGCTGGCCCCGGCGATTGCCAGATCGTCCAGGCAGCATCGGATTTCTCGGGTGGCAAGGCGGTCGCAGATCCGTCCTATGGCCTCAAGGTCATGCCCGCCGAGAGCGCAGTGCTGGCGCCGGCTTCCTACACCAACATCAAGCTCAATATCTCCGCCACCTCCTACGGCTCCCTGGCCTCCATCGCCGACAGCCCGTCGGCTTTTCACCTGGGGCGCGAGGCTGGCCCGACCATGGCGCTCATCACCGTGAATGAGGGCGGCGAGCTGGTCGAGTACGACCTGCTCCAGCGCTCGGGGATGATGCCCTTCGGGGAGAACGTGGTGCTGTTCAAGGTGCGCTACGGGGTGGATAACGGCGTGGGCGGCACGGCCAACGACAACGTGGTCGATGAGTGGATCTCGCCGGGCGAGGCCGGCTGGACCCTGGCCGACCTGATGGACGGCAAGACGGCTACCGAGCAGAAGATCGACCAGATCAAGGCAGTGCGGATCGGCCTGGTGGTGCGCTCGCCCCAGCTCGTGCTGACCGACGCGAAGCTCACCGAGGTGGTGCTCTTCGGCGACCTGAGCAGCAAGCGCAAGGTGACGCGCAAGCTCGAAACGGAAGAGCAGCGTTACGGCTATCAGGTTTACGACTGGGTCATCCCGCTGCGCAACATGAAGTCCACCCCGAAATCCTAGGTACCGTCATGGCTTCCAGTGTTCGCCCCCGCTTTTCGTCACGCCCGAGCCGGTCGCGGGGGACCGTGCTCGCGGTGGTGCTCGTCGTGCTCGTCGTGATGATGCTCGGCGGCGTCTCCACGCTCCGCTCGATCGACACCTCGTCGATCCTGTCGGGCAACCTCGCCTTCAAGCGCGATTCGGTCAACCGCACCAGCGTTGGCATGAACGCGGCGTTCAAGGCCATGCAACTACCCGATTTCGTCAGCGACAAGTACGCCAACTGCGTGCCCACCACGCCCGACTGCGCCGACGCGGTGGGCAAGTGGGTGGCGATGAACTACTCCCCCCGCCTGCTCGAGACCGACGGCAACGGCATCCCGCTCATCCTGAAGGACAAGACCACCTTCGACGCCAAGTTCTCGACGATCAAGCCCAACAAGACCGACGGCACGCTGGAGGGCGGTAACGAGACCCGTTTCATCATCGAGCGGATGTGCTCCGACTACGGCCCCTCCGACGAGAAGAAGTGCTCGGTCTCCGACCGGTACGAACGGGGTGGCTCCTACCGTCAGGACAAGCGCGGCTCCATTTCCCTTCCGCTTTATCGGATCACCATTCGTAGCGACGGTGTGCGCAATACGCAGACCTACATCCAGGCTACGGTCACCACTCGCGTCAAGTAACCCGGAAACGTCGAGAAGGATGTTGCAAATGAGTATTTTTTCGACTTTCGTCAGGCGCAGCGGCCTGTCCCGAGTGCTGGCTGCCGCGGCGCTGGTGTTTGGCGTCACGGGGCCGGCAGGGGCCGCAACCACGCCCCTGGCCGATCAACCCATTCTGGTGTCGGACGTGCCCGCCAACGTGCTGCTCACCATGTCGGTGGAGTTCCCCACCGCCATGAGCCGGGCGTTCAAGGACGGTTTCAACGGCTCGGCCTCGGTGCCTTATCTGGGCTACTTCGACCCGTACAAGTGTTACGAGTACACCGGCGGGAGTGACGGTTATTTCAGGCCGCTCGGCAAGGCCGGGACCAACTACACCTGTTCGGGGGCGTGGAGCGGCCACTTCCTCAACTGGGCCACGATGCAGGGCGCCGACATCTTCCGGTGGGCGCTCACCGGCGGCAACCGCAGTACCGACACGCCCCGCTCCTTCACGGACGGCGGTTCGGCCCAGACCATCCTCGAGCGGGCGTTCGCTGCGGCTCAGGGCTACTTCTTCTACCAGTTTCCGGACAAATACATCCTCGCCCGGGACATCGCCAGCTACACCAACCCGTCCGACTACGGCGTGACGGGGGCGATCGGCTCGGACACCCTGCTGTTCATCCGCAACGGCGGCCTGGGTTTCCAGTTCGGCTTGAAGCTGGGCGGGCTGGACGATAGTTGCACCGGCTGCAAGTTCCTCAACGTGCGGGTCGAGGTCTGCCGGGATCCGGACGGTACCGGCACCCTGCTCGAAGGAAACTGCAAGAAGTACCAGAACGCGGCGGGCACCAAGACCTTCTACAAGCCGGTCGGCCTGATCCAGCAGTACAAGGACAAGATGTACTTCGGGGCCTTCGGCTATCTGCTCCTGAACGACAACAACAACTACGACGCCGACGGCACGCCCAACATCTACAAGGACGGGGGCGTGCTGCGGGCGATGGTGCAGAGCGTGGAGCCGGAGATCACCGAAACCGGCGCCTTCGTCACCGACCCCTACAACATGCTCGCGGAGCAGGGCGTGACCTACAGCGGGACGATCAACTACCTCAACAAGTTCGGCCAGAAATCCAGGTCGTACAAGCTGTGGGATCCGGTGAGCGAGCTCTACGCCGAGGCGATCAAGTACTTCAAGAACCTCAAGCCGACCAAGTCGTATGTCTCCGGCGTGAACGCGGCGAATCGCGACGACTTTCCGGTGTTCACAACCTGGAACGATCCGGCTACCGACGCCAAGTACCCGAAGAAGGGCCCGCTGTCGTGCAAGAAGAACTACATCGTCGGCATCGGTGACACCAACAGCAACTTCGACTTCAACCTCTCGGGTTCGCCCTATGGCTACCCGGCGGATGCCGATTCCAACATGGGCTCCCTCAAGACGGCGAAAGCCTGGACGGACGAGGTCGGCGCCCTGGAAGGCATGCCCGGCCTGAGCGGCAGGACCATCTACAACGGCAGCTACTACATCGCCGGCCTGGCCTACTACGCTCATTCGAGCGATCTGCGCACCGACATCGACGGCATCCAGACCGTGGACACCTACTGGATGGACGTGATGGAGGTGGGCTACATCTCCAAGAATCAATACTGGCTGGCCACCAAGTACGGCGGTTACAAGAAGCCGACCAAGACCACGCCGCCCGGCCCCTTCGACGCCTCGAAGGACACCTGGGTGGACAGGACCACTGCCGGCACCCCCATCCGCAGCCGCGACGGCGACCCCCTGCCCAACAACTACTTCACCGCCGATAGCCCGGACGCCATGGTGGCGGGCCTGCGCAGCGCGTTTCAGAGTATCGCCTCGGGTTCGGGCTCCGGGGCGGGGGCGGCCTTGTCGAGTTCGCAGGTGAGTGCGACGAGCGGCGGGGCCAACACTTTCCAGGGCTCGTACGACGCCGCGTCCTGGTCGGGGGACATCGTGGCCTCCAAGGTCAACAAGATCTCGACCGACGACTCCCTCGACGTGACCACCCTTTGGCGCGCCGCGGCCAAGGTGGACGCCCAGGGCAGTGCCGGGCGCAAGATCGTGACGATGGTGCCATCCGACTCCGCCATGAAGGCCCCGACACCTGCCGACCTGAAGGCCAAGCCCTTCCTGTGGCGGAACCTGTCGGATGTCCAGAAGCTCAACCTCAGCAAGACCTCCGCCGCGCCGGCCGGCGACCCCGCCGACGGCGAGCGCATCCTGAACTACCTGCGCGGCGACCGCACCTATGAATCCACCACCGCGGTAAGCAACCTGTACCGTCAGCGCGCCTCGCTGCTGGGTGACATCGTCGATTCCAAGGTGGTCTACCTGGGCAAACCCAGCGCCAGTTACGCCGAGTCCTACAACCCCGGCTACACCCGCTTCAAGTCCGACCAGGCATCCCGCAAGCCCCTGATCTTCGTGGGTGCAAACGACGGCATGCTGCACGCCTTCGACGCCTCGGAAGGGGCGAGCGGGGGGCAGGAGGTCTTCGCGGTGGTGCCGTATTCGGTCTACGAAGGCCCGGATCTGAACCCCGAAGTGAGCGGTCTGCAGGCCCTTGCGCGCAAGAACTATTCGCACCGCTACTACATGAACGCCACCCCGGAGATCCGCGACGTGGATTTCGCCCGCACGGGCGCCCGTCTCGACTCCTTCGGCCCTGCCGCGGAGGCCGACTGGCGCACCATTCTCGTTGCCGGTCAGGGCAAGGGCGGGCGTAGCTTCATTGCCATGGATGTGACGAACATCACCGATACGCTCACCGAAGAAGAGATCGCCGGCCGGGTGCTGTGGGAGTTCACCCACCCCGACATGGGCTTCAGCTTCGGTCGCCCGCTCATTGCCAAGACCCTCCGCTGGGGCTGGGTGGTCATCCTCACCGGCGGCTACAACAACATCGGCGGAACCAAGCCGGGGCAGGGCGTGCTGTTCATCCTCAACGCCAAGACCGGCGAGCTGCTCGGGTCATCGCCGGTCTATACCGGGCCCGAATCCGGCAGTGCATCCTCGCCGTCCGGCTTCGCGCAGATCGAGGGCTACACGCCCAGCTACCAGGAGTACATCCTCGACTACGTTTATGGCGGCGACCTCCACGGTAACCTCTGGCGTTTCGACTTCAGCAACGCGTCGGACGATCTCCCGCCGGTCACCAAGATTGCATCCTTCAGCACCGGCGGTTCCGGCCAGCCCATCACCACTGCGCCGAAGATCGAATACTCTGCCGACGACCTGAAGCGTTACGTGTTTGTGGGTACCGGGCGCTTGCTGGCTCCCGAGGACCAGGGCAGCACCCAGCAGCAGACCATGTACGCGGTGCGCGACGGCACCAAGACCCGCGCCTTCGGTAACAAGTCTTATCAGGTTCCGTTCCCGAGCGGTGGGTTCTTCCCGGTCACGCGGAGCAATCTCGTCGCAGTCTCGAACCTCATCGAGGGGGCCAAGCTCGACAGCGCCAAGCCGATGGGCTGGTACTACGACCTCACCGGTTCCAATGGCGGTGTCTCCGAGCGCATCATCCTGAGCCTGCAGGCCAACGACGGCGTGGTGACGTGGGTGGGCTCGATCATGAACGACGACCCCTGCAATGCCACAGGTAACGCAATCGTCTATGCGGTGAGCTATGGCACCGGCCAGAGCGTGCTGTACAAGCTGGAAAGCGGCCTTTACAAGCAGGTGGAGATGACCGACCCCATTCTGGGCGGCCTGGCCGATACCTCGCTGGTCCGGGTCGGATCGAGCATCCGCGTGCTCGGCACCGACGTGAAGGGCAAGTCCAGCATCTACGGCAACACGGTGTCGGAGGCGGGCGAGCCCCGTGTGGTGAACTGGCGCATCATCCGCGAATAACAGCCGCCGCGGGCTTGAAGCAGGGAGGGCGCTCCCGTATAATCCGCGGCTCGCTGCTGCTGTAGCTCAGTCGGTAGAGCAACTGATTCGTAATCAGTAGGTCACCAGTTCGATTCCGGTCAGCAGCACCAAAGAAGTCGTAAAAAGGCCAACCCTTCGGGGTTGGCCTTTTTGTTTTTGGGGTATCGCGGGTAGTGCAGCCTGGATCGGTGAGGTAATCTGTCTGGCTATCAACCCGGAACCTGTGTCGCCCGTGAACTCCTCTGCCTCCGTGCTGCAGTGCGGCCGCTTTCAGATCGATCTGGCGCAGCCGAAGATCATGGCCATCGTCAATGTCACCACCGATTCGTTTTCGGGCGATGGTAATCCGGCGCTCGACGCTGCCCTGCGTGCGGCCGAGCGCGCCATCGACGAAGGCGCCGACATTCTCGATATCGGTGGCGAGTCGTCGCGTCCGGGGGCCGCGCCGGTATCGCCGCAGGAGGAACTGGATCGGGTCATCCCGGTGCTTGAGGCGCTGGCGGGGCTGGGGGTTGCGCTGTCCGTCGATACGGTCAAGCCGGTTGTGATGCGTGAAGCCATCCGCGCTGGCGCCGATCTTATCAACGATATTGCCGGCTTTCGCGTGCCGGGCGCCATCGACGCGGTGTGCGACGCGCCGGTCGCCCTGTGCGTCATGCACATGCAAGGCGACCCGGTTACGATGCAGCGCGCCCCGAGTTACGGAGATGTGGTCGGCGAGGTCGGCGCGTTTCTCGAATCCCGGGTCCAGGCGCTGCGGGCGCGCGGCGTCGACCGGGCGCGCATCCTGCTCGACCCCGGATTCGGTTTTGGCAAGACCGTGGCGCACAACCTGCAGCTCTTGCGCCATCTCGAGCGCTTTGGCGAAGACGGCTACCCTGTGCTGGTGGGCATGTCGCGCAAGAGCATGCTGGGCGCCATCACCGGACGCGACGTGAGTGAGCGGGTCGTCGCTGGCGCAGCGGCGGCGTTGGTGGCGGTTCAGCGGGGCGCGAGGGTCGTCCGCACCCATGACGTCGGGGCGACGCGTGATGTTTTGCGCTTGTGGAACGCACTTGAGGCAGACTGAAGCCGCCGCTTGCGGCAAAATGCCATTTTGATGAAAGCAGTGACTGTGAGAGGGGAAGATGTCTAGACGGTATTTCGGAACGGATGGTGTGCGCGGTCTCGTCGGCGAATCGCCGATCACGCCCGATTTTGCAATGCGCCTTGGCTACGCGGCCGGCAAGACCCTGGTGGCCCGCGAGCACCTGCGGCCCGGCGAGCACCCGGCCGTTATCATCGGCAAGGACACGCGGATCTCGGGTTACATGCTTGAATCCGCCCTCGAAGCCGGTTTCTCCGCTGCCGGTGTGGATGTGTACCTCGCGGGCCCGCTGCCCACGCCGGCCATCGCCTACCTCACCCGCGCCTTGCGCCTGCAGGTCGGCGTGGTGATCTCCGCTTCCCACAATCCGTTCGAGGATAACGGGATCAAGTTCTTCTCCGCCGCCGGCACCAAGCTGCCGGATTCGGTCGAACTCGAGATCGAGGCACGACTCGACGAGCCGATGGGCTGCGAGCCCTCGGCCCGGCTGGGCAAGGCCCAGCGCATCGACGATGCGCGCGGTCGCTACGTGGAGTTCTGCAAGAACACCTTCCCGAACGAACTCGACCTGCGTGGCTTGAAGATCGCGCTCGATTGCGCCCACGGTGCGGCCTACATGGTGGCGCCCAAGGTGTTCCACGAACTCGGCGCGGAGCTCGTGCTCGTCGGCGCCGAACCTAACGGAATGAACATCAACGACAAGGTCGGGGCCACCGCGCCTCAGGCCCTCCGCGAAGCCGTGCTGCGCAGCGGTGCCGATCTGGGCATTGCGCTCGATGGCGACGGCGACCGGATCGTGATGGTGGACGGCAAGGGCAACATCTACGACGGCGACAAGCTGCTCTACGTGATCGCCAAGGCCGGCAAGGCCGAAGGGCTGGCGAATGGGGTGGTCGGCACCCTGATGAGCAACCTGGGCTTCGAGCACGCGGTGGGCCGGCTGGGCCTGCCGTTCGCCCGCGCCAAGGTGGGCGACCGCTACGTGCTCGAGATGATGCACGAGAACGGCTGGAAGCTGGGCGGCGAGAACTCCGGCCACATCATCTGCCTGGATCGTCACTCCACCGGCGACGGCATCATCGCCGGCCTGCAGGTGCTGGCGGCGCTGCGCAAGCTCAATGTCACCCTCGACGAGATGTGCGCCGATCTGGTGTTCTATCCGCAGAAGCTCGTCAACGTGCCGATCCGCGCCGGGTTTGCCTGGGCCGCCAGCGCAGCGATCGGCGAGGCGGTGAAGGCCGCGACCGCCGAGCTGGCCGACCGGGGGCGGGTGCTGTTGCGTCCGTCCGGCACCGAGCCGCTGCTGCGGGTGATGGTCGAAGGGGAGGATGCGGAGCAGGTCGACCGGATTGCCCATGGCTTGGCCGAGGTCGTGAGGGCTGCCGCGGCCTGATGTTGCTGCAGTGCGATATGTAACAAATCTGAAATTTTCAGTTCGTAGAATGGAACCCGATGCCAAGCTGTCCCCGACAGCAGGCGTCGGGTTTGTTTTTGGGCTGTACTGCCGGATATCCCTGCAGTGCCCGCAACGATGGAGAATTTCATGCAAGGTTTCATTCGCGCCTGTTCGTTTGTTGTTGCCCTTGGCGGCGCCGCTGTCGTGCAGGCCGCTGATATCACCGGTGCAGGGGCTACTTTCCCGTACCCGATCTACTCCAAGTGGGCCGAGGTTTACAAGGCGAAGACCAGCGTCGGTCTGAACTATCAGTCCATCGGTTCTGGCGGTGGCATCAAGCAGATCAAGGCCAAGACGGTCGATTTCGGCGCCTCCGACATGCCACTGAAGGCCGAAGACCTGGAGAAGGACGGCTTGGTGCAGTTCCCGGCAATCATCGGCGGTGTGGTGCCGGTGGTGAATCTGGACGGCGTTGCGCCGGGCCAGATGAAGATGACCGGCCAGATGCTCGGTGACATCTTCCTGGGCAAGATCAAGAAGTGGAACGACCCGGCCATCGCCGCCCTGAATGCCGGCGTGAAGCTGCCGGACGAGAACATCACCGTGGTGCGCCGTGCCGACGGGTCGGGCACCACCTTCCTGTTCACCAACTATCTTTCGAAGGTGAACGTCGAGTGGAAGGACAAGGTTGGCGCCGGCTCCGCGGTGCAGTGGCCGGAAGGCGTGGGCGGCAAGGGTAACGAAGGCGTTGCTTCCTACGTCCAGCGTATCAAGGGCGGCATCGGCTACGTCGAGTACGCCTACGCCAAGAAGAACAAGATGGTTCACGTGGCGCTCAAGAACAAGGCCGGTGAGTTCGTCCAGCCCGACGACACCACCTTCCAGGCGGCCGCTTCCTTTGCCGAATGGAACAAGGTGCCGGGCTTCGGTGAGATCCTCACCGAGCAGCCGGGCAAGACCAGCTGGCCGATCACCGGTGCCAGCTTCGTGCTGATGCACAAGGTGCAGGCCGATCCGGCCAAGGGGCTGGAGGTGCTGAAGTTCTTCGACTGGGCGTTCAAGAACGGTCAGAAGATCGCCGAGGAGCTCGACTACGTGGCCCTGCCGCCGGCCCTCGTCAAGCAGATCGACACGGCTTGGCGCACCTCCCTCAAGGATGGCGCGGGTAACCCGGTCCTGAAGTAAGTCGGTCCGATCCATCGAACGGATGGGTGGGCGGCACGCGCTGCGCCCAGCCATCCGTCTTCGCGCTTTTTCGGTTTAATGAACGGTGAGCCGTCATGTCATCCAATAGCTCTGTACTTGGAAATGCCGCCACGCCGGGCGGAGGCACCCTCGGGTTGCCGGACGTCGGTGTCGGCGAGAAGCTTCCGCCTCCTCCCCGCGATCGCATGCGGGCCCAGCGATTCCAGGACGCGCTGTTCCATCAGGTCACCCGCTTCTTCGCCTTCTCGGTGCTGGCGATCCTCGTCGCCATTCTCGCCTCGCTGCTGTATGGCGCCTGGCCAGCCCTGCGTGAGTTCGGTCCGGGCTTTGTGACCAGCGCGGACTGGAACCCGGTTGCCGACAAGTTCGGTGGGTTGATCTCGGTCTACGGCACGCTCTCGACTTCGTTCATCGCGCTGCTGGTGGCGATTCCGGTGAGTTTCGGCATTGCGGTCTTCCTCACCGAGCTGTGCCCGCCAGCCCTGCGCGGCCCGCTCGGTGTGGCGGTGGAACTGCTCGCCGCGGTGCCGAGCATCATCTACGGCATGTGGGGCCTGTTCGTGTTTGCCCCGCTGTTTGCCGATTACATCCAGCCGCTGCTCACGGCCACGCTCGGGCATCTGCCCCTGATCGGCGGGCTCTTCCAGGGGCCGCAGAACGGCATCGGCATCCTTTCGGCCGGGCTGATCCTGTCGGTAATGGTCATCCCGTTCATCGCGTCGGTGATGCGCGATGTGTTCGAGGTGGTGCCCGGTATCCTCAAGGAGTCGGCCTACGGCCTTGGCGCGACGACCTGGGAAGTGGTCTGGAACATCGTGCTGCCCTACACCCGGGTTGGCGTCATCGGCGGTGTGATGCTCGGTCTCGGTCGCGCCCTCGGCGAGACGATGGCCGTCACTTTCGTGATCGGCAACGCCCACCGGATCAGCCCCTCGCTGTACGAGGCCGGCAACAGCATTGCCTCCACCCTGGCCAACGAGTTCGCCGAGGCGGCCAGCGACCTGCATGTATCGTCGCTCATCGCCCTTGGCCTGATCCTGTTTTTTGTGACCTTCGTCGTGCTGGCGTGCTCCAAGGTACTGCTGATGCGCCTGGGCCGTAGCGAAGGGGAGAAGACCTGATGAGCGCTTCGACTGCCCTCTACCGCAAGCGCGTTCGCACCAACCGGATCGCGCTGGTGCTCTCCACCGGCGCCATGCTGGTCGGGATGAGCTTTCTGGCCTGGATCCTCGCCGTGCTGCTTTACAAAGGCATCGGCGCCCTGAGCCTCTCCTTGTTCACCCAGCCCACCCCGGCGCCGGGGTCGGAAGGTGGCTTGTTCAACGCGATCGTCGGCAGCCTGATGATGGTGGGGGTGTCCACCTTCATCGCCACGCCGGTAGGCATCCTCGCGGGGGTGTATCTGTCGGAGTTCGGCCGCAAGGGCTGGCTCGCGCCGACGACGCGATTCATCAACGACATCCTGCTGTCGGCGCCGTCGATCGTGATCGGCGTGTTCATCTACGCGGTGTACGTTGCGCAAGTGCAGCACTTCTCTGGCTGGGCGGGTTCGCTGGCGCTGGCGCTGATCGCGATCCCGGTCGTCGTCCGGACCACCGAGAACATGCTCAACCTGGTTCCGGCGAGTCTCCGCGAGGCCGCCTCGGCCCTCGGTGCGCCGCGCTGGAAGGTGGTGCTGCATGTGGTGCTTCGCGCCGCGCGCGCCGGGGTGCTCACCGGTGTCCTGCTGGCGGTTGCCCGGGTGAGCGGCGAAACCGCGCCACTACTCTTCACCGCCCTGAACAACCAGTTCACCAACTTCGATCTGAACGGGCCGATGGCCAACCTGCCCGTGGTGATCTTCCAGTTCGCCATGAGCCCCTACGAGAACTGGAACTCCCTGGCGTGGGGTGGGGCGATCCTCATCACCTTTGGCGTGCTGTGCCTGAACATCGTGGTTCGCACCCTGTTCCGCAAGAAGATCTAGGAATACCATCATGCAAACACCTGTAGCGACCAAGCGCGATATGTCCATGTCGGCCCTGCGGAGCGAGCTATCCTCCACCACCGTTCCCACCGCCAACCCCAAGATCCGTATCCGGAACCTCGACTTCTTCTATGGCTCCTTCCAGGGCCTGAAGCACATCGATCTGGACATCCACGAAGGGATGGTGACGGCCTTCATCGGCCCCTCCGGCTGCGGCAAGTCGACGCTGCTGCGCACCCTCAACCGCATGTACGACCTCTATCCGGGGCAACGCGCCACCGGCGAGATCCTGCTCAACGGCACCAACGTCCTCGATGAGAATCAGGACGTGAACGCCCTCCGGGCCAAGGTCGGCATGGTTTTCCAGAAGCCGACCCCGTTCCCCATGTCGATCTACGAGAACATCGCGTTCGGCGTTCGGCTCTACGAGAGCCTGTCTCGCGCCGATATGGACAACCGGGTGGAGTGGGCGCTGCGCAAGGCCGCGCTGTGGGATGAGGTCAAGGACAAGCTCAACCAGAACGGCCTCTCCCTCTCGGGCGGCCAGCAGCAGCGTCTCTGCATCGCCCGTGGCGTCGCCGTGAAGCCCGAGGTGCTGCTGCTCGACGAGCCGACCTCGGCACTTGACCCGATCTCGACCGCGAAGGTCGAGGAACTCGTGCATGAACTCAAGGCCGATTACACGATCGCCATCGTCACCCACAACATGCAGCAGGCCGCACGGGTGTCCGACTACACGGCGTACATGTATCTGGGCGAACTCGTCGAGTTTGGCCTGACGGACGAGATCTTCATCAAGCCCAAGCGCAAGGAGACCGAGGACTACATCACCGGACGCTTCGGCTGAGACGACACGCTCATTCATCTTGTGCGCAGCGGGGCTGGTCATCACCAGCCCCGTTCTTTTGACCCGAAGGCTCCGGCGGGATACAATTAGCCGATTTGGCTTTGGTGTTCAAAGTGCGGAAAAAACTGGTAGTTGGAAACTGGAAGATGAACGGCAGCCTTGCGCGCAACGCCGCTCTTCTTGATGGTCTGGCGACTCGCGGTGCGGTCGAGGGTGTCGATGTGGTCGTTTGCCCGCCGTTCCCTTATCTTCAGCAGGCCTCCGAGGTGTGCAGAGGTTCCTCGCTTGGGGTTGGTGGGCAGAATCTGAGCGTGTTCAAAGAAGGGGCTTACACCGGCGAAGTGAGCGCGTCGATGCTCCTGGATGTCGGATGTGCCTGGGTCATCGTGGGGCACTCCGAGCGGCGCAGTCTGTTCGGAGAGACTGACGATCTGGTGGCAGCCAAGGTTGTGGCTGCGCTCGATGCCGGGTTGTCGCCGATCCTCTGTGTTGGGGAAACCCTCGCACAGCGGGATGCCGGGCAGGCCGAAGCGGTGGTGTGCGAGCAGTTGCGTTGCGTGCTCCAGGCGGTCGGCGTTGATCGGTTTGTCGATGTGGTGGTTGCCTATGAGCCTGTGTGGGCGATTGGTACCGGCAGGACGGCGACGCCCGAGCAGGCTCAGGCAATGCACCGGGAAGTGCGTACCTATCTTGAGCGAAGCGGTGTGGCGGGCGGCAAAGTAAGAATTCTGTACGGCGGAAGCGTTACCGCGTCAGGGGCGCCGCAGTTGTTTTCCGCTCCGGATATCGATGGTGCGCTCGTTGGGGGGGCTTCCCTCGTGGCGGAGAGCTTTTTGTCAATTTGCGCGGCAGCTGCTGCGCATTGAGTGGTTTCTGGAGAAATTTATGGGTGGTGTTGTCTTTTCGATCGTGCTGACCGTTCATGTGCTGGCGGGTCTTGGTGTCATCGGTCTTGTTCTCATGCAGCACGGCAAGGGTGCTGACATGGGTGCAGCCTTCGGGAGTGGCGCTTCCGGAAGTCTGTTTGGTTCCTCGGGTTCGGCGAACTTCTTGAGTCGTACTACTGGTGCGCTTGCTGCCGTCTTCTTTGTCACCAGTCTGGGCTTGAGTTATCTGGCTGGGGCGAAGGCGCCCGCTGCCAAGAGCGTGATGGAAGGTGCGCCGATCTCTGCTCCGGCTACTCCGTCTCAGCAAGCCCCGGAAGTGCCGGCTGGTGATGGTTCCAAAGCTCGAGATATTCCTCGATAAAAATAAGTAATGCTTGGCGGTGCAGGGCGATTGGCTTATAATGCCTGGCAACAAACAGGCTTGCCGACGTGGTGAAATTGGTAGACACGCTATCTTGAGGGGGTAGTGGCGAAAGCCGTATGAGTTCGAGTCTCATCGTCGGCACCATAAATTAAGTGATTCGCCCGCAGTACGCGGGCGTTTGCTTGCAGGCAGCGCTAAACTGCTATTCGGTTGCGGGAGCTAAAACATGTTGGAATCCTATTTTCCAGTCCTTGTCTTCATCCTGTTTGCAGCTGCGTTCGGCTTTATTCCTATTGTGGCAGGCTGGGTTCTCGGTCCTAAAAAGCCCGACGCAGAGAAGCTTTCTCCCTTTGAGTGCGGTTTCGAGCCCTTCGAAGATGCTCGCATCAAGTTCGATGTCCGCTACTACCTCCTGGCTATTCTCTTCATTCTTTTTGACCTGGAAATCGCCTTTTTGTTTCCTTGGGCGACGATTCTTCGGGAAATCGCAGCGAATGAATCAATCCGCCTTTTCGGTTTCTTCGAGATGCTTGTTTTTCTCGGCATTCTCCTGATCGGGTACATCTACGTGTGGAAGAAGGGCGCTCTCGACTGGGAGTGATCGGGGTTGTCTGTCACGCTGCTGCATATATTGTTGGTTAAAGGGCGTCTATGAGCATCGAGGGTGTCTTCAAGGAGGGGTTTGTAACCACCTCGCTTGATACGGTAATCAACTGGACTCGCACAGGTTCGCTGTGGCCTATGACCTTCGGTCTTGCGTGTTGTGCGGTTGAAATGATTCACGCGGGTTGCTCGCGCTACGACTTGGATCGGTTTGGGGTTGTGTTTCGCCCCAGCCCGCGTCAGTCGGATCTGATGATTGTTGCCGGTACGCTGTGCAACAAGATGGCCCCGGCACTGCGCAAAGTTTACGACCAAATGTCTGAGCCACGTTGGGTCATTTCGATGGGCTCTTGCGCCAATGGGGGGGGGTATTATCACTACTCATACTCTGTGGTTCGCGGTTGTGACCGAATTGTACCGGTCGATGTTTATGTGCCTGGGTGTCCCCCTACTGCCGAAGCTTTGTTGTACGGGATTGTTCAGCTTCAGAACAAGATCAAGCGTGAATACACGATCGCATGTTGAGTGCAGACCATCATGACTGAAAAGCTCGAGCTTCTGGCTCAACTGGTGACAGAGAAACTTGGTGAGCGAGCCGTCAGGGTTGTTAATTCCTGTGGCGAGATTACTGTTGTGGTCGCCGCTGCGGATTATCTTTCCGTGGCTCAACTGCTTCGGGATGATTCGGAATTGGGTTTCGAGCAGCTCGTCGATCTTACCGGTGTGGACTACTCCAGTTATGTGGGTAATCTTGACTCCGGGCGTTTCGCGGTAGCAGTACATCTGCTCTCGGTAAAGAACAATAGCCGTCTCAGGTTGCGAACGTTTGCCGAGGACGACTCATTTCCTGTTCTTCCCTCTCTTTGCGATGTTTGGCCTGGTGTCAATTGGTTTGAACGAGAGGCGTTCGATCTTTTCGGAATCCTCTTTTCTGGTCATCCAGATCTGCGGCGCATTCTCACGGATTACGGTTTTGTTGGGTATCCCTTCAGAAAAGATTTTCCGGTCTCTGGTTACGCCGAAATGCGGTACGACCAGGAGTTGGGCCGAGTAGTGTATCAGCCTGTCAGCATCGAACCGCGCGAGAATACGCCGCGCATCGTGCGCGATGATAATTATGGGAATGTCGGTCATGGCTGAGATTCGTAACTACACCATTAACTTTGGACCTCAGCACCCGTCTGCACATGGGGTGCTGCGTTTGGTGCTCGAACTCGATGGTGAGGTTGTTGAGCGCGCGGATCCGCATATCGGTCTCCTTCATCGCGGCACCGAGAAGCTTGCCGAAACCAGAACTTGGATCCAGTCCGTTCCATACATGGATCGTCTCGACTACGTGTCGATGATGTGTAATGAGCACGCCTATTGCATGGCAATCGAGAGGTTGCTTGGTGTCGAAGTTCCTATCAGGGCGCAGTACATTCGTGTGCTCTATGATGAAATCACTCGGATACTGAATCACCTGCTTGCCGTTGGGACGCATGCTCTTGATATCGGCGCGATGACGATGGTGCTGTACACCTTCCGTGAGCGAGAAGATCTCATGGATGCGTACGAAGCGGTTTCTGGTGCTCGAATGCACGCAGCCTACTACAGGCCGGGTGGTGTTTATCGAGATCTTCCGGATCGTATGCCTCAATACGAGGTTTCCAAATGGAAGAGTGCCAAGACCGTCGCAGAACTCAATGAGAATCGACAGGGGTCGCTCCTTGATTTTCTGGAGGATTTCACCAATCGTTTCCCTAGATATGTGGATGAGTACGAAACACTGCTTACCGACAACCGCATCTGGAAGCAGCGGACTGTAGGTATTGGGGTTGTTTCTCCTGAAAAGGCGCTGGCTCTCGGCTTCTCTGGAGTGATGTTGCGTGGCTCCGGTATTGAATGGGATATCCGCAAGAAGCAGCCTTACGAAGTGTACGATAACTTGGAATTTGATATTCCTGTAGGTGTCGAGGGTGACTGCTATGATCGCTATCTCTGTCGGATTGAGGAGATGCGTCAGTCGAACCGAATTGTCAAGCAGTGCATCGACTGGCTTCGCAAGAATCCGGGGCCTGTGA
The DNA here is from genome assembly GCF_041904905.1 of Zoogloea sp. GTDB lineage: Bacteria > Pseudomonadota > Gammaproteobacteria > Burkholderiales > Rhodocyclaceae > Zoogloea. Next base: position 18,371 of record NZ_JAYRMI010000003.1, on the reverse strand, counting down.
TCTCTACAAATCATAAGGTTGCTCCCCCTTCTCGTGAAAAGATGAAGAGCAGCATGGAGGAGTTGATTCACCATTTCAAGCTCTTTACCGAAGGGATGCATGTCCCCGCGGGTGAGGTGTATGCGCCGGTTGAGCATCCGAAGGGTGAGTTTGGTGTATACGCAATTTCAGACGGCGCGAACAAACCTTATCGTTTGAAGTTGCGCTCGCCTGGGTTTGCACATCTTTCTGCGATGGATGAGATGTCTCGCGGGCACATGATTGCTGACGTCGTGGCCATTATCGGAACAATGGATATCGTATTTGGAGACGTGGATCGCTGATAGGTATTGATCAGCATCCGGAGTTCCGATCGACATTCTGATGACAGTAGACAAAAATGCTGAGTCCAGAATCCCTGAAGAAAATTGATCGAGAGATCGCCAAGTATCCTGCAGATCAAAAACAGTCTGCTTCGATGGCTGCGTTACGTATCGCGCAAGTTGAGAAAGGCTGGCTTTCCAACGAGACGATCGAATTTGTTGCTGCCTACCTGGAGATGCCAGCGATCGCCGTTTTTGAGGTGGCGAGCTTCTACAATATGTACGATCTCGCTCCGGTTGGCGCAAAAAAAATTACCGTTTGCACGAATCTTCCTTGCGCGCTTTCTGGTGGCGTCCATGCTGCAGAGTACGTTAAGAGAAAGCTAGGTATAGATTTCAACGAGACAACGACTGATGGCAAGTTTACGTTGAAGGAGGGTGAGTGCATGGGGGCGTGTGGTGACGCCCCGGTGCTGCTGGTGAATAACCACCAGATGTGTAGCTGGATGACTGAAGAGAAAATCGATCAACTGCTTGCTGATCTCGCAAAATGACCTCTCAAGGAATTATTCTTTCTGGGCTTGATGGTGATCGCACCTGGCGCTTGGCGGATTACGTGAAGCGCGGCGGCTATGATGCTCTCAAGAAAATTGTTACGGAAAAGATTCCGGCTGACCAGATCATCGGAGAGGTTAAGAAGTCGGCTCTCCGTGGGCGAGGCGGTGCAGGTTTCCCGACCGGGCTGAAGTGGAGCTTCATGCCTCGCGCTTTCCCCGGTGCAAAGTATCTTGCATGTAATTCCGACGAGGGGGAGCCGGGTACTTTTAAGGATCGGGACATTCTTCGGTACAACCCCCATTCGGTCATTGAAGGCATGATTATCGCCGGCTATGCGATGGGTTGCGAGCGTGGTTACAACTACATCCACGGTGAAATCTTCGAGGTTTATGAACGTTTCGAAGAAGCCCTTCAGGAAGCTCGGGAAGCAGGCCTTCTTGGCGCAAACATATTAGGTTCAGATTTTTGTTTCGAACTGTTTGCTCATCATGGCTACGGAGCATACATCTGTGGTGAGGAAACCGCTCTCCTGGAGTCGATTGAAGGCAAGAAGGGGCAGCCCAGGTTCAAGCCGCCGTTCCCGGCTAGTTTCGGTCTCTATGGCAAGCCGACTACCATCAACAACACCGAGACGTTTGCTTCCATTCCGTACATCATCCGCGAAGGTGGCGATGCTTTCCTTGCGCTTGGGAAGCCGAACAACGGTGGTACCAAGTTGTTTTCTGTTTCCGGCCACGTGAATCGTCCTGGTAACTACGAGATACCCTTGGGTACGCCATTTGCTGATCTGCTTGAAATGGCCGGGGGGGTTCGTGGTGGGCGGAGACTGAAAGCGGTGATTCCGGGGGGGTCGTCTGCGCCCGTCTTGCCTGGTTCAGTGATGATGGACTGCACAATGGACTACGATTCCATCTCAAAGGCGGGCTCAATGCTCGGTTCCGGCGCGGTGATCGTAATGGACGAGACGACTTGCATGGTGAAGGCCTTGGAGCGTCTGTCTTATTTCTACTTCGAGGAATCTTGCGGGCAGTGTACGCCGTGCCGTGAGGGTACAGGATGGCTCTACCGCGTCGTTCATCGGATCGAGAATGGTCTTGGCCGCCCTGATGACCTTGATCTGCTCAATAGCGTGACAGCCAATATCATGGGTCGCACGATCTGCGCCCTTGGCGATGCTGCATCCATGCCAGTACAGAGTTTTGTTAAGCATTTCGGCGACGAATTTGCTTATCACATCGAACATAAAAAATGCTTCGTGCCGCCGGAAGTGCAGCGCGAGGGCAGCAAGATTTTTGTAGCGTAGGCTCGACATGCTAGAAATCGAAATTGACGGAAAGCAGTTGCAAGTTCCTGACGGTAGCACCGTCATGGAGGCCGCAAACAAAGTTGGGGCCTATGTACCGCATTTCTGCTACCACAAGAAGCTATCCATCGCTGCGAACTGCCGGATGTGTCTAGTGCAGGTCGAGAAGGCTCCGAAGCCACTGCCTGCGTGTGCCACGCCGGTCACTAACGGCATGAAGGTTTGGACGCACTCCGAGCAGGCTATTAAGGCGCAGAAGGGGGTGATGGAGTTCCTTCTCATTAACCACCCGCTGGATTGTCCCATTTGTGACCAAGGCGGTGAATGTCAGCTGCAGGATCTCTCGGTCGGCTATGGTGGCAGTGAATCGCGCTACCAGGAGGAGAAGCGGGTCGTATCCAACAAGGATCTTGGACCGCTCGTCTCTACGGACATGACTCGTTGCATCAATTGCACGCGTTGCGTGCGTTTCACTTCGGAGATCGCCGGCCTTATGGAACTGGGTCAGGCTTTCCGTGGTGAGCACGCCGAGATCATGCCGTTCGTTGAAAAGACGATTGAGACCGAACTCTCCGGAAATATCATTGATCTGTGTCCTGTGGGGGCCTTGACTTCAAAGCCATTCCGCTTCGGCGCTCGCGCGTGGGAGCTTTCCCGACGCAAGTCCGTGAGTCCGCATGATTCACTGGGTAGTAATCTGATTGTTCAAGTCAAGAACGACACGGTCAAGCGTGTTCTGCCTCTCGAGAACGAAGCCATCAACGAATGCTGGCTCTCCGATAAGGATCGTTTCTCGTATGCGGCATTGAATTCCGAAGATCGCCTGACGCTGCCTATGCTTAAGCAGGGAGGCAACTGGATCGAGACCGATTGGCAGACGGCGATCGAGTACGTCGCTAACGGTCTCAAGTCCATCAAAGCAGATCACGGGGCTGAGTCAATCGGTGCGTTGGCATCGCCGCACAGTACAGTGGAGGAGCTTTATCTTCTCCAGAGCCTGATGCGGGCTCTCGGTTCCGGTAACGTTGATTTCCGCTTGCGCCAGTCTGATTTCTCACTGGATGAAACCTGTTCCGGTGCACCGTGGCTCGGTATGCCTGTCGCCGAGATCGCTGCGCTTGATCGCCTGTTCGTCGTGGGCAGTTTCCTTCGTAAGGATCACCCGCTGATTGCTCAGCGCGTTCGGCAGGGTGTCAAGCGTGGGTTGAAGGTCTCTGCGGTTAATGGGGCATTCGACGATTGGCAGCTTACTCTTGCCAATAGAGCAACGGTGGCGCCCAGCGGTATTCCTGTGTTCCTCGCAGGTGTGGTTAAGGCAGTTGCGGCGGAGAAAGGGGTCAGCATATCTGATCGGGTCGCTGCGGCGTGCGCTGACGTGGAAGTGACCGAGACCGCTGCGGCTGTTGCCCATAGCCTTCTGTCTGGTCGTAAGTCTGCTGTCTGGCTTGGCAATTCCGCGGTCCAGCATGCTAGCGCGGGTGTGATTCACGCCTTGTCAGCTGAGATCGCCCGGTTGTGTGGTGCGAAGTTCGGCATTATCGGTGAAGCAGCCAATAGCGTTGGTGGTTATCTTGCAGGCGCCGTTCCGTTTGGCAACGAGATCAAGGGCAAGAACGTTTCTTCGATGCTTTCTTCGAAGATGAAGGCGTATTTGCTGCTCGCTCTTGAGCCTAGTTTGGATATGGCCTCTGGGATCAGTGCGCTCGGAGCACTTCGTGACGCCGAGATGGTTGCGGCCTTCAGTGCATATAAGTCGGCCGAGTTGATGGATGTTGCAGACGTTCTTCTTCCTATCGCGCCCTTCACCGAGACCGCAGGCACGTTTGTGAACTGTGAGGGGCGAGCTCAAAGCTTCTTCCCTGTCGTGAAGGGACTGGGCGAATCCCGTCCGGGTTGGAAGGCGTTGCGTGTTCTTGGCTCGACGCTAGGATTCGCAACCTTCAATTTTGAGACGATCGATCAGATTCGCAGCCGGCTTACTTCCTCGCTATCGGGCGAGGGGGTCGGCCTAGGTAATGACTCCGTTCTCGTCGTGGATAGGCTTCCGGTCAAGTTGGCGTCGATTGAGCGTGTCGTGGATGTGCCGATTTATTTTGCAGATCCCATCGTGCGTCGTTCGGCCCCTTTGCAAAGTACAGTTGATGCGCGCTCGCCACTCGCGAGAATGAATCCAAAAACCGTAGCAGACCTTAAGTTGTCTGGCGTTGGTAAGGTTAAGATCAGTACCGCTGCAGGTTGGGTAGTCGTGGATCTAGCGGAAGATGCTGGTGTCGCTGAAGGTTGCGTACGCCTTGCTGCCGCGCATTCAAGCACGGCTCAGCTCGGTAGCTGGCATGGTGAAATCAGCGTGGAGCAGGTGTGATGGAAGCCTATTTTGACCCGGTGGTCCAGTTCTTCGGCCCAGCTTGGCCATTGGTCTGGTCTTTGTTAAAGATCATTGGCATCATCGCTCCGTTGTTCCTGTGTGTTGCTTATCTCACGCTCGCTGAGCGAAAGGTGATCGGCTACATGCAGGTCCGCATTGGCCCTAACCGAGTTGGGCCGAGAGGCTTGTTGCAGCCTATCGCTGACGGTGTAAAGCTCCTGCTCAAGGAGATCATTGTTCCTGCAGGCTCGAACAAAAGCCTTTTCATCATTGGCCCTGTCCTTGCGCTGGGTCCGGCACTGGCTGCCTGGGCTGTCGTGCCGTTCAGCGAAGGGTGGGTTGTTGGTAACGTAGATGCAGGATTGCTGTTCCTTCTGGCGATTACTTCTATCGAAGTTTATGGCGTAATCATTGCCGCTTGGGCGTCCAATTCTAAGTATGCGTTCCTTGGCGGCATGCGTGCTGCAGCGCAGATGGTGTCCTACGAGATCGCAATGGGTTTCGCACTTGTTTGTGTGCTGATGATCTCTTCCAGCCTCAACCTGACGGACATTGTTAACAGCCAAGGTAAAGGTCAGTGGGCTGACTGGGGTTTCGGCTTCTTGAGTTGGAACTGGCTTCCGCTTTTCCCCATGTTTTTGGTGTATTTGATTTCCGGTATCGCCGAGACTAACCGGGCGCCGTTTGACGTTGTTGAAGGTGAGTCTGAGATCGTAGCCGGTCACATGGTTGAGTATTCCGGGATGGCTTTCGCGCTGTTCTTCCTCGGCGAATACGCGAACATGATCCTGATCTCCGCACTGACATCGCTCCTGTTTCTCGGCGGTTGGCTGTCTCCAGTGGGTTTTCTGCCTGACGGTTTCATTTGGCTGGCCATCAAGACCTCGTTTATTTTGTTCTTGTTCCTTTGGTTCCGCGCCACGTTCCCGCGTTTCCGGTACGACCACATTATGCGTTTGGGCTGGAAGGTCTTTATCCCTCTAACGTTGTTCTGGGTTGTGGTTGTTGCGGTCTGGATCATGTCACCGCTGTCGATTTGGAAGTGAGGCTCTAAATGGGTGCTTTGAAAGATTACGTAGGAAGCCTCTTCCTCAAGGAACTGCTTAAAGGCATGGCGCTGACGGGGCGTCATCTCTTCGCACGAAAGATCACTGTTCAATATCCCGACGAGAAGACGCCGCAAAGCTCTCGGTTTCGCGGTCTCCACGCTCTTCGCCGTTATCCGAATGGAGAAGAGCGCTGCATTGCCTGCAAGCTCTGCGAGGCGATCTGCCCAGCGATGGCCATTACGATCGAGTCCGACGCTCGAGACGATGGTTCGCGGCGGACCACCCGTTACGATATTGACCTGACCAAATGCATCTTCTGCGGTTTCTGTGAGGAGGCTTGTCCCGTCGACGCAATCGTAGAAACCCGGGTCTTTGAGTATCACGGTGAGAAGCGTGGTGATCTCTACTACACGAAGCAGATGCTTCTTGCTGTTGGGGATAAGTACGAGTCGCAGATAGCAAAAGATCGAGAGATCGAATCTCGATATCGTTGAGAGAAGCTCGAGCTGTCTTACATCGAAACGGACTCAGTCATGGATTTTCAGACGGTTGTATTTTATTTTTTCTCCGCAGTGATGGTTCTGGCATCGCTCAGGGTCATAACTGCCAGGAACCCAGTGCACGCTGCTCTATTTTTGGTGCTCGCGTTCTTTAGTGCAGGTGGGATCTGGATGCTCCTCCATGCGGAATTCCTTGCTATTGCTCTTGTAATGGTTTATGTGGGCGCGGTGATGGTTCTTTTCCTTTTCGTGGTGATGATGCTCGACATCAACCTTGAACGGATTCGTCAGGGATTCTGGAGCTATCTGCCGGTTGGGGCGCTAGTGGGTGTGCTGATGGTAGTCGAGATGATCATGGTGCTCGGCGGCCGTTACTTCGGCTTGGAAGGGATGCCTGCACCTGGTCCGGTGCCCGATGGCTACAGCAACACCAAGGAACTCGGGCGGCTGATTTATACGGATTATGTCTATCCTTTCGAACTTGCGTCGCTTGTCCTGCTGGTAGCAATGGTTGCAGCTGTGGCTCTGACACTTCGTAAGAGAAAGAATGTCAAGAAGATCGATCCTGCGCAGCAGATTTCCGTCAAGCGTGATGATCGGGTTCGCATTGTGTCCATGGGTGCGGAAAAGCGGTAAGTTGGCTAGCGATCGTCCAGGAAGGGAAATCAGATGCTTTCGTTGTCTCATTATTTGATATTGGGCGCCATTTTATTCGCCATTAGTGTCGTTGGTATCTTTCTGAATCGGAAGAACTTAATTGTCCTGCTGATGGCTATCGAATTGATGTTGCTGGCAGTGAATTTGAATTTCGTAGCGTTCTCCTATTACTTGGGTGATGCCGCAGGACAGATTTTCGTATTTTTCATCTTGACGGTCGCAGCTGCAGAGTCGGCTATCGGCTTGGCGATTCTGGTTGCATTGTTCCGGAACCTGCGCACGATTCACGTCGATGATCTGGACAGTCTCAAGGGATAAGGAAGCTTTTCGATGACAGGGATTCAGAAGCTCTATCTGCTCGTGCCTCTGGCGCCGTTGTTCGGTGCGATTGTGGCGGGCCTGTTCGGCAAAGCCATTGGTCGTGCCGGCGCTCATACCGTGACGATTCTTGGTGTGGCGGTCGCTTTTGTCGCGTCTCTTTACATCTATCAGGATGTATCGGCCGGGAACGTCTTCAACGGGACCATCTACACTTGGGCAACTTCGGGTTCCCTTAAACTTGAGGTCGGGTTCCTCATTGATTCGCTCACTGTGATGATGATGCTTGTTGTGACCTTCGTGTCATTGATGGTGCACATCTACACTATTGGCTATATGTCTGAAGATCCGGGTTATCAGCGCTTCTTCAGCTACATCTCACTGTTCACGTTCTCGATGTTGATGCTGGTGATGTCGAACAACTTCTTGCAGTTGTTCTTTGGTTGGGAGGCTGTTGGTCTCGTCTCCTACCTGCTCATCGGTTTCTGGTACACCCGGCCCACCGCGATTTTCGCGAACATGAAAGCTTTTCTGGTCAATCGCGTTGGCGACTTCGGTTTCCTTCTCGGCATCGGTCTTATCGCAGCTTTCGCCGGTACGCTGAACTATGCGGAGGTCTTTGCCAAGAGCCCAGAGCTCGTCTCGATGGTCATGCCGGAGACCGGTTGGCCTGTGGTGACAGCCATTTGTATCGGTCTTTTCATCGGTGCGATGGGGAAGTCTGCCCAGGTTCCGCTGCACGTTTGGCTGCCAGACTCAATGGAAGGTCCTACACCGATCTCGGCACTGATTCATGCTGCGACCATGGTTACTGCTGGCATCTTCATGGTTGCGCGTATGTCGCCGTTGTTCGAGCTTTCTGAAGCAGCGCTGTCGTTTGTGCTGGTTATCGGTTCGACGACCGCACTATTCATGGGCTTCTTGGGCATCGTTCAGAACGACATCAAGCGAGTTGTGGCTTATTCGACCTTGTCTCAGCTTGGTTACATGACCGTTGCGCTTGGTGTTTCGGCGTACTCCGCTGCGGTGTTCCATCTGATGACTCACGCGTTTTACAAGGCGCTTCTGATCCTTGGCGCGGGATCCGTGATTATCGGTATGCATCACGATCAGGATATGCGGAATATGGGTGGGTTGTGGAAGTACATGCCTATCACCTGGTTTACTTCCTTGGTCGGTTCTCTGGCTCTGATCGGCTTCCCGTTCCTTTCGGGTTTCTACTCCAAAGACACAATCATCGAGGCTGTCGCGCTGTCGCATATTCCTGGCTCCGGTTACGCTTACTTCTGCGTGATTGCGGGTGTCTTTGTTACTGCGTTCTACTCCTTCCGAATGTACTTCCTGGTTTTTCATGGAGAAGAGCGTTTTGGTAAGGGGCATGTTGGGGATGGTCATCATCAGCACGAAGATGGCCACCATGCAGATGCTCACGACGATCAGCAGGCTGATGGACATGACGACCATCATCATGGTCTCGCTCCAGGTCAGAAGCCGCATGAATCTCCGTGGGTTGTTACGTTGCCTTTGGTGTTGCTGGCAGTTCCGTCTATGTTGATTGGTTTCTTCACCATCGAGCCGATGCTTTTTGGCGGTTTCTTTAAGGGCGTGATCCATTTCGGGGAGCATCACCATGCGATGGCCGAACTGGGTGAGGAGTTCCATGGTGCAGTCGGTATGGCGCTGCACGGCTTTACAACTTTGCCGTTTTTTCTGGCTATGGGTGGGGTTGTGGTTGCTTGGTTCTTCTATATGGTGGCGCCCTCGATCCCGGCTGCAATCATGAAGACCTTCAAGCCGATTCACACGCTGCTTGAGAACAAGTACTACTTCGACAAATTTAATGAAGCTGTGTTTGCTGGCGGGGCTCGTCTGCTCGGTAAGTGGCTTTGGAAAATTGGTGATCAGACCCTCATTGACGGTATGGTGGTTAACGGATCTGCCAAGACGGTTGGCTTTATCGCCCAGCTTACTAGGTTGTTCCAGAGCGGGCACATCTACCAGTACGCGTTCTCAATGATCATCGGCGTGTTTGTGTTGCTAACCGTCTGGTTTAGCCGCGGATGATCAGGTTTGGTTTGGCGATGCGTAAGTAATAGATTTAGGACTTTTGCGCTGCAATTGAGTGCTTAGAACGGACAGTTGAGATGACGGGTAATCCTATTCCATTCCTTAGCCTTGCGATCTGGGTTCCGATCGTGGGTGGGTTGCTTACACTTGCGACGGGTTCTGATCGTAACGCCTCGGCCGCAAGGTTCCTGGCTTTGCTGTCTGCCTTGGCGGGGCTGGCGGTCAGTATTCCGCTATACACGTCTTTCGATGTCACGACGAGTGCGATGCAGTTCGTGGAGTCTTATGCATGGATTCCTCGTTTCAACATCAACTATGTCCTTGGCGTAGACGGAATCTCTGTGTTGTTTGTTCTGCTGAATAGCTTCATCACCGTTATTGTTGTCGTTGCGGGGTGGGAGGTGATTCAGGAGAAGGTCGCACAGTACATGGCGGGCTTTCTGATTATGTCTGGTCTCATTAATGGCATATTCAGTGCGCTTGATGGTGTGCTGTTCTACGTTTTCTTCGAAGCGTCGTTGATTCCCTTGTTCATCATCATCGGTGTTTGGGGTGGTCCGAATCGGGTTTACGCAGCGATCAAATTCTTTCTTTACACGCTCGCTGGCTCCCTGCTTATGCTGGTCGCCCTCCTGTACCTCTTTATGGAGTCCGGTGGCAGTTTCAGTATCCTCGACTGGCACCAACTCAAGCTGGGTATGGATGTTCAGTCACTCGTCTTCTGGGCGTTCCTGGTCTCCTTTGCGGTCAAGGTGCCGATGTTCCCTGTTCATACCTGGCTTCCTGATGCGCACGTCGAGGCTCCAACTGGTGGCTCGATCGTACTTGCCGCAATTGGCCTGAAGCTCGGTGCGTACGGTTTTCTTCGCTTCTCCTTGCCGATTGCTCCGGATGCAAGTCACGCTTTTGCGCCGATGATCATTACCTTGTCCCTCATTGCGGTGATCTATATCGGGTTCGTAGCGCTGGTGCAGACCGATATGAAGAAGCTGGTTGCGTACTCCTCTATTTCGCATATGGGCTTCGTCACACTGGGCTTCTTCATCTTCAATCCGCTGGGTGTTGAAGGGGCGCTTGTTCAGATGATCTCTCACGGGTTTGTGTCTGGCGCGATGTTTGCGTGCATTGGCGTGCTTTACGATCGTATGCACTCTAGGCAGATCGCTGACTACGGCGGTGTTGTGAATGTGATGCCGAAGTTTGCAGCGTTCTTCATGCTTTTTGCGATGGCAAATTCTGGCCTTCCTGCGACCTCTGGCTTCGTGGGTGAGTTCATGGTTGCGCTGGGTGCTGTTCAGTACAACTTCTGGGTCGGTTTTGCTGCTGCAACCACGCTGATTGTCGGTGCTGCCTACACTCTCTGGATGTATAAGCGTGTAGTTTTCGGTGCTGTCGGCAATAAGCACGTTGCTGAGCTTACCGATATCAATAATCGGGAGTTTGTGTTTCTTCTGGTCTTAGCTGTTTGCGTCCTCGTGATGGGTATCTATCCTTTTCCTGTTACGGAAGTTATGCATGCGTCGGTCAATGATCTGCTGAAGCATGTTGCTGTCAGCAAGCTTTGATCCAAATCGCAAGAGAATCCTTCGGACTGTGGCGTTGATATGAACTTTGTGATTCCCGATTTTTACCCAGCAGCAGCGGAGCTGTTTGTTGTTGCGATGTCGTTAGTTGTTCTGCTGGCAGGTACCTTTGCCAAGAACTCCAAGGGCTTGGCGTACTATTTGACGCAGCTGACGCTTATCGGGGCGGGCGCAATTACTCTGTTCTCGATGGATAGCCAGGTAGGGTTTACGTTCAGCAACATGTACGTCGACGACCTGATGGGTGATTTCCTGAAGCTCATGCTCTACTTCGCGGTAGCGATTGTGCTGCTTTACTCCCGTGGGTACATGGCAGATCGGCGGATGGAGACGACGGAGTATTACGTTCTCGCCATCTATGCGACGCTAGGGATGATGGTGATGATCGCAGCTAACCATTTCCTAACCCTCTATCTCGGCCTGGAGTTGCTCTCCCTGTCGCTCTATGCAATGGTTGCGTTGCAACGCGATTCGGCGCGTGCTACGGAAGCTGCGATGAAGTATTTCGTGCTCGGCGCTCTCGCATCTGGTCTGTTGCTATACGGTATCTCCATGCTTTACGGTGCGACCGGCACGCTTGAGATATCCGGTGTTGCACAGGCGGTGTACCATCAGGCTGCGAACAAGAACGTCTTGATGTTTGGTCTTGTTTTTGTGGTGGCGGGCTTGGCGTTCAAACTTGGCGTGGTGCCGTTCCACATGTGGATTCCCGACGTCTATCATGGCGCTCCGACTTCTGTGACGCTGATGATCGCGTCGGCCCCGAAGCTCGCCGCGTTCGGTATGGCCATGCGACTGCTGGTGAATGGTCTGTTCGAACTTGCCGATCAGTGGCAGTCCATGTTGATGTTCGTCGGTGTGCTTTCCATCGTTCTGGGGAACCTCGCAGCGATAGCGCAAACGAACATCAAGCGCATGCTGGGCTACTCGGGTATTTCGCACATGGGCTTCATGCTTTTGGGGTTGATGTCCGGTGTTGTCGGCGGTGATCGGCATTTCGCGCTGAATGCTTATAGTTCATCGATGTTTTATGTCGTGTCGTATGTGCTGATGACGCTCGGTGCGTTCGGCGTGCTGATCCTGCTCTCCCGTGCGGGCTTCGAAGCCGAGACTATTGATGACTTCAAGGGGCTCAACAAGCGGAGTTCCTGGTTCGCTGGCGTGATGGCCATGGTGATGTTCTCGATGGCTGGCATTCCGTTCTTCATCGGCTTCTTTGCGAAGTTCTCTGTGCTCCAGGCTGTCGTGGCCGCCCGTTATTACTGGGTTGCTGTGCTTGCGGTGGTGATGTCTCTGATTGGTGCGTTCTACTACCTCCGCGTTGTGAAGGTTATGTTCTTTGATGAGCCCACGGAAAATGTTGCCATCAGCGCGCCAATGGAAATGAAGGTTCTTCTGTCGATGAACGGCGTTGCGGTTGGGCTTCTCGGGCTGATTCCTCAGTCTCTGATGTCGTTGTGCGCGTTTTCGTTGCTCGGTTCCCTTTAACAGTTGCCTGGGGCTCAGTTGTATTACCTCACTGTTCTTGGCGTTGTTGGCTTAATCAACCTGATCTTCGTGAGTGATCGCCTTCTTGGCGTGTTTCGGCTCGGTCATCGGGGAAAAAGGCTTGGCCTGCGGTTTTTGGAGTTGCTTGTTGTTACGGCGGCGCTGTTGTTCGCTTCCGTTCAATTGGAGGCGAAGCTTCATGGTTCTCCGTATAACCAAGGATGGGAGTTTTTCGCGATCATTGGGGCTCTGGTGCTCGTGGCCGTTTTTCCTGGGTTTGTATTCAAGTACCTTTGGCGAAGCCGCGCCGTCTAGTTCGCCTTTAATGAAGACCCGGGTATCCCGGGTTTTCTTTTCGGGCGAGGGGCTTGTCGGTTTCTGATAAATTTTTCGCGGGGGCCCCGCCCGCAGGTTGTTCCGTTGGGGTCAAGGCGGGAGAGGAGTTCTTCCTGCTAGAATTACGGCTCACTTGCGGAGCTAGTCGGTGTACGAGTCCCGAGTGGTCTTTGGTCTCATTCAACAATGTCCGTCATAGCTCATGATTCATAAAGCTGAAAATTTTGTGATTGTTGGGAGAACGAGCGATGGCAGGACTTTTCGTCCTAGCGACTGGGCTGATCGGTTGTGCGGGATCATGTCGGTGTTCGGTTCAGATAACCGAATGACCTACTCCCCCTACGTCAGGCCTGCCTGTAATCTCAAGGGCGACAAGACGGTGCTGGTGGATGCCCGGATCCACGATATCGAACCGCTTGCGTACAATTTTCTACGTAACTTTGCGAAGGATAACGACCTGCAGGTCGAGGCCCTTCCGGGCGACTATTTCGATTAGGCCGCGCTATCCGCTTTTGTGATTTTCGGCGTTTTGAAGATGAAGGTAGTGCGTCGCCGCACTACCTTTTTTCATATCAGGACTTCGATCAGATCGGGCTGGGAGAGGAAGCCGCGTGGGCTGGCGGTCGCGCCGTAAGCACCCGACTGGAAGATCACGACCAGGTTGCCTGGGCCGCAATCGGGCAGTGCCATCTTCTCGGCGAGGATGTCGAGTGGCGTGCAGAGGGGGCCGACGACCGATACGGGATCGGAAGAGGGGCGGTCGAGCCGGTCGCCGATGGTTACCGGATAGTTCTTTCGGATGACCTGGCCGAAGTTTCCGGAGGCTGAAAGGTGGTGGTTGAGGCCGCCATCGGTGACCAGAAAGCAGTGGTCTCGGGACACCTTCTTGTCGAGGATCTGGCAGACGTAGATGCCGGCTTCTCCGACAAGGTAGCGCCCCAGTTCGATGACGATTTCGGCGGCCGGCAGTTTCGTGCGGGCGTCTTCCTGGATCGCGGCAAGGTTCTCTGCGATGGTGGCGAGTTCGAGGCGCCGTTCGCCAGGAAAGTAGGGGATGCCGAAGCCGCCGCCCAGATTGAGGAAGCGGACGGGCGCAGGGGCGTGCGCGGCGAGCTTCAGGGCGAGTTCATAGCTTTTTCGTTGGGCTTCGACGATGGCTTCGGGGCGCAGATTCTGGGAGCCGGCGAAGAGGTGGAAGCCTTCGAAGGCGAGCCCCGAATCTTGAATGGCCGCTAGCGCCTGGGGGACTTGCTCGGCGTCGATGCCGAACGGCTTGGGCCCGCCACCCATCTTCATGCCTGAGCTTTTCAGCTCGAAATCCGGATTCACCCTCACAGCGACGCGTACCGGCCAGCCGGTTTCCTTCTGGATGGCGGCCAGCTCGGCGATCTCGCGGAAGGACTCGATGTTGATGAGGATGTCGGCGGCGACGGCCTGGAGGAGTTCTTCGCGCCGTTTGCCTGGGCCGGCGAAGCTGATCTCCCGGGGGTTGGCGCCGCTGTCCAGGGCCACCCTTAATTCGTTGCCGGAGGCGACGTCGATGCCGTCCACGAGCCTGGCCATGTGATCGACGACCGCAGGCATCGGGTTGGCTTTCATGGCGTAGTGGATCTTGATGCCGGGGGGGAGCTGGGCGCGCAGCGCTTCGACCCGGCCGGTGAGCAGGGCCCGATCATAGGCGTAGAAGGGGGTTTGACCGACACGGGCGACGAGCCGACGAAGGGGGATGTTGCCGATGACGAGTTCGCCGTTCTCGGTGCGGAACTGATCCATCGGGGCGTGGGTGGGTTTTTCGCGGAGGGTGTCGCTCATGGCGTTGTGGGGTGGCGTTGCAGGAAGTCGGTGGAGAGGGACTTGCGGTCGATCTTGCCGTTCGGGTTGCGGGGCAAGGGGCCCGTGGCGGCTTCGATGGTGCTTGGCACCATGTAAGTGGGCATGCGCTGGCGGCACTCGGCCTGCAGCGCGTCGACGGCGAGCGGGCCGTCCTTGCCGGTGGCGATGACGCAGATGGCTTCGCCGAGGCTGGGGTGCGGTACGCCGAAGGCGATGCACTCGCCGATGAGGCCGGTGGCGTAGAGGATCTCTTCAACCTCGGTGGGGCTGACGCGGTAGCCCGAGGTTTTCATCATCTCGTCCCGGCGCCCGATGAAGTAGATGTAGCCCTCTTCGTCGCGACGCACGGTGTCGCCGGAGAACACGGCGATCTCGGGCAGCACGAAGCCCGACTGGCGCCCGGGGGCGGTGGTCGGCAGGGGCTTGAAGCGTTCGGCGGTTTTTGCGGGGTCGTTCCAGTAGCCCATGGCGACGTGGGCGCCCCGCTGCACGAGTTCGCCGGGTTCGTTGGGGCCGCACTCGCTGCCGTCTTCGCGCAGCACCATGACCTCGGCGCCGGGGATCGCCTTGCCGATGGAGTCGGGGCGAATGTCGGCCTGCTCGGGCGGCAGGTAGGTGGCGCGGAAGGCTTCGGTGAGGCCGTACATCAGGAAGGGTTTGGTGTTCGGCAGATGGGCGCGCAGGGCCTTGAGGGTTTCGAGCGGCATCCGCCCGCCGGTGTTGGCGAAGTAGCGCAGATGGTCGGTGATGCCCTCGGGCCACTGGAGCTGGGCCAGCTGGATGTAGAGGGGCGGTACGGCAGTGAGGCCGGTGACCCGCTCGCGCACGATGGCCTTCAGCACGTCCTGGGGGAAGAGGTAGTTGAGCAGCACCACCCGGGCGCCAGCGTGGAAGGCGGTGGTGAGCTGCGAGAAGCCGGCGTCGAAGGAGAGGGGCAGGGCGGCGAGGAGCGTGTCGCCGGGGGCGTTGCCCAGGTAGCTGGCGACGCTCTTGGCGCCGGCCACCATGTTGCGGTGGGATAGCACGACGCCCTTGGGTTTGCCGGTGCTGCCCGAGGTGTAGAGGATGGACAGCAGGTCGGTGTCGATCACCCGATGGCCGGCCGGGCTGGCGGCAGCGAGCGCGGCCCAGTCGACGATCTGCACGCCGGGCAGGGCAAGGGGCTTGGCCAGCGGCTTGGTGAGGACGACATGGCGCAGGTCATGGCAGTGGGTCAGGGCGTCGGCGATGAAGGGCAGGCGCTCCGGCGAGGTGACCAGGATGCGGGCGTTGCAGTCGCGCAGGATGTGGGCGATCTGCTCGGGCTTCAGGATCGGGTTGACCGGGACAAAGGCGCCGCCTGCCCGGGCTGCGCCGAAGCAGGTGACGACGGTCTCAAAGCGTTTGTCGAGGAAGACGCCGACGCGCTCGCCGCGTTCGAGCCCCAGCTGCAGGAGCCCGCCGGCAAAGCGCGCGACCTGCTCGTCCAGCGCGGCGTAGCTGAGGGTCGATGTGCCGGCCGTGAGCGCGGGGCCGTCGGGGGCGCGGTCGGCGGAGGCGGTGATGAGTTCGTGCAGGAGGGAAGTGTTGGACATCGATTTTGTGACTTTGGTTGGGCCTGACCGGTCATGATTCGCATACCATGATGCCGGTTGTGTCGCACATCCGCCCCAAGCCAGTGGGTTGGCGCACGACTTAGATCACGGTTCAGAATGCGACCTTGTCGCTTATAATGATAAAGGCTTTTACTTGCAAGGTCGCAAGGCGCGGTGTCAGGTTTTGCGGCAGGATTTTCGGACTGGAGTGACTTTTGGATACGAAGAAGGAAGTGCTGTCGATTCTCGACGAGGTTCTGAGCCTTGGTGGTGCGGCGGCTCAGTTTGATCTCGACACGCCCCTGCTCGGCGCGTTGCCGGATCTGGATTCGATGGCAGTGGTCGGGCTCATCAACATCATCGAGGAGCACTTCGGTTTTGTGATCGAGGATGACGAGATCGACGGCTCCACCTTTGCTTCGGTCGGTTCTCTGGTCGAGTTCGTGGACGGCAAGCTGGCAGCCCGGGGCTGACCGGTCGACACGGCCCGATGGTCACACGATCCCCGTCGGCGGGTAACGCCGGGCGGGGATTCGTTTTATTGGGCGCTCGAATGGATGCCCGCTCCCGGGTGGGGGCGGGCCGGTGGCACGGTGCGCCCGCGCAGCGGCCCGGCGCGAGGGCCGGGCGAGGCTGAGCGGGGGCTGCGGTCAGCCGGCGATGCGCTGGCGGAGCCGTTTGAGTTCCGGCACGCAGGAGCCGCAGTTGGTACCGCAGCGGGTGCGGGCCTGCAGGCTGTCGAGGGATTCGCCGGCCCGGAAGGCGGCGAGGATGTCGTCTTCGGCCACGTCGAAGCAGTTGCAGATGACCTTGCCGCGCGCTGCCTGGCCAGCCGGTGGCTCGGTAAGCGGGGCGAGCAGCCAGGGCCGTACGGCAGCGGCGGAGTGCTCCCGCACCATCATGTCGGCGAGCCAGTCGGCCGCCTTGCTTTCACCGGCGAGACGCACCGCGGTCAGTGAGTCGCCTTCGACGAGGGCACGCTTGGCCACATCCTTGCGGCTGTCCTGGTAGGAGAGCACGCGGGTCGGGTCGTCCAGTGCCATCTCCCGGTCGAGGGCTTCGATCAGCGCCGGGGCCAGCGCCTTGGCCCGGGCCTTGAGCACGACCACCGGCGAATTGCGGCCGGCGAGGGTGAGGCTGGCGTAGGGGAAGTGCGGCAGCCACTGGCGCAGGCGCTCCATGACCTCCAGCGGGTTGGGCTGCAGCTTGCCGTCGGCGTCCGCCTCGCTGCGGCGCATCACCACCAGCGACTTGCCGGCGGTGTATTTTTCGACCTGCACGGCGGCGTGCTTGAGTTCCGGCTGCTTGGACGTGGGGTCGAAGG
Organism: Zoogloea sp.; assembly: GCF_041904905.1. Lineage (GTDB taxonomy): Bacteria > Pseudomonadota > Gammaproteobacteria > Burkholderiales > Rhodocyclaceae > Zoogloea. Next base: position 1,114 of record NZ_JAYRMI010000003.1, on the reverse strand, counting down.
CGGACGGCATGAGCACGTTCACCCCCTGGCCGCCCATCGTGTTGCCACCCCAGTGCATCGGCACGAAGCACTGTCCGCTTCGCACGGTGGCGGATTGCACCACCTTCAGCACCACCTCGCCCCGCCGGCTCTTGACCTTGACCAGATCGCCATCGGCCAGCCGGCGGCGTGCCATGTCGTCCCGGTGCATGTGCAGCAGCGGTTCGGCCTCGTGGCTGTAGAGGCGGGCCACCAGCCCGGTGCGGCTCATGCCGTGCCACTGGTCGCGCAGGCGGCCGGTGTTGAGGTGGAGCGGGTAGTGGGCCGACGGCGATTCGGCGGTGATGCGGTGTTCGGTGGCCACGAAGCGGGCGCGGCCGGAAGGCGTGGGGTAGATCCCGTCTTCGTAGAGCCTCACCTTGCCGGCACTGGCGCCTTCCGGGAAGGGCCACTGTTGGGGGCCGGCGGTTTCCAGCAGCGCGTAGCTGAGGCCGGTGATGTCCAGGTCGCGGCCGCGGGTGGATTCCCGGTGTTCGTTCCAGATTTCTTCGGGGTTGGCGTAGGGGAACATGCGCTCGGCGAGTTCGCCCTTGCCCAGGCGAGTGCCCAGACGCCGGGCGAAATCCACCACGATCGCCCAATCGTGGCGGGCTTCACCCGGCGCGGACACGGCGCCCCGGACGCGCGTGATGGCGCGTTCCGAGTTGGTGACGGTGCCTTCCTTCTCGCCCCAGGTGGTGGCGGGCAGCAGCAGGTCGGCGTAGGCGCAGGTTTCGGTGTGGCCGAAGGCTTCCTGAACGATGACGAACTCGGCGTGCTTGAGGGCGTCGTGGATCAGGGCCTGGTCCGGCATCGACTGGGCCGGGTTGGTGCAGGCGATCCAGACGGCCTTCACTTCGCCCGATTTGAGGGCCTTGAAGAGTTCGACGGCGCTCTTGCCCGGCGTGGCGGGCACGCTGTCCACGCCCCACAGGGCGGCGACCTCGGCACGATGGGCCGGGTTGGCCATGTCCCGGTGGGCCGACAGCAGGTTGGCGAGGCCGCCCACCTCGCGCCCGCCCATCGCGTTGGGCTGGCCGGTGAGGGAGAAGGGGCCGGCGCCCGGCCGCCCGATCTGGCCGGTGGCCAGGTGCAG
>NZ_JAYRMI010000120.1:0-3516 GCF_041904905.1 Zoogloea sp. | reverse complement strand
CACCGAGCGGTGCTGCCCGCCGGTGCAGCCGATGGCCACGGTGAGGTAGCTGCGGTTGTCGTTGACGTAAGACGGCAGCCACTGGGCCACGAAGCGGTAGATGTCGTCGGTCATCTGGCCGACCTCGGGCACCCGCTCGAGGAAGTCGATCACCGGCTGGTCGCGGCCGGTGAGGGGCCGCAGCACCGGGTCGTAGTGCGGGTTGGGCAGGCAGCGCACGTCGAACACCAGGTCGGCGTCCATCGGGATGCCGTGCTTGAAGCCGAAGGACTGGAACAGCAGGGTGATCTGGTCGCCCGCCTCCAGGCGCATGAAGCTCTTGACCCAGTTGCGCAGGGTGTTGGCCGACAGGTCGCTGGTGTCGATGCGGTGGCCCAGCTCGGAGATCAGCGCCAGGGCTTCCCGCTCGCGGGCGATGGCCTCGGCCAGGGTCACGTCGTCGTCGCCCAGGGGGTGCTTGCGGCGGGTCTCGGAGAAGCGCGCGATCAGGGTGTCGTCGCGGGCGTCGAGGAACAGGAAGCGCACATCGGCGATCATCGCCCGCAGGGCCTCGATCTGCTGGGGCAGCGCGGCGATGCTGGCGCCGGAGCGCACATCCACCGCCACCGCGATGCGCTGGTAGCCGGCGCCGCGCAGATGGGTGACCAGCTGCGGCAGCAGCGCCGACGGCAGGTTATCGACGACGTAATGGCCGCAGTCTTCCATCACGTTGAGCGCGACGCTCTTGCCGGAGCCGGACAGACCGCTGATGAGAACGAGTTGCATGGTGAAACCTGTTTCGGGTGTTGCCGCAGCCACGGGCGGGCGGCTTGTCTGCGACTGGATGTCGCAGATGTTGCTGGACAGCATAAACAAACTCTGCCCCGCAAACTATCGGGCACTCTACAAAAAATCACAAAACTGTCAAATTATGTGGCGACGAGGCATTTCTCACGGATTTCCGCCACACCGCTGCGCAGCAACTCGTCCACCAGCCAGCCGGCGAGGGCCTCGGGCGGCAGCCCCAGGAAGCGCCGGTTGGCCTCGCGGAACAGGGGCACCCCGGCCAGGTGGGCCGCCAGCGCTGCCAGCGGCAGCCGCCGACGCTCCAGCAAGGTGAAGGTGAAACAGGCGCGGATCGCGTTGCGGGCCATCCGCGCGCCGTCCTCCTCGAAGTAGCGCAGCCGGGCGAAGGCCGCGGCGAGGGCTTCGTCCACCTCGACGAAGGGCGCGCCATGGCCGGGAATCACCCAGTCGATGGAGAGCCGGCCGATGGCTTCCAGGGTGGCGCGGGTGGCCTCGATGCCGCCGCCGCTGCCGATCACCTCGGCGAACAGGATGCCGAAGCCGTTCCGCCACAGGGCGTCGCCGGAGATCAGGCCGCGGGCGTCCGGCGCGTGGAAGACCAGGGCGTCCATGGCGTGGCCGGGAGCCGGCAGGGCCTGCCATTCGAGCCCGCCCAGCGTGAGCCGGTCGCCGGGGGCGAGGGCGTGATCGGCCGCGAAGGGCTCGCCTTGCTGCCCGGCGACGCTCAACAGCAGGGCGTCCTCGTCCCAGGCCCGGACCGCCTCGAGCATGCCCTGGGGCACGCCGATGCGACAGCCGAAGGCGCGCTGCACCGCGGCATTGCCGCCGATGTGGTCGGAGTGGGAGTGGGTGTTGAGCAGGCGCGCCAGCCGCCGCGGGCCCAGGGCCTCGCGGACCAGCGCCACGGTCTGGGCGGCGTGGGTGACATAGCCGCTGTCGATCAGCGTGGCGTCGTCGCCGTCGAACAGCAGGATGTTGTTGGCCGACAGCCAGCCACGCTCCAGCACCCGGATGCCGGGGGGCAGCACGACGGGCTCAGTCGGTGCTGACGAGGGGGCCGGCCGGGGGCGGCGGCGCTTCGGCTACGGCCTCGCTGCCTGCCGGGTCGGTGTCGGTCTCGCCGAAGATCTCGTCGGCGCTGCGGCCGCAGCCGGTGCAGTAGCCGTCCTCGATCTCGCAGATGCCGATGCAGGGATTGTCTTCGCTCATCGCCGCCTCACCCGTCGCTGACGCATTCGCCGCGCAGGCCGCCCTCGAAGAGGTCGGCAGCGGCGCGACGACCGGCCACCTCGGCGAGGATCGCGCGCTTGCGGGCGTCGTCGGCGCGGCTCCAGTCGGTGATCTCGGGGATGGTGCGGAAGCAGCCTTCGCAGTAGCCCGTGGCCGGGTTCATGCGACAGACGGAGGTGCAGGGGGATTGGATGGTCATGGCGCGCTCTGGGGGTCGACGCCCGCCGCTCGTGGTCGGCGGGTCTTCGTGGGTCTCCAAGCTTATACGTGCACGGCCCGCTTCGCCAGCACCGCCCGCGCCACCTTGGAGGCCGGCGGGCGGCCCAGGCGTTCGCTGATCCAGCCGGCGGTATCCACCAGCGCGTCCAGGTCGACGCCGGTGTGGATGCCCAGGCCGTCGAGCAGATACACCACGTCTTCGGTGGCCACGTTGCCCGAGGCGCCCGCCGCGTAGGGGCAGCCGCCCAGGCCCGCCACCGCCGCGTCGAACACCGCGACGCCGGCTTCGAGCGAGGCATAGATGTTGGCCACCGCCTGGCCGTAGGTGTCGTGGTAGTGGCCGGCGAGGTGTTCGACCGGCACCTGGCGGGCCACCGCGTCGAGCATCCGCCGGGTCTTGCCCGGGGTGCCGACGCCCACGGTGTCGCCCAGGCTCACCTCGTAGCAGCCCATCCGGTAGAGCGTGGCGGCCACGTCGGCCACCACTTGCGGGCTCACCTCGCCTTCGTACGGGCAGCCCAGCACGCAGGAGACGTAGCCGCGCACCTTCACCCCGGCTGCCTGGGCGGCGGCCATCACCGGCTCGAAGCGCTTGAGGGATTCGGCGATGCTGCAGTTGATGTTCTTGCGGCTGAAGGATTCGGACGCGGCGCCGAACACCGCCACCTCGGTGGCCCCGGCAGCCAGCGCGGCCTCGAAGCCTTGCAGGTTGGGGGTGAGCACCGGGTAGGCAACGCCCGGCAGGCGCGCGATGCGGCGCAGCACTTCGGCGTTGTCGCCCATCTGGGGCACCCATTTGGGCGACACGAAGGAGGTGGCTTCGATGGCGGGCAGGCCGGCGGCGCCCAGGCGGGCGATCAGCTCGAGCTTGGTCTCGGTGCCGACCACCTGCTTTTCGTTCTGCAGGCCGTCGCGGGGGCCCATCTCGACGAGGCGGACGTGGGTGGGGAGGGTCATGGCGGTTCCCTGGCTATCCTGAAACGAACAGCCATAGTTTAAGTGCATAAACTCGGGATTTCCTAATTTTTGTTCTTTTTGTTACATGCCCAGCTTGGGCGTCACCCCGCGGGGCTCAAGCCGCCCCCTGGGGCCGGCGCCGGAAGATCCGGGCGATGAAGCGCCACAGCAGCACGATGGCCACCGTGGCGAGCACGCAGAACACCGCCAGCGCGCCGAGAAACAGCAGCGGCTGGTGGACCAGCGTCCACATGCCGCCGACGAACAGCGCGTCCTCGCCCAGCGACGTGACGACGTTGCTCACCGGCTCTGGCGAGGTGTTGA
>NZ_JAYRMI010000071.1:0-20444 GCF_041904905.1 Zoogloea sp. | reverse complement strand
AGGGTGTTGCCCAGGTGCACGACGCCGGCGGCGTCGCCTTCCATGCCGTGGAGCAGGCAGTTCATCAGGGCCAGCCGGCGGGTGCCGGGCACGAGTTCCATGCCGATGAAGGCGTGCTTGCGCTGAAAGTTGCGCTGCTTTTCGGGGAGGTCGTAGAGCTTGTCGGTGTTGCGCTTGATGTAGGCGTCGGCGGCGATGAGGAAGCCGGCGGTGCCGGCGGCGGGGTCTTGCACGGTCTCGCCGGGCTGGGGGTCGATGAGGGCGACGATGCTGTCGATGAGGGGGCGCGGGGTGAAGTACTGGCCGGCGCCGGATTTGGTTTCGGTGGCGTTCTTTTCGAGCAGGCCCTCGTAGAGGTCGCCGAGGCCGTCGCGCTGGGCGGAGAACCAGTCGATGGCGTCGATGCTCTTGATGAGCTGTTCCAGGTGGCGCGGCTCCTTGAGGCGGGTCTGGGCGTCGGCGTAGATGGCGGCGAGGAGCGGGTCGGTGCTTCTGGAGAGGTCGAGCAGGGTGCTGCGGTAGTGGTTGAGGAGCTTGATGCCGCTGAGGCTGGCGATGTCGGGCCAGCGGGCGCCGGCGGGGAGCTTGTGGCCGGTCATGACGCCGCTGTGGGCGTTTTCGTGCTCCATCTTGATGAAGAGGAGGAGGACGAGTTCGGTGACGTAGTCGGAGTAGTTGATGCCGTCGTCGCGCAGGACGTCGCAGAGGTTCCAGAGTTTCTGGACGATTTCGTTGTTGCTCATGGGGCGGTCAGTCGTCGGTGTCCTGGTTGAGCAGCGCGATGTAGGCGCTGTAGGCGTAGATGCGGTTGCGGCGGTGGCCGGTGAGTTCGCGCACGATGCCGAACTGGGTTTCGAGGGCGTCGACGGCCTTGCCGACCGTGGCGGGGGTGAGCCCGGTGGCGCGGGTGAGGGCGGCGATGCTGGAGATGGGACGGGCGTACAGGGCGTCGAGCACCTGCAGGGCGGAGCCGGAGAGGCGGCCGATGGTGGCGAGGCGGGCTTTGTCCCGGGCGTGGAGGGCGGTGAGCTGCTGGGCGGTGCGGACGGCCTGGGTGGCGGTGGCGGCGATGGCGTCGGCAAAGAAGCGCAGCCAGGCTTCCCAGTCGCCGTGGGTGCGGACTTGCTGGAGCAGGTCGTAGTAGGTCTGGCGGTGGCGCTTGAAGAAGACGGAGAGGTAGAGCAGGGGTTCCTGGAGCACCCCGGCTTCGACGAGCACGAGGGGGATGAGCAGGCGCCCGAGGCGGCCGTTGCCGTCCATGAAGGGGTGGATGGTTTCGAACTGGACGTGGGCGAGGGCGGCCTTGATGACGGGGGCGGTGGGGCCGTCCACGTCGTTGAGGAAGCGTTCGAGGGCGGCGAAGCAGTCGTCGAGCCGGTCGGGGGGCGGGGGGACGAAGTGGGCTTCGTCGGCGCGGTGGCCGCCGATCCAGACCTGGTTGCGCCGGAACTCGCCGGGGCTGCGCTGGATGCCGCGCCCGGCGGTCATGAGGGCCTGGTGGACCTCGCAGAGGAGGCGCCGGCTGAGGGGCAGGCCGTCGCGCAGGCGGGCGAGGCCGTGGTCGAGGGCGTGGACGTAGCTGGAGACTTCCTGCACGTCGTCGATGGGGACGCCGGGCTGGGCGTCCATCTCGTAGAGCAGGAGGTCGGAGAGGGAGGACTGGGTGCCTTCGATCTGCGAGGACATGACGGCTTCCTTGCGCACGTAGCTGTACAGGAAGAGCCGGGCGTCGGGCTGCAGGCTGGTGATGGCGTCGAGGCGCCCGAGGGCGAGGAGGGCGTCGTTGAGGCGCGCTTGCAGCCGGTCGTCGAAGACCAGGGCCGGGGCGGGCGGCAGCGGGTGGGGGATGAAGGCCTGGCAGGTGTGTCCCCCGGCGATGCTGGGGGTGTAGGTGCCGGTGAGTCCGCGGTGCATGGTGGTGGGGAAGTTGAAACTGGCGTCGAGGCTATTTTACTTAGCGGGCTGAAAATAAAATAGCGCGGCCCCTTGCGATGACTTGCGTCGCCGAAGGGGCTGTCAGGCTGCGCTGGGCCAGAGGGATGCGGCAAGGGCGTCGAGGACGGTCTGCAGCTTGCCGCCGAGGCGGATGTCGAGCTGCCGGGCGCCACCGTCGCCGGCGAAGGCGCGGTTGACGAAGTCGGCGTCGAGCACGATCTCGTGGCCAAGCTGCCTGGCGATGCGGTCGAGCCATTTGCGCTGCATGGGTGTCCAGGCGGTGAGGGTGTGGATGTGCGCCATGGCCCGGGCGACCCGTTGGTCGAAGGGGATGAGGGCTTCGCCAAGGGCGGCCTGCCGGATGTAGCCGACGATGCCGGCGGCGAGGTCGATGTTGGTCTTGTTGCGCCAGGCGGTCTGGAGGCGGGCTTCGGGGTAGCCGTGACGGTCGAGGAGCAGGCGGACTTCCTTGAGCTGTTCGCGGGTGAGGTCGCGGGGGCGGTTGACGACCACGGCGAGGGCGACGGATTGGTTGAGCTGCTCGCGGACGAAGCGGGTGAAGCTGTCGAGGTAGTCGTCGGGGCGGGTGTAGTCGCCGTAGTTCTGTTCGCGCAGGAGGAGTTCGTCCGGGTGTCCGGAGATCACCGGGGCGTAGGGGTTGCCGGCGAGGGCCCGTACTTCGTCGAGCTGCTGGAGCAGGCCGGTGTGCTGGCCGATGAAGTCGGCGGCGGCCCGGGGGCCGAGCGCCCGGAGGTGGACGTGGAGCCGGGCGGGGGGCACGTTCCAGTGCTGTTCGAGTTCGGCGAGGCGGGCCTTGAGGGCGGGACGTTTGTCGGCCTTGTGGGTGGCGTCGCGGAGCACGCGCATGAGCTTCTGGGCGATGGCGTCGAGCACGTCGTGGGCGTGCAGTTCGCCGTGACGGGTGCCGGGGGCGTCGAAGCTGGCGGGATTGTGGAGTTCGGCGACGAGCTGGTCGAGGCCGATCTTCGGATCCTTGACCAGCGGTTTCATGGTGCTGACGGGCTGCAGCGCGGCGTAGAGGTCGACGGGGTCGTAGATCTTGAAGACGGTCTTGCCGATGGCGTCGCAGCGACGGGTGGCGCGGCCGATCATCTGTTCGTAGAGGATGCGCGAGCGCACCCGGCGCAGGAACACGAGGTGGCAGATGCGCGGGACGTCGATGCCGGTGGTGAGCAGGTCGACGGTGAGGGCGATGTTGGGGTAGCGCTCGTTCTTGAAGTGCTTGATGAGCTGGTCGACCTTGTCGGATTTGCCGGTGATCTTGCGCACCGCGGCTTCGACGTAGGCGTCGCCGTGCACGGCCTTGAAGGCGTCGTCGAGCAGGCGCTTGACCATGTCGGCGTGGAGGTCGGTGGCGCAGAAGACGAGGGTCTTCTCTTCGCCGAAGGGGTCGAGTTCCTGGGCGAGCTGCTCGCAGACGACGCGGTTGAAGTCTTCGTTGATGACCCGGCGGTTGAAGGCGTCGATGTCGAAGTGGAGGTCGTCGTCGAGCGCGGACTGTTCGATCTCGCCGGTGCCGGGGTCGAGGAGGCTGACGGTCTCGCCTTTGTCGAAGTGGATGCCGTTCAGGGAGAGGAGGGTCTGGTAGCGGATCGGCGGTTCGTGGTCGATGAGCCAGTCGTCGGCCACGGCCTCGCGGTAGGAGTAGGTGTAAACGGGCTTGCCGAAGATGTCGGCGGTCTGCCTTGCGGGGGTGGCGGTGAGGCCGATCTTCACGGCGTCGAAGTAGTCGAGCACGCGGCGGTAGGTGGCGAGGTACTGGGCCTGGTCGCGCAGTTGCATCTCGCCTTCGGTCATCTCCTGGTCGAGGGCGTAGCCCCGGTGGGCTTCGTCCACCACGATGCAGTCGAAGTCGTCGATGCCGGGCGGGCGGTCGGACTGGAAGATGCGCTTGACCATGGCCTGCACGGTGGCGACCTGGATTCGGGTTTCGGCTTCGATGGCCATGTCGCCCAGCGCGGCGATGTTGTAGATGCTGGAGAGGGGCTGGTTCTGCTCGAGCTGCGCTTCGTTGAAGTTGTCCATGGCCTGGGTGCCCAGGGCGGTGCGATCCACCAGAAAGAGGATGCGGCGGAAGCGCTCTGCTTTGAGGAAGCGGTACATCAGGCCGATGACGGTGCGCGTCTTGCCGGTGCCGGTGGCCATGGCGAGCAGGCAGCGGGATCGCCCGGCGGCGAGGGCCTGCTCGACCGCCTGGATGGCGTGTTCCTGGTAGGGCCGCAGTTGCAGGTAGGCGAAGCCTTCGGCGGCGAGGGCGGCCTCGGCGGCGGCTTTGCTGCGGGTGAGGCGGTCGAGCAGCCCCGCCGGGGTGTGGAAGTCCATGAGGGGCCGGGCCAGGTTGGCCGGGCTGCGCACGTCGCGGAACCAGGTGCCGCTCTGTTCGGCCAGCTGGGCCAGGTAGGGCCGGCTGTTGCTGGCGTAGACGAAGGGGATCTGGAACACCCGGCCTTGGGCGTCGGGCCAGCCGGCGGGGCGGCCTTCCCGGTGCCAGGCGGGTTCGAAGCCCGCTTGTTGCCTGAAGCCGCGGGCGTAGCGTTCGGCCTGGGGAATGCGGCCGGCGACGTGCTGGTTCTCGCGCTTGGCTTCGACCACCGCGACCGGGGTGAGCCCGGCGAAGAGCACGTAGTCGGCGGCCTGCCGGCCTTCGGCGGGCCATTCGGCGATGGCCCGGTTGTGGCCCCGGGCGGGCCGCGCACCTTTGCCGTAGGCGAGGCGCTGGGTGTCGGCTTCCCAGCCGGCGTCGGTCAGTTGCCGGTCGATCAGGATGCGGGTGAGTTCTTCGCTGAGGACGAGTTGGCGGGCAGCCTGGCGAGCGCGGCGGGCGATCTGCTGCGAGGCCTCGCGGGCGTCGCTCCGGGCGTCGTCGAGCTGGGCCTGGAGGGCCTTGAGGCGTGCCTCGAAATCGCGCCGGAGGGCGTCCACCCGGGCGCTTTGTTCTTCGGCCAGGGCGAAGGAGGCGGCGGCGTCCTGCTCCATCCGTCTGGCCAGATCGGCAAACTGCTGTTTCTCCCGGTGGAGGAGGTCGGCCAGCCGCCGGTGGGTGTCGAGGGCTTGGTGCTTGCCGGCGAGGTCGGCGCGCAGGCTTTCGATCTCGGCCTGGAGGGCGCGCAGTTCGGCGCTGGGGTCGGGCGGAGGAATGAAGGGCCCGGGCTTGAAGCTGGCCCCCGCCGCGCCAAAGCTGCGGTGGAACCAGATGGCCAGCTCGCGCGCCACCCGGAGGCCGTCCATGGCCTCTTTGTGCAGGGTGCGGAACTGGTGCGTGGCCTTGTTCCCCTCGATGCGCAGGGTGTGGAAGAGCCCGCGGACGGTGGGGTCGAGGTCGATCTCGCGGCTCAACCGGAAGAGGAGGTCGGCTTGCCGGGTTTCGGTGTCGAACTCGACCCCCACGCGGGCGGCAACATCCTGGGCCAGCGCTTCGCCCAGCTGGCGCAGCTTGACGAGCGTGGTGTTGGGGTCGGACGCAAAAACCTGCTCGGCCGTGGTGGCCAGTTGCAGGAAGACCGGGGCGTGTTCGGCTAGAAAGGCGAAGTTGCTTGTCGGGGCCATGCGGTGTCGGCGGCGGGGCGGTGAGGGCTGCCTGCAGTATGCCATCCATCTTCGGGGCGAGGCCGGCTTAGAATCTCCGCCTGACTGCGGTTTCGGGGAGGTGGGGATGGGGACGGAGCGGGCGTTTGTCGAGTATGTGGCGGATCAGGCGGCGTCGGCGGGGAGCATGAGCTTTCGCAAGATGTTCGGCGAGTACGCGCTGTATTGCGAGGGCAAGGTGGTGGCGCTGGTGTGCGACAACCAGGTGTTCGTGAAGCCGACCGGGCCGGGGGTGGCGTGGGTGGGGGCGGTGACGGAGGGCTTTCCGTATCCCGGCGCCAAGCCGTGGCTGCTGATCGGCGAGGCGCTGGACGACCGTGAGTGGTTTGCCCGGCTGATCCGCCTGACCGCCGACGCGTTGCCGCTGCCTAAACCCAGGAAACCGAAGAAGCTCACGGCGGGCTGACTTTCCTCCGCCGGCCCGACGGGGGCACAATCGGCGCTCCGCGCGGGTGCGCTTGATTGCAGGAAGACCATGTCCAAGGATTACTTTGCCCACAAGGCGGCGGATTTCGACAGCAACACCGCCCGGGTGGATAACGTGGCGGCGATTGCGGCGGCGCTGCAGGCGTCGATCCGCCTCGACCGCAGCATGCATCTGATGGATTTCGGCTCGGGCACCGGCCTGCTGCTGGAGCGCATCGCGCCGCTGGTGGGACGGATCACCGCGGTGGATGTGTCCGAATCCATGAACCGCCAGCTGGCCGAGAAGATCCCGCGCCTCGCGTGCCCGGTGGAGATCCGGGCGGTGGATCTGGTGCGGGAGGCGATCGACGAGCGCTTCGACGGGATCGTGTCGTCGATGACGCTGCATCACGTGGAGGATGTCGGCGCGCTCTTCCGGCGTTTCCGGGCGATGCTGAAGGCGGGCGGCTTCATCGCCCTGGCCGATCTGGACAGCGAGGACGGCAGCTTCCACAGCGAGGACACCGGCGTCTTCCACAAGGGCTTCGACCGGGCCGAGATCGGTCGGATTGCCGAAGGCGCGGGCTTTGGCGAGGTGGCGGTGGTGTCGGCAAGCGTGGTGCGTAAGCCCCAGCGGGATTACCCGGTGTTCCTGCTCACCGGGCGCTGCTGAGGTTCCAGTGCCTTATGGGAGATGTCTCCTATTAAGCCTTCTTGAAATCAGATAGCGGCGCTCAAGATCTGGTGGCACAACGGGTGAAGGCAAATTTTGGTCATTACTTTCTTTCGCAGCGTTTTTTCGGCAGATGCTTTCCAATTTACCGTCTGAAGCTGCCAGGCAGCTCGCTGCACAAAACGGAAATCACCATGCACGCATTTTGAACAGTCGCCCCCGTTCGCTCTCGTCGTGCAGCGTCACGACAATATCGTGGGCATCGAATACAGCTTCGTCATCGGGCCGCAAAGGCAGATCTGAGTCGATCAGTGTGATGATGGGTTGAAGGCCTAAGTCGGCATACCGACGAATGACCGCCAGCAGATTTTTCTTCTTGCGATCATCTAGGGACTCGAACACGCCATCGTGGTAAACGAAGCGCGGAAACTTGTCGTCCAAGTGTGCTCGCAGGATAGCCAAGTCAAAGGCAATGCACAGCAATTTCCTGTATGTATGCCCAAGATCGGCGCTAGTTGCGTTGCCTGACTCGTCAAGAATTTCCGCCTTGAACTCCAAGTGGCCCAACTGGTTTGGCGATACGCTCAGCAGCGCCTTGCGGTCGATCACCTCCTCGACGATTTCGCTGAAGAACACGCGGATTGCCGAGAACAAGCTGTTCTGATCCGAGTTTTGCTTCTCGACATTCGCCTCGATCTGGGTCTGTAGATGGCCGCGCTCTTCGGTCAACGCTCTGATCTCGGTTCGCAGCTCCTGGAGCCGATGCAGGAAGCCACGTTGACGCTCCAGCGAAGTAATGTCGGCACGCAGCGTCACCATCTCGTCGGAGACCTGCTTGTACTTGCCAAAGATATCGGTTCCGCTCAGGAATGAAAGCACCTCCGAGCGCCTTTTGCCCAGGGTATTCAGTTCTGCATTGATGCGTTTAAGCTCAGCTTCGACCTCTACACGTTCTTCCTGCAGATATCCGCGGCGCTCTTCGGTAATCGCCCGATTGAACGCGATCAACTGCTGGAAGTCCTTCTTGATCTGGCCCTTGAACAGCACGCCTGCTTCCTCGAACAGACGCTGCGCTTCGTCAGGACTGAAAAGGATCTGATCTTCCTCCAGCGAGGTGATGATCTTCTTCCTGTTCTGATTGAGCGAGTAGCGTTCAGCATTGAGCGACGCGATGCGTTCGTCGATGTCATCGACCAAGTGCTTGGTGCTGTCCTTGTCCTGGGCACGGAAGTCGAAGGCATCGAGCAGTTTCTGCTTCTTTTCAGCCTCTTTCTGCTTGAGCAACAGGATGCCCTCGATCTTGCTGATGTCCTCAATGGATCCGCCCAGTTCGTTCTTTATGGTCTGCGCGGTGAACTGCTTCTCAGCAAGTTGCTCTTCCTTCTCGTAGTGCTGCGCCACGAGTTGAGCGTCAAAGCCGAGAACGTGAGCCAGAAAAGGCTTCCAATCCGAATGCGCAGCAGCGAACTTGCGCAGATGAAACACGTCTCGAAAATCGTCCTGAGAGCGCAGCAGATAGCCCAAGCCTTTACGGAACGCCCAGGGTTTGAGTGCGCGCCAGTCAAGCAATCCGTCCAACAGATCACGCGCCCGCTCGAAGGGCATGTCCTGGTGATCCCACTCCGCCAGCGGGAACCCCGACAGGTCCTGGCGCCCGGCCTCGTGGCGCTTAAAGCTAATCTTGGTTGCTTCTTCCACACCCCGCCGGATTGTCACGAACGAAGCATCTTCCAGTTCGATTTCCAGGAAGAAGATAAAGTCCTTGAATATTTCTATGTGCTTGAAGAGAAAGAGTTTTTGGTCGCGCTTGGCAAGAAAGCCGAAGTCAAGCAATCGCCCAAACGTGGTCTTGCCGAGGTTGTGAGTGTCCTTGTTTCGGTTCTCCGGCAGGCGAATTTCGGCCATGACAACGTTTAGGCCCTGGACGAACTCCACAGGCTCGAACAAGTCAGGCTTGTTGGAATAAAGTCTAGACAGCTTCATTTGGCCCCATGTACTCCACGGCGTCGGTCTTGGGGAGATATTCAATCAGACCCATGAGATACAGAAAATTCAGTGCCGGCAAGAACAGCACGTCCCCACCGGCGACACTTTTTTTTGCGAATTTGCGCAGTACGTCGTACTCATCCACGCGCCGAGCCTTCAGACGAGCCAGTAGCAGCAACGAGACGTTAATGACCGTGCGATCAGGATGAGAGTGCTTGGTCGGCCGTAGCATCGCCCACCTCCCCAATGTCGCAGTTCCAGTACATGTAGAACAGCACGGCACGCGTCAAGCGCTTGTGGGCGTGCTGCCGCAAGACAGGGTCGCGGTTGAACAATAGATCTACCAAATACTCCATAACCTCGTCGAAGGTCTGGTAGTCCTTGCGCTTTGCGATGATCTTGAGTTGGAATTCATCTACCACCGACTCGTACATGCGCAGCAGGTCGAGGTTTTCCGGTGCCGCCAGAAAAGCCCGAATTTGAGCGGTTTCCTTTAGATACTTCCGCCGTTGCGCCTTGGCGTATTCAAAACTCATGTTGTTGAGTGCGTTTTTCTGCTCGTAAGTCACCCGTGCCGTTGGTGGCGTGTCAAGCAGTGCGACCAAACCATCTTGTTGTCGGGCAAGCGCTTGCACTACTTCGGCCAAGTCATCGGGGCTGACGATCAGCGGCGAATCGACTGGATCTAGGTCTGCTTCCCTCGCAACCTCTGGGAACCGCTTCAGCCAGATTTCGAGTTGCTCCAGTCCGCAGAGGTAGATTGACGATACGGGGATGTCGCACTGTGACGCGATGTAATTGCGTATTTCCGTTTCGGCATTGCCCGCCAGACGGCGGTTAGCGAACAGCATGTAATGATCGAGCTGCTTGCTTTCGCGCAGTTTCTTTACGCGAGGAATTTCTTTACCCAGCACTGTGTTCGCAGCGTTCGGGCTGAAGAAGTCAGATTCGGAAAAATTTCGGTTATATCCGTTGGTGTGCTTGGCCTGGACGATGGTTGTGCCGGCCCATGGCGCCATTTTGCTTGGGTGTAGTTCTGCTGTTCCCATGAACTTGGCATCGCGCCCACCATCAGGCCCTTTCGCGAAGCCCTGTACGGAGGCTCCAAGCAGCCGCTGACACAGGAGAATGATCAGGGTCTCGAACTGACCATCACTCAGGTCTTCATACGCGAATTTCATTATTTTCTGGTGTGCTCTGCTCGTCAAGCTGCGACGGTAATACCGGCTCCATTCGCCCGCCGTGCGGGTCGAATGATGATTTCGACATGCTGGTCTAGCGAGACCAATGCCTGCATTAAGCGTTCAAGCGAGATGTTTTGCAGCTTGTAGCGTCGCACCTGAGACACCTTGGGTTGTGTCATGCCGGTGATATGCGCGGTCTTGATCTGGCTAAGGCCGCGCTTGTCGATCAGTTCGTTCAACTTGATCGCCAAGACGGCTTTCGCTGAAAGTTCCTCCGCATCAGCGAAGCCCAGCTTAGCCAATGTGTCATCGGTGCCTTGAGAGTGGTCTTTGCGTGTCATCCTGGTCGCCCTCTCGCGCCATACTGGGCGAGCATCGCTTTCATCCGCTTCTCGATCAATGTCAAGTTTCTGAGGCGTGGCTGAAAAGGGAAGGCTGTTTAACAAGACAAAGAACAGCGCAACCCATATCCCGGAACGGGAACTTGCTTCTTTTTAGGCATGAATTATATCTTTTCGGATATACGGCGCAACCGCTACTGCGCCTGTGCGACGGCAGTCTTCGTCCGCTGCTTTCGCCCAGCTTGTGTTGATGAGGAAGAGGGGCGCCCTCAAGCAGCGCTCGGGTCTCACGGAGCGATCCTGGCGCGGCGGGCAAGGAATGAATTCACCGAGCCGGGCCATACCGTATCTGGCTACAGCGTAGTTCGGCGGAGTTCAGTGCTGAGGCTACGGTAGATGCATCAAGGCCCGCCGGAGCGGGCCTTTGGTTTTTTGAGGCGGGTGGTTCAGCGCGGGCGGCGGCGCAGCGCGAGGCCGCCCAGGCCCAGGGCGGCGAGGGCGAGGGTGGTGGGTTCGGGGATCTGCTGGGCCTGGTAGGTGGGGAGTGCGTCGGCGGTGACGCCCAGCACGAGGAACTGGCTGGGGTTGGCGGTGGGGCTACCCTGCACCGGCACGGTATCCAGGAAGTCGTTGTCGTTCACCACGATCAGGGTGTGCTGGAGCACGCCGTCCACCATCACGTCGGGGCCGAAGGCGAGGCCCTCGATCTTGGCGGGGATGCTGCGGTCGGTGAAGCCGTTGGCCTTGAGCAGGGCGACCAGATCGACGAACAGGCTCTTGGCGACGGCCTTGGGGGCGAGCGCGGCTTCGCCGGTGAGGGCGGAGACGTCGGCGGCGCCGGCGAGGTCGATGCGGTAGAGCTTTTTCTGGACGGCCTTGGAGTCGTCGCCCAGGCCCTTGCCGTCGCGCTCGTCGAGGATGAACTCGTGGTCGTTGATGGCGACGATCTCGCTGATGCTGCCGTATTTGGGCTTGGCGACGGTGCCGATGTTGTCGAGCTTGTAGGCGTATTCGTGGGTGAGCTTGCCGCTGGCGATGTCGATGGTGACGATGCGCACGGTGCTGGCGTCGGTGCCGCCGTCCTGCAGCAGGGGGCTCTGCATCACGCCTACCAGGGTCTTGCCGTCGGGGGTGATGGCGAGGCCTTCCATGCCTTTGTTGGCGACGCGGCCGCTGGTGTTGGCGGCGATCTCGGTGGCGCCCTGGGCCGACAGGGTGCCGGCCGCGAACTTGTCGGGCAGGGTGTAGGCGTCGATGCGGTTGCCGGTGGCGGTGTCGAAGCGATAGACGTAGGGGCCGTACTCGTCGGTGACGAAGACGCTCTTGCCGTTGGCGGCGACGCGGATGCCTTCGGGGTCGAAGCGGGCGTTGTTGCCGTTGGTGGACAGGCCGGCGCCGAAGGCGTCGGCGCGGCCGGTGAAGTAGTACTTGCCGCTGCCGTCGGTGAGGACCGGGGCGCTGCCGTAGTCGAGGGCGGCGGTGCTGGAGAGCAGGGTGGTGGCGGTGAGGCTGGGGCTGAGGGTGGCGACGCTGCCGGCGCTGAAGCTGGCGGCGGCGAGGCCCAGGCTGACTGTCTGGTAGCGGGGAATCCAGGAGGTGGTGTCGTCCACCGCGGCGTTCCAGTTGCTGGCGTTGGGGCCGCGGTCGGGGCTGAGGTAGTAGGTGTCGCCGCCGGCCCAGGCGATGGCCGAACCCAGGCCGCCCAGGGTGTTGGCGGGGGCGCCGTTCTCCAGGGTGCCGGTGAGGCCGGAGCGGTCGGTGCCGCCGAGCTGGCCGATGCCGATGAGGGAGACGCCGGCGTGGGCGGCGGGGGCGAGGGCGGCGGCGAGGGCGGCCGCCACGAGACGGGCGGTGAGGCGCGGGGTGAACACGGGTGGGGCTCCTGCGGTAAGGTCGATCGACCGCGAAACCCTACGCAACGGCTGTTACAGGGCGGTGAAATCGCGCCGTCAGCCTTCGATGGCGGCGAGTTTGTCGCGCCGCCGGGCAAGCCAGGCCTGGGCCGGGGCGATGGCCCGCGCGGGGAGCTGGGCGACGAGGGCGGGAATGTCGTCGAAGCGGATGGGCGGGCCGAGGTAGCCGTCGAGTTCGGCGAAGTCGGCGAGCATGGCGGCGGGCTTGCGCTCGCCTTCGACGATGGGCACCAGGGGCATGCGCAGGGTGGCGCCGACGATGGCCTGCAGCTCCTGGGGCACCGAGGGGCCGCTGAGGTCGACGATGACGAAGCTGCACAGGCCGGCGAGGGTGACCACGGTTTCGGTGTAGTTGCGCTGGCGGGGGCGCTCGAAGTCGAAGATCACCGGCAGCAGGCCGTGCTGGCGCAGGGTGTCGGCCACCGCACGGAGCACCTCGAGCCCGCCGCCGCCGAAGCGCCCGAGGATGAGCACGCCCCGCTGGGTGGTGGTGTTGAAGACGTCGCGCAGCTTGCGGTGGTTGAGCATGACGTAGATGAACTGGGCCACTTCGAGGTCGTCGACGGTGATGCGGGGCTGGTCGGGGCGGGTGACGAGGAGGTCGCGCTGCCCGGCGCCGTCGAGGGTGACCTCCCAGGCGGCGATGCCGTACACCTGGGCACCGTCGAGCCGGGCGTCGGTGAGATCGGTGCCGACGAGGATGGCGCTCTTGAGGTCGGCGCCGGTGAGGTCGGCGCCGTGCATCCGGGCGGCCCGCAGGTTGGCGCCGACGAGCCCGGCGCCGGTGAGGGTGGCGCCTTCGAGTTCGGCGCCGCTGAGGTTGGCTTCGCGCAGCTTGCAGCCGTCGAGCCGGGCGCCTTGCAGGTGGGCCCGGCGCAGGTAGGCGTCGTGGAGGTCGAAGCCGCGCAGGTCGCGGCCGGCGAGGGGGGCGCTGCGCAGTTGGGGGACGAGGTCGGGGTTGGCCTGGCGCCAGGCGTTCCAGGCGTCGCGGCCCTGGTCGAGGCGGCTGAGGTGGTCCGGGTTGGGCATGGCGGTGCTCCCACGGGTGGGGCGGCGTGCGCGCCCCTCGGGGGGATTATCCGCCTGTCGCGGCGGCCCGGGGGCTCAGGCGGTGGCGCCTTCGGCGGCGGCCCGCTCTTCCTGCTGGAGCTGCCACATCCGGGCGTAGGCGCCGGTGCGGGCGAGGAGGTCGGCGTGGCTGCCCCGTTCGACGATGCGCCCCTGGTCGAGCACGATGATCTCGTCGGCGTTCATCACGGTGGACAGCCGGTGGGCGATGACCAGCGTGGTGCGGCCCCGGGCGGCGGCGTCGAGCTGGGCCTGGATGGCCTTCTCGGTCTGCGAATCGAGCGCCGAGGTGGCTTCGTCGAAGATCAGGATGTCGGGGTTCTTGAGGAGGGTGCGGGCGATGGCGACGCGCTGCTTCTCGCCGCCGGAGAGCTTGAGGCCGCGCTCGCCGACGCGGGTCTCCCAGCCGTCGGGCAGGCGCTCGATGAAGCTCGACAGCTGGGCGGCGCGGGCGGCGGCCTCCACTTCGTCGCGGCTGGCGTCGGGGCGGCCGTACTGGATGTTGTAGAGCAGGGTGTCGTTGAACAGCACCGTATCCTGCGGAACGATGCCGATGGCGGCGCGCAGGCTGTCCTGGGTGAGCCGGCGGATGTCCTGGCCGTTGATGCGCACGGCGCCGCCCTGCACGTCGTAGAAGCGGAAGAGCAGCCGGGCAAGGGTGGATTTGCCCGAGCCGGAGTGCCCGACCACCGCCACGGTGTGGCCGGCGGGGATGGCGAAATCCACGTCATGGAGGATTTGCCGGGCGGGGTCGTAGGCGAAGCTCACCTGCTCGAAGCGCACGTCGGCGGGGCCGCGGGCGAGGGGCTGGGCGTCGGGGGCGTCGGCCACCTCGCGGTGGGTGCCCATCAGGCCGAACATGCGCTCGATGTCGGTGAGGGCCTGGCGGATCTCCCGGTACAGCACGCCCAGGAAGTTGAGGGGGATGTAGAGCTGGATGAGGAAGGCGTTGACCAGCACCAGGTCGCCGAGGGTCATCCGCCCGTCGGCCACGCCCAACGCGGCGCGCCACATCATCGCGGTGACGCCGCAGGCGATGATCGCCGCCTGCCCCACGTTGAGCAGCGACAGGGACTTCTGGTTCTTGATCTGGGCGGCCGTCCATTTGGCCAGCTCGGTGTCGTAGCGACGGGTTTCGAAGGCTTCGTTGTTGAAGTACTTCACCGTCTCGAAGTTGATGAGGCTGTCGATGGCCCGGGCGTTGGCGGCGGAATCCAGCTCGTTGGCCTGGCGGCGCAAGGCGGTGCGCCAGTTGGTGACCTTGAAGGTGAAGGTGACGTAGAGCGTGAGGGTGACCACCGTGATGAGCGCAAAGCTGGGCTCGTACTTCACCAGCAGGATGCCCACCACCAGCCCGATCTCGACGAAGGTGGGGAGGATGGAATACAGGGTGTAGCTGATGAGCGAGCCGATGGAGCGGGTGCCGCGCTCGATGTCGCGGGTGAGGCCGCCGGTCTGGCGCTCCAGGTGGAAGCGCAGCGACAGGGCGTGCAGGTGGCGGAACACCTGCAGCGAGATCTCCCGCACGGCTTCCTGCGTCACCCGCGCGAAGACGATCTCGCGCAGCTCGGTGAGGGCCGAGGTGGAGAAGCGCAGCGCCCCGTAGGCCACCAGCAGCGCCGCGGGCACCACGATGAAGGCCTGCTCGCGGGAGATGTCGAGGCCATCGACCAGCTGCTTGAACACCAGCGGCACCGCCACGTTGGCGAACTTGGCGCCGATCAGGCAGCCGAGGGCGAACAGCACCCGCCACTTGTAGGCCCACAGGTAGGGCAGGAGCTTCTTGATGGTCTGCCAGTCGTGGCGTTGGCCGGTGGCAGGGGCGGGAGGAGGGCCGGAGGGAGAGCGACGCATTGGGGGGCAGTGAGGAGTAAGGGGTGAGGAGTGAGGAGGGCTTTGCTGGTCGAGGGTGCGCTGGCGATGGGGTGTGGGTGGGGCGGAAGGAGCAGAAGGGCAGTGTGTGGCCGCCTTACCCCTCCCTCGCCAACCTCGCCGCCAGCCCGATGAACAGCACGCCGCACAGGCGGTCGAGCCAGGGGCCGAGGCCGGGGCGGCGGGACAGCAGGCGGCCGATGTGGCCGGCGGCGAGGGCCATCGCGCCGAAGATCGCGACGGTCTGGGCGATGAAGAGGAGGCCGAGGACGAGCAGCTGCAGCGAGACGCTGCCCCGGGCGGGGTCGGCGAACTGGGGCAGGAAGGCCAGGAAGAACAGCCCGACCTTGGGGTTGAGGGCGTTGGCCACGAACCCGCCGGCCATGTCCCGCAGCCAGGAGCGGGGCGGGCTGTCGGCGCTTGGGGCGAGGGTGCCGCCGCCGCGCAGGGCCTGGATGCCCAGCCACACCAGCCACGCCGCGCCGGCCAGTTTGAAGGCGGCGAACAGCCCGGCCGATGCGCGGACCAGCGCCGCCACCCCCAGGGTGGCCCAGGCGATGTGGGTGAGGCAGCCGGCCGCGCAGCCGAGCCCGAAGGCCAGCCCGGCGCGGCGGCCGCGGGCCAGGCTGCGGCCGATCACCATCAGGTTGTCGGGCCCCGGCGCGAGGGTGATGAGGATCGAGACGCCTAGAAAGGCGAGGAGCGTGTCTGGGCTTGGCATGGCGCCCGATTCTGGGCGGCCAAGGCCGGGGCGTCAATGTGCGTGGCGGTGATCGTGCGCGTGCTCGTGGCACAGCAGGGAGGGGTCGCCGGTGGCGGTCTCGCCCATCTTCTGGAGGTTGTCCAGCACCTGCATCGAAGCGCTTTCCATCTCGTCGAGCTGGCGCAGCAGGCGTGCCCGGTCGCCCGCGGCGTGGGCTTCGAGGGCAGCGATGCCGGCGTTGTGGACGCGGATGTGGGGCGGTTCGATCTCCCGGTAGCCGGCCAGCCGGCTGAAGCAGACCTGACCTTCGCCCTCGTAGTACCACTTGCCCAGGCGGCAGGCGGTGTGGCTGGCCACGTCGCCGGGCTTGAGGTCGATCATGCCGAAGATGGCCAGGTAGATGCGGAACTTGAAGACGATGTGGTCGATCTTGGCCACCTCGACGAAGCTCTTCATCGCGCTGCCGGCGATGACGCCTTCCATGGCGCCGGAGAGGGCCATCAGGCGCTGCATGTCGCCGGTGGCGGTCTGGCCGCGGGCGCTGAACTCGCTGGCCGTGCGGGCCAGGGTTTCCATGCTGTCGCGGGCGCAGGTGGAGTCGTCGCGGATGCGCGTGACGAGCGCCGAGATGTCGCGGGTGGCGGTGGAGGTGCGTTCGGCGAGCTTGCGCACCTCGTCGGCCACCACCGCGAAGCCCCGGCCGGCTTCGCCCGCGCGGGCGGCCTCGATGGCGGCGTTGAGGGCCAGCAGGTTGGTCTGGTCGGCCACGTCGTGGATTAGCTTGACGATGGCGCCGATCTCGTCGGCGCGCTGGGCCAGGGTCTCCACCTGCCGGGCGGATACTTCGGATTCGGTGGCCAGGTGGGACAGGCTCTGGGCGATCTCGGTGGTGGCCTGACCGCTGGCGTGGGAGACGTGGGCGGCCTCGATGGCCTTCTCCTTCTCTGCGCGCAGCAGGCTGGCCATCTCGCCCAGGCTGCCCTGGGCGTTGCCGAGGGACTGGCCGAAGGCGCTCATGCGCTGGACCACCGCCAGCTGGTCGGCGGCGGCCTGCTGGTCTTCGGCGCGGCTTTGCTGCAGCATCTGCAGCTCATTGCGCAGGCCGCCGTTTTCTCGACGCAGCGTTTCTTCCCGGGATCGCACGGCTTGTAGCTCGGCTTCGAGTTCTGCGTGTTTTCTTCGACTGATCCACATGGGTGTGACGGTGCCTCGTTTGATAATTTGGGATACGGCAATGTAATTGACGCGAACGCTCGTTCTGGAGGGCGCTCCTGCCGGTTAACGGCAGTGGCGTCGCATACTTTCGGTTGAGCCTGAAGATCCCGGAGCTGGTTCGATATTGACCCGAAATGACCAGATGGTGTTGCATGCACTGCCAAGAATGTGTCGGGATATACCATGCGGTTCTGTATAATTGTTTTGGATTGGGTTTGATTGATGGTTGCCGAGGGGCGCGGTCTTTGGGGGGCAACCTTGTTCTCTTTCTTATGAGGCAGCGCACTTTTCAGGGAGGCGATTATGAGATTGCAGGTTTACTGCTGGAACATCCAGACGAACAGCGAGAAATCCATCCAGAAAGGCAAAGCCACGATTGCTCAAGCGATGCGGCGGCCTCGCGATTCCCTCGATTACCACGGTTTCGATCCTAAATCTCCTTGGGTGTTGGCGATACTGGAGAACAAGAGCGGAGGCGCGGAGGTGGGGCAAATGCTGCGCGATGCAATTGGAAGCCAATCACTTGATCTCAAGCCACTTGAGGGGCGGTGGTCGCAGGTGGTCGAGTTAGGAGGCTCAAGCTCCACGCGCGAAAACATCGTGTTGATCGGGGGCGGAGGCTGCACTCTCGTCAGTGCAACGGCATTCGAGGGTTGGCGGGATAGCTTTAGCACGCGGCAAACAGACGCTTACCACGCGACGATAGAAGCAGCGAGGAATAATATGGAAAACCGTAGGTATCCGTCGCGCCAGGCAACAAAGAAGTACGGTGATCGAGTAGCGATCGCTGACAGGCAAAAGCCCAAGTTGGCTGAAGATTGTCGCAACCCGGCGATTGTGACGGTACGCGTATCCGGAGTTCAGGACTTCAGGCTGGGGTTTCTGCATGCGCCAGGGCCTGGCGAAAAAAGCCACCCTGGCGTGAATGAGCCCGAAACATTGGCGGGGCTTTATGCCGAAACGGTGATGGCGACGCTCAATGACGAAAACCTCGACGCCCTGTTGGGTGATTTCAACTTATACGGGACAGGCCCTGAGATGCCGCATATGACTTGGTTTAGCAGAGACCTGGGGCCGACCACCTGCAAGAAGGATTCGGGTGAAGGTGTTAAGGAGGGTGGGAAGTTTGATCGCGTGTATGCAAGGCCAGATATGTGTTTGGGAGAACCTCGAAAGGTGGCAAATTTTGGTGCTGGCTTGACCGATCACATCGGGGTGGGGGTGTTGCTGGGCAGGCAAGGCGAAAAAAGAAAGGAGCGGGATAGCACTGGTGCCGATGGTAACGTGCTCAAGCGTTCTCGGACCGGATACCAAACGGACGAAACAACTCTCACCGCTGATGCCGATCCCATACGGGTGAGCGTGCCAACCGACGCCACTTCGTCTGGGGCGTCGTCATCCAGTTCATTCATGTCCGACGATTGAACAAGGACGCGAGGCATGACGCCGGTCGCAAACCTCGTGGGTCTGCCAGTACATCGCCGGTCGCTGCCCAGTACCAGCGCCAAGCCGCCATATCGGGTCTGGGGCGCCCGTGGGAATACGGGCCAAAGCCCGCCGGCACATTTTCATTCATGCTTCGACAACCCGCAACTCAGGCATGCCACTCAAGATGCTGCGGGTGCCCTTCGGTTTCTGGCTGCAGGAGGTGCTGGCGCTGGATCGCAACCCCTACGACCGCATCGGCCACTTCATGCAGGGCCTGGTGCCGGCGCTGGTGGCGCGGGAGATCCTGCTGCGGCTGCGGGTGGTGCGCGGGCGCGGCTGGCTGTTCTTCGTGGTGGCCTGCATCTGCCTGGCGATCTCGGCGCTCTACGAGCTGATCGAGTGGGGCGCCGCGGTGGCGCTGGGGCAGGGGGCGGAGGCTTTCCTCGGCACCCAGGGCGACCCGTGGGACACCCAGAGCGACATGGCGATGGCGCTGGTCGGCGCCGTCGTCGGGCAGGCGCTGCTGGGGCGCTGGCAGGATCGCCAGATCGGCCGGCTGGCTGGGCTGCGCCGGCCGTTGTAGGGCGTCAGTGGAGGGTGCGCGGCATGGCCAGGGTGAATTCGGCGATGGGGGCGTCGAAGCGGGCGCCGTCGCCGGTCACCATCTGGTAGCTGCCCTTCATGGTGCCGACCGGGGTGTCGATGGTGCAGCCGCTGGTGTACTCGAACTGCTGGCCGGGCTGGAGCACCGGCTGCTCGCCCACCACGCCGGCGCCCTGAACCTCCTGCACCTTGCCTTCGGCGTCGGTGATGATCCAGTGGCGGCTCACCAGCTGGGCGGTGACGCTGCCGGTGTTGCGGATGGTGATGTGGTAGGCGAAGACGTAGCGGTTGGCCGCCACGTCGGACTGCTCGGGAACGAAGCGGGCAACCGCGGTCACCTCGATGGCTTCCCGTTTGGATGTCGTGGTCATGGTGCTGGGCTGGAGTCCGGGTTGGGGTGCTTCATTGAAGCCCAATCGCCGTCGCCCTGCAACCGTTGGCGACGTTGGCGCGGCCGGTGGGCGGCGGTAAACTGCCGGCCTCCCTCCCCCTCCGAGCCCGCCGCGGGCCTTTCCCCATGAGCTACCGCATCGCCCCCAGCCTGCTTTCCGCCGACTTCGCGAAACTCGGCCAGGAGGTCACCCAGGTGATCGCCGCCGGCGCCGACTGGATCCACTTCGACGTGATGGACAACCATTACGTGCCCAACCTCACCATCGGCCCGCTGGTCTGCGAGGCGATCCGCCCCCACACCACCGCGCCCATCGACGTGCACCTGATGGTCAAGCCCGTCGACCGCATCGTGCCCGACTTCGCCAAGGCCGGCGCCGACATCGTCACCTTCCACCCGGAGGCCTCCGAGCACGTCGATCGCACCCTCGGCCTGATCCGCGACAGCGGCTGCAAGGCCGGCCTGGTGTTCAACCCGGCCACGCCGCTCACCTGGATGGACTACGTGATGGACAAGCTCGACGTGGTGCTCCTGATGAGCGTGAACCCAGGCTTCGGCGGCCAGAGCTTCATCCCCGGCACCCTCGACAAGCTGCGCGAGGCCCGCGCCAAGATCGACGCCTACACCGCCCGCACCGGCCGCCAGATCCTGCTGGAGGTGGACGGCGGCGTGAAGGTGGACAACATCGCCCGGATCGCCGCCGCCGGGGCCGACACCTTCGTGGCCGGCTCGGCGGTGTTCGGCGCCGCCCGCGACACCGACCCCAACCGCTACGACACCGTGATCGGCGACTTCCGCAAGGCGCTGGCCGGCTGATCCGCCTCAGCCCGGGGTGGGCCGCCGGGCCGACGGCGGCACCCCCAGGATCTTCACGAAGGCCCGGCGCATCCGCTCCGGGTCGCCGAAACCGCAGCGTCGGGCCACCGCCTGCACCGAATCGCCGCCGCGCTCAAGCTGCGCCGCGGCGGCCTCCACCCGCAGCCGCTCCACCGCCCGCGCCGGCGGCATGCCCACCTCCGCGGTGAAGCGCCGCGAGAAGTGGCGCGGGCTCATGTGGGCCAGCCCGGCCAGCGCCTCCACGTCCAGCCGCTCGTCCAGATGGCTGCGGATGTGGTCGAGCA